>DXYF01000028.1 GCA_019415945.1 Clostridiales bacterium
ATTTTTGAAGTATACTTAAGCTATTTACCCTAACTTCACTTTTTCATTTAAGCTAAATATCGCATATATCGCAGAAGTCAAAAGGTTTAAGACGCAAATTTTCAGCGGTCTTGATTGATAAAATAATTTTAAATATATAGATATAAAAGCGTTGGGGTGTGTAATATGCTGCGGTTTGTTTTAGGAAAAAGCGGAACAGGCAAAACAACATATATGTATAACAAAATATGTGAGCTTTCAAAAAACGGCAATGAAAAGCTGTTGGTGCTTGTCCCCGATATGAATACCTTTGAAACGGAAAAAGCTTTTTTAAATCTTTTGGGTGCAAAGCTTTCAAAAAACATCAAGGTTTTCGGATTTTCACGACTGTGCCGTTTTGTGTTTGAACAGACTCTCAATGTGCCTGAAAATGTCATTGACGACGGCACCCGTGCCGTAATTATGAATATAGCACTTGAACAGCTTACGGAAAAGCTCATACTTTTAAAAACAAAGAAAACAGGCAGTCTTGCTCAGCTTATGCTGCAAACGCTTACCGACTGCAAAAAAAATAATATTTCAACTGCTATGCTTTATAATGCTTCAAACAGCATAAAAAACAAAACTCTTAAAGCAAAGCTGTATGAAACCGCACTTGTTTTAGACACCTTTGACGCGATTTTGTCACAAAGTTATGTTGACCCGCTTGATGACTTGACCAGACTTTATAATATTCTTTGTGAGAATAATATGTTTGAAGGCTACACCGTGTTCGTCGATTCTTTCAGCGGATTTTCCGCACAGCAGTTAAAAGTTTTGAAGGTGATTTTAAATCAGTGCAGTTCTGCCTTTATCGCATTGACGCTTGACCCCGAAAGCGACGAACAGGAGCAGGCTTTTGTTACATCGTATGCTACCTATAAAACGCTGAAAAATCTTGCAAAATCGGAGGGCATAGAGTTAAAAGTTCCTGTTAAGCTGTCGGAAAACAAAAAATTTAAAAACAGTGAGCTTTCGGTGCTTGAAAGCTCGATTTTCAGAAAAGACAAGGCACAAAGCCCCGACGAACCCCAAAACATCATACTTTACTCGGCGAAGGACAGATATGAGGAATGTGAGTTTGCCGCTCGTCAGATAAAGCGTATGATAATCAAAGACGGGTTGCTGTACCGTGATATTACCGTCATTTGTCACGATACCCAACCGTACAGGGGGATAATAGATACGGTATTTCAAAAGTACGAAATACCGTACTTTATGGATTCGGAAAGCGATATTGAGGTAAAGCCCGTTATTCGCTTTGTTAACTCCGTGTTCAGAATTATTTTTGATAATTTTCAGAGAGACGATGTAATGGCGTTGCTCAAAACAGGTCTTACCTCAAATTCTCTTGAAGAAATAAACTGCTTTGAAAACTATACATATATTTGGAATGTAAACGGTTCGGATTTTAAATCGGAATTTACCCAAAATCCCCGCGGCTTTTCTTCAAGATTGTCTGATTCCGACATCGAAAGCCTGAAAACGGCTGAAAAAGTGCGAAAGAGTATTGCAGAGCCTCTTTTAAGATTCAGCGAAAATATTAAGGACAAAAACGGAAGAGAAATAACACAGCTTCTTTATGAGCTTTTAACAGAGCTTAAAGTGCAGGACGCTCTTGGCAATATGTATGACGCATTTGAAGACGGCAGCGAAAGGGGCAGGGGAGCGGAGCAAATCCGAGTTTGGAACTTTTTGATGGACGCACTTGACAAAACGGCGGCGGTTGTCGGAGATACCGCCTTATCGCCCCGACGGTATTACGAGCTTCTCTCAATTCAGATTTCTTCAATAAAACTGATGAAAATACCCCAAACGCTTGACAGCGTAACCGTTACCACCGCACAGCGTGTCAGAGTTTCAAACCAAAAGGTAACATTTTTAATCGGCTGTACAGACGGAGAATTTCCCTCCGTTCCTCATTCATCGGGCGTGTTCTCGCCTTATGAGCTAAAGCAGCTTTCGCTGAGCGATGTAAAGCTCTGCGAGGACTTTTCAAGTCTTGCAGACCTTGAAATTTTTATGGCGTATTGCTGTATGACTTCTCCCTCGGAAAAGCTCTATATCACATATCCGTGCTTCGATTTGTTCGGAACACCCTATTCGCCGTCAGTTATTTTTGAAGAAACCGTAAAAGCGTTTCCGAACATAAAAATCTATGACCGTTACGACTTCAACCCAAAGCTTGAGGCAATGTACTCGATTAGACCTGCGTTTGAAGAATACGCCCGCTCTCTTTGTGAAAACGGCGGAGGGCTCAAAGGACTTTCCGAGTTTTTTGACAGTCATCCGTATTTTTCCTCAAAGTCAAAAGCCGTTATCCGTGCCGCAAACAGCACTCCTTTTAAAATAAGCGAGCCGAAAAACGCCGAAAGCCTCTTCGGCGAAAACTTAAAAATATCCGCGTCGCAGGTTCAAAAATTCAGTCTTTGCAGATTTGCCTATTTTTGCAGCTACGGACTTAATATCCGTGAGCGACGCAGGGCAGAGATTAATCAGCTTGAATACGGAACGCTTGTTCACTTTCTGCTTGAAAGATTTTTTGGTACTTTCAAAAAGCAGGACTACTCCTCAATGACGGACGAGAGTATAAAAGCTTTTACAGAGAATGCCTTAAACGAATATTCCGAGCAGTATTTCGGCGGCTTGGATAACAAGAACAAGGCGTTTATGTACAGGCTTAAAATAATATCCGAAAATGTGTTTGTATTGTTAAAGCACATAATAACCGAGCTTGGACAGAGTGACTTTGATGTTGCAGACTGCGAGCTTAAAATCGGCGACGATATCCCGTCCTACACGGTGACGCTGCCTGACGGTCATAATGTTGCTCTGTACGGAAGCGTTGACCGTGTGGATATAATGGAGAGCAATAATGTAAAGTATCTGCGTATTGTTGATTACAAAACAGGCTCAGCCATGTTTAACCTCTCCGATATTTTATACGGACTTAATTTGCAGATGCTTCTGTATTTATATTCAATCATTTTAAACGGCAGTGAAAAATACGGAGATGTTTTGCCTGCGGGAATACTCTATATGCCCGCAACGGTTCCCGTTATTTCATCAGAAAAACAGCTTAGCGATAAAGAGATAAAAGACAGTATTAAAAAATCGCTCAAAATGAACGGTTTGCTCCTTGACGACGCAAGAGTTATCAAAGGAATGGATAAATCGGAAAAAGCCGTCTATATACCCGTAAAAATTGACCTCGGCACCCCGAAATCTTCAAAAAGCCTTGCCACATTGGAGCAGTTCGGAAAAATATTCAAAAAGCTTGAATATACCGTATCGTCAATGGGCAGCAAGCTTTATTCGGGAGATATTGAGGCGGCTCCGCTCAAGGGCGGAAAAGATGCGTGCGAGTACTGTCCGTACGACAGCGTTTGTCAATATCGTATGAGCAGTCCCGTAAACGCCTTTGCCGTTTCAAATGATGAAGTTTATCAAATAATTGACAGTGAGCTTGAGAAAGGGGAGAAGTAATATGGGCAGAGAATGGACACCGCAGCAAAAAAACGCAATTTATGCGACAGACGGTTCGGTGCTTGTTTCGGCTGCGGCAGGTTCGGGAAAAACAGCAGTGCTTGTCGAAAGGGTAATTAATTTAATAACAAGAGAAGAAAACCCTGTTGATGTTGACAGACTGCTCATAGTTACATTTACAAGAGCCGCAGCCGCAGAAATGCAGCAGCGAATAACGCTTGCCGTAAACTCACTTCTCGAAAATGACCCGTACAATGAGCATTTGCTAAAGCAAAAACAGCTTCTGTACACAGCGAACATTTCAACCATAGACAGCTTTTGCTCCGACACGGTTCGAGAATATTTCCACGCCCTCGATATTCCCCGAGATTTCAGAATCGGCGATGACAATGAGCTTACTCTGCTCAGCAAATCCGCACTTGATAATGCGCTAAATACTTTCTATTCGTCCGACAGCGGCGATTTTATTGAATTGCTCGATGCCTTTTCAAACAAAAGCGGCGATTTAAAGCTCCGTGAAACAGTGCTCAAAATTGCCGATTTTCTTTCAACACAGCCGTTTGCCGACAAATGGCTTGACAATATGCTTTTAAATTACGCAGAGCCGTCCTTTTCAAAGTCATTGTGGGGAAAAATTATAATTGAGCATTGCATATCTTCCGTTCACTATGCAATCAACATCACCCAAACCTCGATAAAACTGCTTGAAAGTGACGAGAAGATAAAAAACGCATTCAGCACAAGGCTTAATGAGGACCTTGTCTTTCTTGAATCAATCCTCAAAAAGCTTCACGGCGGAGTGTGGGACGATATAGCGGCGGCGGTTTTCTCTTTTTCAAGCGGCAGGCTTGTCGCCCCGAGAGGCGAAAAAGATAATCCCGTCAAGCTTGCGGTTTCCCAAAACCGTGATACCGTTAAACAGGAAATCAAGTCATTACAGTCTTTTTTCTCGGAAAGCGAGGAACAAGCAAGTCAAGAAATCAAACAGCTTTACAAGCTGGTGTCAACACTTTTCAGCGTTGTCCGTGAGTACATAAAGGAGTTTGACAGCCTTAAAAGCAAAAAGAATATTTTGTCTTTTGCCGATGTGGAACTTCTGACCGTAAAACTGCTTGCGGCCCCCGCCGACAGCGGATATACAAAAACCGCCGCCGCCGAGGAAATCTCAAAAAGATATGACGCAATAATGGTTGACGAGTTTCAGGATGTAAACGATGTTCAGGATTTAATATTCAAATGCGTAAGCAGGGATGAAAACAACCTTTTTGCGGTGGGCGATGTAAAGCAAAGTATCTACGGCTTCAGACAGGCAAAACCGCAGATTTTTATTGACCGCAAAAATTCCTATAAGAAGTTTGATGAAAACAATCCGTCTTATCCTGCAACTATAATTCTTGATAAGAATTTCAGAAGCCGCAGTGAAATTTGCGACGCAGTAAATTTTGTGTTTTCAAGACTTATGACAAAACATTCCGCCCAAATGGATTACACCGAGGACGAAATGCTGAATGTGGGTGCCGTGTATCCCGAATCCGATCAATGCGATTACGAAATTTCTCTGATAGAAAAATCAGCCTTTGAGGGTGCGGATTCCTGCGAAACAGAGGCACAGTATATTGCACAAAAAATCCGCTCAATGATGCATTCCGGCTTTCTTGTCAAAGACGGCGACTCTATGAGAAAAGCAACCTACGGCGACTTTGCAATAATTATGAGAAGCCCTAAGGGTCGTGCAAATATCTATGTAAAAACTCTTATCAACTTCGGAATACCTGCCTTTAGCGAGAACAAAGAGAATACTTTTGATACCAAAGAAATCAAAACGGTGTTAAATCTTATGAGGGTTATCGATAATCCCTCTCTTGATATTCCGCTTTTGGCTGTTTTGTGCAGTCCGATATACGGCTTTACACCCGATGAGCTTTCGCAGATGAGAGCGGACAACCGATACACAAACCTGTATTCCGCACTTAAAAGGTATTCTTCAAAAAACGAAAAGGCGAGAGAGTTTTTATCGGAGCTTAAGCTTTTAAAAAATTACTCCTACACCTGTTCCGTTGACGAACTGCTCGGGTTCATATACGACATTACTTCAATCGGTGCTGTCACCTCGGCTGTCTGCTCAGGCGATTCGCCCATGAGAAATCTTGAATTTTTGCGTGTTTACGCACGGGACTTTGAGTCAAACGGCTATAAGACATTGTCTGATTTTATTTCATATATTGACAGACTTATCGAAAACGGTGCGGATCTGCCCGCCGTATCTTCGGATACGGATTCGCTCAACAGCGTGCGTGTGCTCAGTATCCATTCGTCAAAGGGACTTGAGTTTCCCGTGTGCTTCTTAGCTAATACCGCCGCGAAATTCAACGAGAACGAATACAAGTCCGATGTGTTAATCGACAGTGCGGCAGGTCTGGGAATAAGAAAAAAACAAGGTCTATGCAGGTATTCTACAATAACAAGGCTTGCGGTAGAGCTTGAACACTCCCAAAACGCAATGGCGGAAGAACTGAGAATTTTATATGTTGCTTTTACACGGGCAAAGGAAAAGCTTATTGCACTTGTGACAAAGAGCAATACGGAGAAATACCTCAAAGACCTTTATTCAAAATTAATTTTCGGAAAATTCATTGAGCCGTATACCGTTTCAAAGTGCAAACGAATATCCGATTGGCTGCTTTTGTGTGCTCTCGTGCATCCCTCTCAAAATAAATTAAGACGCTCTTTAGATCCGATGTCACAGCTTCTGCCGCAAGACAACAGCCTAAACTGGAAGCTCGATTTAATAAATGAAAAAGAGCAGATAACAGGCTTTTCTTGTGAAGAACCAGAAAATTCAGAAGAGATTAACATAAATACCAAAGCCGCAGATTCGTTTGATTATGCACAGGTTCTTAAAGTAAATCTCGCTTTTGAATACAAAAATTGCGAAATTATGAATCTGCCGCAAAAAGTAACCGCGTCCGAAATTGCTCACGGCGGCGACGCTCATTTTGAACGAATATTAAAAAAGCCCGATTTTCTCAATAAAGAGAGCAAAACGGGAGTTGACAGAGGTACTGCACATCACAAATTCCTTCAATACTGCGATTTTAAAAATGCAAGAGCAGATATAAAAAGTGAAATCAAGCGACTCAATTCGCTCGGTATTTTGACTGAAAATCAGGCGTCGCTAATCGACGCAGACAAAATTTCAGGCTTTTTAAACTCGGAGCTTTTTGACCGTGTAATTAATTCCCCGTGTGTTATGAGAGAGGAGCGTTTTGCGGCAAGGCTCAAGCCGTCGCAGATATTTGACAATCTGACCTCATCAAGCGACAGGGAGGAGATTATTGTGCAGGGAGCCGTCGACTTGGCGTTTGAAGAAAACGGCAGGCTCGTGATTGTTGATTACAAAACGGACCGAGTGAGCGACGCATCAAAACTGCTTTTTAACTACAAAAAACAGCTTGAAATTTACAGGCTTGCTATGGAACAGTCAACCTCGATGCCCGTGTCCGAGTGTATAATTTATTCAGTTCATCTCGGCGAGTGTATCAATGCAGATACATAAATATATAACAATCTGCAAAATCGCCCAATGACAGTAAAAAACATATTTCAACGCAATACACAAGACAGCAGAATACAGTCGCTGTATTATTTTAAGCTTTGTCTATATCGGTAGTATTTATATTCTCACGGCACAGCAAAGCCCTCCTATGAATATTTTGCCATAGGAGGGCGTTTTTTATTGCCCGTTTTAGGGTTTCGCTTAGGATACATAATTTAATTTTAAAATACCATATATTTAATCAATCCGAAAAACCGTATATAATCTTTGCCAAAAGAGCGATTCCTGGTTCTATTTTGTCCTGCGAAATTCCCGAAAAGCTTACTGAAAATTTGCTTCCGTTTTGATTATACGGAATAACGGCTACAGAATTTTTTTCCAAAGCGTCATTAATCTTCTTTCTGTCCTGTACATTTGAAATGACAATCGACGCATACAAAGAGGTTTCGTTAAAGATAATTTTGCACGATTTATTAAAATATTTATTGATACTGTCAAGCATTATTTTACTTTTTTCAAGATAAATTCTTCGTGCTTTTCTCAGGTGAGAGTCAATTTTTCCGCTTTCAATATACTGAGCCAGAGCAAGCTGTTCTGTTTTTGACGCAGTCTGATTTGTCATATGCTTTATGCTTTTGTAGATGCCGATTAATTTGTTCGGAAGAACCATATAGCTTATTCTTACCGACGGCAATAAAACCTTTGAAAACGAGCCGAGATAAACCGTGTTTTCCGTATCATAATTCTGAACGCACGACATCGGACGGGTAATATATCTAAGCTCCCCGTTGTAATCGTCCTCAATTATCAAAGCGTTATTCTGTTTTGCCCAGTTAATTATTTCTATCCTCCTGTTTACAGGCATATTTGCACCGCTTTTTACGGTAAAATTAGGATTAATTAAAATTATATTTGGCATAATATTGTCAAGAGAATCAACCGTTACTCCGAATTTATCGCTTTTAAAATAATTAATTTCGTAACCGAAGCTTTTAAACACAAGCTCCGACTGAACATAACTTGAATCTGCCATTGCAACCTTTTTGTTTTCTCCCAGCATTGTGCACAGCAAATAAAACAGCGGCTGCGTTCCTGCTCCTACAATTATGTTCTCTGCCTTTGTGTTTACGCTTCTTGTGCCTAAGCTGTATTTTTGCAGTGCGTTTCTTAACTTTATTTCGCCCTGCTCGTCGCCGTAGGATGTAAGCAGGTAATTTTGATTGATAACATCCTTAACGCACTTTTTCCATTGCGAAATGTTGATTATATTTTCATCAATGCTTTTTCCGCTGAAATCATATTCATAAAATTTATTGTGTTCGGTTTTATCTGATGTTTCCGCTTTAATTGATTTTGGCAGGCTGTCAAATTCCGCCTCGACATAATATCCGCTTTGAGGAATGTTTTTGATGTATCCCTCAACGCAGAGCTGTTCATATGCACTTGTTATTGTGGTTTTTGAAACGGACAAATCCTGACACAGCCGTCTTATCGACGGCATTTTAGTGCCCTTTTGCAGACTGCCGTTTTCAATAGCCTTTCTTACCGACAGGTATATTTGACGGTAAAAAGGAGATTTTTTGTTTTTGTCAATTATTATGAAGTCGTTTAGCATATAACCACCGATTATATTTTAGCATTTTACAAATATTATTTCAATAATATACGCAGGCGGTTGAAATTTTTTACATAAATCTGTATAATTAATAGGATGAATTTTTATGAGAGGGGAATTCAATAATTATGAATGTAAATGAATTTTTTGAATATATTTGCGGCAAAAAAGTTGCTTTTATCGGAATCGGCACGAGTAATCTTCCTCTTATCAAGCTTTTTGCAGATAAGGGTGCCGTTGTTTCTGCCTGCGACAAAAAAGATTATGAGTCATTGGGTGCAAACGGCGAGAAAGCAAAGGAATACGGTGCCAACCTTATTTTGGGAGAAAACTATCTTACCGACATTGACGCAGATATTGTTTTCAGAAGTCCCGGAACACCGTTTTATAAAAAAGAGCTTGTTGACTTGCGAAACAGAGGCGTAGTTTTAACATCGGAAATGGAAGTCTTTTTTGACCTGTGCCCGTGTAAAACAATAGCCGTTACAGGCTCCGACGGCAAAACAACTACAACAACAATAATTTCCGAGCTTTTAAAGGCAAGCGGCAAGACCGTGCACCTCGGCGGCAATATCGGAAAACCGCTTCTCCCTGAGATTGAAACCGTCAATCCCGACGACTATGCGGTTGTTGAGCTTTCAAGTTTTCAGCTTATATCAATGAGAAAAAGTCCCGATGTTTCGGTCGTAACAAACCTTGCTCCAAATCACCTTGACATACATAAGGATATGCAGGAGTATATTGATTCAAAAAAGAATATCGTTTTGCATCAAAACGCCTTTTCAAAGGCTGTGCTGAATTCGGATAATGAAATTTCAAATTCTTTTTCCGATTCTGTCCGCGGTCAGCTTGCCAAATTCAGCGTAAAGGAAAAGCTGTTTAACGGAGCATATCTTGACGGATATACAATATGTTACAGCAACTACGGCAAGGTAACTGAAATTATGGATTACAGGGATATAAAAATTCCCGGTATGCACAATGTAGAAAATTATCTTGCGGCAATATCTGCGGTATGGGGTATTGTTGATGTTGAAACTATCATAGCAGTTGCCAAAACTTTCGGAGGAGTTGAGCACAGGGCAGAGTTTGTCAGAGAATACAACGGCGTTAAGTATTACAACGACTCAATAGCCTCAAGCCCGACAAGGACGGCTCTCGGAACACTTTCGCTTTATGATAAAAAAATAATCATTATAGCCGGCGGATACGATAAGCACATACCCTATGAGCCGCTCGGTCCCGTTATAAACGATAAGGTAAAGCTTTTGATACTTCTCGGCGATACTGCTCCTAAAATTGAAGCCGCCGTAAAATCAGCCGATAATTACGATGAAAACAGCATTGAAATTGTAAATGTAACTAATATGGAAGAAGCCGTCAAAGAAGCCTGTGCAAGAGCCGAAAGCGGCGACATCGTTTCGCTTTCGCCCGCAAGTGCAAGCTTTGGACTTTACAAAAATTTTGAGGAAAGAGGTAATCACTTCAAGTCGATAGTCAATAACTTGAAGTGATATAATTATGGACTTAACTGAAATTATATTTGATTTGTGCAGCGTTTCCGGTGTTTCGGGCAATGAAGAGCCCGCCGTGAATGCTGCAAAGGCGTATCTTGAGAAATATTGCGATGTTTGCGTTGATAAAAACGGAAATTTGATTGCTTGTCTTGGAAATAAGAATGCCGAAAAGACAATACTTCTCGACGCTCATATTGACAGAATCGGAATGATTGTAACATCTATTGACAAAAACGGTTTTGTAAAGGCAGATAAATGCGGCGGGATTGACGCCCGTACCCTGCAGGACAGCCGCATAGTACTGCAAAAAAATCCCGAAATTGTCGGCACGGTTTGCTGTATGCCTCCTCATCTGTCGGACGGCAAAGAAGGTAGTGCAGTTTTGCTTGACAAAACATATATCGACTTTGCCATGCCTGAGGAAGAAGTAAAAAAGCATATTAAAATCGGTGATGTTCTCACATTTGACACAAAACCGCAAATGCTGCTCAACAAAAGAATTGCCGCACCTGCACTTGATAACAGATGCAGTGCGGCAGCCCTGATAAAAACAGCACAGCTTTTAAGCGATGAAAATAACCTCGGTTATAAGGTCGTTATTATGCTCAGCGTTCAGGAGGAAACCTTTGGCAGGGGGGCAAAAACAGGTGCCTTTGGGATAGATGCAGACGAGGCAATAGCGATTGATGTCAGTTTTGCTTCTCAGCCTGATGTAACGGGGGAGTACTCCAAAATTGAGCTGTCAGGCGGACCCATGATTTGCATTTCGCCGATATTAAGCAGGGCAATGTCAAATAAACTCACGGATATAGCAAAATCAAAAGAAATTCCGTATCAGTTTGAAGTTATCGGAGGAACAACAGGCACAAATGCCGACAGCATCACCGTAACAAAAGGCGGCATAAAAACGGCTGTCGTTTCCATACCGCAGAGATATATGCACACCCCGTATGAAGTGGTTTCGCTTGACGATGTTGAAAACACGGCAAGGCTTATCTGCGAGTATATAAAATGCGGAGGTGCTTTTAATGCTTGATTTAAAACTGCTTGAAAAGCTTTGTATGTGCGGCGGTATTTCGGGTGATGAAGATGAAGTAAGAGAACTGATTATAAACGAAATAAAGCCGTATGCCGACGATATACAGGTTGACAGCCTCGGAAACCTTTTTGTGAAGAAAAAGGGCAAAAACAGGGCAATTTCAAAACTTATGCTTTCTGCCCATATGGATGAGGTAGGTCTTATCGTCACCGACATAACAATGGACGGATATTTAAAGTTTGATGAAGTGGGCGGAATAGACAGGAGGATTCTGCCCGGCAAAAGAGTGCTTGTAGGCAAAAATAAGCTTCACGGAATAATCGGAATAAAGCCTATACACCTTTGCAGGGGAGATGATAAATCAACAATCCCCGAAATGACCGATATGTATATAGATATCGGTGCAAACAGCAGACAGGACGCACTAAGCGTTACGGGTTACGGCGACAGCATTACATTTGTTTCTGATTTTTCTCATAATCATGATACAATAACTGCAAAAGCTCTCGACGACCGATTCGGCTGTCTTGTGCTTATTGAACTTATAAAGAGCGAGCTTGAATATGATATGGAATTTGTATTTGCCGTGCAGGAAGAAGTAGGACTCAGAGGTGCAAAAACAGCGGCTTATACGGTTGACCCCGAGTTTGCACTTGTAATAGAAACTACAACCGCCGCGGATATTCCCGAAGTGGACGAGCACAGACAGGTTTGCAATCTGTCGGGCGGTGCGGTAATTTCCTTTATGGACAGGCGGACAATTTACGATAAGGATATGATTGACCTTGCTTTTGCCTGCGGAGAGGAACAAGGCGTCAATGTTCAGTATAAGCGTGCGGTTGCAGGAGGAAACGACGCGGGAGTTATTCACTCAAGCAGAGGAGGAGTGAGAACTCTTGCAATTTCACTGCCGTGCAGATACCTACATTCTCCGAGCTCTGTTGTAAACAGGCAGGACTGCGAGGATATGCTCATGCTTGTTAAAACGGTGTCACAAAAGATAGCGGGCGGAATTTTGAGTGAAAAGGGGAATTGCGTTAAATGATAATTTCTGCAAATGAAGTTAATGATTTTAAGTCGTCTGTCGGTAAAATATCCGATAATGACCCTTTTGCGTGCAGAATAATTTCGCTTTACAACAGCTACCCTCCTGAGCTTGCATTTGTGGATTACTGGATAATATCGGACGAGGACGGTAAATGCACAGGTGCAGCTGCCCGCAGCGGGACAAACTTTGTTTTGTTTCTCACCGATGGCAGCGATTTGGAGGAGATTTCTTCCTTTATGAGGGTTGCAGGTGCTTCAAGTATTTTGTGCAGCGGCAAGTACAATCTTGACTTATTCGGTTACAAAAAAACTACGGGTGCAGTGCTTGTAAGAAATACCCCGTTTGAGTTTGACGGTGACGGTCTGAATATAGTTGAGCCCGACATAAAAGACGCTTACGACCTTATTGTGCGGTGTGCCGACGATAATTTTAAGCCTCCGCTTTTTGAGGACTTTTATGTTGACATAAACCATAAGCTTCGCCACAAAACGATGAGAATATACGGAATCAGCGATAACGGTACTCTTGTTGCGGTGGCGATGACTGTTGCCGAAAGCGGCGACGGAGCGGTGCTCGGAGCAGTGTCGTGCGACCCCGATTACAGAAAACGGGGATATGGCTCAAGCATTGTAAAGTACATATCTAACAGACTTATTGCGGAAAACAAGGCGGTTTTTTTGCACAGGGCAAAAAACGCAAATGTTTCGTTTTATGATAATCTCGGCTTTAAACAGTCGGACGAATGGTGCGAATACTTTTTTGAAAGGTGATATTTTGAGTTTTTTTGATATAGATAAAAAAATTTTGGATGCGTCTGAAAAGGCGATGGAATTGTGCAGAGAGAAGCTTGCTGAAATTGACGATATTCAGGAATACAATCAGCAAAAAATGATTAAGGCGTTTCAACAAGCTTCGGTAAGAGAAAGTTATTTCAGCGGTTCGACAGGCTACGGTTATGATGACGCAGGAAGAGATGCACTTGACCGTGTTTACGCGTATGTTTTTGACGCAGAAGACGCCCTTGTAAGGCATAATTTTGTAAGCGGTACGCACGCACTTACCGTCGCACTCTTCGGAATGTTAAGACCTGGAGATACAATGCTCTCAGTAACGGGAATGCCGTATGATACAATACGCAGTGCAATCGGTATTGAGGGCGATTATCCCGGTTCTCTTAAGGATTTTAACATTGAGTTTAAGATGACCGAGCTTAAATCGGACGGCACTGTTGATTATGAGGCTATAGAAAAATCAATAAGTGAAGAAAAGCCGAAAATGGTTTACATACAGCGTTCAAGAGGATACAGCCTCAGACCATCGCTTACCTACAGAGAAATCAAAAAGATCTGCTACACAAGCAAAAGGGTTTCGCCCAAGTCAATAATTATGCTTGACAACTGCTACGGCGAGTTTGTTGAGAAGGTTGAGCCTTTATCGGTCGGTGTAGATATTATGGCAGGTTCTCTCATAAAAAACCCCGGAGGCGGAATTGCACCTACAGGCGGCTATATAGCAGGCAAAAAAGAGCTTGTTGAAATGTGTGCCTACAGGCTGACAACTCCCGGAACGGGAAAGGAGATAGGTGCAACCCTCAATGCAAGCAGAGAGCTGTTTATGGGGGCGTATCATGCTCCCCATGTGACAGGCGAGGCACTCAAGACGGCGGTTTTTGCGTCTGCTCTTTTTGAAATTCTCGGCTATGATACAACGCCCAAATATAATGAGAGCAGGGGAGATATAATCCAGCTCATTAAACTCGGAAACGAAGAGGGACTAATCAGCTTTTGTCAGGGTATTCAAAGCGGTTCGGCAGTTGACAGCTTTGTCAAACCGTATCCGTCTGATATGCCCGGATATGAAAGCAAGGTGATTATGGCGGCAGGTGCGTTTACACTCGGCTCATCAATCGAGCTGTCGGCTGACGCTCCGCTCAGAGAGCCATACGCTGTTTGGATGCAGGGCGGACTCAACTTCCACGGCGGAAAACTCGGCGTAATGCTTGCCGCAAACAAAATTTTAAAGGATAAAGAACAGTCATAATAAATCGTATTAAAAATAGGTGAGAGTATGAAAATTAAATTTACAAGCGTTGCTCTTTCGATTTTACTCTTATTCTGTTTTGTGTTTTCTGCTAATGCGGCGGAAAATACAAATTCAAATCCCGAATTTATACGGGGAGTTGATATTTCCTCGTATATTTCTCTTAAAAACAGCGGAGTAAGTTTTCGCGACTACGAGGGAAATATTCTTGATGACGACGGCTTTTTTGATTTTCTTAAAAACTGCTCAATAAATTATATTCGTATTAGAATTTGGAACGATCCGTATGATGAAAACGGCAACGGATACGGCGGAGGAAACTGCGACATAGATAATGCCTGCAAAATCGGAAAGCTTGCTTCAAAGCACGGCATTAAAATTTTGGCTGATTTTCATTTGTCGGATTTTTGGGCTGACCCGTCCAAACAGCAAGTCCCCAAGGCGTGGGAAAACTTTTCTTTGGCTCAAAAGCAGTATGCAGTTTATGAGTATATATATTCAAGCCTTAATACGCTCAAAAATAACGGTGTAAATGTCGGAATGGTTCAGGTCGGCAACGAGATAAACAACGGAATGTGCGGTGAAACGGATTATTCCAATGTCTGTGTGCTCCTTAAAAGCGGATTTGACGCAGTAAATGCCGTTGACAGCAAAATATTAAGAGCGGTTCATTATACGGATCCTCAAAAAAATCATTTTGATTGGTTTGCCGAGACACTCAAAGAAAATAATGTTGAGTACGATGTTTTTTCAACTTCCTATTATTCCTACTGGCACGGCTCAACCGAGAATTTAACGGCTGAGTTGAAAGAAATTGCTGACAAATACGATAAATATGTTATGTGTGCTGAAACCGCATATCCTTTTACATCCGAAGACAGCGATTTTTCGTCTAATACCGTAATCGGCAATGAAAGTGACTTAAAATATCCTGTAAACGCCTATGGACAGGCAAAAGCCTTAGAGGATGTGTTTAATGCCGTAAAATCGACAGGCAGCAAGGGAATAGGCGTGTTTTATTGGGAACCTGCGTGGATTACCGTCGGCACAAATTCATATCAGCAAAACTATGAACTGTGGGAAAAATACGGCTCAGGCTGGGCGTCAAGTTTTTCGGGAGAGTACAGTGAGGACGGTGCCAAATGGCACGGCGGTTCTTCGTGGGACAATCAGGCTTTGTTTGATAAAAACGGAAATCCCCTTGAATCGCTGAAAGTTTTTTCAAAATTTGCGGACACTTCTTTAAAAGGAGATGTAAATTTTGACGGTATTCTCAATATAAAAGATGCCACAGAAATTCAAAAGGCAGCTGCCCAAATAATATATCTTACTGATGAACAGATAAAAATTGCGGATTTTAACGATGACGGACTCGTATCCGTAATTGATGCAACGCTTGTTCAAAAGGAAATTGTGCAGTGAATAAAATTTTATACATAAATAAACGCTTGGCAATATACCAAGCGTTTATTGTTGCCCTTATGATGCAAAACCGAACTGTACCAAATATTTGCGAACAGTATAAAAGCTTTATGCGGATATTCTATTATCAAATATCATCGAAAGCCGGCTTAAAACTGCATCGCAGTTTCCGCATCTTTAATTTCATTATCTTTGTATCCGTCGGCAATTTCATTAAAAAGGTGCTTAATCAGATTTGACTAAGCACCTTTGTTTAATATAAATTATCTGCGATTTCCGTGATTATGTCCGCCTCTGCGGTCATTGCCGTGATTTCTTCTCGGACGGGAAGATTTTTCGCTGTCAACATCATTTTCCGGAGTAAGTCCGTCAACATCAATAAGCACCTGACGGCGTGAAAGATTAAGTCTGCCCTTATCGTCAATTTCCATAACCTTTACGCGGATAATATCTCCGACATTTACTACATCGGTAACATTCTCTGTACGCTTAACATCGAGCTGAGAAATATGAACAAGACCTTCCTTGCCGGGAGCAATCTCAACAAATGCACCAAAGTCCATAATGCGTGTTACCTTGCCGAGGTACATAGCACCCGGCTCTGGATCAACTGCGATTGTGTTGATTATTTCGATAGCACGGTTACACTTGTCTGCGTCTAAGCCCGAAACAAATACCTGTCCGAACTCACCGTCTTCTTCTATGTCAACCTTAACATCACACTCAGCCTGAATTTCCTTGATTACCTTTCCGCTCTTGCCGATAACTTCGCTGATTTTGTCAGCAGGAATTGTAGTTGTAAACATCTTCGGAGCATACTTTGAAAGCTCTGCTCTCGGCTCTGCGATAGCCTTGAGCATAACCTCGTCAAGAATAAACAAACGAGCCTTATGAGTCTTTTCAAGAGCTTCCTTTACCATTTCAGGTGTAAGACCGCTGATCTTGAGATCCATTTGAATAGCTGTAATACCTGTATGAGTACCTGCAACCTTGAAGTCCATATCGCCGAAGAAATCTTCAAGACCCTGAATATCAACCATAGTCATCCAGCGGTCGCCTTCGGTAATAAGTCCGCAGGAAATACCTGCAACAGGTTCCTTAATCGGAACACCTGCGTCCATAAGTGCAAGTGTTGAGCCGCATATTGAACCCTGTGAAGTTGAACCGTTTGACGAGAGAACTTCGGAAACAAGTCTTAATGCATAGGGGAATTCCTCAACAGGCGGAATTACGGGAACAAGAGCACGCTCGGCAAGAGCACCGTGACCGATTTCTCTTCTTCCGGGGCCGCGGCTCGGCTTTGTTTCTCCGACAGAATAGCTTGGGAAGTTATAATGGTGAATATATCTCTTTTCAGTTTCACCGTCTATACCGTCAAGAAGCTGCTTGTCCGATACGGGGCCGAGTGTAGCAATGGTAAGAACCTGCGTCTGACCTCTTGTAAACATACCTGAACCGTGAACTCTCGGAATAACTGCTACTTCGGAAGCGAGCGGACGAATATCGTCCATGCCTCTGCCGTCAACACGCTTTTGTTCATCAAGCAGCCAGCGGCGAACGATGAATTTCTGTGTTTTGTAAAGACACTCGTCTATAAGTGCTTCGCTTTCCGGATATATTTCATCGAATTTCTCGTGAACAGCCTCATAAATCGGTTTGAGTCTTTCATCACGAACGGTCTTGTCGTCAGTGTCAAGAGCAGCCTTTACATCTTCCTCAGCAAAAGCCTTGATAGCTTCAAACATATCGTGATCGGGCTCAAGACTTACAAACTCAAACTTCGGTTTGCCGATTTCAGCCTTAATTTCTTCGATAAACTTAATAATCGGCTGGTTTGCCTCGTGACCTGCCATAATAGCATTGTACATTTCTTCGTCTGAAACGCAGTCTGCACCTGCTTCAATCATAGCAATTCTTGAGCTTGTCGAAGCAACGGTTGTTGCCATTTTTGAAACTTTTCTCTGTTCCTCTGTCGGGTTGATGATAAATTCGCCGTCAATCATACCTACGGAACATCCTGAAATCGGTCCGTTCCACGGAACATCGGAAATTGAAATTGCTATTGACGCACCGATCATTGCAACAATTTCGGGCTGACAGTCGGGGTCAACGCTCATTACGGTACAAACGATTGAAACATCGTTTCTCATACTCTTGTCAAAAAGAGGTCTGATCGGGCGGTCGATAACACGGCTTGTCAGAATTGCCTTTTCGGACGGTCTGCCTTCTCTTTTGAGGTATGAACCGGGAATTTTGCCTACGGAGTACATTTTTTCCTCATAATCAACCGAAAGAGGGAAGAAGTCAACTCCTTCTCTCGGTTTTGGAGAAGCCGTAACGGCAACATGAACAGTTGTATCGCCGTAATGCACAAGGCACGCACCGTTTGCAAGCTGAGTCATTTTGCCGGTTTCAACCTTTAAAGTTCTGCCTGCAAACTCAGTTTCAAATACTCTGTACTTGTCAAAAGTCATTAACTTATTCATCGTAAAATCCTTTCTGATCTTTAATTTGTATATAAGCGGGATTTTACGCCGATTTAGCAATAAAACCATCAAACAAGAGATTTTACAAGCTTATTTAATCGTTTTACCGCTAAAAAACAGCAAATTAAAATCCCGCAATAAACCGAATTTAGGGCAAGCTTACGCTTGCCCTGTGTTTGCGAAAATTACTTACGGATACCGAGTCTTGCAATGATTGAACGGTATCTCTCAATATCAACCTTTGTGAGGTAAGCGAGAAGACTTCTTCTCTGACCAACCATCTTGAGAAGACCTCTTCTGCTGTGGTGATCTTTCTTATGAGTCTTGAGGTGCTCTGTAAGGTCATTGATTCTCTTTGTGAGAAGTGCAATCTGAACCTCAGGAGAACCTGTGTCGCCCTCGTGGGTAGCGTACTCAGCCATTATAGCCTGCTTTTCTTCTTTTAACATTTTTATTCCACCTTTCAAAATTATAAACCCAAGCCAAACGGCAATATCTCAGGGCAAGGCTGTGAAATTCCGCTTCGCGGCTTAATCCATGCTCCGTGATATGGGTCAACTGCTATATTTTATCATACAATTATAAAAAAGTAAAGGGTTTACATTAAAAATCATTATTTTTTATCAGCTTTATTTCTCTTGTCTTTTTCATAAAATCCGACTTTTCTTCATCAGACAGAATACGGAAAATCCCCACAAGTTCCTTCTCTTCATCAGTAAGTGAATTAATTGGCATATATGAATCCGTAAGTTTAGGAGCAAAGTTACCGGAACCTAAAATAGAATTAATATCCACTCCGTAGATAGCGGCAATTTTTTTCAAAATATCAAAGCTTGGTTCTGAAACGCCCGTTTCGTATTTTGTGTAGGTAGTGCGGTTGAGGTTGAGCAAATCGGCAATCTGCTGCTGCGTAAAGTTGCACAATTTTCTGTACTTGAGCAAATTCTTGCCAAATGATTGATCAACAGAACTGCATTTTCTTCTCGGCATATTGTCACATCCAATAACATTTTTACATAGTTTTACACTTTGTTACATTATACAACTTTTTTATTTGCATATCTATAACTGTTACAAATCGTCACGATATTTTTTGTTGCTCTTACAAATAATTAATCTAAATATAATATTTGTTTTTATAGACAAAATATAAGCTATAAATTTTTTATGAATTTTATCAACTCTCTGATTTAAGTTTTTGTTCAGTATAGACTTTTGTACACTTGATTTTTAAAGGATTAAAAATATTGTGTAAAAGGTATTGAAAATTTAATTAATTTAGTGTATAATCAATAGGTAATTTTGGTTTTGCTGGAGTAGCGTAGTGGTAGCGCAATTGATTCGTAATCAATAGGTCGTGGGTTCAAGTCCCATCTCCAGCTCCAAAACAAAAATCCGATAGGTAAGCATATGTTTTAAAATAGGCTTACTTATCGGACTTTTTATTTTAAATATTTAATTTTCTTCATAACGGCGTTCCCTGACATTTATAACAAGTGTTAGGGAGCTTTTCTTTTTACCGTATTTTATTACAGTCATAAGAATTTTCGCATTTAAGAATTAGTTCATTCGGTGCTTAATTTTGGTTTAAAATCCATTACTTTATAACATTTTAACTTTCTTAGCTTTGCTGTAACTAAAATGCTTTGTGAGAATTATTCTAATCAGCCGTGTTTTTTGTTATATCCCAAAGAGCTGATTCTGGATTATTTGCAATATATCTGCTCATATTACTGCCTATATTGTTCATTATTTGTTTTTCATATTCCTCGGCTTCTTTATCTGATAAGTAAATTGTTGACTCTCCTGTGTTTAAGTCAATTTCGCTCCACAAAATTTTTTTATTTTTCACCGTTATATAACAGCGAGCAATGTGTGTCTTGTTATTTTCTTCCACCTATACCACCTCAATAAACGATATGCACGCTTTGACATTCGTATCATAAGTATAGAAAAACTTAACAACAAATTTCAATGATTTATCCGGTGATATTATTAACGGAAATACCAAATATTCTAAGTATGCAATAGTTGTATTACACTCTGGAAAATCCTTGTAAGAAGCGAATTAAAAATGATTTTTAATATAAAAGCTAAATAATAATAAACCGCCGCATATAATTGTACTGAAAGGAGATGCTTCAATTTGAATACGGAATTAAAAACAGCCGCCGCGTACATTCGTGTAAGCACGGATAATCAAACCGAATTATCTCCCGACAGCCAAATTAAGGTAGTCATGCAGTACGCAAAACAGAACGGATATATTGTTCCGAGACAATTTGTTTTCAGAGATGACGGTATCTCGGGAAGATATGCAGACAAACGACCTCAGTTTAATTTGATGATTGCACAGGCAAAACAAAAGCCTTCTCCGTTCTCGGCTGTCCTTCTTTGGAAATTCTCCCGTTTTGCAAGAAATCAGGAAGAAAGCATTTTTTATAAATCTATGCTCAGAAAAAACGGTATTGAGGTAATAAGCGTTTCCGAACCGATGATTGACGGACCTTTCGGTACGCTTATAGAACGGATAATCGAATGGTCTGACGAGTATTACTCGATTAGATTATCGGGTGAGGTAAAGCGTGGTATGACAGAAAAGGTTGAAAGGGGAGGGGCTGTTTCCATACCTGCATTCGGTTATCAAATTAAAAACAAAGAGTATATTATTAACCCCGATACTGCATGTTTTGTCAAAAAAATTTTTGAAGATTACCTAAACGGCGTACCTTTAACCAAAATTGCAGGAAACTTAAACAAATTGAAAGTCAAAACAAATCGGGGAAATCTATGGGAAAACAGAACGGTTGAATATGTTTTGCGTAATCCTGTTTATATCGGCAAAATCCGCTGGAACCCCAAACGCAAAACTCAGCGAAATTATGATGACCCCGATATTATGATTGTTGACGGCAGACACAGGCCTATTATTGATGAGGACACTTTTTACAATGTTCAAAAACTTTTTGAGATGAACAAGAAAAAGCATATTCCTCATATACATTCTTCTGTCAGCGAAGAATATATGCTTCACGGACTTGTAAAATGCTCGGCCTGCGGTGCAAGCCTTACTATGGCGGTAAAAGGTAAATCTTTACAATGCGTCAGCTATGCTCACGGTAAGTGCAAAATATCTCATTCTGTTTCAATAAAAAAATTAAACGAAATGGTTATAACTTCACTTGAAAAAACTTTCAAAAAAGGTATTTTCGGTCTTACAGTTAAAAATCCAAGTAAATCTAAATGTTGTGAAAATTTAGATATAAATTTACTTATCGAAAAAGAAAAACAAAAGCTTTGCAGAATAAAAGACGCATATGAGGACGGAGTTTATACGCTCCAAGAATATAGAGAAAGCAAACGCATCATAAGTGAAAAAATAAGCGTCCTAAATAACAGTTATGATAAAACGCAAAACAGCGTAAAGAGATTAACAAAAAACATAAATGAAAAAGAAAAAAGCATTTCAATACAGCTTCGCCGTGATGATTTGGGTGAAAAAGAGAAAAATGAAATTTTGCGAAGTTTCACCGACAAAATAATTTTTGACAGGGCTAGCACAAGTATTGAAATGTTTTTTTATATTTAATACTATCACATTTCGGTGTACGGCGGTCCCGACGGTGAGTTGGGTGCATCTTTAAGGTATTTGAGCCAAAGATTTACCATGCCCCTGCCCGAATTAAAAGGAACGCTTACCGATATAGGCACCGAGGAGCTGGGACATCTTGAGATGATAGGTGCTATTGTTTATCAGCTCACAAGAGGATTATCTGAAGAAGATATCAAAAAAGCAGGTTTCGAGGATTATTTCGTAGACCACACAACGGGCATTTATCCTCAATCCACATCGGGCGTGCCTTTTTCCGCTGCTTCAATGCAGGTAAAGGGCGATCCTATAACAGACCTTCACGAGAATATGGCGGCAGAACAAAAAGCACGCTCAACCTACGATAATATTCTCCGTTTTTGCGACGATTACGATGTAAAAGACGCAATAAGATTTCTGCGTGAACGAGAGGTAGTTCATTATCAGCGTTTCGGTGAAAATTTAAGATTAATGACAGATAAGCTTGATTCCAAAAACTACTACGCTTTCAATCCATCTTTTGATAAAAAATGTTTTAATAACTGTCAGAAAAAGAAGTAAATTAAACAACAAAAAGAGCATACTGCAATTTTTAATCAACAGAAATCTGCTGTTATTATCATTGCAGGTATGCTCTTTTTAGTTTTTTTAAGAGAAATGTTATTTACTGTTGTTCATTCGGTAGCAAAGCGTCATAAGGTTGTCGCTCAAATGTACATTTTCAACCAAGGTGTCGCTGTATCTGGCATTTATATCATAGTGGCTGAAATTCCAGTAATTTTTAATGCCCATTGCATATAGCTTATCAAGAATATTCTCAACACAAAGGCGAGGGATACACAAAAATGCGGTATCAACATGATTGTGTCTGCAAAATTCTTCAAGGTCAGACTCATTTTTTACCACAAGATTATTAAGCTTCTGACCAACCTTGTTTTCATTGTTATCAAAACAGGCAATCAGTTCAAAACCAAGCTTTTCAAAGTTCATATGCATAGCAACAGCTTTTCCGAGGTTTCCTGCACCTATCAGAATTGCTTTATAGTCGTTGTTAAGACCCAAAATATTTTTAATCTCATCCTTGAGCTGACTTACGCTGTAGCCGTATCCCTGCTGACCGAAGCCGCCGAAACAGTTTAAATCCTGTCTTACCTGTGATGCGGTTACATTCATAATCTGTGCAAGCTTTGTCGATGAAATTCTGTCAACATTTTGTTCGTTAAGCTCTGATAAAAAGCGGTAATATCTCGGCAGACGCCTGATAACCGACATTGAAATACTGTCACTTTTAGACATTGCTCGCTGTACTCCTTTAGTTAAAATAAGCAATCAAAGTGAAGCCAAAAGACGCTCGTTTATTGCCTTGAGGAAGTCTTCGGTATTTACCTTTGTCTTGTTTTCAAGAGTTGAAATTGCGTAAAGGTCGCCGGTCATAATTCCGTCCTCGATAGTTTTTACTGTAGCAGCTTCAAGCTTATCCGCAAAGCTCATAAGCTCAGGCAGCTTGTCAAGCTCACCGCGTTTTCTTAAAGCACCCGTCCACGCAAACAGTGTAGCAACGGAGTTTGTCGAGGTTTCCTCACCCTTTAAATACTTATAATAATGACGCTGAACTGTTCCGTGTGCAGCCTCGTACTCATATGTACCGTCGGGGGATACAAGCACGCTGGTCATCATAGCAAGTGAGCCGAAAGCAGTTGCAATCATATCGCTCATTACATCGCCGTCGTAGTTTTTGCAAGCCCACATATAGCCGCCTTCGCTGCGGATTACACGGGCAACCGCATCATCAATGAGAGTGTAAAAATACTCAATTCCTGCTTCTGCGAATTTGTCCTTATATTCGTTTTCAAATATCTCTGCAAAAATATCCTTAAATCTGTGGTCATATGTTTTGCTGATTGTATCTTTAGTCGCAAACCAAACATCAATTTTTTGGTCAAGAGCATAGTTAAAGCATGAACGGGCAAAGGAGGATATACTCTTGTCAATGTTATGCATACCCTGAATAACGCCGTCAGTCTTAAAATCAAAGATAAGGCTTCTTTCTTCCGTACCGTCGGGCTTTGTAACGCAAAGTTCAGCCTTGCTTCCCGCATTAACACGCATTTCCGTGTTTTTATAAACATCTCCGTATGCGTGACGGGCAATGCAGATAGGTTTTTTCCATGTTGGAATGTAAGGAGTGATTCCCTTTACAAGAATCGGGCTTCTGAATACGGTACCGTCAAGGATAGCACGGATAGTTCCGTTAGGTGATTTCCACATCTGCTTTAAATTGTACTCGTCCATTCTTGCAGCATTCGGAGTTATTGTTGCACACTTAACTGCTACGCCGTATTTTTTGGTAGCGTTGGCACTGTCAACCGTAACCTGATCGTCAGTTTCGTTTCTGTACTCAAGACCGAGGTCATAGTATTCGGTCTTAAGGTCAACATAGGGAAGAATCAAAATATCTTTAATCTGTTGCCAGATTATTCTTGTCATTTCGTCGCCGTCCATCTCAACGAGTGGAGTGGTCATTTTAATCTTATCCATTATCAGCTGTTCTCCTTTGTGTAGTCAAGCAATCCGCCTGCAATTATAATTTCTCTTGTTCTGTCTGAAAGCTCACATTCAGCCATGATTTTTTCGCCGTTTGTCTTATTCAGAACAGTGATGTCAGAGCCGTTTGAGATTTCTTCTTTAACACTCGGAAGCTCAAGCATATCGCCGAGCTTAATTTTGTCGTAATCGGCAGTATTCTTAAATGTAAGCGGAAGAATACCTGCGTTAATAAGGTTGCTCTTGTGAATTCTTGCAAAGCTCTTTACAAGCACGGCTTTAACGCCGAGGAACAACGGTGCAAGAGCGGCATGCTCACGGGATGAACCCTGACCGTAGTTTTCGCCGCCGACGATAATGCTTTTTCCGAGAGTTTTTGCTCTTTCGGGGAAGTTTTTATCGCACACGGTAAAGCAATGCTCGGAAATTTTCGGAATATTTGAACGAAGCGGAAGAATCTTTGCACCCGCAGGCATAATGTGGTCTGTAGTAATGTTGTCGCCGACTTTAAGTGAGCAGGAAGCTTCGATAGAGTCGGTAAGCGGACTTGTTTTCGGGTATTCCTTGATGTTGGGACCTCTTAAAATCTCAACGCTGTCCATTTCTTCAACGGGAGCAGGCTCTATAATCATATTATCGTTAATGAGGAATTTTTCGGGCATTTGAATTTCTGCTGCGTCGCCGAGAGTTCTCGGATCGGTAAATACTCCGTTGATAGCCGAAACAGCGGCTGTTTCGGGAGAAACAAGGTAAATCTGACCGTCGGCAGTGCCGCTTCTTCCTTCAAAGTTACGGTTAAAGGTTCTCAGTGAAATACCGTTGCTGTTAGGCGACTGACCCATACCGATGCACGGACCGCACGCACTTTCAAGAATACGGGCACCGGCAGCAATCATATCGCCGAGAGCACCGTTCAAAGCGAGCATATTAAATACCTGCTTACTTCCGGGAGCAATAGCAAGGGATACATTGTCGGCAACCTTTTTGCCTTTGAGAATATAAGCCACTCTCATAAGGTCAAGGTAACTTGAGTTTGTGCATGATCCGATACAAACCTGATCAATTTTCTTGCCTTCAAGCTCTTTTATCGGCTTTACATTATCGGGAGAGTGAGGACAGGCAGCAAGAGGCTCAAGCTCTGAAAGGTTAATTTCGATAACCTCGTCATATACTGCGTCGGCGTCGGCTGAAAGTTCTCTGTAGTCCTCCTCACGGCCCTGTGCCTTGAGAAACTCTCTTGTAATTTCATCTGACGGGAACACGGAAGTAGTTGCACCGAGCTCTGCACCCATATTGGTGATAGTAGCTCTTTCAGGAACAGTAAGCGTCTTAACTCCTTCTCCGCCGTATTCAACAATTTTTCCTACGCCGCCTTTAACGCTCATAACACGCAAAACAGCGAGAATAATATCTTTGGCAGATACCCATGGACTTAACTTACCCGTAAGGTTAACTCTTACCATTTTAGGCATTGTAATATAGTAAGCTCCGCCGCCCATGGCAACTGCAACATCAAGTCCGCCGGCACCGATAGCAAGCATACCTATGCCGCCGCCTGTCGGGGTGTGGCTGTCCGAACCGATTAATGTTTTGCCCGGCTTGCCGAATCTTTCAAGATGAACCTGGTGGCAAATACCGTTACCGGGACGGGAAAAATAAATGCCGTGCTTTTTGCAGACCGACTGAATAAATCTGTGGTCGTCAGCATTTTCAAAGCCTGTCTGAAGTGTGTTATGGTCAATATAAGCAACGCTTTTTTCTGTTTTAACTCTCGGAATACCCATAGCCTCGTATTCGATATAAGCCATAGTACCTGTTGCATCCTGTGTGAGAGTCTGGTCTATTTTAAGACCGATATCGTTACCAACTGCCATTTCTCCGCATACAAGATGCTCTTTGATTATTTTCTGTGCAATCGTGTAACCCATATTATTACCTCCTGAAATAAAGTGCAAATTTACTCTGTGTCGAAAAACACAAAATACTATGTTAATTATATAACAATCTTCGATTGTTGTAAAGAAAAATTTACTTTGAAAATGCAAATGTAGATTTTTTATTCTAAAAAACTTTATGTTGGGAAAATGTTTCAAAATATGTTGTATAATACCTTAAAAGGTGATGAAAAATACAAATTGAAATTTGTAGAATGCAGTGATATAATATTATGATATGTAATATAAGTGATGAATAAAGAAACAGAGGGATTTTATGGACATAAGAGAAGATATAAGAAATATTGCGATTATAGCACATGTTGACCACGGTAAGACTACATTGGTTGACCAGCTTTTGAAGCAGAGCGGTGTTTTCAGAGCAAACGAAAATGTAGAAGAGCGTGTAATGGACTCAAACGACCTTGAGCGTGAAAGAGGAATTACAATTTTGTCGAAGCCTACAGCAGTTATGTATAACGGAATTAAGATTAATATCGTAGATACACCCGGTCATGCCGATTTCGGCGGCGAGGTTGAGCGTATTTTGCAAATGGTTGACGGCGTTGTATTGCTTGTTGACGCATTTGAAGGATGTATGCCTCAGACCAGATTTGTTCTTAAAAAAGCTCTCGGACTCGGCAAAAAGCCTTTGGTGGTGCTTAACAAAATTGACCGTTCGGGTGCACGCCCCGAGGAAGTTGTGGATGAGGTGCTTGACCTCTTCATTGAGCTTGGAGCCGATGAGGATCAGCTTGAATTCCCCGTAATTTACGCTTCGGCACGCGACGGATATGCAGGAGAAGATTACAATAATCTTGCAGAAGATATGAAACCGCTTTTTGATGCAATAATCAACGAGATTCCCGCTCCGAAAGGAGATATGAACGGGGGACTTCAGATTCTTGTATCAAACATAGATTCCGATAAATTTGTCGGCAGAATCGGCGTCGGCAGAGTAGAAAGAGGATGCGTCAAGAACGGACAGAGTGCCGTTTTGTGCCATACAGACGGCACAACTCAAAATGTAAGAATCTCAAAGCTTTATCAGTTTGAGGGACTTAAAAGAGTTGAGTGCGATGAAGCAAAGCTCGGAGATATTATTTGTATCAGCGGCGTACAGGATATAAATATCGGCGAAACAATTTGTTCTCCCGACTGTGTCGAACCTTTGCCGTTTGTAAAGATTGACGAGCCTACCGTTTCAATGAATTTTATTGTAAACAACTCTCCTTTTGCGGGAAAAGAGGGAAAATATGTTACTTCCCGAAATCTCCGTGACAGACTTTTTAAAGAGATTGAAACCAATGTTGCTTTGCGTGTTGAAGAAACTGACAGTGCAGACACATTTAAGGTATCGGGCAGAGGAGAGCTTCACCTCTCTATCCTTATAGAAACGATGCGTCGTCAAAATTATGAATTTCAGGTATCCCGCCCGCAGGTTATTACAAAAACAATCGACGGCAAGCTCTACGAGCCTATTGAGTTTTTAATTATCGAAGTTCCCGATTCATATGTCGGTGCGGTTATGGAAAAACTCGGCTCACGAAAGGCGGAGCTTGTAAATATGGGTACCCGTGAAGGCGGCGTTACGCATATTGAGTTCAGAATTCCCGCAAGAGGACTTATGGGCTACCGCTCCGAGTTTTTAACAGATACAAACGGCAACGGCATTATGAACCATGTTTTTGACGGATACGAGCCCTTTAAGGGCGAGATTGTTACCCGTCACCAGGGTTCTCTTATAGCGTTTGAAACGGGTGAAACCGTAACATACGGTTTATATGCCGCTCAGGAAAGAGGCAGACTGTTTATCGGTGCAGGTGTTCCCGTGTACGAGGGTATGATTGTGGGTGCAAGCCCGAAAGCTGAGGATATTACTGTTAATGTCTGCAAGAAAAAGCATATTACGAATACCCGTGCGTCAGGTTCCGATGACGCACTCAAGCTTACTCCTCCCACGCAGATGTCGCTTGAGCAATGCCTTGAGTTTATTGCCGATGACGAGCTTGTCGAGGTAACTCCGCAGAGCATAAGAATGCGTAAACGCATACTTTCAAAAGAACAGCGTATGAAACAGGCATTTCGTAAAAAATAATGAGTTTTGTAGTACTTGATTTGGAATGGAACGGCTCATACAGCAAAGCTCTGCACCGATTTGTAAACGAAATTATCGAGTTCGGTGCGGTCAAGGTTGACGATGAGTTTAATATTATTGATACATTTTCCGTGCTGATAAAGCCTCAAATCGGCAAAAAGCTGAGCGGAAAGGTTCAGGAGCTTACCAAAATTACGAACGAGGAGCTTTTTGAAAAAGGAATTCCGTTTCTTGATGCGGTAAACAAATTTACACGCTTTTCCGAAGGCAGTGTATTAATGACTTGGAGTACATCGGATATTCATGCGTTGATTGAAAATTACAGCTATTTTACGGGCGACTGCCGACTTCCTTTTTTGAAAAAATACTGTAATTTGCAGGCGTATTGCGAAAATTGTCTTGATCAATCTAAGTCTTCTGCCCAGCTTGGTTTGTCAACCTGTGCCGAACTCCTTGGAATTGAATTTTCACAGGAGACTCAGCACCGTGCTTTTTCCGATGCGGAGCTCAGCCTTAAATGTCTTAAAAAGCTTCGTGATAAAAAGCCGCTTGACGGATTTATCGTTGATTCGGAGAAAAGTAATTTTTATGAAAAAATAACTTATAAAACTCGTTTTATAACTGACATCAACAGTGATGAAATAGATAAAAAACAAATGAGATTCAAGTGCGATGTCTGCGGCAGGCGTGCAAGAAGGACAAGCAAGTGGAAGCTTCACAACAAAAGTTTTTCCGCCGAGTTTTTCTGTAAGCATTGCAGCAGAGCGTTTATCGGAAGAATATCATTTAAAAAGAAATTCGATGATGTCACGGTAAAAAAGAGAATTGTTGAGAAGCGTGACAAAAAGCAGCAACACAATAACGACGCAGTTTATCAAACTATTGTTTTGGATACGCAGAAAGACCGCAGTACATAAAGCACTGCGGTCTTTTTTTGCTTTATAGTAAATTGCTCGAAAACGGTCGGGCAAAGAAGGTTTGATAATATTAACCTGTTTGCTCGAACCCAGTGTCGAGGCACTCGACTTTTTGTGCGTTAAAGTCAGTGTATCTTAAACTCCTGCCAATCGGTGTTGAATAAGTGTTGCGTCCAAAACATTAACAATGCCGTTTTTATCTGCGTCGGCAGCCTCAAGCTGTTTGGCGGAAAGAGTAATTAACTCGGCACAATATTTTTGGATAGCTGTTGAATCTTTTATCGAAACAACACCGTCTCCGTCAACATCGCCGTCAATTAATTTTTCTGCGTCATTAGTATATGCTTTAACAACGGCATTGCCTATTTTGAAGTTTAATACTGTGGTTGAAGAGTCAATCTTATTCCATTTACCGTTTTCAAAATATGACGACTGATTTTCGGAAACATCAATTACATTGTTTCCGCCTATATGTGTTTCGCAGGCGAGGATTGAATATTCTTCCGACCCTGATTTGAAACAAACATTAATCACAACTGAATATGTTTCGCCCTTTGAAAGGTCAACGGATTCTTCAAGGGGAATAGTAAAATATCCCTTGTTTGCAAAACTTTTGCTTCCCTCAGCCTTGAGTGTTCCCTGAGTAGGATCAACATCTGATGTAACGCCTGTGTAAATCTCATAGTTTACAGTTGTGTTCGGATAAAGCAACGCAACAGAAATTGCTTCAAGCGTTTCATCATCTCTTGATGTGAAGAAGTTTGCCGTTTTGCAGGTATTGTCCTCAAAATATATCTGTGCGTCGCCGAAACCTACTCCGTCGTACTGATATATATTTTCATATTCGTGCTGTGTTGTGCCGTCTGATTCATAAACGGCGTCTTCCGCTTTAAAAATTATCGGTTCGTAAAATGAAACATCATAATAAGAGAGATAAAAGTATCCGTTATCTCCCCAGTTGCTGCCCCAGCTGTTTTTAACAATCCATGCTCCGTCGCCGGGAGGAGTGATTTCAAAATTATTTTTGGAGAATTCGTCATCCCATCCTACAAGCGTTACGCCGTGATTAGGCTGGCGGAAATTGTCCTCTCCGTTTAGCTGAGCATTAAAATAATAACTCTTGTATGTATCGTTCCAGTAGTGGTCGTTAACCGTACTGCCGCCCATTGAATCAGAGCAGTAATACGATACTGCCACTGCACCGCAGGAATATATATTTTGCTTTATCTCCTGAATACTTGCCTCAACAGTTTCGGAATCGAGAAGCGTTTGGTCAACCAGTTTTCCGCTTGAGTCAAATGTAAACGATGTTGTAGACGGAAGAAATTCAGCGTTTTTTAAATAGATATCCGACATATTTTTTAACGAAGCGTCAAGTTCCTTGCTGCTTGAAAAATCATAGGGTACAAGGCTTTCATCAACGGCACCGTATCTTCTCATAAGAGTTGATGCGGTCATATACATTGTTCCGCCGATATCATACGGCGAATAACCGAATGATGTGTAGGTATCTCCGCTTGCATAAAGGCTGTCATCATCGCTTTGGTCGGCACCGTTATAAGAAAACCATGCGAGATGTTTTTCCGATAAATCGAGAGATGCGTCTGCGTTGCCTGATTTTAATATATTAGATTCAAGAGATGCAAGTGAAGCAAAAGACCAGCATGTCGGATAAGGATTTTGATTTCTTATATCCGTAACATAACCGTAATCGGCAAGGTTATATTTTTTTGGAAGATTTGAGGATTTAATAAGGTTATCGGGAATACTTATTATATCCGATTTTACATTTTCGTTTTCAACAACATACTGAAAACCGTCTTTTGTTTTAATTTCTGCAAGGACATGCGGATTGCTTGTTTCTGCGGAAAAAGCAGTAACTAAAGCTGAAAAAGCTATGGTACCGCATATGACGGCACAAAGCACGGGCTTGAAAAGTTTTTTTGTCATAAATATTTACTCCCTTCGCGGTAAAATCCACAACTAAATGATAACATATGATAATGTAAAAGACAATATAATTTGTTAAGTATATCACAAATTATTTACCGTATATTTCATAATTAATTCAAAATGAGTTCATACAATTTTCACTTTTGGATTTTATTATTAACTCACAGTCAAAGAAAAACAAACACTTAGAAATCGGAGGATTTGATTATGTCTGACTATTTTAAAGATGGCAATAATTTCGGTCAAAACAACACGACCGATGAAAATCAAAATTTTAATGAGAATGTAAACAGCGTTGATTCAGCAAAATCCGCTTCGGACTGTGCAGAGGGTTCCTACGAATGGAACGGAGGCAGCAATGCTCAAAATACAAGCAGTGAGTATCATTATTCATATGTAAACGGAAACAATCAAACAGCTCCCCATAATCCTAATAATTATGATAATGCATATTCAACTCAAAACAATTCATCGGATGAATTTGCAAACCGTCAGGCACAAACCGATTATAATTCATATTCGGTAAATAACAGTTATGAAAATTCAGCCGACTATTCAAGTTCGCAAAGCTACGGCTCTTATAACGGTTATAATCAGCAAAATGCATACACATACGCAAACGCTCCGACAGGCAAAAAAGTAAAAGTCAAAAAGCCAAAGGTTAAAAAACCTGCAAAGCCTGCTTCAAAAGGTTTTGTTGCAGCAATGCTGATTGTATCAATTTTAGCCTCTGCGGCTGTCGGATTCGGCGGCGGTTACTTGGCAAATAATATGACTTCTTCGGGAAGCGGAGGCGTCAATATTAATAAGGTGGAGGCAGATAATACATCAAGTACCAATACGGCTACTCAGGGAACCACATCCGAGATTGTCAAGAAAACGGCAGACAGTGTAGTTGAAATTGCAACCGAAGGAGTTACAACGGGCAGTTTCGCACAGCAATATGTTGTTCAGGGAGCAGGTTCCGGTGTAATTATCTCAGAGGACGGATACATTATTACTAATTATCATGTTATTGAAGGTGCAAGCAACATAACTGTGACGCTTCGCGACGGTCAAACAAGCTATACCGCAGTAGTAATAGGAAGCGATCAGGAAAATGATATTGCTCTTCTGAAGGTTGATGCAACAGGTCTTTCTCCCGCGACATTCGGCGACAGCTCATCTCTCGCAGTGGGTGACTATGTGGTGGCAATAGGCAATCCTTTGGGTGAACTCGGAGGAACCGTGACAGACGGCATAATAAGTGCTTTGGCAAGAGAAGTTACAATAGAAGGCGAAAATATGACTTTGCTTCAGACTAATGCACAAATCAGTCCCGGTAACTCAGGCGGCGGTTTATTTAACGCTAACGGTGAGCTTGTCGGTATTGTAAATGCCAAGGACAGTGCAACAGAGGTTGAGGGAATAGGCTTTGCAATTCCTATAAACAATGTGCTTGATATCATAGACGACCTTAAATCTTACGGATATGTAACGGGCAAGGTGGATCTGGGTATGCAGCTTGCGGATATAACCTCGAAAGAATCTGCTTTTTATTACGGAGTAAATCAAACGGGCTGTTATGTTCTTTCCGTAACAAAAGGCTCAAATGCAGAAACAGCAGGATTTAAAACAGGCGACCTTATTACAAAGGTAAACTCAACAGATGTGTCAGACTCATCTGATGTAGAAAAAGCTCTTGAAGATTTTAATGTTGGCGATGAGGTTAAATTTACCGTTTATCGCAGCGGAAAAACCGTTGAATTGACGCTTACTCTTGCAGAATATGTTCCGTCGGGGAATACAAGCAATCAGTTATCAACAACACCCGTCGATGATAGCTCTGATGATATTTGGTCACAGATGTTCGGCTGGTAATTGTTGTTTTCATAAATACCTCTCCAAAATAAGAAAATGCTCCTGTATGGGGGCATTTTCTTATTTTGTTGTGTTGTAAAATAACGAAAATTGTTGTATTATTTATGTAATTGTAATGTATATTCAATTTAAATATATAGCTTTTTAAATTGAATATAGAAATTTCTGATAACTCAAGAAAAATTAAAAATCGTGTAACTATGACCGGTAAAACAGCAAAAAGATATTATATCACATTTTCGTTGTATTTTTTGTCAAATTATGTTGGAATTAAATGGTTTTAGCAAAATTACTTGAAACTATACATCAATGTTGATATAATATACACATATTATTAACTAACGGCGAATAGTTATTGTAGAATTTAGATGGTGATATTATGCTGCACATAGCCGTATGTGATGATGATTTTTCCTTTGCGAAACATTTTACTTGTATAATTGAAGAAAACTGTACAAAGCAGAGTTTAAAGTATCATATAGATTACTACAGTGACGGACTTGCTTTAGTTGAAAATTGTAATAAATATAATCTGATTTTTCTTGATATAGATATGCCTATGATTAACGGGATAGAAACATGCAAAAGGATAAATAAATTAAAATCACCGAGCAATATACCGTTCGTTGTATTTGTCACCAGCAAGGATAATCTTGTATTTGACGCATTAAAAGAGTATCCGTTTACTTTTATAAGAAAGTTTGAATTGGAAGCGGATCTGAGCGACTGCATTACAAATGTAAGCAAATGCCTGTCAGGTCAAGTCAGTGAGTATGTTATTAAGGACGGCAGAAAATATACGGTTATAAATCTTGATGAAGTTATAATGCTGGAAAAATATAAAAATTATACCGCATTTCACACGGTTAATAAAATTTATAAGGAACGCTCAAGTATGAATGAAAAAGAAGCCGATTTAAAAGATAAAGGTTTTATAAGAATAAGCATTGGATGTATTGTAAACGCAATGTATATTAAATTATTTGACAGTGAACGAATTCACTTGAAAAACGAAAAAACACTTTTAGTCAGTAGAAAATACCGCGAATCTGCAAAAAAATTGTATTATGATTGGTTGGTAAATAAATATGTTTGATATGACAGCAGAATTAACAGCAAATTTGTTTCAGTCTTTTATGTTTGTTGGTTTTTTATTTGCTTTTTTCAAAAAGAATAATCACAATAAATCAAGCAAAATAATATTTATAGTTTTTGTTGCTGCGTCATTTGCGTATTTAACCTGTTTTACATTTTTAAGCCATTATTTATTTATTAATCAAGCGTTGTTTTATTTGATTTTGCTTGAACTCTATACTGTAGCTTTTTTGAAAGGCAATTTATTCGGCAGGATTTTTATGCCGATTTTGACTGTGCTGATTAACGCCGTAATAAGTTTTTTGTTCAGTTACTCCGTCAGCTTTTTTACGGGTCAGACTTATCTTGAACTTGCTACACAACCGACCATATACAGATACTTATGTATGATTATTATAAACCTCACTAATTTGTTGGTTTTGATTATCTTGGTAACATTGAAAAACAGGATTAAAATTATAAAGATTTCGGATATTATATCTTTTTTGGTCATTCCTCTCATAACACTCTGTGTGATATATGCCACCTTTTACATAATGATATTGACCGAATATCAGAGTGATGTAATTATTCTGACTATCGTAATTTGTGTTTGTATGCTGGCTATTACGGGAATAATATGGTTTCTGGTCAGCAGAATGAGCCGTGATAATGAGTTAAGAACAGAGCTTTTGCTCATGGAGCAAAGAGCTGATCTGTACGAGTCAAATATTTTGCAGAGCAATAAACAAATAGAAAAAATTTCACAAATTAAGCATGATATGGCGAATAAACTGCTTTGCATAGGAAAATTGATTTCCGATAAGCTTTATATTGAAGCACAAAATATGTGTAATGCAGGAAAAGAAGAACTAAAGGGCGTTTATACTCCCGTAAACACAAATAACCCTTTATTAAACGCAGTTGTTAATGTTGAGCAGGAAAAAGCTTTTGCTTTTGGGATAACTTTTAAGATTACGATAAGCGATAACTTATTGGATTTTTCAAAAAATACAGACATAGTGTCAATTATAGGCAATCTTTGTGATAATGCAATAGAATATTTAAAGGATATAGAAGCTTCTGAAAAGAAGATGAATCTTGATATTAAGATGTGCAATAATTCTTATGTTATTTCCTGCAGCAATAATATCAAAGGCTCTGTTATACAGGATAATCCTAAATTACAGACAGGCAAAACCGATAAAGTCAACCACGGCAAGGGAATAGGTATCTTAAATTCACTTGCTCAAAAATATAACGGAGAAACAAGATTTTATGAGAAAAATAACTTGTTTTATGCTGTTGTTGTAATAAATTAAGGCGTATAAAAAGTCCCGAAAACTGCGTGATGTTTTCGGGACTTTTTCAGTGCAAATTTTAAATCATAAGTGTATTTTAAATTTTAATTCGGCTTTGGCTTTCTCTGCGTACGCTTGCGGTATCCATATCGTCAAAGTTGTGATTTCTGACGCTTTGAACAAGACCGATACAAATTAATGTACTAAGTGCCGAAGAGCCTCCCGAGCTGAAAAGCGGGAGAGTAATTCCTATTACAGGGAAAAATCCAAGCACCATTCCGAGATTAATTATGGTTTGTGAACAAATGGTAGCAAATACGCCGCAGCAGATATACCGTCCCTGTAAATCATTAGCAGTTGAAGCATTTAAAATTACCTTTATAATTATGCCGAAAAGAATTGTCAAAAGCAAAATACAGCCGATAAATCCGAGTTCTTCTCCCGCAACGGTAAAAATAAAATCGTTTTCCTGTTCGGGAACAATAGAATTTTCTACTCTCGGACCGTTGTAAAGTCCGCTGCCCGATAATTCGCCGCTCGCTATGGATACCTTGCCCTGATACTGCTGCCACCCGTAATTAGTCATTGCGTTTCCGTCAATATCAAACAGTGCAATTATTCGGTTTCTATGTTCTTCATTCATAAAAAAATTCCATATGATAGGAACGCCTATCAAAATCATACCGCCTAAAACAGCAAAATACCTAAGCTGTACCCCGGCTGTAAATGACATTATCAAAAAAATGAATCCGAAAATCAGTGCTGTTCCGTCATCCCCTTGAAAATGTATTATTGCTATGGGGATTACGGCGTGTAAAGCAAGTGACAGCACACATAACGGGTGGTTTATGAGTTCTTTTTCTTTAAGGTAAAAAAGGTGCTTTGTAAAGGTTATTATAAAGCATATTTTTATAAACTCTGACGGCTGAACGGTAAAACCTCCGGGAAGTCTTAACCAAGCCGTGTCGTCCGTACCCTCAACCTGAATGCCGAAAAGAAATACCAAGACTGCCAAAAATACTGCGGCTGCCGCAAAAAAGTACCATTTCCTGACTAAGTATCTGTAATCAGCTACCGAAATTATAAACGCAAATATGAATCCGAATATTACCGCAATAAGCTGAGTTTTAAAAAAGTTATAGCTGCCTGAACGCTGCATACTTGAAATTAACAGCAGACTGTAAATAACAGCTGACAGAGTAAGCAGCCAAAGCAGTATATCCGTTCTTTTAAAATAATCGGAAACCGTGCTTGCAAATTTGCTCAAATCAAACGCCTCGCAAAATTTTGTTTATTAGGATTATTATATTAAATTATGAGCGTAATATCAAGTTTATTTTCAAAATAGAATAATAATTAAAGCTGTTTTGGTATAATAGTTTTATAAAACAATCAAAATTCGGAGGTGGGTAAATTGTTATCTGATATACAAATTGCTCAGCAGGCTGAGCTTTTGCCGATTAAGGATGTAGCTGCCAAGATCGGTATTACAGAGGATGAGCTTGAATTTTACGGAAAGTATAAAGCAAAGCTTTCAGATGATTTGGCTGAGAGAATTAAAAATAATACCGACGGAAAGCTTGTGCTTGTTACAGCTATAAACCCGACCCCCGCCGGTGAGGGCAAAACAACAACTACGGCAGGTCTGGGTCAGGCTATGGCTAAAATAGGGAAAAATGCGATTATTGCACTGAGAGAGCCTTCTCTCGGACCTGTGTTCGGAATAAAGGGAGGTGCAGCAGGCGGCGGATATGCACAGGTGCTGCCGATGGAGGATATTAATCTTCACTTTACAGGCGATATGCACGCAATAACTGCTGCAAACAATCTTTGCTGTGCAATGCTTGACAATCATATTCAGCAGGGCAACGCTCTTATGATTGATCAAAGAAGAGTTTTAATCAAACGCTGTCTTGATATGAATGATCGTGCGTTGAGGAATGTAGTTATAGGACTTGGCGGCAAGGTAAACGGAATCCCCAGAGAGGATCATTTTATTATCACCGTTGCGTCAGAGGTAATGGCAATTCTTTGCCTTGCAAGCGATATAGATGATTTAAAACGCAGGCTTGGCAATATTCTTGTGGCATACACATATTCGGGCGAACCTGTGTATGCAAAGGATATAAAGGCTGACGGTGCCATGACCGCACTTTTGAAGGACGCAATAAAGCCTAATCTTGTGCAAACGCTTGAGGGTACGCCTGCAATTATGCACGGCGGACCGTTTGCTAATATTGCACACGGCTGTAACAGTGTCAGAGCTACCAAACTCGGGTTAAAGCTTGCTGATTACTGTATAACCGAAGCAGGTTTCGGTTCTGATTTGGGTGCCGAGAAATTTCTTGATATAAAGTGCCGTTATGCAGGAATTTCTCCTTCTGCTATCGTAATAGTAGCAACCTGCCGTGCACTCAAATATAACGGCGGAGTACCTAAGTCGGATGTGGCAAACGAAAATCTTGACGCTCTCAAAAAAGGAATTGTTAATCTCGGTGTTCATATTGAAAATATGCGTAAGTATAATGTTCCAGTAATTGTTGCTATTAATCGTTTCGGCAATGACAGCAAGCAGGAACTTGAATATATTGAAAACTACTGCCGTGACAACGGAGCCGATTTTGCACTTTCCGATGTATTCTGTGAGGGAGGAAACGGCGGCGTTGAGCTTGCAAAAAAAGTTGTAGAGGCTTGCGAAAAGCCTTCAAATTTTGCTCCGATATATTCACTTGACCTTACAGTTAAAGAGAAAATCGAAAAAATTGCAAAAACAATCTACGGTGCAGGCAAGGTTAATTATACCTCGGCGGCTGAAAAAGCTATCTCTGAGGTAGAAAAGCTCGGAGCTGACAATCTGCCCGTCTGCATTGCAAAAACGCAGTATTCGCTCTCCGATAACCCGGCACTTCTCGGTGCTCCTAAGGATTTTGAAATCACAGTAAGGAATGTGACCTTGTCAAACGGAGCCGGATTTGTAGTTGTTTATACAGGCGACATTATGACCATGCCGGGTCTTCCGAAAGTTCCCGCGGCTCATGGTATTGATGTCGATGAAAACGGTAAAATAGTAGGGCTGTTCTGATATGGTTACAGTTATCTCAAAATCAACGCAGGATACCGAAAAACTCGGCGGGGAGATAGCTCAAAAACTGTGCGGCAAAGAAGTGATAGCGTTGTTTGGCGGGCTCGGAATGGGCAAGACGGCTTTTACAAGAGGTCTGTGCAGAAGCCTCGGAGTTGAGGACGGAGTTTCAAGTCCGACTTTTGCACTCGTCAACGAGTATCACGGAAAATACAATATTTATCACTTCGATATGTACAGGGTTACCACCTGGGACGATTTGTACTCAACGGGATTTTTCGACTACCTTGATAACGGTGTTCTGATTATTGAATGGAGCGAGAATATCGAAGGTGCGTTGCCCGACAATGCTGTCAGAATAAGTATCTCAAAAGGCGATAATGATAATGAAAGAATTTTTTGTATTGAGGGGTTGAACATATAATGAAAATTTTAGCTGTAGATACTTCGGCTACGGCAGCGTCGGCGGCTATTGCCGATGAGGACAAGCTAATAGGTGAATTTTCAATTAACACTTCCCTTACCCACAGTCAAACGCTTCTTCCTATGATTGATCAGCTTTTGAAAAACACAAATACTTCTATCAATGACATTACGGCATTGGCGGTAAATGCAGGACCCGGTTCATTTACAGGCGTACGCATAGGAGTAGCAGCCGTTAAGGGACTGGCTTTTCCGCAGAATTTGCCCTGCGTATCGGTTTCTACTTTAAAAAGTATGGCTTATAATATGCTCGGAAGCGACTGTATTGTGTGTGCTGTAATGGATGCCCGCTGTTCACAGGTTTACAATGCTTTGTTCAGGGTAAACAGAGACGGTGTAACACGCTTGACAGATGACAGAGCTTTGTCTTTGTCTGATTTGCAGTTTGAGATGCAAAAATTTGATGAAAATATTGTACTTGTGGGCGACGGAGCAAAGCTGTGCTATGACTTTTTAAGTTCACAGTCGGTTAATGTTACGCTTGCACCGTTTGCAAGAAGAATTCAAACGGCGTCATCTGTCGCTTGTGCGGCAATAGATGAGATAAAGCTCGGCAATGCAATAACGGCGGAAAAGCTAATGCCTGTATATTTACGCCTGCCTCAGGCACAAAGAGAATTAAATAAAAAGTTGGGGGTTAATTTATGATAGCACTCGGATGTGACCACGGCGGATATAATCTCATATCTGCGATTAAAAAATATTTTGACGAAAAGGGAATAGAATACAAGGACTACGGTACATACAGCACGGAAAGTGTTGATTATCCGATTTATGCATATAAGGTTGCAACAGCGGTTGCAAACGGCGAATGTCAGTACGGAATACTTTGCTGCGGAACAGGTATAGGAATATCTATTGCGGCAAATAAAGTTAAGGGAATTCGTGCGGCGGTTGTAAACAACGAATTCGGTGCAGAGATGACACGCCGTCATAATCATGCAAATATTCTTTGTATGGGCGGCAGAGTAACAAGTGAGGAAGATGCAGTGAAATTTACCGAAATTTTTCTGAATACTCCCGAAGAGGGCGACAGACACGATAAACGCCTTGCAATGTTAAAGCAAATCGAAGACGGTACATTTACCGTATGATGTTTGATAATTTACTAAAAGACGCTCTTTTGGGCGTCTTTTCTTTTGTAAAAAAAGTGCTTGTAACAATTTGTAACAATTAGTAACATCTTGACTGAAATCTTACTTTCAACATAACTAACATTTACTAACAGTTGGTGAATATATAAATTAACATAATTAACATCTTTCCACAACAGAAAAATAACTGTAATCATTATATAAAAAAACTTATAAAAATATAATATGATTATTTAATACATACAATAAGAATTTGTTTTGTAACCAATTCCGATAAAAAATTTCATTTTTTTAAATTTATTTACAAAAAAGACTTGTTTTTTTTCTAATAAAGTATTATAATATCATCACAATGTTTTTAAAGAATTTTAAAAAAGAATTATAAATGATTTGGAGAGAGTAGAAAATGAGACTTCGTAAGCAAGAACTTGGAGACAGAAATCTTGTTGGTAATCGTGTAGAGCTTGTCAGAAAGCAAAAGGGTATGAAACAAAAGGAATTGCTTGCTCAGCTGCAGGTAAACGGCGTTGATATGAATGCATCAGGACTTTCTAAGCTTGAGGGGCAAATTAGATTTGTAACTGATGTTGAACTTGTGGCATTGGCAGATATTCTTGAGGTATCTGTTGACTATCTTCTGGGTAGGGACGCCAAAAATTAAGCGTATTAGATTTAAAAATTAATAATCAATAATAAAAACGGAGATGCTCAATGAGAGGCGATCTCCGTTTTTTGCTTTATAGGAAACTGCTCTAAAACGGTCGGGCAGATAAGGTTTGATAATATTAACCTGTCTGCTCGAATTGCGGTCGAGGCACTCGACTTTTTGTTAAGAAATATACAGTAATAATCCTATGTGTTGCTTAAATCATATGCTTTAAGCGATTGTTTTAATTTGGTAGGGAAATCAAGTGGTTAGGTTGTATATTATAAAAAGCCTGTGAGAAAAATTCACAGGCATAATATGTGGTTATAATCAAATATTTTAGTCCCCAACACTTCTATTTTATCATATAGAATAGAATGATTCAATAGATTTTTACAAAATAAAAATATAAATAATTTTCATAAAACAGTTGACAATATTAAAAAACTTATGTATAATATAGACAAAGAAAAGGAACTAAAGGAGGTTTTAAATATGATGAAGAGAAAACCTTTTATAAGACACATCAAAGACTTCTTACGGAGCTTGCCACCTAATTCATAAGACCGAGTACATTCGGTAACGGTTAAGCTAACTTGTTTGTGTCGGAACAACTGATCATTTAGATGTTAAAAAAACATAGTGAATTAAGAGTTAAGATCAAGTAATAGTGTTTCGAAGAAATCAACAGTCTGATTTATCAGATATTTGTATCAGTGTCAAGCGGTTCGTAATAAATAAAATATAAACGATAAGCTTGATGCGGTTAATGAAATCGTAAATTTCATTTGCAGACTGAATCGTCCCAATAAGTGAATTTGATTATTTGCTGATTGTCCTCGGTTTAAACTGGATTTTCTAATTTAATTTAATATATATTAATATAAAAATTTTATTATGGTGGTTGGACCAATGAGAATTTAAGTTTGTTCCTATTTATTAAATGTAGGAAAAATCCAATGTATAGGTTGGTTGAAAAGCAGCATTGTAAGTGATTGTGGTTAATACAAGATAAGTTGCTTTACAATAAGACAAATTTGAACATAGGAGATAATTCCAATGTAAAGGTAAAGTGATAGTATCTGCAAACAGATATGGTGTAGATATAAAAAGCATGAGTTATGTTATACTTAATCTGAACATTAGGAGATAGTACCGATGTACAAGCAGAGATTAAATCAGCTTGGTAAATGATTGTAGGTAGCATAAAATGAGTTGCTTTACAATAAACTAAATCTAAACATAGGGGATAAGACCGATGTACAGGTAAAGTGAAAAATATCTGCAAATAAATATAGTGTAGATATTAAAAGCATAAGTTGTATTGTATTGAACTAAGCCTAAACATTAGGAGATAGACCAATGTACAAGTAGTGTGTTTCTATAGCAAATCTTAGTTAAAGGAATGATTCCAAAGTACAGTTAATAAAGTGACTGTTAGTTGCAAAAAATGTCGGTTTTACGCTGGGAAGCGATGAAAGGCCGTTAAAGCAATTAACAGTTGATACGACAAATATAAAGTAATAACAAACAATAAGCGGTGATTGCAATAGCAACCACCGCTTTTCCTATAGGTGTCAGGAACAAAAATGATTAACCCGCATTTTTAAGCTGAAGTCTTAATCTGTCCGAAATCATTGCGATAAATTCACTGTTTGTAGGTTTTCCTCTATCGTTGTGGATAGTATATCCAAAGTAGGAATTAAGGACATCTATATCGCCTCTGTCCCATGCAACTTCAATAGCGTGACGAATTGCTCTTTCTACTCGTGATGAAGTAGTTTCGTATTTTTTTGCCACGGTAGGATATAATTGTTTTGTAACAGCATTAATGATTTCCGGTTTTTCAACAGACATAATAATGGAATCTCTTAAATAATGGTAGCCTTTAATGTGTGCCGGCACGCCGATTTCGTGCAAAATTTGTGTTACTTTAAGCTCAATACCGAAAATGTCAAAGCTTAGTGACTTGTTAAGAACATTGTTGTGATTCTTTTTTGTGAGTCCGACAATGTTTTCGCACATTTCTTCGATATTATACGGTTTTAACACAAAATAGCTTGCACCGGAACACATAATTTCTCTCTCAAGAACCGGACTGTGAAATGATGAAAACACAATAAATACGGGCGGATTGATGTTTTGTCGTTTAATGTTTCTCATAACTCCGATTGCGTCAAGTCGGGTCATAAACGAATCCATTAAAACAGCGTCGGGCTTTTCTTCTTTAATAAGATTCAAAAGCTCTTCTCCGTCCTTAGAACAAAAAGTTGCCGAAATATTAAATTTTTGCAATATCTTGAAATATTCCGGTGAATATTCTGTTCTGTCTTCTGTTACGATTAGTCTTATATTGTTTTCCATGTTGACTTTCCCCCAATAAATTGATGTGAAATAATATTACCACAAATTAGAAAACTTGGCAAGAGGTTCCGAATAAATTTTTAAAAAAAATTAAAAAATATTTTAAAAATTATTTTTCGACATTTAAAAATCATCTATATATTGGGTTATTCGTCATAATTCGTCACCATATTTTGTGCCGTTATTGCGTAGCCTTCTGTAGTGTTATTCAAAAACACATGAGTAACGGCACCTACAAGCTTACCGTTTTGTATTATCGGGCTTCCGCTCATGCCTTGAACAATTCCACCGCAATTTTCTATTAATTTCTCGTCTGTAATTTTAATTACAAAATTTTCATTGTTGTTTTCGTCAAGATTTTCTATTTTCGTTATTTCTATTGAGTAGCAGGTCGGGCTTTCTCCGCTGATTGTAGTATAAAGTTTTGCTTCTCCCGTTTTGATTTCTTTATTTTCTGCAACTGCAATTTCAGTTTTATTTTCACAAAAATTGTCACTTATTGTTCCATATACACCTGTTTGGGTATTTTTTACAAGATTTCCTATTGTATTGTCGGTGAAATATCCGTTTAGACTTCCTGCCTTACCTGACACACTTTTAATTACTCCGTTAATGTTTGCGTTGACTGCTTCTCCGTATCCGAGGGGCATAAGCAGTGATGTGTCTGTATCGCAAATGCCGTGTCCCAGAGCGGCAAAGTAATTATCTTTTGTGTCATAATAGGTTACCGTACCTATTCCTGCACAGCTGTCCCTGACCCATGCACCTATTAAATACATTCCCGCAGTATTTTTTTGCGGAGTTACATTTTTCTTGACTTCTTTGCCGTTTCTTTCTACTGTTAATGAGATTGATTTGTTTTTGCACGCTGTCACTGAACTTTGAAATTCTTCGTTGGTACTTACTTTTTTGCCGTTTACTTCTAAAATTATATCATTTATTTTTAACCCTGCGTCCTTTGCGGGACAAATATACTTTGTGCCGTTATAGTAGCTTTCCATATCAATGATTACAACACCTTTGTTGTAAAATTTAATACCAAACGCATCGCCTCCCAAATAAACAGTATTTTCTTCTGTAACTGATATTGCAGGAACCTGCGAAATACTTAGCAAAATTCCCGAACATATAGCAACTGATAATATTTTTTTTATTTTTTTCAAAAAATCACCTTCTTTCCGTTGCCTTTATTATGGTTTGCATTTATAATATAGGTTAAAACAGAATTTTTAATATTATATTTTTATATGGAATTTGAGATTAATTTTTTTTGATAAAATCATTTATTTTTCAAAAAATTTTCTAAAGTTTAATAATTTTCAAATTTTGAGGTATATATGGAAAAGCAAAAACAAAAAATACAAGGATTGACTTCTGACCAGGTGCGTGAGCGTATTGCTGAAGGTAAGGTTAATTTATCGTCAAATTTAAAAACAAAGTCAATCAGGCGAATTTTTTATGATAATATTTTTACCTTATTCAACATAATAAATGTTGTGTTGTTTTTGGCTCTGTTGTTTGTTGAATCCTATAAGAATATGTTGTTTATAGGAGTTGTGTTTGCAAATACTGCCATTGGAATTTTTCAGGAAATTCGTTCAAAAATCAGCGTTGACAAGCTAACCATATTATCGGAAAAAAAGATTAATGTTGTCAGAAACGGCTCTGTAGTTGAAATAAGTAAGGAAGAGATTGTTCTTGATGACATTATAGTGCTTTCAAGAGGCAGTCAGATTCCGGCAGATTGTGAAGTATATGAAGGCGAGTGCAAGGTAAATGAAAGTTTGCTTACGGGCGAATCGGATTTAATATTAAAAACCGAAGGTGATGTTTTACTTTCGGGCAGCTTTGTTGTGTCCGGAAAATGCTATGCAAAGGTTAACAAAGTAGGAGCTGACTGTTATGCTTCAAAAATAAATAATGAAGCAAAATATATTAAAAAAGTTAATTCACAAATACTTAAATCTTTTAATTTCATAATCAAGCTTTGTACTTTTATTATTTTTCCTGTCGGTATCCTGTTTTTTATAAGGCAGTTTGGTATTCAAAACGGCGATATTCAAGGAACGGTAGTAAGTACGGTTGCTGCTCTTATCGGTATGATTCCAAAGGGAATGATACTTTTAACAAGTACCGTCCTTGCTGTATCTGTAATCAGGCTTGCGTCCAAAAAAGTGCTCGTTCAGGAAATGTATTGTATAGAAACGCTTGCAAGAGTTGATGTTTTGTGCCTTGATAAGACCGGAACGCTGACTGCTGACAAAATGAATGTAACCGAAGTTATTGATTTCGGTTTTTGTGAAGAAGATATAAAAACCGCTCTGTCCTCAATCGTAGCGGCGTCTGATGAAGTTAATGCAACGCTTTTTGCGATTAAAGAATATTCAGAAGATGTCGCACCGATACAATGCAAGAAATTTATACCTTTTTCGTCTGAAACAAAATGGTCGGGCGGTAACTTTTGTAACGGTAAAGCATATATTATAGGAGCTGCGGAGTTTGTGTTTTCTGACAGACAAAAATACAAAGCCGTTTTTGACGCAATCGAAAAGATAAACCAGACTGTCAGGGTGCTTGTGCTTGCAGCATCGGATAATGTAATAAACGGGCAGCAAGACCTTAAAGACCTTACTCCTATGGCTGTAATTCTAATTAAGGATACGCTTAGAGATAATGTACAGGAAACTGTAAATTACTTTAAAGAGCAGGGTGTTACGCTAAAGGTAATTTCGGGTGACAGTGTGAATACAGTAAGGAATATTGCGATTGATACGGGTATTGACGGAGCCCAAAACGCAGTTGATATGACTACGATAACGACTGACGATGAAATTTACGAAGCCGCTGAAAAATATAATATTTTCGGCAGAGTAACGCCGATGCAGAAAAAACAGCTTGTCCTTGCATTGAAGGATCACGGTCATTCGGTGGCTATGACGGGAGACGGCGTAAACGATGTGCTTGCTCTCAAAGAAGCTGACTGCTCCGTTGCAATGGCTTCGGGCAGTGACGCGGCAAGGAATGTGTCTCAGCTTGTGCTGGTAAATAACGATTTTGCATCCATGCCGGATGTCGTAGCAGAGGGACGGCGTACTATCAATAATCTTGAGCGTAGCTCATCTTTGTACATTGTAAAAACGATTTATTCAATCATACTTTCAATATTTTTTATATTTTTCCATATGGAATATCCGTTTCAGCCGATTCAGCTAACACTGATAGGTGCTTTTTCTGTTGCTATTCCGTCATTTGTTATAGCATTACAGCCTAACAAAAATATAATTAAAGGTAATTTTACTTTTAATATTATTGCACGGGCAATGCCTGCTGCGTTATGCGTAATATTAAATATTATAATTGCCGCTTTTGTGAGCTCGCATATTTCACTTCCTGCTGCTGAGTTTTCCACTGTTTGCGTTTATTTGACTGCATTATCCGGTTTGCTCCTTGTTATCAGGCTTTCCGTACCTTTTAATATTTTGAGAACCACTATGCTTGTTGTTTGTTCTTTGGCAATAGTGCTGGGAAGTCTGCTTTTCGGCAATTTATTTTCGTTATCGCCGCTTGGCTTTGATGCATTGGCTGTTTTTGCGGCACTTTCGGCGTCCACCGTCATTATTTTTAATTTATTTTACTGTGCAGCTCAAAAACTGATAAAAAAATTTGAAAAAGAGGTTATATAAGATGATTTACAGCAATGTTTTAGAGGCGATCGGTCATACTCCGATGATAAGGCTTAACAATATGACAGATGCAGACAGTGCAGAAATTCTTGTTAAATTTGAGGGTCTTAATGTGGGCGGTTCAATAAAGACGAGAACTGCATACAATATGATAATTCAGGCTGAAAAAGAGGGAAGAATAAGTAATGATACCGTAATTGTCGAGCCGACAAGCGGTAACCAGGGAATAGGTCTGGCACTTGTAGGTGCGGTAAAGGGTTACAGGACAATTATAATTATGCCGGATTCCGTAAGTGAAGAACGCCGTAAGCTTGTAAGACATTACGGTGCCGAGGTAATTTTAATTCATGACAGCGGCAATATCGGTAAGTGTATTGACGAATGTTTGCAGACCGCTTTAAAAATGGCAAAGGAAAATCCAAAGGTATTCGTTCCCCAGCAATTTGAAAATGAAAATAATCCGTGTGCACACAGGCATCATACCGCTTTAGAAATAATGGAGCAGGTAGGAGGACCTATTGACGGATTTTGCTCAGGCGTAGGTACAGGAGGTACGATAACGGGAATAGGTGAGGTGCTTAAAGCACAGTACCCCGATATAAAAATTTGGGCGGTTGAGCCTGAAAACGCCGCCATTTTATCGGGAGGTACTATAGGAACACATCTTCAAATGGGAATAGGTGACGGTGTAATTCCAAAAGTATTGAATACCGATATTTATGAAGATATTTGCGTAATTTCAGATGAAGAGGCAATTCAAACATCAAAGGACTTAGCTAAAAAAGAAGGTCTTATGTGCGGTATTTCGAGTGGTACCAATGTTGCTGCGGCAATTAAGCTTGCAAAAAAGCTCGGCAAAGGCAAAACAGTCGTTACCGTGCTGCCTGATACTGCGGAGAGGTATTTTTCAACACCGCTTTTTGAAAATGAGTAATTAAAAAAACAGGTGATATAAATTGAAAATACTATTGCCTAATGAAGTAAAAATCATAATAAATGAGCTAAATAAAAATAATTTTGAAGCATTTGCGGTAGGCGGTTGTGTAAGAGATTCTCTGCTGGGAATTGTTCCGAATGATTGGGACATATGCACTGACGCAACGCCTGCCCAAATGATAAAATGTTTTAAAAAATACAAAACATTTGACAGCGGTATAAAGCACGGCACTGTTTCGATAGTTATTAATAATAAAGTATATGAGGTTACAACCTACAGAATTGACGGTAATTATGCCGATAATCGCAGACCTGACAGCGTTCTGTTTACAAAAGATATAATGACTGACCTTGCCCGACGTGATTTTACTGTGAATGCCATGGCGTATAACGAAAAAAGCGGACTTGTTGATCCGTTCTCCGGCAGGCTTGATTTAAAGAACAAAATCATAAAATGCGTCAATGACCCGGATACAAGGTTTAACGAAGACGCATTGAGAATTTTAAGGGCATTGCGGTTTGCTTCCGTTTATAATTTTAAAATTGACAAAGAAACTGCCGCGGCGGTGCATAAAAACGCTGAGCTGTTAAGTCATATTGCGTCCGAGAGGATAGCTTCGGAATTTAACAAGCTTTTGTGCGGAAACGGTGCCGAAAGTATTTTAAATGACTACCGCGATGTTGTTGCTGTATTTATCCCCGAAATTATTCCCACATTTGATTATGAACAGCACACAAAGCACCATAACCGTGATTTGTGGCATCATACAACATACTCTGTAATTTCTGTTGAAAATTCGCTTTTGCTTCGTATGACTATGCTGCTTCACGACTTGGGGAAGCCGAGAGCCTGCAAGTGCGATGACGACGGAACCTGTCATTATAAGCCGCACCCCAAATACAGTGCGGAAACGGCAGAGATAATACTTAAAAGACTAAAATATCCTGCCGATTTCATAAAAACCTGCGTAACGCTCATTAAATTTCACGATGTGCGTTTTAACAGCTCAAAGCACAGGTTAAGGCATGTGATGAATGCCATTGGCAGTGAAAATGTTGAGCTTTTGCTTAAAATTCAGAGAGCCGATATTACGGCACAGTCCGAATATAAGCACGCTGAAAAGATTGAAAAACTCAATCGAGCCTGCCAATCATACAATCAGATATTATATGACAACGATTGCTTTACATTAAAACAGCTTAACATAAACGGCAATGACATAAAAAATATCGGAGTTGCTCAAGGGGATAAAATAGGCAAAATATTAAAAATGCTTTTGAGCTTAGTTATGGAGGACAAGCTCGAAAATGAAAAATCCGCCCTCATAAAAAAGGCGGAAGAAATAAGAAATATAATACAATAAATCAGAATAAAATTTTTATCATTTAATACTGCGTTGCAGTAAAACAGGAAAAGTACAGTTTGAGCAAGCAGGTGTCGCAAATTCTGATTTTGTTTGCTTTGCGTATAAAGTATAACATACAGAAATATGCTCCGCCGTATTGCGTGATAATCAGCTTAGCAAGCTTTGGATTGGGTTGTTTGATATTTACCGGATATTGAAGCTTTTTTTCATAAACAAACATCGTTGTCCTCCTCGGTTTCCCATGGCCACGGTCCCATTATCCAGCTCCAGTTATTTGAGCTTGTCATACTTTTGGTCAGAGGACCGAATTTTTCTTCGTATTCTTTGATAAGCGGTTTTACTGCATTTTTATATTCATTCATTTTCTCAAGTGTTTTTTTATCATTGGGATGTGTATCGAGAAAAAGCTGAAGGTCAAATACAGCGAACTGATAGGTTGATATTTTTTTTAAAAGGATTTCTCGTTCAGTCATTTTTACCACCGCACATTTGTCCGTAAAACGGTTTGTTCAGCGTTGGATGCATAGTACCTACAGCAAATCCCTGCATCGGCGTGTAGGTTGCGGGGTTGTCGGGCTGATACGGAATATAAGCCATAGCTTCTGATGTTGTTTTTGGGAATTTTGATATTCCGTACTGCTCGCTTATTATTTCTGCCAATTTCATTTCGATTCTCCTTCTTGTATTTTAACAGACAGTATCAATTAACAATTATTGATACTGTCTGTATTATAATATGCTGTGAATAATTTGATGTTAAAGTTATTAAGTAATTATTCAAATTCCAATTTCGGCAAATACCATTTGAGTGCTTCTTCTGCACTTGCTCCGTTACTGCATAAATAATTTATTCCGTAAATGCTGACTCCGATACATTTTGTGTCATTGCTGTATTCACTTGAAAAACAATCCCACGGAGATGCAACAGAAATTATGTAATCCGATTCATCGCTGTTAAGCGTATATCCGCTTGATACGGTGCTGTAGGGGATAAATATACTTTTGTTATCTGCTGTTATTGATAATTCGTCTAAAGAATTAACTACTTTTTTAACTTTGCTGTAGTAATCCTTGTTTGAATCATCTACATATTTTTCGTCTAAAAATATGTTTTTATCGGTTAAATCAAAATCATTTGGATTTACCGAGTAATTATTGCTTATAAGAATTGCAGCGGCTCTAATTGATTCTTCACTAAAGTTATCGCTGCAAAGTGCCGCGGTAAGTCCGGTGATAATGTAATTTTTATCATTGCTTTCGGCAGGCGTGTCTGCACTTGAATTATTCGGTTTTTCAGCATTATCGGAATATTTGATGGTTATAATGGGTACCGTTGCCATAACAGCGAGTAGGACAAGGTATGCTATAATTTTTCTTCCTATGTTAAACACCTCTTTATTGTGATAGCTTTCTTGAGTTTTTAAGCAATTTTTGCATATAAAATTAAATTTGTGTTGTTAAATTATGCTTTATTTTTCTTGACATAATTATATATTTGTCTTACAATAATATATGTTCGTAGAAATTTTTAAATTACTATCTATATATAGAAACGGAGCAATTTTATGAAGGTAAAATTTTCTTTGATTCCTTTTATTCCTGCAATGATTGCTATGGTTGGTCTTAAGCTTATGAGCCTTTACGGCTTGGATGGCAACGGTATGTTTTTAGGTATGAATAAAATGGGAATAGCATACGCTGTTATCGGAATTTCTTTGGCACTTTTTGTGGTGTGTGTAATTATAAATTTATTCGACAGAAAAACGGCACCTGTTTATCCTGTAAAGAAAAATTTTGTTTCGGGAGTTTTCTCCGTGCTTGCGGGTATATCTGTTGCAGGTTCGTCTGTTACAACTTTTCTTAACACAACAAATGACTCTGAGTATTATTTGATGACTCTTGTGTGCGTACTTTTCTCTATTCCTGCGGCTATTGCTCTTGTGATTATGTCAAAGGTACATTTTACCGGCAAGTCATCAGTTTCGGGTGTATCTATGCTTTTTGTATTTCCTGCGTTGTGGGGATGTGCAGAGCTTGTTTCTGAATTTCTTGTGGCAACAAAGGTTTCTATTTCGGCAAGTGATATGACATTGTTGTTCTGCTATATTTTTATCACCTTGTATTATTTTTATCATTCTATGATTGTTTCGAGAATAAAGGGCAGAAATCCCGTAAAGGCTTGTTTTATCTACGGTTTGCCTGCCGCAGCGATTTCTCTTGCATACGGAATTTATGTTATCTGCACTTCGGCTGTTGAGAGATTTTCGGCTAGTCAGGTGTTTATAGGTGTTAACCTTATTGTGTTTGCCGTGTATGCTTTATCGTTTATAGTTGAAATGACTTTTAATTCATACACTAAGGATGAAATTGAAGTTTTGGACGGTTTGCCCGATGATGAGGATACTTACGAAAACAGTTATGTAAAATCAGGCGGATATGACGAGCTTGTATTCTCCGAAAGAAGTGCCGAAGATGATTCAGATGACGCCAAAAGCGATGACGCTGTTCCGTCATTATCAGGTCTTGATGATTTCATTATAGGTTTTGACAGCGAAACGGACGAAAAGCCTATTGCCTATGTCGGTAAAACTGATACTGATGATAAAGATACTTCTGATTTTGTTTTCAAAGACAATTCAGATAATACCGAAAAGAGTGATGTTGATAATAGCAATGAAGTAGAACATACTTCTGATATAAAAGACTCATCTGAGACTGAGAAGAAGCTTAGTGATATTGACTTGCTTTTGCAGGAGCTTGATAATAAAAAATAATATTGACATTGTCAGATTTCAGTGATATTATAATTTTGAGATTTGTGATAAGGACACGGTATGTGAATTTCCATTTTCAGAGAGCGAATTGTGTGCTGAAAAATTCGTATTTGGTATCGCATACTACCGCCTTTGAGACTGCACAGGAAATGGTGCGGCGTTTTACCGCGTTAAGGTGTGTTGAGGGTATTTTACCGAAGTTGGGTGGAACCACGAGTATATTCGTCCCAATATTCCGAATGGAATATTGGGACTTTTAATTTTTAACCAAATAGCAATAATAATTTTATTGGAGATAAGGAGAATAGAAATGATTAATGTTGAATTAAAAGGCGGGGTCGTTAAAGAATTTAACGATAATATTTCACCTGCTGAAATTGCAAAATCTATCGGTGCAGGTCTTTACAAGTCGGTTTGCTGTGCCAAGGTAAACGGACAGGTTTGTGATTTGCGTACACCTCTCAAAGAAGATTGCAAGGTTGAGCTTCTTACTTTTGATGACGCTGAAGGCAAAAAAGCATTTTGGCATACAGCTTCTCATATTCTGGCTCAAGCGGTAAAAAGATTGTATCCAAACGCAAAATGTGCTATCGGTCCGGCTATCGACAGCGGTTTTTATTATGATTTTGATGTTGAGAAGCCGTTTTCCTCTGAGGATTTGGAAAAAATCAAGGCTGAGATGAAAAAAATTGTTAAGTCGGGGATTGATATTGAACGTTTTGAGCTTCCTGCTGACAAAGCTGTTGAAATGCTTGAGGGTATGGACGAACCGTACAAGGTTGAACTTGTAAAAGAGCATGCAGATAAGGGCGAAAATATCAGTTTTTACAAGCAGGATGACTTTACCGACCTTTGTGCGGGTCCGCATCTTATGAATGTATCTGTTGTAAAGGCGATTGAGCTTACAAGCTGCACGGGTGCATACTGGAGAGGTGATGCAAATAACGCTCAGATGTGCCGTGTTTACGGTGTAGCGTTCCCCAAAGCATCAATGCTTGAGGAGCATTTAAAAATGCTTGAAGAGGCAAAGAGCCGTGACCACAATAAAATCGGTAGAGAGCTCGGATTTTTTACAACATCGGATTTGATAGGTCAGGGATTGCCTATTCTTTTGCCGAAAGGAGCAAGAGTTCTTCTGCTTTTACAGCGTTTTGTTGAGGATGAGGAGCAAAAGAGGGGCTGGCAGCTTACAAAAACTCCTTATATGGCAAAGAGTGACCTTTATAAAATAAGCGGTCACTGGGATCATTATCAGGACGGTATGTTTGTGCTGGGCGATCCCGAAAAGGATGATGAAGTGTTTGCACTTCGTCCTATGACTTGTCCGTTCCAGTATCAGGTATATCTTAACCGTCAGCGTTCATACCGTGATCTTCCTCTGCGTTATAACGAAACCTCAACTCTTTTCCGTAATGAGGCAAGCGGTGAAATGCACGGACTTATCAGAGTAAGACAGTTTACGCTTTCGGAGGGTCATTTGATGTGTACACCCGAACAGCTTGAGAGTGAGTTTAAAAGCTGTCTTGAGCTTGCTATATATATGCTTAAAACACTCGGTCTTTATGATGATGTTTCATACAGATTTTCAAAATGGGATCCTAACAACACGGAAAAATATATAGGAACCGCAGAACAATGGGACGAAGCTCAAAATATGATGCAGAAAATACTTGAGCATCTTGAAATTCCGTATGTTGAGGGCATTGGCGAAGCCGCCTTTTACGGTCCCAAGCTTGATATTCAGATTAAGAATGTTTACGGAAAAGAAGATACACTTATTACAATACAGATTGATCAGATGCTTGCCGAAAAATTCGGTATGGAGTATGTTGACAGGGACGGCGTAAAGAAGATCCCATGCATTATTCACAGAAGCTCTATCGGATGCTACGAAAGAACACTTGCACTTCTTATTGAAAAGTATGCAGGAGCGTTCCCGATGTGGCTTGCACCTGTTCAGGTTAAATTGCTTCCTGTTGCAGACAGACATCTTGATTATGTTTATGAGATTAAAAAAGCTCTTGAAGAAAAAGGCATGAGAGTTGAAGTTGACGGCAGAAGCGAAAAAATCGGATATAAAATCCGTGAAGCACAGCTTGAAAAGGTTCCGTATATGTTTATTATCGGAGATAAAGATATTGAAGCACAAACTGTTTCGGTTCGTCACAGAAAGAACGGCGATCTCGGAGCAATGAAGCTTGAAGATTTTATTGAAAATGCTGTTGAAGAGATTAATTCCAAGACTATTAAGTAAAAAGCAGGTGAAATATGTCCTACGGATCCACACCGTATGATAAAAAACGCTATAAGGAATCAAAACGCCGCCGAAAACAGGCGATGATAGCTGAGCAAACAGGCAGAATATTACCTTTTTCAACTGTAAGACGAAGGGTTATAATTTCTGTTTGTTTAGCTGCGGCGGCATTGTGTATTATCACAGGCGTTTATCTTGTGTACCTAAACGTAGGCGGCGATCATTCATCCGTTAATGATTCAAACAATGCAAGCATTTCAAATTCAGATGAGCTGCTGACGGTTGTAAATACAGCCAATATGCTTGAAGAAGATTATGTTCCCGAACTTGAAAATTTCGGAGATTATAAAGTCAATGCACTTGCAAAGTCGGATCTTGAACTTTTTATGAAAGAAGCATCCGACAGTAATGTTGAGCTTAAAATCAATTCTGCTTATATTTCTTATCAAGAACAGCAAGAACTCTACAACAAAACTTTATCGCAGTTTTTGTCAAATCCGGATTATACGGAGGTTAGGGCCGCGGCAGCAGCTCAAAAAATTGTTCCTAAAGCAGGGTGCAGCGAGGCACAGACAGGGTTGCTTGTGGAGTTTGATATTTCGGACGATAAAACCGATGCATTTATCCAAAGAAACTGTATAAATTACGGTTTTGTTCAGAGGTATCCGAAAGATAAGGAAGATATTACAAAAATGGACGAGAACAAAGCACTGTATAGATATGTAGGTGTGGACAATGCAAAAAAAATGCGTGCATATAATATGTGCCTTGAAGAATACTCGGAATATATGCTTCTGCAAAAAAATCAATAATAAATTAAAAAAATACTTGCAATTTGTAAACAGATGTAGTATAATTACCCTGTTAATCGTGCAAAGATAGGTAGGTGAAAATGATGAAAGAGAATATCCATCCTAAGTATGAGCAGACAACAATTACTTGTGCTTGCGGTAATGTTATTGAAACAGGTTCAACTAAGAGTGATATCCGTGTTGAAGTTTGTTCAAAATGTCACCCCTTCTTTACAGGAAAGCAGAAATTAGTTGATACAGGCGGACGCGTTGACAGATTCAAAAAGCGTTTTGGCATGGATAAATAATTTTTTGTAATTGTTAAGACGGCACTGCGGTGTCGTCTTATTTGCTTTAATGCAGTTATACAGGGGTATTTTATGTCAAAGGATTACAAGACTGTGCAAAATGAGGCACACGATGTTTTTGTTGAAAAACGCTCCAAGTTTATTGGATATTGCAAGCCGGTTACAACGGAACAGGAAGCTGTTGATTTTATAAATTCCAAACGAAGTGAGCACTGGGATGCGACGCATAATGTATTTGCCTATTCTCTCAGGGAGGGAAATATCAAAAGATACAGCGATGACGGAGAGCCGTCCGGTACTGCCGGTATGCCCGTGCTTGAGGTAATAACTAAAAATGATATATACGATGTATGTATAGTAGTAACCCGTTACTTCGGCGGCGTGCTTTTGGGTACGGGTGGACTTGTTCGTGCATACTCTCACGGTGCTAAGCTTGCACTTGAAGCGGGTAAGGTTATTTTGATGCAGAGCTGTCTTATGTGTGATGTAAAGTGCACCTACAACCAATACGGCAAGGTTTCGTCACTGATTATGGAAATCGGTGCTGAAATTGACGATACGATTTATGAAGCGGATGTCGAAATAAAATTCCACATTAAACCCGAACTGCTTGATAAGCTTAATAAGCAGTTTGCAGACGCGACATCGGGGGAGGTTGAGGCTAAGTCCGTTTGCGAAAAATATTTTACATCTTATATCGAAAAATAGTTTTGATTTTAAGTTATGCGAAATCAGGAAAAAATTGTTGACAATGTATATTCTTTGTGTTATAGTATATAAGCCGCATATTGTGGGTTGCAAGTGATTTTACATCCACCCACGCATAGCGAGTCTAATGTAAAGGATGGTACTGAAATGTACGCAGTTATTCAAACAGGCGGCAAGCAGTACAAGGTAACTACTGACGAAGTTATTTTTGTAGAGAAGCTTGACGCTCAGGCAGAAGAAACAGTAACATTTGATGTTGTAGCTGTTTCAACAGATGACGGCCTTAAGGTTGGAACACCGTTTGTTGAGGGAGCTAAGGTTACTGCACAGGTTTTAAAGAATGGTAAGGGCAAGAAAATCAGAGTTGCTACTTACAAGCCCAAAAAAGGCGAGAAGAGAACAATGGGTCACAGACAGCCTTACACACAGGTTAAGATCACAGCTATCGAAGCCTGAGTATGATTAAGGTAACTTTTAATTGTTCGGATGATTTAATTTGCGGTTTTGAAATTTCAGGTCATTCGGGATATTCCGTTGATGGCAGCGATATTGTTTGTGCGGCTGTAAGCTCTGCTGCATATATGACTGCAAACACAATTACCGAAGTTTTGCGTATTGACGCAGATGTTACCGAAAATGACGGATTTATGAGCTTAAATCTGTCAAAGGATGAAGCAGTTTTATCGTCTGTTGTTTTAAACGGTTTAAGGCTTCATTTGACTGCTCTTTCGGAGCAATTTTCAGATTATATTAAACTTAAAATTTCGGAGGTGTAAGGTAATGCTTAAAATAAACATTCAGTTATTCGCTCACAAAAAAGGTATGGGTTCTACAAAGAACGGTCGTGACAGTGAGTCAAAGCGTCTCGGCGTTAAGCGTGCTGACGGTCAGAAGGTTCTTGCAGGCAACATCCTTGTAAAGCAGAGAGGCACACATATTCATCCCGGTGAAAATGTAGGCATCGGCTCTGACGACACACTGTTTGCAAAGATCAACGGTGTAGTTAGATTTGAGCGTGTTGGCAAAGACAGAAAGCGTGCAAGCGTTTACCCTGTTGAGCAGTAAGCATAAATCATTTGAGGGTGGATTTTATCCACCCTTTTTGTTTATACTATAAATAACACAAAACTTTTGGAGTGCTTATTATGTTTGTAGATAAGGCTAAAATAAAAATAAAAGCAGGTGACGGCGGTGACGGTGCAGTTTCTTTTCACAGAGAAAAATATGTTGCAGCAGGCGGTCCCGACGGCGGTGACGGAGGCAGAGGCGGAAATGTAGTGTTTATGGCAGATTCTAACCTTTCAACGCTTGCTGACTTTAGATATAAGAGAAAATATGTTGCCCCAAAGGGCGAAAACGGCAGAGGCGGAAAGTGTAAGGGAAAAAACGCTGATGATTTAATAATCCGCGTACCCGTAGGAACGGTTGTAAAAGAAGAAAGCACAGGCAGAATTTTAGCCGATGTTTCGGGCAAGGAACCGTATATCGTTGCGAGAGGCGGAAAAGGCGGCTGGGGAAATCCTCATTTTGCTACTCCCGTAAGACAGGTGCCGAGATTTGCAAAGCCCGGACTTCCGGGAGAAGAATTTGATGTAGTGCTTGAGCTTAAACTGCTTGCCGATGTAGGCTTAGTGGGATATCCCAATGTCGGTAAAAGCACGCTTGTATCTGTTGTTTCACAGGCGAAGCCTGAAATCGGCAATTATCATTTTACTACGATAACTCCTGTTCTGGGCGTTGTGTCAATGGGGGAAGGAAGTTCTTTTGTAATTGCCGATATTCCGGGACTTATTGAGGGAGCCTGGCAGGGCGTAGGACTTGGACATCAGTTTTTGCGTCATGTGGAAAGATGCAGAATGCTTGTGCATATTGTTGATGTGTCGGGCAGCGAGGGCAGAAATCCTATAGAGGATTTTGAAACCATAAATTCTGAGCTTGAAAAATTCAATCCTGAGCTTGCAAAAAGACCTATGATTGTTGCAGGAAACAAGTGTGATATGGCGACCGATGAGCAGATTGAGGAATTTAAAACTTATGTCGAGTCAAAAAGGTATGACTTTTTCCCGATTATGGCTGCAATCCGATATGATGTTGACCCGATGCTCAAAAAAATACAGGAAATGCTTTCAAAATTACCTCCGATTATTCAGTACGAGGCAGAACCTGCTCCTGTAGTAGGAGTTGAGGATTTTGACGACCACAGCGTTACAATTAAAAATGTAAACGGAATTTATACGGTAGAAGCCGATTGGCTGCTTCAGGTGATGAAAGGAATTAATTTTGACGATTATGAAAGTCTTAATTATTTTCAAAAGGTTCTTATTAACGGCGGCGTGATTGAAGCTTTGCGTAATAAGGGCTGCGATGACGGTGACACCGTATCCATTTATGATGTTGAATTTGACTTTATGGATTAATTTATTTTGAATAAACGGTAAACGATATGGAAAATATAGCAGTAAAGCATACAAAAGTTGATGAAATTTCGCCGCTTACTCTTGCTTTTGTGGGAGACGGCGTATATGATTTGCTTGTGAGGGAGTACCTTGTAAACAACGCAAATCGTCCTGTAGGAATGCTCAATAAGTTAAAAGTGTCGCTTGTAAATTGCAAGAGCCAGGCAAAGTTTGCAATGCATATAATGCCAAGCCTTACGGACAGAGAGCTTTCGGTTTATAAGCGAGGCAGAAATGCCGCACCTAAATGCACGCCAAAAAACAGCAGTGTTGCCGATTATCACAGTGCAACAGGTCTGGAGGCGTTGTTTGGTTATCTTTATTTAAGCGGTGAAAGCGACAGAATAAAGGAGCTTTTCGGTTTAATCTTACATATTTCTGAATTAGAAGTGATATAATGGATAAATTAAGATTTAAAAGACCTTCATATAACAATGTAAAAACTGCTCTTGCCGATTATATTATAATTGTAATGGGTGCAGTGTCATATGCTTTGTCAGTCGTGATTTTCACTGCACCGAACAACATTGCCCCCGGCGGTCTCACGGGTATAGCGACAATGCTTAATTATATGTTTGCTCTGCCGATAGGAACGCTTGTGTTCGTTATGAATATTCCTCTTTTTGTGTGGGGGGCATTGGAAAACGGTATCGGATTCTTGTCCAAAACAATAGTCGGCACAGCTTTGGTGTCTATAGCTATTGATGTTTTGACGCTTTTTATGCCTGTTTACTCAGGCGATACCATTCTTGCCGCCTTATTCGGCGGAATATTAAACGGACTGGGACTCGGTTTAATATTTTACCGCGGAGGCTCAACGGGCGGAGCCGATATAATTGCTCTCAATATTCACAAGCGTGTGCCGTATATTTCCACGGGAACTATTATTCTTATTGTAGATATTATTACGCTTATTATGGTATATTTTGTATATGACAGTATTGAAAGCGTGTTATATGCTGTTGTTGCAATTTTCGTAAGCATCAAGGTGATTGATACCGTGACATACGGTACATCTCGTGATAACGGAAAGCTGATGTTTATAATTACAAAAATGCATAAATCGGTAAGTGACGCAATTATAAACGACCTTGAAAGGGGTGTTACACTCCTTGACGGTGAGGGAGCATACAGCGGCGAAAAAAAGCGAGTGATTATGTGTGCTGTTCGCCCTCAGCAGGTTTTCAGAATACAAAATAAGATTAAATCCATTGATGAAAACGCTTTTATAATTGTAACAACTGCGGGTACTATCAGAGGAAAAGGGTTTGTAAAAAAACAGGGAGAATAAATTATAATTTAATATACTTTTGTTTAAGACTGTTTTGTTTTAGAAACAGTCTTATTTATTGTTATATTGTTTTACTGAAATTGCGAAAAAAATAACTTGCTCTGATAATTTTAATAATTTAAGTGAGTCAAATAATTAATAATTGTGTATAATAGGTAAAAAGTATTTGAATTTGTAAGATAATATGTTATAATACTGTGTGATATATTCGTATATCTTATTTAGAATTTTGAAAGACGGTGATTAATTTGACCAAAAGGATTATAGCAAGTTTATTAGCGACTATCATAACCGCCTCGACGCTTTCATCTTTTTTAGGCTGTACACAACAGAATGAAAATGGAGAAACCGATGTTGAATCCGTTGATTTTAAAACTGCCGATAAAGTAGCAGACGGTGCTATATTACAGACTTTTTGCTGGGATTTTAATACGATAAAGGAGTCTATGGCAGATATTGCGGCAGCGGGATTTTCTGCCGTTCAAACATCCCCTATCAACGAGTGCCTTGAGGGAGAAGACGGCGGAATGGAACTTTACGGTTACGGTAAATGGTATTATCATTATCAGCCGACTGATTTTAAGATAGGAAACTATCAGCTCGGTACTCGTGATGAATTTAAGGCTATGTGTGACGAGGCTGACAAATACGGTATAAAGGTGATTGTAGATGTTATTGCCAACCATACTACGCCTCAAACCGATGCGATAAGCGAGGATTTGATAGAAGCCGGCGGAGGAAGTCTTGAAACTCTGTATCATAAGGGAAATGAGTATGATTTGAAAGATTACGGCAACCGTCTTGAATGTACAACATACAAAATGGGAGGATTGCCCGATATAAATACAGAAAGACCCTCATATCAGGATTACTTTTTGGAATTTCTTAATGACTGCATTGCCTGCGGAGCAGACGGATTCCGTCACGACACGGCAAAGCATATAGGATTGCCCGACGATCCCAAAGAAGATGACGGTTTTGAAAATAATTTCTGGGAAAGAGTAACTACAGAGATTGACAACGCTGAAAATATGTTTATTTACGGCGAGGTGCTTCAGGGCAACAATGACAGAATTGCTGATTATATTGAAGAAATCGGCAGAACTACTTCAAGTACATACGGTGGTAAAATCCGTGCCGCAGTAACAGGGGATATGATTGATACAAGTGCCGTATCAGATTATTGGCTCGGCGATGCTCCGTTAAATATGGTGACATGGGTTGAGTCGCACGACAATTACATTAATGACGGCACATGGTATCAGCTTTCAAATGACCAGGTTATTCTCGGCTGGGCTATCATAACATCCCGTAAGGATGGTACTCCTCTGTTCTTCTCTCGTCCGTATAACGCTTCGGTTGATAATGAGTGGGGCATGAACAGAATCGGCGTACAGGGCGATGATATGTATAAGGATAAAAGGGTGTCGGCGGTTAATTTCTTCCGCACAGCCATGATAGGCGAAGACGAAAATCTTGTTAATCCTAATATGGATTCAACCGCTCTTATGATTGAAAGAGGAGAGAAAGGCGTTGTAATTGTCAATACAAGCGGTGAGCTTGCAGTCGATTTTGAAACAAATCTTGCTGACGGCACTTATATTGACCGTGTCGATGAAAAAACAGAATATGTTGTTAAAAACGGTAAAATGACTTGCGAAACACCTATCCCCGAAGATTCGGTTGTAGTCCTTTACAACGAGGGATATACCGAATATGCTGACTGTGTAGATGTAGGTGTAGCAGATGATACTGAGTTTTCTGTTGAGGGTAATTCATATGATGTTTCACTCACTCTTGAAAACGGGGAAAAAGCAACCTACTCGCTAAACGGCGGAGAAGCTGTTTCATTTAAAAACGGTGATAAGGTTACGGTTACTCCCGCAGATAACGGCGATGTGGGAACTCTTGAGCTTCGTGCCGAAAATGAGCAGGGTATCAAAACCTATGAAAGAGTTGAGTTTACTTTTAAAATATCTAATCCTATTGAGCAGGGCACAAAAGTTTACTTTCAAAAGCCCGACGGAGATGAATGGGGTGATGTGCTCTACGCATATGTTTATGATGACATTGGATTTGAAAATTATCCATGGCCGGGTATTGAGATGACGCAGGAAGATGACGGCACCTACAGCTATGTATTTGAAACAAGCTGGGGAAATCCGTACATAATATTTAATGACGGTGATGCGTCTGACAGCGTTCAATATCCTGAGGGTCGGGGACTTACGGTTGAACCCGACAAAACATATACAGTTGAATAGTATGTTTAAAATTTGCAAACACTTTAGCGGAGGTTAATATGAGTGAATTAAAAAATGTTAAAATGGAAGGAAGCAAGGTTCCTGCTGAAAAAATTAAAAATCCTGAGCTTGTCAGTGCAATAGAAAAAATGCAGGAAGACGGAAGCAAGCAAAATATAGACGCAATGATTGATGCTGTGATTAAAGCAAAATTTATTTTGCCTGCCAAGGTTACTCCCACAAGACAGGCTCGTACTCAAAACGGTCGGACAATTATGGAACAGTCTACACAAGTGCAGTTTAGATTGCTCGAAAATGTTAAAAATGAAAAATATTTCGGTGTGTTTACCGATGTAGATGAGCTTTATAAGTGGAACAATACACAGTCGTCAAACAAGGTTGTTACTGATTTTGACAGTCTTGCTCAAATGGTTATGGACCCGAGTGCCGATGTGCTGGGATTTGTTATTAATCCTTTCGGAAAAAGCGTAACATTCCCAAAAAATATGGTTATATCAATAAAGCAGCAAAAGGATTTTATGAACAGCAAAGCAAATAATATTGAGCCGGGAACTCCGATACAGCTCGGTGAACCTAAAGAATATCCTATTGACCTTATGGCGGCATTGATAAATCATTTCAGCACGGAGCAGCTTGTAAACGCCGCATACCTGCGTATGATGGAGCAAAACGGCAAAAAGAGTTATCTGATTGTTGTAGATTTTGTCGGAAATATGGAAACTACTTTTGACGCTATCAGCGAGGTGGCAAAGCCTTACATTGATGATGAAATTCAGCTTTCAATGATGCCGTATTCAATGGAATTCGGAAAAAATGCGGTAAAAGGAGTTGAACCTTTTTACCGTAAGCAGAGTTGATTTTGATTGATGTTCATTTAATTATATATAAAATTTAATTGTAGTTTTAAAAGTATGTTAAGTACCCTGATGATTGGTAATTATATCACTCATCAGGGTGTTTTTATTGTAACCTAAATTATCTTTTTTGAATAATATAAAGCAAATGGAGGAGGCAGGTGGTAAAATGGCATTTGATACAAGAGAGCTGTTTGCAAGGCTGCTAAAGTGCGAGGCAGGCGGAGAAGGCGACGACGGTATGAGAGCGGTTGCTTCTGTTATCATTAACCGTGCAAACGCAACAGAAGGAGAGTTTGCAAGAGTCAGCAACGGAGGAGATGTAAGAGCTATAATCGAACAGCCGAATCAGTTTACCTGCTTGAAAACATCAATAGGCGGTGCTTACAATCCTCAAAATATTTATAATATAGTTCCTGAGGATATTCATTATGAAATTGCCGATTGGGCTCTTGCAGGAAACACAGCAAGTTCTGTCGGAAATTCATTGTTTTATTTCAATCCGTTTTCTTCGTCATGTCCGAATTATTTTCCGTCAAATGTCGGTGTAATCTATAACCGTGTAGGACAGCACTGTTTTTATGCACCTACGCAAGCTTATTCAAAAACATAAGGGTGAATATAATGACTAATCAAAACAACGCTAACACAAATAATACGGCAAATAATCAACCGCACAGCTTTATTCCTCACGAGGCTTTTAATACAACTTTGAATTCGGGTTTTAATCCGAATGATTATTACGGATTGCCTCAGGAAAACTGCAATGTTCAGGGATGTGTTCCGAATGTAGTCAATCAGGAATTGTATCCGATTCCGTCTGTTGAGGAAATTGCCGCATATAACAGCCAGCAAATAGGAACTTCGGTGGCAGGCTCATCTCCGATTACAGACGCAGAAACTACAGTTAAATATTTAAGTGAAGGGGCGGCATCGGGGAATATGCAGTCAACTCCGTCGACGACATTCAGGAGCGGAGCTACTATTGATCAGTCGGTAACGGATAATGTGTCGGGAGGGATTACCGATATCAAAAATCCGTATCCCGTAACGCCTGAAAGCCTGCAATATTTAAACGGTTTTCTGAGAACGCAAATCGGCAGAAGGGTATCAATTGATTTTCTTGTCGGATCCAATACCATCGTGACAAAATCAGGCTTTTTGCTCGGCGTCGCATCAAACTATATTTTGATTAATGAGCTTGATACAAATGATTTGACTACCTGCGATTTCTATAATATAAAATTTATCAGATTTTATTATTAAAAATAACCTATACAACAGCCTGTTGACCTTGTACGGTTTCAGCAGGCTGTTTTTAGTATTAATATAACAATTAAAGAATTTAATTAAATTTATTGATAAAAATATATTAAGTAGAAAATTCTTTTGATAAAAAGTGCCATAATTAAAATGTATATTGTACATATTGACAAAAAAGCAATAAATGTGTTATCATACAAGTGTTTATGGGTGTAAAGCGGATGTAAAATATATATAAAATTATATGATTATTACGGACGGAGGTATATGATGAATACTGCTATAATTCTTGCGGGCGGTGTCGGCAGCAGAATGGGAGCGGACAGACCCAAGCAGTTCCTCATGGTACAGGACAAACCAATAATATCGTATTGCTTTGATATTTTTCAAAATCATAATCAAATTGATAATATGGTTGTTGTTGTAAGTGAGCAGTGGCAGGGGTTTGTTGAGGAATATGCCGCAAAATACGGCATAACTAAAATCTGCGGATATGCTCCTGCGGGAAAAACCCGTCAGCATTCTATTTACAACGGCTTAAAATGTATTGAGAAAAATGCAGGGGATACAGATATTGTGATTGTGCATGACGCGGCTCGCCCTCTTGTATCTGATCAGATTATTTCTGACTGTATAAGCGGTGCAACCGAGTATGACGGAGCAATGCCTGTTATTTCTGTTAAGGATACAGTTTATCAGAGCAAGGACGGATGCAGTATAGAGTGCCTTTTAAAGCGTTCTGAGCTATTTGCCGGACAAGCTCCGGAGAGCTTTAAGTTCAGAAAGTATCTTGACATACACAATCAGGTTACTGATGAGGAAATCGGTCTTACTGCCGGAAGCAGCGAGATTGCATACCGTCACGGCATGGAGATCAGGATGGTTAAAGGCAGTGAAAGAAACTTGAAAATTACCACTGTTGAGGACTTGGAAACTTTTGAGTCCATTTTGAAAGGTGTGAATTAAATGGATACAATGAAAGCAAGAGTGTTACGAGAAGTCGGTAATCTCGAATATTGTGATTATCCAGTGCCGAAGCTTAATTCGGGCGAGGTTTTGTTTAAAATGAGAGCTTGCGGAATTTGCGGTTCCGACATACCAAGAATTTTTGTAAACGGAACATATCATTTTCCGACAATTCCCGGACATGAGTTTTCGGGTGAGGTTGTGGCTGTTGCGGATGAAGAAAACAAAGATTTAGTCGGTGTGAGAGCGACTGTATTTCCGCTTATCCCCTGCAAAAGCTGCGAGAGCTGTAATTCGGGAAAATTTGAGATGTGCAAAAGCTATGATTATCTCGGTTCGAGAAGTGACGGTGCTTTTGCTGAGTATGTGCGTGTTCCTGTTTGGAATCTTGTTCCGATTCCGGACAATCTTTCTTATGAAGAAGCTGCAATGACCGAGCCTTGTGCCGTTGCACTTCATGCGTTGAGAAACGCACAGATTGAAATCGGTGATGTTGTCGTAATCTACGGACCGGGAACAATCGGTATGCTTATTGCTCAGTGGGCAAGAGCATGGGGTGCCAAGGTACTTTTGGTTGGTACAGATGTTAATAACTGGGATTTTATCGAAAGTCTGGGTTTTTATGATTATTGCAATTCTTCCAAAGAAGACCCTATCGAATGGGTTAAGAAGATGACAGACGGTGTCGGTGCCGACATAGCGATTGAAGCGGTAGGCATACCTGTTACTGCGTGCAACTGTCTTGAGTCGGCGGCAGCAGGCGGCAAGGTTATTTTTGTAGGAAATCCTCACGGTGATTTTACATTTCCTCAAAACACATATTGGCAGATTTTAAGAAAACAGCTTACTATCCACGGAACATGGAATTCAAGCTACAGTGATACTCACAAAAGCGACTGGAATCTTGTCGTTGACGCTATGGCGTCAGGCAAAATTGATGCCAAAAAACTTATTACCCATGAATTTGACTTGAAGTCAATGGATCAGGGTCTTCAGATTATGAAGAACAACACTGAATTTTTTGCAAAAATAATGGTTGTTAACAAGGATTAAGAGGTGCTTTTTATGAGAGGTATGCTGTCTCCGTCGCTTATGTGTGCGGATATGCTTAATCTCCGATCGGAAATAGAACGGCTTGATAATTTAGGCGTTGACTATGTTCATCTTGATTTTATGGATGGAAAATTTGTTCCTAATATTACTCTTGATGCATCACTTATAAAGTCTGTTAAGTCCGTGCTCAAGGATATGAAAAGGGATATTCATATAATGGCATATGAACCCCAACAGTATTTTGACAGAATGAATATCGGTAAAGGCGATATTGTTGCTGTTCATTACGAGGCGTGTCAGGATGTGTCAGCCGTTCTGAATGAAATAAGTTCAAGAGGTGCTAAACCGTTTTTGGCTGTCAGCCCCGATACAAAAGCCGATGTTATTTTGGATTTTATTGACTGTATTGACGGTGTGCTTGTCATGACGGTTTATCCCGGATTTGCAGGTCAGCCTATTGTTGAGGGCAGTTTTGATAAGATCAAAGAAGTCAGAAAAATCATTGATGACAGTGGGAAAAATATAATTCTTGAGGTTGACGGACATGTTAGCTGGGATTTGTGTAAAAAAATGCGTGAATGCGGTGCGGACTTGTTTGTTGCCGGATCTTCCTCTGTTTATTCAAAAGGTATGAGAATTGAAGATGCTGTTAGTAAGATGATGGAGTTAATTAGATAAATTCGGGGTGTTATTGATTGGAATATAAAATACAGATTAAGGAATTATTGATTAAGGATCGCAGTATGATTCTTACTATCATGGGCGAAGTTGCTGATAACACGATTAATTCTCATTTTCTGTCAAAACCGAAAGTTGTATTGCATTTTATTAATGAAAAAGAGGACAGACGAATTCCGTTTGTCCTTTCTAATGTAACTTATGTTGACGGAAAATGTTTTTTTTCGGGTAAGTACACTTATAGACTTGATTTGCTTTTTTGGAAAACAAGAAATAATTATCTGCCGTTCGATATGTATTTGAACTTCGGCTTTGCTGATTATTATCAAGAAAGAATCAAAGTAGATTTAACTCCGGAAACTTTTGAAACAGACGACAAATGTTACGGATATACCTTTGAGGGTGACCATTTCAGATTTTTACCGAATAGAAATAAAATCCGTCATACGCTGCCGGTAAGATTTTTTGTCAATTTTATAAATTTTTGTGTTAAATTTGTTCAGTATATTTTTGCAATAGCAATGCTTCCTCTTTTTGTCATAGACGGGTTGCTTAGACTGACCGATATAAGGCGGTTTCCTGCAAGATTTAATGATGAAAATGCTGTAAAACGCTACTTTGCGTTTGTGTTTTGGCGTTTTTCTCAGGTTTCATCCTGTAAAGTTGCCCTTTGGACATCCAAAAGATTTATTTTCAGATTGTGCTATGTATTTTACAAACTCAGTAAAATTGAAAACAACAAAATCACCTTTATTTCACTAAGGCGTGATGACATAACAGGAAATTTTGCTTTTGTTTACGATAAAATTAAGGACGATAAGAATCTAAATATTAATTTTATTTTAAATGAACATACTATTGCGGAGATGTCTTTTAAGGAAATCAGAGCTTTTACAAAGGCTTGTGCAACAAGCAAGGTTGTTATTCTTGATGAGTTTACGCCTCAGATTCACTATATTGACTTACGACCTGAAACAAAGCTTATTCAGCTTTGGCACGCTTGCGGTGCTTTTAAAACTTTTGGTTTTACAAGGCTTTCAAAGCCAAAGGGTTCTCCGCAGCCCACAAGAAATCACAGAAGCTATGATTATGTGACTGTAAGCTCAACATACTGCAAAAAGTGTCATTCTGAAGGATTTGGCATTTCAACGGATAATGTTGTGGCTACGGGAATCCCCAGAACGGATGTTTTCTTTGATGATGAATATAAAGAAAAGGCGAGAGAGAAATTTTACTCTGAATATCCGCAGTTTAAAAACAAAAAGATAATTCTTTTTGCACCTACTTTCAGAGGAATGGTAAAGGAAACAGCCTTTTATCCGACAGAAATGTTTGATTTAAATACTGTTTGTTCAAAACTACCTGATGAATATGTATTTATTATTAAGCATCATCCTTTTGTTAAGGATAAACAGCCTATTCCTAATAAATATGCGGACAGAATAATTGATTTATCCGAAAATTCCGAGCTTAATGATTTGCTGTTTGTATCGGATGTTATTATTACCGACTATTCATCTCTTGTATTTGAAGCTTCATTGCTTGATATTCCGATGATTTTTTATGTTTTTGATCTTGAAAAATATATCAATGAGCGTGATTTTTACTTTGATTTTAAGCTGTATGCCCCCGGCAAAATAGTTTATTCTCAGGAACAGCTTATTGATGCAGTAAAAAGCGAAGATTATTGTGCAGAAAAGATCAAGCCTTTTGCCGATATGTTTTTTGACTACCGTGACGGAAAGTCAACTGAGCGTGTTGTAAATTTAATTTATGAAAATTTAAAATAGTGCTTGACAAGAAGCAAAATAAGTAATATAATTACAAGGTAAAATAAAGCAAAGCAGAAATGCTTTCACCTGTGGGGTGTCGTCTGCACGGGTCAATACTTAATCTTGTTGTTTATTATGTATTGTTGTGCGGACGGATGTATTTCTGTCCGCATTTATTATTTTAGTGGTACTTTGGAGGTGCTCAATCATCGGCAAGAAAGATAATGTTCAGATTAATGAAGAAATCCGTGACAAAGAGCTTAGAGTAATAGGTTCTGACGGTCAGCAGCTCGGTATTATGTCGGCAAGGGATGCACTTAATATTGCAGAACAAAAGAATCTTGATTTGGTAAAGATTGCTCCGCAGAGTAATCCTCCTGTATGCAAGATTATGGATTACGGCAAATATCGTTTTGAGCAGGCTAAAAGAGAAAAAGAAGCAAGAAAAAATCAGAAAGTGGTTGATATTAAGGAAGTGCGTCTTTCACTCAATATCGATACTCACGATTTCAACACTAAGCTTAACAATGCTCTTAAATTTATAAAGCACGGTGATAAGGTTAAGGTTTCTATCCGTTTCAGAGGAAGAGAAATGGGTCATCCCGAAATCGGTCTTGAAACCATGAAACGCTTTGCCGATGCTTGCAGTGAAACAGCTGTTATTGAAAAGCCTGCAAAACTTGAAGGCCGCAATATGCTTATGTTTCTTGCACCAAAGACCAACAAGTAATTAAATAGGGAGGATATTTATTATGCCTAAAATTAAAACTCACAGCGGTGCCAAAAAACGTTTTAAACTTTCAAAAAACGGTAAAGTTATCCGTGCTCACGCTAACAAGAGCCATATTCTGAACAAAAAGACTACAAAACGCAAGAGAGGTTTGCGTCAGACTACAGTTACTGACAAGACAAACACAGCTCAGATGAAGCGTCTTATTCCTTATAAATAATTGACGCATTAACTAAAATTAACTATTCGGAGGTAACATATAATGGCACGTGTAAAAGGTGCGATGATGACTCGCAAAAGAAGAAAAAAGACATTAAAGCTTGCCAAGGGCTACTGGGGTTCAAAATCAAGACACTTTAAAATGGCTAAACAGGCCGTTATGAAGTCAGGCAACTATGCATATATCGGCCGTAAGCAGAGAAAGAGAGATTTCCGTCGTCTTTGGATTACTCGTATTTCAGCAGCTTGCAAGGCTAACGGCGTAAACTATTCAACATTTATGAACGGTCTTAAAAAAGCAGGCATTACACTTAACCGTAAGATGCTTTCTGAAATTGCAATTTCAGACCCTGCTGCTTTTACATCACTTGTTGAACAGGCTAAAAACGCTTAATTTAATTTATTTGTAATTGCGTTTGGGTTTTCCCAAACGCATTTGCTGTTTTAGGAGAAAGATATGGTTACTCTCACGAGCAAGGATAACAGTAATATAAAGAATACGATAAAGTTAAAAAACAGCTCTCGCTACAGACGGCAGACAGGTTTGTTTATTGCCGAGGGTTTGCGTATTTGTTTTGACGCAATGCTCAGCAATGCAGTAATTGAAACGCTGTTTGTTACTGAAAAAGCCATTAAAAAATTTCCGGATAAGTTTAATAAGTTAAAAGATTATTCTAAAAAAACCTTTGTTGTTACAGATAAAATATTTGAACTTATCAGTGATACGGAAAATTCCCAAGGTGTTTTATGCATTATAAAAGCACTTGACAAAATTAACGAGTTTGATACAATTAAAAAGAATGGGAAGTTTCTTGCTCTCGATAATTTGCAGGATCCTAACAATTTGGGGACGATTTTGCGTTCTGCCGAAGCGTTCGGGATTGATTGCATAGTTATGTCAAGCGATTGCTGTGATATCTACAGCCCAAAGGTTGTAAGAGGCAGCATGGGTGCGATATTCAGGATTCCGTTTATCATTTGCAGCAGTATTGAATCGTTTTTGTCTGAAAATTCCGATTTAAATTCATATGCCGCTGTTATAGATGAGAACGCGTTGTCTGTTAATGAAATGAATTTTGACGCTCCCTGCATTGCCGTAATTGGAAACGAGGGCAACGGCTTAAAGCAAAATACTATTGATGCTTGTGATAATAAAATTACAATTCCCATGTCAGGCAATGCCGAATCGCTCAATGCTTCGGTTGCAGCCTCAATAATTATTTGGGAAATGATTAAATGATTTCTGTAAACTCGAAATACTGGATTTGGATAACTCAGGCACTGGGCTATAATACATTAAAGGTAAAAAAGCTTGCAAACCTGTATTCCGATATAACAAAATTTTATAACGGCGGTAAATACGAGTGGCGTTTATGCGGTATTTTATCCGATAACGATATTGCAAAACTCTCTAAATACACGCTCGATGACGCTCAAAAAATACTTGACAGATGTATAGAGCTTAATTATTCCGTTATTGCTATTGATGACAGCTCATATCCGCTGTGCCTTTTTAATATTGATACGCCGCCCGCAGTTATCTATGTAAGCGGTAAACTGCCCGATGTTGATAACAGGCTTACCATCGGTGTTGTCGGTACACGAACAGCAACAAGCTATGGCCTTAGAAATTCATATAAAATTGCATATGCTCTTTCAAAATACGGAGTTACAGTTGTGAGCGGAGGTGCACTCGGAGTTGACTGTGCATCTCATCGCGGAGTTCTTGCAGCCGACGGTGTTACAATTTGTGTCAGAGGCTGCGGAATAAACTATAATTATCTTCGTGAGAATGCTCAAATGAGACAGTCCATTACCAAAAGGGGTGCCGTGATTTCGGAATATCCGCCCGACGAAGCTCCGAGAAATTATTATTTCCCCGCAAGAAACAGAATAATAGCCGCACTTTCAGACGGCGTGCTCGTTATTGAGGCAGGCTCTAAAAGCGGCTCGTTGATTACTGTAAATCTTGCTCTTGATCAGGGTAAGGAGGTCTTTGCACTTCTCGGAAACAACAGCCCGCAAAACGAAGGCTCAAACAACAGAATTAAAGAGGGTTCAGCAATCCCGATTACTGATTTTATGGATATACTCAATGCCTTTGATAATCTTTATGCGACTGACGGCGAGGTGGATTTTGACAATATTTCATTAAGCGATATAGAAGCGATTCCCGTCAAAGGCAAAAACAGTGTAAAATATAAACCGAAAATAATTAAAAATCAAAATAAACCCGAAGATAAAATAGAAAATATTATTGACGAGCCTGATAATAAGGCTTGTCACAAAAAAGATTTAGATTTGAATGATACCGCTCAAAAAGTTTATGAATACATAACTTGTGAGCCTGTACATATAGATAAAATATCAAGTGATTTGGGAATTCCCGTGTTCAAGGTTTTGGCTGCTTTAACCGAGCTTGAAATGAAAAATCTTGTAACAGCTTTACAGGGAAGAAGATACATTCTTAAATAACCGGAGGTCAGAAATGTCAGATTTGGTAATTGTGGAGTCACCCGCAAAAGCTAAAACAATTAAAAAATATTTGGGAAGCAACTTCGATGTAGTGGCTTCGATGGGACATGTTCGTGATTTGCCTAAAGCAAGGCTCAGCGTAGATATAAAAAACAATTTTACTCCTAAATACGAAATAATAAAAGGAAAAGAAAAGCTTGTAAAAGAGCTTAAAAGTCTTGCAAGTGAAAGTGATAATATTTATCTTGCTACCGACCCTGACCGTGAGGGAGAGGCAATTTCGTGGCATCTTGCGTATATACTTGATTTGCCCGAGAATTACTCAAAGCGTGTTGAGTTTAATGAGATAACAAAGTCGGGAGTGCAAAAAGGAATGGATAATCCCCGTTCCATTAATATCGACCTTGTAAACGCTCAGCAGGCAAGAAGAATTCTTGACAGGCTTGTAGGTTATAAGCTAAGCCCGTTTATTTCTCAGAAAATTCGCAGGGGTCTGTCGGCAGGACGCGTTCAGTCTGTAGCCGTACGAATTATCGTTGACAGAGAGGAAGAAATAAGAAAGTTTAAGCCGGAGGAATACTGGACTATTGACGCAAAATTTATTCCCAAAGGAAGCAGAAAAACTTTTTCGGCAAGCCTTCATTCCGATGCAAACGGTAAAATCAAAATACAGAATCGTGAACAGGCTGACAAAATAGAAGAAGATTTAAAAGACGCCGAATATAAGATTACAAAGGTAAGACACGGCACTCGCAAAAAATCTCCTGCACCGCCGTTTATAACATCAACCTTACAGCAGGAAGCTTCGAGAAAACTGGGATTCCAGTCAAGACGAACAATGAAGGTTGCTCAGGAGCTGTACGAGGGCGTTGAAATTCAGGGTATGGGTGCAACCGGTCTTATAACATATATGAGAACAGACTCGCTAAGAATTTCAAATGTGGCTTTGGAAGAGGCAACAAAATTCATTGCCTCCGAGTACGGTAATGAATATCTGCCGAGCAAGCCGAGGGTTTTCAAGTCGAGAAATAACGCACAAGACGGCCATGAAGCTATAAGACCTTCAATGCCTAACCTTGCTCCCGATAAAATTAAGGACAGTTTAACATCAGACCAATATAAGCTTTACAAGCTTATATGGAACAGATTTACTGCGTCGCAAATGGCTGATTGTATTCAAAAAACAACTCAGGCAGATATTGTGGCAAACGGATATATCTTTAAGGCTTCGGGGTATTATGTAGATTTTCCCGGATTTACGGTGCTCTATGTAGAGGGCAAGGATGAGGAGGAGGAAAAAGCTTCCCAGCTTCCGCCTCTTGAAAAGGATATGCCTGTTAAATGCAAGGAGCTTAAAAAGAATCAGCATTTTACGCAGCCGCCTGCCCGATATACCGAGGCGTCTCTCATAAAAGCACTTGAGGAATACGGTATAGGCAGACCGTCTACTTATGCCGCTACGATAACTACGATAACAAGCCGAGAATATGTAAAGCGTGAGGCAAAGTCCCTTGTGCCTACAGAGCTTGGTGAGGCAACTACTAAGCTTATGAAGGAAAGATTTCCTAAAATTGTAAATGTTAAGTTTACTGCGGGAATGGAAGAAGATTTGGATAAGGTTGAAAAAGGCGAAGAAGAATGGGTTGAACTTCTTAAGGACTTTTACGGAGATTTTGAAACGACGCTGAAAACGGCAAAAACCGAAATGGAAGGTCAGAAAATCCGTCTTAAGGAAGATGAAACCGATATAATCTGCGAAAAATGCGGAAGAAAAATGGTAGTCAAGGTAGGGCGATTCGGCAAATTTATAGCTTGTCCGGGTTATCCCGAATGTAAAAATACCAAAAAATTTGTTGAGAAAGCCGGCGTAACCTGCCCAAAGTGCGGCGGTGATGTTATTGTAAAGCGTACAAAGACAAAGCGTGAATTTTACGGATGCTCAAATTATCCCGACTGTGATTTTGTCAGCTGGAACGAGCCGGTAAACGAAAGATGTCCGCAGTGCGGAGAAATTCTCTATAAGAAAAAAGGCAAAAAGCCTGTTTTGTTCTGTGCAAAAGAAGGCTGCGGATTTACCAAAACTTTAACAACGGAAGATAAGTAATGTATATTAATGTAATCGGAGCCGGTCTTGCAGGTTGTGAGGCGGCAATGCAAATAGCTAAACGGGGAGTTAAGGTTCGCCTTTATGAAATGAAACCTTTAAAGAAATCGCCAGCCCATCATACCGATTATTTCGGAGAGCTTGTTTGTTCAAATTCTCTAAAAGCAATGAGAATAGAAAGTGCGGCAGGTCTTCTGAAGGAAGAAATGCGTAGGCTTGATTCCTTTTTGATGAAATGTGCAGATAAATGCCGAGTTCCTGCAGGCGGTGCACTGGCTGTTGACAGAGATATTTTTGCAAAGCTTGTAACGGAGGGAATAAAATCAAATCCCGATATTGAGGTTATTTCAGAAGAGGTATGCGAAATACCCGATGATGCAATCACTGTCATTGCTTCGGGACCGCTAACATCGGAGCCGCTGTCTGCCGCAATAAAAAATATCGTAGGCGATTCCCTGTCTTTCTTTGATGCGGCAGCACCGATAGTGACTGCCGAAAGTATTGATATGGAGTATGCTTTTTGTGCTTCTCGGTATGAGCGAGGCGGCGAAGACGACTATATCAACTGCCCTATGAACAAGGCAGAGTATGAAATATTTTATCAAGCTCTTGTTAGTGCGGAGAGAGCACCTTTGCATGATTTTGATGTAAGCAATCCAAATGTGTATGAGGGCTGTATGCCTGTTGAGGTTATGGCACAGCGAGGAGAGGGAACGCTTCGTTTCGGTCCTATGAAGCCTGTCGGTCTTGTAAATCCCAAAACAGGTCACAGACCATGGGCTGTTTTGCAGCTTCGCAAGGAAAATTCAGCGGGAACGATGTATAACCTCGTCGGATTTCAGACAAATCTGAAATTCCCCGAGCAGAAGAGAGTTTTTTCTTTGATTCCTGCTCTTCACAACGCTGATTTTGTTCGTTACGGAGTAATGCACAGAAATACTTTTATTTGTTCGCCAAAAGTGCTTAACGCTGATTATTCTGTAAAAGAAAATAAAAAACTTTTTTTCGCAGGACAAATTACAGGTATTGAGGGTTATATGGAATCGGCGTGTTCAGGTATTGTTGCAGGAATCAATGCTTACAGAACCTTAACGGGAAAGCAGACGCTTGTGTTTCCGCCTGATACAATGATCGGTGCTTTAAGCGGATACATATCTGACCCGACTGTCTCAAAATTTCAGCCTATGGGTGCAAATTTCGGCGTATTGCCTGAGCTTGAAAATAAACCGCGAGATAAAAAAGAGAGAGCTGCAAGGTATTCAAGCCGTGCATTGCTTTCCATGGATAAATATATAAAAGATAATTTATAGGTTTAAGAGGTTTAAAATGAAGATTATTGTTGATGCTTTTGGAGGAGATAACGCTCCTCTTGAAATAATCAAAGGATGTGCTCAAGCTGTCAGCGATTTCGGCGTTGATATTATTTTGACGGGAAAAGAAGAAGTAATCAAATCTGTTGCTGACGAAAATTCAATATCTTTAAATAAAATCGAAATTGTAAACTGTGAAGAACAAATTACAATGGACGACAGTGCAGATGCCGTTTTAAAAACCAAAAAAGACAGCTCAATGGCTGTGGGCTTGAAACTCTTAAACGAGGGAGCAGGACAGGCTTTTATAAGTGCGGGCAACAGCGGTGCTTTGTGTATGGGAGCTACTCTTGCCATAAAGAGAATTAAAGGTATAAAACGCCCGGCGTTTGCCCCCGTACTGCCTTCGGAAAGCGGATTTTTTATGCTTATGGACGGCGGTGCAAATATTGATTGCAGACCGGAAATGCTTTATCAGTTTGCGTTAATGGGTTCTGTGTATATGGAAAAGGTTATGGGCGTTAATAAACCGAGAATCGGCCTTGCAAATGTCGGCACGGAGGACCACAAGGGAACGGAGCTGTACAGAAACGCACATGAACTTTTAAAGGACAGCAACCTTAACTTTATCGGCAACATTGAGGGCAGAGATATTCCCAAGGGTATTTGCGATGTTGTGGTATGCGACGGATTTACAGGAAATTTAATTTTAAAAACCTACGAAGGCGTTGCGATTACGCTTATGAAACAAATTAAGCATATGTTTACAAACGGCGTAAAAGGAAAGCTTGCGGCTTCGCTTGTAATGAAAGATATTAAATTTATGAAAAATCATTTTAATTACAATGCTTACGGCGGTGCACCTATACTCGGTACTTCAAAGCCTGTTTTTAAGGCTCACGGGGATTCTAAGGCTGTAACAATGAAAAATGCAATAAAGCTGTCTATGGACTATGTTAATGCAAAAGCGATTCAAGAGATTTCATCGGCAATTTGATTTTCAGGAGAATATATATGAATGATTTACAGGATAAGATAGGGTATCATTTTAAAAACATTGCATTGCTTAACGAGGCTCTTACTCATTCGTCTTATGCAAACGAGCATAAGGCAAAGCATATAAAATACAACGAAAGACTTGAGTTTCTGGGGGACGCCGTGCTGTCTATCGTGGTATCTGATTATATTTTTAAAAATTGCCCGCAGCTTCCCGAGGGAGAGCTTACAAAGCTTCGTGCATCGTTAGTTTGTGAAAAATCTCTTTACCAGTTTGCTAAAAAAATAAATCTCGGCAGTTATATACTTTTGAGCAAGGGAGAAAGAAACAACGGCGGTGACGACCGTGCTTCCATACTTGCAGATGCATTTGAGGCGTTAATAGCCGCTATATACATTGACGGCGGATTTTCTGCGGCTTCAAAGCATATTCTTAATTTTGTGATACCCGAAATTAAGAATTCAAAAAACAGAAAAAGTAATGATTATAAAACTACTTTGCAGGAGATTATTCAAAAAAACCCCGGTGAAATGCTTGAATATGTGCTTGTAAGCGAAAGCGGACCCGACCACAATAAGCATTTTGTGTCTGAGGTTCATTTAAACAGTAATGTTATCGGCAAGGGCGGCGGCAAGAGCAAAAAAGAAGCCGAACAGCAGGCTGCCCGTCAGGCATTGGAGTTGATGGGGTATTAAACACGGCAACATTTCAATTTTTATTCCTCATAACGGCTGCCCTCATCAGTGCAGTTTTTGCAATCAAAAAAACATAACAGGTCAATCATATCAGCCTGACAGTGACGATGTCAGACAAATTCTCCTTAAAGCCGCAGATGATTTGGGGGATAATGCAAATAATAAAGAAATAGCCTTTTTCGGCGGCAGCTTTACGGCGATTGACAGGGATTATATGATTTCCCTGCTTGAAGCCGCAAAGCCTTACACAAAAATTTTTTCGGGTGTACGAATATCCACTCGCCCCGACTGTATTGACAGGGAAGTTTTGGATATACTCAAAAGCTATAATGTTACATCTATTGAGCTTGGTGCTCAGTCAATGAACGACAAGGTGCTATATGCAAATGAGCGAGGTCATTGCTGCGACGATGTTATAAATTCTTCACGCTTGATCAAAGAATACGGATTTTCGCTCGGACTTCAGATGATGACGGGTCTTTACAAGTCAACATACGACTGTGATGTTTCTACTGCCGAGCAGTTTATAAGCCTAAAGCCCGATACCGTCCGAATTTATCCGACTGTTATTATGAAAGATACAAAGCTTGCACAGCTTTATCAGTCGGGAGAATTTGTGCCGTACAGTCTTGAGAACTCAATAGATTTATGTTCTAAGCTTATATTAATGTTTGAAAATGCAGATATAAAAATTATAAGGCTCGGACTTCACTACTCTGACAGTCTTGCAGAAAACAGTGTTTGCGACAATTACCATCCTGCATTTAAGGAACTTTGCGAAAACAGAATTTTTTATAACCTGTTTATCGAGAAAACAAGAGGTATTGATAAATCCGAGCAATTTTCGGTATATATTAATCAAAAATCACTGTCTAAATTTTACGGACAGAAAAAAAGTAATTATAATATGTTTCTGAAAATGGGTTATAAATTTGAAACATACTTTGACAACACACTTGGCAAATACGATTTATACATAAAGTAGGGGTATTTTAATGCGTTTAAAGTCATTGGAAGTACAGGGATTTAAAACTTTTCCCGATAAAACTAAATTGTCCTTTGAGCAGGGAATTACTTCTGTAGTAGGTCCCAACGGTTCGGGAAAAAGCAACATAAGCGACGCTATACGCTGGGTATTGGGCGAGCAGTCCCCCAAAAGTCTGCGTTGCTCAAAAATGGAGGATGTTGTTTTTAACGGTACCGACAAGCGGAAAAAACAGGGCTATGCCGAGGTTACACTCAATATTGACAATTCGGACAGATTTCTTGACTTTGACGGCGACGAGATTGCAGTTACAAGACGCTACTACAGAAGCGGAGAAAGCGAATATCTTATAAACAAGGCTTCAGTAAGATTAAAAGATATAAACGAGCTGTTTATGGATACAGGTCTTGGCAGAGACGGATATTCTATGATAGGACAGGGTAAAATTGACAGCATTGTTTCTTCAAAAAGCGAAGAACGAAGAGAAATTTTTGAAGAAGCGGCAGGTATTTCAAGATACAGATACAGAAAAATTGAATCAGAGCGAAAGCTGAAAAACACCGAGGATAATCTTTTAAGACTGCGTGACATTGTAACGGAGCTTGAGGAGCGTGTGGAACCACTGCGTAAGCAGTCTGAAAAAGCACAGCAGTTTCTGACATATTCAGAGGAAAAAAGAGGTCTTGAAATTGCACTGTGGCTTCTTACATTGGACAAGTCACAGGATAGCCTCAAACAGCAGGACGAAAAAATATCCATAGCGAGAGCACAGTACGAGGAAGCAGAGCAGGCGTTGGCTGATATACAAGCCGAAACAGAGGAATTATACGGTAAAAACGGTGCTTTTTCTGCTGAAATAGAAAGCATAAGAAGTAAGATTTCTCAAACCGAAGCCGAAATTTCCGAAAAAAAATCTCTTGTTTCGGTTGCAAATAATGATATTCTTCACAACAATGAAAATATAGAAAGAATTAATAACGAAATTGTCGAAGCGGAACAAAGCTCAGATGACCTTGAGAAGAAAATCGCAGAAACACAGCTGAAAATTGATGTTCTTGATTTGGAAATTATCGAAAAGCAAAAGAAATACAGCGAAATTTCCGAAGAGCTGAATGTGATTAATATTGATTCAAGCAAAAACGGTGATATACTCCAGGAGATTACTTCACAGCTGTCTATGCTTACATCGCAGTCATCGGACGCGAGAGTTATAGATATGACTTCACAGAGCACTATTACTGAGTTGAATTCGCGAATTGAGACGCTTAAAGCGTCAAAGGAAGAAAAAACCTCGCAGATTTCAGAGCTTGAGGAAATTTTCAAGTCGTATGAAAAAGAACTTTTTGAAACTCAGGAAGAAATAAACGCACTGAAAAATTCCGTAAGCGGTTTAGAGATAAAGCTTGCGTCAAAAGAAAAAAAGAAAAACGAATATAAAACCGAAAGCGAAAGACTCTCGCTTGATGTAAAGGAGCATCTCCGTAAAATTTCATTTCTCGAAAATCTCGAAAAGAACCTTGAGGGATTTTCCAAGAGCGTCAAGGTTGTTGTCAACGCATCAAATAAAGGAAGACTTCACGGTATTTGCGGTCCGGTATCACGAGTTATTTCTGTTCCGTCAAAATACAGCGTTGCAATAGAAACGGCTCTCGGCGGTGCAATGCAGAATATCGTTGTCGATACCGACGAGGACGCAAAACAGGCAATTCGTTTTTTAAAGTCAAACGACGGCGGCAGAGCAACTTTTTTGCCTCTCAATACTATCAAGTCCCGTGAGTTTAATGAAAGAGGTATCGAGGATTGTTACGGCTTTGTCGGCATTGCAAGCAGTCTTTGTACCTGTGAAGAAAAATATAAAAATATCCTCTCATCTCTTCTCGGAAAAATCGTAATTGCAGAAGATTTAAACAGTGCAACTGTAATTGCAAAAAAATATTCTTACAGATTTAAAATAGTAACGCTTGACGGACAAGTCGTTAATGCGGGCGGTTCTTTTACAGGCGGTTCGCTTAACAGGAATACAGGTCTGTTAAGCCGTGCGTCTGAAATCGAACAGCTTAAAAAGCTCACAGGTGATTTGCAGGCAAAAGCTAAGGATATTCAGCGTTCAAGCGAACAGATTGCTGCGGAATATTCCGCTGTGGAAGCACAGCTTCTCGGCACAAGAGCCGATATATCAAACAAACAGCAGGATTTTGTTCGTCTTGAAGCGGAAAAGCGTGCCTGCGGGGCAGAGCTTAATAACAGCAGGCTTGCAATAGATAATATCGACAGCGAGATTGTTGACTGTAACGGCAGAGTGGAGAAATTAAAGCAAAGCAGTGCTCAGGCAAAAAGCTTGCTTGCAGAACTAAATTCAAAAATTTCGATTGCAGAAGAAAAGGTGAATGCGGTAACGGGAAGCAGAGCAGAGCTTACCCAAAAACGAGAGGAGCTTTCATCAGCTCTTCAAAATATCCGTCTTGAAATAGTAACTGCTCAAAAAGATATTGACGCTCTGAATTCCGAAATTGTTTTTGCCCGTGACACGGGTCTTGACCATAATCGGAAAAAACTTGAACTGCAAAGCCAAATTGACAGCATTAAAGCGGACATTAATGCGACAGAAAGTAAAATTAGCGAACTAAACTCTGATATTTCTTCTATGGAATTATATCAGAAAGAGTTATACGCAAAAATTGAAGTAATCAATACCCAAAAGGATGCCATTGAAAAGAGAAGTGCCGAAATACGGAGTATTGAACGCAATAAGACTTCGGAACGAGAGTCTTCCGGCAGAGAGCTTTCAAGACTTGAAGAGCGAAAAATAAATATTCAAAAGCAGTACGATGATATAATCTCAAAGCTTTGGGAAGAATACGAACTTACAAAGCGTGAAGCTGAAGAAATCGCGGTGGATATTGAGGATTCAGCCAAAGCGTCGAAAAGACTTGCTCAGCTTAAACAGAGCATTAAAGGTCTCGGCAATGTTAATGTTTCCGCTATTGAGGAATACAAAGAGGTTTCCGAGCGTTATGAGTTTATGAGTAAGCAGGTCAGCGATGTTGAAAAATCTAAGAAAGAGATTGAGCGTCTTATAAACGGTTTAACCAAGCAGATGAAAGAGGTATTTGTAGAGAGCTTTGACAGAATAAACAAGAATTTTACCTATACCTTTAAGGAACTTTTCGGCGGCGGAACGGCGTCACTATCGCTTTCGGAGCCTGAAAATATACTTACAAGCGGTATCGACATACTTGTTCATCCTCCGGGAAAAATAGTTGTCCACCTTGACGCTTTGTCGGGCGGCGAAAAAGCTTTGGTTGCAATCGCTCTGTATTTTGCTATAATGAAAGTAAGACCTGCACCGTTTTGTGTTATGGACGAGATAGAAGCTGCTCTTGACGATGTAAATGTATATAGATTTGCAAGCTATCTTCGCAGACTGAGTGACAAAACGCAGTTTATTTTAATTACACACAGAAGAGGCACCATGGAGGAAGCCGATGTTTTGTACGGTGTTACAATGCAGGATGAGGGTATATCAAAGCTTCTTGAGCTTCGCTCTACCGAAATTGCAGAAAAACTCGAAATTGAATCGAAATAAAAAGGAATGATCATATGGGATTTTTTAATAAGATTAAGGAAGGCCTGAAGAAAACAAGAAACGCAGTTGTCGGTCAGATTGATTCGATGCTAAAGTCATTTACAAAAATTGACGATGAGCTTTTTGAAGAACTTGAGGAGCTTCTTGTGATGGGCGATGTAGGCGTGTACACTGCCGAAAAAATCTGTGACGAGCTTAAAGACAGAGTTAAAAAGGAAGGCATCACGGATCCCGAAGAGATAAACAGGCTTCTTGAGGAAACTGTTTCGCAGATGCTCAAAGGCGGGGAAGAGCTTGACATCTCGACAAGTCCGTCAATCATTCTCGTTATAGGAGTAAACGGAGTAGGAAAAACTACTACTATCGGCAAGCTTGCAAACAGTCTTTCAAAAGACGGCAAAAAGGTTATTCTTGCCGCTGCCGACACCTTCCGTGCAGCAGCCATTGACCAGCTTGATATATGGGCAAAAAGAAGCGGCTGTGAAATCATTAAGCAAAATGAGGGAAGCGACCCTGCCGCAGTAGTTTATGACGCAATTTCTGCCGCAAAGGCGAGAAATGCCGATGTGATTATTTGCGACACAGCAGGACGCCTGCACAACAAAAAGCATCTTATGGACGAGCTTGCTAAGATAAACCGTATTATTGACAGAGAACTTCCCCATGCGGCAAAAGAAAAACTTTTGGTGCTTGACGCTACGACCGGACAAAATGCCGTCAATCAGGCTGAACAGTTCAGAGAAGCAACGGGCATTACAGGCATTGTTCTTACAAAGCTTGACGGCACTGCAAAAGGCGGAGTTGTTCTTGCAATCAAAGACGGACTGGGTATCCCTGTTAAGTTTATAGGCGTCGGAGAGCAGATTGACGATTTGCAGCCGTTTAATTCAGATGATTTTGCAAAAGCACTTTTTGCAAAAACGGAGTAATTTTTATGAAATTTATAATAGCTACTAATAATCCTAAAAAACTAAAAGAGCTCAAACGCATTTTAGAGCCGCTCGGAATCGAGGCTGTAACTGCAAAAGAAGCAGGCGTATGCCTTGACGATGTGGAGGAAACGGGAACTACATTTGCAGAAAATGCATATTTAAAGGCAGAAGCCGCCTTTAAGAAAACATCAATGCCCGCGGTTGCTGATGATTCGGGATTGTCGGTTGACGCTTTAGACGGGCGTCCGGGCGTGTTTTCTGCCCGTTATGCAGGAGAAAACGCAACTGATGAAGACAAAAACAAAAAGCTTTTATCGGAACTTGAAAATGTTTCAAAAGATGACAGAACGGCTCATTTTACCTGTGCTATATGCTGTATTCTTCCGAACGGCGATAAAATCGAAGTTGAGGGTGTGTGCAACGGAAGTATAGCTTATGAACCGCAGGGCGAAGGCGGATTTGGATACGACCCGATATTTTTGTGCGGTGAGAAGAGTTATGCACAGCTTTCAGACAGCGAAAAGGACGCTGTAAGTCACAGGGGACAAGCTTTGAGAATGTTAAAATCCGAGCTTGAAAAATATTTGGAAAAAATTTAAGTATAATTGAAAGGTTTTTATATATGCTTACAAGTAAACAGAGAGCTTATTTGAGAGGTCTTGCAAACAGAATTGATACTATTTTGATTTTAGGCAAGGGCGAAATCACCGATAATGTTATAAATCAGGCTGACACGGCACTTACAGCCCGTGAAATCATCAAGGGAAAGGTGCTTGATAACAGTGCTTATTCTTCAAGAGAGGCTGCCGATATTATAGCCGACAAATGCGGTGCCGATGTTGTTCAGGTTATAGGTTCAAAATTCATTCTCTACCGCAAAAACGAGGACGAACCAGTTATAGTTTTGCCAAAGGCAAATAAAAAGTAATGAGCAAAATAGGTATAATAGGCGGTACTTTTAACCCGATTCATAACGGTCATATTTTGCTTGCCTTGTATTGCAAAGAGCAAATCGGGCTTGATAAGGTTATTTTTATTCCGACATACACACCTCCGCACAAGATTTCGGATGACCTCGCAAGCGAGTCTGACAGACTGAATATGTGCCGTATCGCAGTTAAAAAATACAGTGATTTTTATGTATCCGACATTGAAATCAAACGAAAAGGGAAAAGCTATACTTATGAAACCCTGTCGGAATTAAAAACTGTATATAAAGATGACACCCTGTACTTTGTTGTCGGTGCAGATATGTTTTTAACGCTTGATAAATGGAAAAATCCCGATATTATATTTAAAAATGCATTTATTGCAGCCGTGCCGAGAAATTCTGCTGATTTTGCACAACTTAGTGATTACTATGATCGTGTTTTAAAACCGCTCGGTGCAAAAGCCGTAATTTTAGATGAGCCTGTTTTAACTGTTTCTTCTACTTTTATACGCAGGAACATTGATTTCGATAAAAATATTGAACCTTTAATTGATGAAGATGTTTACGAATATATTAAACAAAATGATTTGTATAAGGAGTGCAGGGGATGAATATTGAAGAATATAAGCAAATAATTAAACCGATGATGAGTGAACAAAGGTATAATCATTGTATCAATGTTTCAAAAGAGGCGGTGAAGCTTGCGAAGCGTTACGGCGGAGATGAAACCAAAGCTGAGCTTGCAGGTGTTTTGCATGACATTACAAAAGAAATGCCCAAAGAAGAGCAGTTGCAAATTATAAGCGAGAGTGGTATAATCTTAGACGATACTCAAAAAAACGCACCTAAACTCTGGCACAGTATAAGCGGCTGTGCTTATGTAAATAATAAATTAAATATTAACGATACCGATATTCTTAATGCAATTCGTTTTCATACAACAGGCAGGGCGGGTATGTCGCTTCTTGAAAAAATAATTTTTATTGCCGACTATACTTCGGCAGAAAGAACATACAAGGGTGTTAAAACCATGCGGAAAAAATCAAGAAAAAGCCTTGAGGAAGCAATGCTTTACGGATTTAAGTTTACTTTTTGTGATCTGACATCCCGTGAGCTTGCAATACACCCCGACGAATTGTTCTGTTATAACGAAATTGTATCGAATAAACAGGCGAAAGGAAGTATTAAATGAATTCATATGATCAGGCTGTGTTGGCTGCAAAGGCTATCAGCAGTAAAAAGGGCTTAAATATACAGGTGATAGAAATCAGCGATATTTCTGTGCTTGCAGACTATATGGTGATTGCAACGGGTACAAGCTCAACCCATGTAAAAGCTCTTGCGGATGAGGTTGAGTACAAGCTTGATGAAGCGGGATTTTCCGTAAGCCATATTGAGGGGTATCGCTCAAACAGTTGGATATTGCTTGACTATGTTGATGTTATTGTAAATATATTTTCTGACGAGGCCCGTGAGTTTTATGACCTTGACCGTTTGTGGCAGGACGGAAATCCCGTTGACCTTTCAGATGTAATAGACTAAACGGAGGGAACTAAATTGAAGTATAACCATAAATCAACAGAGCAAAAATGGCAGAAGATTTGGGAAGATAAAGGTGTATTTCATGCGGAGGATAATTCTGATAAAGAAAAATTTTATGCTCTGATAGAATTTCCGTATCCTTCGGGACAGGGATTGCATGTAGGACATCCTCGCCCGTATACGGCTCTTGATACAGTTGCCAGAAAACGCAGGCTTCAGGGGTATAATGTTCTTTATCCTATCGGCTGGGACGCTTTCGGTCTTCCTACCGAAAATTATGCAATCAAAAACCATATTCATCCCGAAATCGTAACTAAGAATAACATCGCTCGATTTAAAAAGCAGATTCAGTCGCTCGGCATTTCTTTTGACTGGAGCAGAGAGATTAATACGACTGATCCCGACTACTATAAGTGGACGCAGTGGATTTTTATTCAGCTCTTTAAAAAGGGACTTGCATACAAAAAAGAGATGAATGTAAACTGGTGCACATCGTGTAAATGTGTGCTTGCAAACGAAGAGGTTGTCAACGGAGTTTGCGAACGCTGCGGAAGCGAGGTTGTACATAAGGTAAAATCTCAGTGGATGCTCAAAATTACAGAGTACGCTGACAGACTTATTAATGACCTTGACCTCGTTAATTATCCTGACAGAGTTAAGGCACAGCAGGTAAACTGGATAGGAAGAAGCACAGGTGCAGAGGTTGACTTTACAACCACAACGGGCGATACCTTAACTATTTATACAACCAGAGCCGATACACTTTACGGTGCAACATATATGGTAATTTCACCTGAGCATCCTCTTATTGAAAAGTGGGCGGATAAGCTTGCTAATATTGATGAGATAAGAGAATATCAGGCTGCGGCTGCCCGTAAATCCGATTTTGAAAGAACAGAGGTTGCCAAGGATAAAACAGGCGTAAGGCTTGACGGTGTTATGGCTGTTAATCCTGTAAATAATAGGGAAATTCCTATCTTTATTTCAGATTATGTACTTGTTTCATACGGAACGGGTGCGATTATGGCTGTTCCTGCTCATGATACCCGCGACTGGGAATTTGCCAAGAAATTTGACTTGCCTATTATTGAGGTTGTAAAAGGCGGAAATGTCGAAGAAGAGGCGTTTACCGACTGTGCAACGGGAGTTATGGTGAACTCGGGTATGCTTGACGGATTAACCGTTGATGAAGCTAAAAAGAAGATAATTGACTGGCTTACTAAAGAGGGTAAAGGTCACCCGAAGGTTAACTATAAGCTTCGCGACTGGGTGTTCTCCCGTCAGCGTTATTGGGGCGAGCCGATTCCGATTGTTCATTGTGAAAAGTGCGGCTATGTTCCGATTGACGAAAGCGAACTCCCGCTGAAACTTCCGATGGTTGAGTCTTATGAGCCGACAGACAACGGTGAATCTCCGCTTGCAAAAATGACGGACTGGATTGAAACAACTTGTCCTCACTGCGGAGGAAAAGCATACCGTGAAACCGATACAATGCCGCAGTGGGCAGGTTCTTCATGGTATTATCTGCGTTATATGGATCCTCATAACAATGAAGCTCTTGCTTCAAAAGAAGCACTCCAATATTGGGCTCCGGTTGATTGGTATAACGGCGGTATGGAGCACACAACACTTCACTTGCTTTACAGCCGTTTTTGGCACAAATTCCTCTATGACATCGGCGTTGTTCCTACTCCCGAACCATACGCAAAGCGTACTTCGCACGGTATGATTTTGGGTGAAAACGGCGAGAAGATGAGTAAATCGAGAGGTAATGTAGTAAATCCCGATGAAATCGTTGAGGAGTACGGTGCCGATACAATGCGTCTTTATGAGATGTTCATAGGCGACTTTGAAAAAGCTGCTCCTTGGAGTCAGTCAAGTATCAGAGGCTGCCGCAGATTTGTTGAGCGTTACTGGAATTTGCAGACAATGCTTATTGACGGAGATGAAATTCGTCCCGAGCTTGAGGCGGCATTCCACAAAGCAATCAAAAAGGTCGGCGACGATATTGAAAACATTAAATTTAATACTGCTATAGCTACGCTTATGGCTCTGATTAACGATATCACAAATACAAAAGCGATTAACAGGGAAGAGCTTAGAATTTTCTCTATACTTCTCAATCCCTTTGCTCCTCATGTTACCGAGGATGTTTATGAAATCTGCAAGCTCGGCGACGGAATCCTTGCCGAGGCAAGCTGGCCTAAGTATGATGAGGCTAAATGCGTTGATGACAGCGTTGAGATTGTTGTTCAGGTAAACGGCAAAATCAAAGCTAAACTTCAGGTTTCTGTTAATGCACAAAAAGATGAAATGCTTAACCTTGCTAAGTCTGATGAAAATGTCAAGAAAGCGATTGACGGAATGAACATAATTAAGGAAATTGTTGTTCCTAAAAAGCTTGTAAATCTTGTTGTTAAGCCATAAACTTTTATTAAAATTTAATTTTTCCTAAAATTCTACATTTCTATTGACATTAATAGTTACATATTGTATAATAGTCTTTGCAATTATATGCAAAGTACCCATGCCCTGCGGCAGATGGGAGGGAAGATAGATGGCAGAGATTAGACTTAAGGAAAATGAATCACTTGAAAGTGCATTAAGAAGATTCAAAAAGCAGTGTGCCAGAGCTGGCGTTATTGCTGAGGTACGCAAGAGAGAAGCTTATGAAAAGCCTTCCGTAAAGCGTAAGAAGAAATCCGAAGCAGCTCGCAAACGCAAATACAGGTAATTTACCAAGCGGACAGTGAATTCTGTCCGCTTTTTGTCCATTTATGAACTTTTATTAAATTAACAGGGTGAAACTATGAAAAAAATTCTTGTATTATTAGGTCCTAACCTTAATATGGTAGGCGTTAGGGAAAAAGGAATATACGGCAGTGAAAATTCGGAAAGCATTGAAATGCAAATCAAGGAATATGCTCAAAATAACGGTTTTTCGGCAGATGTTTTTCAGTCAAACCACGAGGGCGATTTAATTGACAAAATCCACGCTGCAAAGGATGAATACTGCGGAGTAGTAATAAACGCAGGTGCTTTGACCCATTACAGCTATGCTTTGCGTGATGCTATCGCCTGTCTTAAAATACCTTTTATCGAGGTTCATATGTCAAATATACACGCAAGAGAAGAATTCAGACATACTTCCGTTATCGCCCCTGTATGTGCAGGGCAGATTGCAGGGTTTGGAAAACACAGCTATTTTCTTGCGATACAAGCTCTCAAAGGTCTGATATAATGAATAGAGATATTTATATTGAGCGGATTAATTCGCTTAAATCCGTGTTAAAAGATAAAACCGAAGCACTTTTTATAACAAATTCCAAAAATATCGGATATCTTTGCGGTTTTTTCAACAGCGAAGGCATTATGATCGTAACAGCCGATAAGACCTGTTTGTTTGTTGATTTCAGATATATTGAAGCGGCACAAAAAAAGGTTGATTTTATCGATGTAGTCTGCTTTAAGAAACTTTCAGAGGACTTGTTAAAATATTTGGTACAATACGATATTAAAAATCTGTATTTTGAAGCTTTAGGAATAAGCCTTGCAAAGTTTAATTCTTTTAAATCATTATTTAATAAAAACAGTATAGAATGTGACGATTCGTCAAGCCTTGACAGTGCAATAAACAGTCTTAGAATAACTAAAACTTCAGATGAGATTAAAAAAATTAAAAAAGCCCAGATTATTACGGAAAAATCGTATAATGAGGTGCTTAATTTTCTAAAACCGGGTGTAAGCGAAAATGAAATTTCCGCACGGCTTGAATTTCTGATGAAAATGAACGGTGCTGAGGATATATCCTTTGACCTTATCACAATTACAGGCAAAAAAACCTCTCTTCCGCACGGCGTTCCCTCTGATGATAAGGTAAAGAGCGGTGACTTTTTCACTTTTGATATAGGTGCGGTGTATGAGGGATATCACAGCGACACAACAAGGACGGTTGCCATAGGACACGCAACAGATGAGATGTACGAGGTTTACAATACGGTTTTAAAGGCGCAGACTGCCGCTTTGGAAAAAATAAAGAGCGGAGTTTTGTGCAGTGAAATTGATAAAGCAGCAAGAGATATTATCAGCAATGCAGGCTTTGGAAAGTATTTCGGGCATGCAACAGGACACGGCGTCGGTCTTGATATACACGAGGGCCCTACTGTGTCGGTAAATTCAGATACGATTTTAAAAAGTGGTATGATAATTACAGATGAACCGGGCGTTTATCTGCCCGACAAGTTCGGAGTAAGGATAGAAGATATGGTTTGTGTTACAGAAAACGGCTGTAAAAATCTTGTTTCTTTGCCAAAAGAGCTTATTATTCTTTAAAACACTTGCATTTTATACGCTTTTTATGTATAATATTACTTGTTATTTTACAGTGTTGCAGATGACGCTGTATAAACTTTAAATTAGGAGGTATTACTAATGATATCAGCAGGTGATTTCAGAAACGGCGTTACATTTGAAATGGACGGACAGGTTGTTTCTATCATTGAATTCCAGCATGTAAAGCCGGGTAAGGGTGCTGCGTTCGTTAGAACTAAAATCAGAAATGTTATAACAGGTGCGGTTGTAGAAAAAACTTTTAACCCGAACGATAAATATCCTACTGCTTTTATTGACAGAAAGGATATGGAATACAGCTATTCAGACGGTGATCTTTATTACTTTATGGATACGGAAACTTGGGAGCAGATTCCTATAAACAAGAGTGTTCTCGGAGATAACTTTAAGTTTGTTAAAGAAAATATGGTTTGTAAGGTTCTTTCTTACAAAGGCAATGTTTTCGGTGTTGAGCCGCCTAACTTTGTTGAGCTTCAGGTAACGAAGACTGATCCCGGATTTAAGGGAGATACAGCTACAAACGCAACAAAGCCTGCTACTCTTGAAACAGGTGCCGAAATTAAGGTTCCGCTCTTTATTGATGAAGGCGAAATGATTCAGATCGACACAAGAACAGGCGAATATATGGGCAGAGCATAATCTCTGCAGGAGTATTTATTATGAATTTAACAGAGAGAATTTCTTACATTAAAGGTCTTGCAGAAGGACTTAACCTCGATGAATCAAAGCCTGAGGTTAAAGTGATTAACGCAATCGTTGAGCTTCTTGATGATATGGCTTATTCCGTAAATGATTTGGAAGAGCTTTATGACGATTTAAGTGCTCAGGTTGACGAAATTGACCAGGACTTAGCAGATGTTGAGTCAGATGTATATGACGATGAATGTGACTGCTGCGACTGTGCTGATGAAGATGATGAGGAAAATCCTTTTTATGAAGTAGCCTGCGGTGCTTGCGGTCAGAAGATTAATGTGTCCGAAGATGTTTTGCTTGAGGGCGAGATTGAGTGCCCGAATTGCGGAGAACTTCTTGAGTTTGATTTTTCGGATTTATTTGATGAAGACGACTGCTGTGAAGACGGATGCACCTGCGGCTGCTGCGACAGCGACGAAGATGTTGAATAATTGATTAACATTTTTTCACCTCTCGTATAGAATATACGAGGGGTGTTTTTTTGCTGTACAACAGACGACGCAAAACAAAGCCTATAGTTAAAATAATTAGGCGTATAATATTATCCGCCGTTTTGCTGCTTTTGACGGTAATTGTATATTGTGAGATACACTTGGTTGATTTCAGACCCGAATATATACGCATACAAGCCGAAATATTGTCTGTAAATTCTGTCTGTGACGCAGCCAATTCAACACTTGAAAAGCTTGGTTATAATTACAATGACATTGCGAAAATAGTATATTCCGACAGTGGAAATGTTCAGGCGATTGAAACCGATTCAATAAAAATCAATAAAATAAAGTCGGAAATTACAAAATCGGTACAGAAAGAAATTGCAAAGGTTTATGATAATGATATAGACATACCCATAGGTGCTTTTACCAATATTACGGTGCTTTCAAACTGGGGTCCCTGTATTAATATGAATTTTAATTTAACAGGCAGTTTTTCTTCCGAGATAGTCAGCACATTTGAACAGGCGGGAATAAACCAAACAGTTCATCATATAAAACTTATGCTTACTTCCAAAATTATGACGACATCGCTTGATTATTCGGGGAATATTACATTTACAACAGACTTTGAGATTGCTCAGTCGATAATAGTGGGTGAAATTCCGAATTATTACGGAAACCTCTACCGAACTTATTAAATATTTTCGGTAGATTCTATTTGAATTTTTACCGTAATATTTTTTATGCTATGATTTTAAACCTTTTTATCAATCTGAAAAGACTGTGAAAATTATTGAAAAATCATATATTTTGTGATATACTAAAACAGTTAATACAATTTATAAGGAGGGCATTTATTTGGCTGATGTTAGTTTAGTGCCTAATAAACTGTCTGACAAACAATTTGAATATATGAAGCTTATTGCCGAGATTATGGAAATCCGTAAAAGAGGCGAAAAACCGCTTGCATATGTTAGGACATACGGCTGTCAGCAAAATGTAGCCGACAGCGAAAAAATCAAGGGTATGCTTTCAGAGTCGGGATTTGATTTTGTCGATGCCCCCGATGAAGCCGATTTTATTCTTTTCAATACCTGTGCTGTGCGTGAGCACGCAGAGGACAGAGTTTTCGGAAATGTCGGGGCATTAAAAAATATAAAAAGAAAACACCCGCAAATTTTAATCGCACTGTGCGGGTGCATGATGGAGCAAGAGCATATTGCAAACAGAATTTACAAAAGCTTTCCTTTTGTCGGTCTTGTGTTTGGTACTCACTCTTTGCACCGTTTCCCCGAGCTTATGTACAGTTCACTTGTCAACGGCAAAAGAATTTTTGAACGGGGTGTTGACGATAATGCCGTTCACGAGGGAATTCCCGTAAGGCGTGACGGCAGTTTCAAGGGTTGGCTTCCGATTATGTATGGCTGCAATAACTTTTGCACATACTGTATTGTACCGTATGTAAGAGGGCGTGAACGCAGCCGTGAAAAAGATATTATAATTAATGAAGCAAGGGATATGATTAAAAGCGGGTATAAGGAAATTACCTTGCTCGGTCAAAATGTAAATTCATACGGAAAAAATCTTGAAAACGGAGTGAATTTTTCTGCCCTTTTAAGGGAAATTGATTCCGTTGACGGAGACTATTGGATTCGTTTTATGACTTCGCATCCGAGGGATTGCTCAAAGGAGCTTATTGATACTATTGCAAACGGCAGACACATCAGCAAGCATTTGCATTTGCCGTTTCAAAGCGGATCGGATCGTGTCTTAAAGGCGATGAACAGACATTATGACAGAAAAAAATATCTTGAAATCGTAAATTACGCAAAAGAAAAAATTGACGGTGTGTCGCTTACAAGCGATATTATAGTAGGATTTCCCGGTGAAACATATGAGGACTTTAAGCAAACTCTTTCTCTTGTAAGAGAAGTTGAGTTTACTTCTCTGTTTACCTTTATATTTTCTCCCCGTGTGGGTACTCCTGCCGAAAAAATGGACGACCCCATACCTTATTCGGAAAAATCGAAGTGGTTTAAGGAGCTGCTTGATGTTCAGGAGGAAATTGCGGCAAAACGCTGTTCTTCAATGGTGGGAAGCATTGAAAAAGTCCTTGTTGAAGAAAAAACAGGCAAAAACAATGAATTATCGGGCAGGACAAGCTCAAACATAATTGTTGAGTTTGAGGGTACTGACGATATGATAGGCACATTTAAAAATGTAAAAATAACAAAAGCAAGAAACTGGATTCTTAAAGGTGAATCAGTTAAATAAATCGGAGGTTAAAATTATGGATATTATTTCACAGGCAAGAGCACTCGGAGAGGCAATTCAAAAGGAAGAAGCATACATTAATTTGCAGGAAGTTCAAAAAAAGGCTGACGCTGATACAGAACTTCAAAACCTTATCGGTGAATTTAATTTAAAGAGAATGTCAATAAACAATGAGGCTTCAAAAAAGGACAGAGATCAGGAAAAGCTTTCACAGCTTAATACTGAAATGAGAGAAGTTTACTCAAAAATTATGTCAAATGAAAATATGATTGCCTATAACGAAGCAAAGGAAGCTTTTGATATGGTAGCAAACAGAGTGCTTGCCATTGTTCAGCAGTCATGCGAGGGTGCTGACCCGCAAACGGCAGATTATACACAGTCGTCTTGTTCCGGAAGCTGTGAGAGCTGCGGCGGCTGTCACTGATATTATTATTTTAACAAGGGTGTGAGATTATGGCGGAGTTATCTCCAATGATGAAGCAGTATTTTAAAATTAAAGAAGAAAATAAGGACAGTATTCTTTTCTTTCGTCTTGGAGATTTCTACGAGATGTTCTATGACGACGCTAAGCTTGCGTCAAAAGAACTTGAACTCACATTAACAGGCCGCGACTGCGGTCAGGATGAGCGTGCCCCGATGTGCGGAGTACCTTTTCACAGCTGCGAAAGCTATATAGCACGCCTTGTTTCAAAAGGATATAAGGTAGCAATTTGTGAGCAGACCGAAGATCCTGCAAAAGCAAAGGGTCTTGTAAAGCGTGATATAATCCGTGTTATAACGCCGGGTACCGTAATGGAATCCAGTATGCTTGACGAGAGTAAAAACAATTATATTTGCTGTATGTTTGCAAAGTCAAAGATCATTGGCGTTTGCTTTTGTGATATTTCTACAGGAGAATTATACGCAACTGAAATATCGGGTAAGGATTCATATAATGTGCTGATAAGTCAGCTTTCAAGCTACAATCCTCGGGAAATTCTTATCGGGGGCGATATTGTAAAATTTAAGGAGCTTCCGAGTTTTATAAAAACAAAGCTTTCAGCCGGAGTTGAAATGCTTGAAGATGAAAATTTTGAGTATGAACTCTGCAAAAGTGAAGTTGAGGGGCATTTTAAAGATGAAGCAAAAAGTGTTGAAAAGAGCGATGTTTTAATTTCGGCAATCGGAGCACTTTTAGATTATCTTAAAGAAACTCAAAAAAGCGGACTTGAAAGAATTAACCACATTTCTCTTTACAGTGAAAATCAGTATATGCGTCTTGATTACAATACACAGCGTAATCTTGAACTTACTCAAACTATGCTTGCAAAAGAGAAGCGTGGTTCGCTTTTGTGGGTTATTGACAAGACCAAAACCGCAATGGGAAAAAGGCTTATTCGTTCTTGGCTTGAGCACCCGCTTATGAATATTTCTGCTATCAATAATCGGCAGTCTGCGGTTGAAGAACTTGTAAATAATACCTTGCTGCGTCTTGAAATCAGCGATAGCATTTCGGGAATTTTTGATATAGAAAGACTTATGACAAAGATTGTTTACGGTTCTGCAAACGCAAGGGATTTACGCTCTCTTTGTTCTGCCATACAAAATCTGCCCAAAATATCCGGGCTTATTTCGGAGTGTAATGCTTCTTATCTCAAGAAAATATATAACGAAATTGATACGCTTGAGGATATTTTTAATCTCATAGACAGTGCTGTGGTTGAGGATCCGCCATTTACCGTCAGAGAAGGCGGAATGATAAAGAAGGGATATAACGAGGAGCTTGATTCCGTAAATAACGATATGAACAACTCTAAGGAAATTCTTGCAAGTATTGAAGCTGAACAGCGGCAGCTTACAGGTATTCCGAAGCTGAAGATTGGCTACAACAGGGTTTTCGGTTATTATATTGAGGTTACTAACTCTTATAAAGACATGGTTCCCGAAACTTACATAAGAAAGCAAACGCTTACAAATTGCGAACGATACATAACTCAGGATTTAAAAGAGGTTGAGGGAAGAATTTTGGGAGCAAAGGACAGAGCCGTTGCTCTTGAATTTTCTTTGTTTGATACAATAAGAAAAACGGTTGCTGATAACCTTGAGAGAATTCAAAAAACGGCAAAGGCTATTGCTGCACTTGATGTAATCACATCGCTTTCCAATGTCGCTTCCGATAATCGCTATGTAAGACCTGATGTCAATTTGTCGTCAGCCATAAGAATAAAAGACTCCCGACATCCCGTTGTGGAACTTCTTTTAAAGGACGCACCTTTTGTTCCGAATGATGTTAATCTTGACAGTCATTCGGACAGTGTCGCAATAATTACCGGTCCTAATATGGCAGGTAAGTCAACATATATGCGACAGATTGCATTAATTGTTTTGATGGCACAAATGGGAAGTTTTGTGCCTGCTTCATCTGCTGAAATAGGTATAGTTGACAGTATTTTTACCAGAGTCGGAGCGTCTGACGATTTGGCCTCGGGACAGTCTACATTTATGGTCGAAATGAGCGAGGTTGCCAATATCGTTAAAAATGCAACCTCAAAGAGCCTGTTAATTCTTGATGAAATAGGCAGAGGTACATCAACCTTTGACGGTATGAGCATTGCAAGAGCTGTTCTTGAGTTTTGTGCCGATAAACGCAAGTTAGGGGCAAAAACTCTTTTTGCAACACACTATCATGAACTTACAGTAATGGAAAATCTGCTTGACGGCGTAAAAAATTACAGTATCGCGGTAAAAAAACGGGGCGATGACATTACATTTTTACGCAGAATAGTGAGAGGCGGTGCCGATGACAGCTACGGCATAGAGGTTGCAAAGCTTGCGGGAGTACCTCAGTCGATTATTAACCGTGCCAAGGAGATATTGTCCGAGCTTGAAAGCGGTGACGGCAATAAGACCGATTGTGTAAAACAAGAAAAATCCGATGATGATTTACAGCTTTCGTTAATTAACTCGGTTCAGAGTCCTGTTGTTGATATGCTGAAAAATGCGGATTTAAATACGCTTACTCCGATTGAAGCGATGAATCTGCTTTATAAGTTAAAAGAAATGATTTAGTTAAAAAGGCGGTGACAAAATGGGTGTCATTAATGTTCTTGATAAGCATGTTGCAGAGCTTATTGCGGCAGGTGAAGTGGTAGAAAGACCGTCTTCCGTTATTAAAGAGCTTATTGAAAATTCAATAGACGCAGGTGCCAAGAACATTACCGTTGAAATAAAAAACGGCGGCACAACTTTTATGCGTGTTGCCGATGACGGCTGCGGAATTTTAAGAGATGACATAAAGGTTGCGTTTTTGAGGCATGCAACAAGCAAGGTTAAGGTTGAAAATGACCTCGAAAGCATTTCTACTCTCGGTTTTAGAGGAGAAGCTCTGGCGTCAATTTGTGCCGTTTCAAAGCTTCAGCTTATTACGAGAAACAAAAATGAAGATATAGGCTCTCTTTATGAAATAAACGGCGGGGAGGAAATTGCCCTTAGCGATACCGGCTGCCCCGTTGGAACTACCTTTATAATAAGAGATTTATTTTACAATATACCTGCAAGGGCAAAATTTTTAAAGAAAGATGTTGCCGAAAGCAACGCAGTATCGAATGTTGTTGACAAGGCTGCACTTTCACACCCGGATATTGCTTTTACATATATAAAGGACGGAAAGCAAGCTCTTAAAACCTTTGGTGACGGAAAGCTGCTTTCTGCAATTTATGCGGTATTCGGCAAGGACTTTAAAGATTCTCTAATTCCTGTAGATTATCAGCTTGACTCAATAAAAATATACGGATATGTTTCAAAGCCTGTTAATGCCCGCCCGAACAGAAATATGCAGAACTTTTTTATTAACGGGCGTTATGTAAAGACGAAAACAGGTGTTGTCGCAATGGAAGAGGCTTTTAAGGGCTCAATTATGGTGGGAAAATTTCCGTCGTGTGTTTTAAATATTGAATTGCCCTATGAAGCTATAGATGTAAATGTTCACCCCTCAAAAATTGAGGTGCGTTTTGTTAACGAGCGTCCTGTTTTTGACGCTGTATATCACGCAGTTAAGTCGGCTTTGATGAAGTATGACAGCCGTAAAACAGCGACATTTAAACATAATACGGCGTTTAACAATCTTAACGGTTTTAATCCTTTTAAAAATGCACAGGCATTTTTAGACGATAAAAACAACAGCAATACTTTTGCAAAACCAACTGCACCTAATAGAAAAGATGAATATAATCCTTTTGATACCGTTAGCTTCAACATTAAAAAAGATGAGGATAAAAAGACGGTCAAAAACGGCAATACGGACGGATTTAAATTATCTGATTCATCTGATCCGTTTGATATTTTTTCAAAGTCTGCAATCAAAAATGACAAAAAAGAAAAACACTACAGCGACTTTAATAAGTCGCATGAGCAGCCCAAAACAGAGAAAAGTTTTGCAGTATCTTCGGAAGATAAAAATTTTGAAGAAACAACTTCAGTTCATACACAGAGTTTATATAAAGAAAATTCGTCAAAAATTGAGATTGATAAAAACAAGATTGATAAAAATTCAGATGTTCCTGCTCTCATAAAGCAAGATGATGTTTTTATCAGATATATAGGTGAAGCGTTTGATACATATATTATTGCCGAGAAAAACAACAAGGAAATTTTATTTATTGACAAGCACGCCGCTCACGAAAGATTGATATATGAAAAGTTAAAGAATGACAAGGCGGGTACTTACTCGCAGTTTCTTTTACAGCCTGTTACGGTAACGCTTGATAAAGCGGAATATAACGCCGCTGTTAATAATCTTGATATGTTTAAGGAATGTGCGTTTGATGTTGATGATTTCGGCAACAGCACGGTCATAGTAAGAAGTGCACCCCAATATCTTGATGCGGGTGATGTATCGGACTGTATTACTGAAATGGCTGATTACATTGCTATGGGGAAAAACAATATTTATTCCGAAAAAATGGATTGGTTTTTTCATAATGTCGCCTGCCGTTGTGCTGTCAAGGCAGGTAATAAAAGCACCGTACAGGAGCTTATAGCACTTGTAAAGAAGCTTGAAGAAAATCCGCAAATTAAGTACTGCCCTCACGGCAGACCGATATGTATTGTTATGACTAAAAGCGAAATAGAAAAACAATTCGGCAGGGTGTGATATTCTGGAAAATTTAATTAATGTAGTTTCTGTAGTCGGCCCGACAGCCTCGGGCAAAACAAGCCTTGCTGTAAAGCTTGCACAGCATTTTAACGGAGAAATTATTTCTGCCGATTCAATGCAGATTTACAAAGGTATGCAGATAGCCACCGCTAAGCCTTCTGCTGATGAAATAGGAGGAATAAGACACCATTTGATAGACTTTGTTTCGCCCGAAGAAACTTATTCGGTGGCTATGTTTGTTAAAGATGCGGCAAATTGTGTTTTGGATATTTGCTCTCGAAACAAACTGCCGTTTATTGTGGGCGGTACAGGACTTTATGTTGATTCTTTTTTAAATAATATTTCTTTTAATGAAGAAAACAGAGATGAAAAGCTAACTCTTGAGCTTAGAAAAATATACGAGTCACAAGGGATAGACGCTCTCATTGATATGCTTTATGAGTTTGACGAAAAATCGGCTTTAAGACTTAAAGAAGAGAGAAATCCCAAGAGAATTATAAGAGCCATTGAATTTTATAAAACGACGGGAATTACTATTTCCGAGCAGATTGAAAACTCAAAAAAGATAAAAAGTCCGTATAAAGCTGTTAAAATCGGTCTTAACTTCAGAGATCGAGGAAAGATTTACGAAAGAATCAATAAGCGTGTTGATCGTATGGTGGAGAACGGACTTTTAGATGAAGCAAGAGAGGTTTTATCAAAGTCTATGAGCTTTACTGCTGTAAAGGCTATAGGATATAAGGAACTTCTGCCGTATTTTAAAGGCGAAAAATCTATTGACGAATGTATTGAAAAGTTAAAAATGGAAACACGCAGATATGCAAAGCGACAGATTACATGGTTTAAAAGAGATTTGGATATTAATTGGTTGTATGTTGACGACTGTGATTCGGAAGATCAATTATTCTTAAAAGCTGTCGAAATAATAAATAAGGGATAATTTATATGGATAAATTACTTTTTAAACGAATACTTGTTGCGGCACTTACAGTGCTTGCAATTATGTATGTTCTGTATCTTTTGATTAGTGCAAATTTTGATATGTATCCTACGGAAAACGCTGTTCAGGTAACTGTTACAAACAAAATTTCCACAAACGGATTTATAGTAAGAGATGAAACCGTAATCAACAACGATACTTCGGGAGTTCTTTCTTACTCGTGTGACGAGGGGGAACAGATCGGAGCAGGCGGAGAGATTGCGAAAATTTACGCTTCGGAGGAGGACGCTCGTGCCCAAACCTTGGCAGATTCTCTGGAAACTCAAAAATCTGATTTAGAGTCGCTGCAGAATAACAGTTCCGTTAATACGATAGGCATTGATACAATAAATAATTCCATTAACAATAATATTATTTCATATATTGATAATATAAATAATGAGAATTTAAGCTCTGCTTTTTCCGATGCAAATAATTTACTGTACTCAATAAATCAGCGTTATCTTTACACAGGAAAATATTCCGATTTTAATTCACAGATAGAAAGTCTTCAAAACGAAATTGACAGTCTGAAAAATTCAGCAGGTAACAGCATTGGAGTTATAAATACTGATAAGGCAGGCTATTTTTCCGAATTTTGTGACGGTTTTGAAAGTTCAATTAAATATTCAGATATTGACAGTGTTAAATTATCTGATTTGGAAAATGTCAATAAGCAAAATGTTTCACAAAATTGTGCAGGTAAGATAGTCAGCGGTCTTAATTGGTATGTATTATGCAAAGTATCCGCTGATGAAGCAACACGGCTTTCTCTGTGGAACAGTGATGTCAGCATTTCATTTTCTGACGCTACCTCAATGCAGGTTCCCGCTTCCATATACAGAATTCATCAGGAGAGCAAGGATTCAGACGCTATTGTTGTTCTTGAGTGCGACTATATGGACGATAGCTTGATAGAAGCGAGATATGAGCCGATTGAAATAGGTCTGGGCACATATACGGGACTTAGAATAAGCAAAAAAGCTATTCATGATGATTATGTTACAAAAACGACATATGACGAGAACGATACACCTCACACCGAGAAAAAGAAGGTTCAGGGCGTCTATGTAATGTATGGCAGCGAGGTTCAGTTTAAGGAAATATCAATAATTTATTCAGATGAGGATTATGTAATTTGTGATCCTTCTCCGAGTGAAGATGATTTGTTCAGCGACGAAACAGTTTCTATGTATGATAAAGTTATTATAGAGGGAGATGATTTATATGACGGAAAGATTGCTCAGTGATGTAGAATATAATTATAAAAAAATCAATGAGAATATTGCTCTGGCAGCTCAAAAAATCGGAAAAAGCAGGGAAAATATTACTTTCCTTGCAGCTACCAAAACCGTTGCTCCGGATGTGATTAATTATGCAATAAGCCTCGGTCTTGATCACATAGGTGAAAACAAGGTGCAGGAGCTTATATCAAAATACGATGATTACAATCTTCAAAATTGTTCTCTCCAGTTTATAGGTCATCTTCAAACCAACAAGGTTAAACAAATTGTTGACAAGGTTGATTTAATTCAATCCGTTGATTCAGTTAAGCTTGCAAACGAAATTGCCAAACAGTCAATAAAGCATAACAAGATTACTGATGTTTTGGTTGAGGTAAATATCGGAAGAGAAGAAAATAAATCCGGTGTTTATCCCGAAAATCTTGATGAACTTCTTTGTCAGATGGCTCAAATTGACGGAATAAAGGTCAAAGGACTGATGACTATACCACCGATTTGTGATAATAAACATAAAATTTCAAAATATTTTAATAATATGCATAATATATTTATTGACATATCGCAAAAAAAATTAGATAATATAGATATGACTATTCTTTCAATGGGCATGTCTGCCGATTATTATGAAGCTATATTGGAGGGTGCCAATATGGTCAGAATAGGTTCTTCACTTTTCGGTGCAAGAGATTATACATAATTTAGGAGGAAATATAAATGGCAGGAATTGTTGATAAATTTAAGCGTATGTGGGATGCTCCGGATGATGAGTATGAGTACGATGAGTACGGATATGCCGACAACGGCGAAGATGACTACGAAGACGAGCCTGTAAGAGAAACACAGCGTGAAAGAGAAAGAGACCTTGGCGGAAGAAACAAGGTTGTTAATATCAACGCTACAGCCAAACTTCAGGTTGGTATATTCAAGCCGGAAAGATTCGGAGAGGAAACCCGTTCAATCGCAGATGAGCTTATGAAAACTCATACCGTTGTGCTTAATCTTGAGGACACCAACAAGGATATGGCAAGAAGAATTCTTGATTTCTTAAGCGGTGTTGCTTATGCCAACAGAGGCAAAATAAAGAGAGTTGCAACTAATACATATATAATCATTCCGAGCAATGTTGACCTTACCGGTGATGATTTGCTCGACGAGTTAGAAAACAGCGGTGTATATTTCTGATAAAGACGATTTATTTTACTCAAAGCTTGATGATGCCGTAAGGTTGTCATATACTTGGCAGAAACCTTATTTTTTTCCGTTTTTGAGTGAGCGAAAACAGGCATTGGCAGAAAGCTATCTGAGGAGTATCGGCTTTGAAAACTATTGTTTCTTCGGCGGTTACGATAACAGTGAAAGGAAGATGCTTGCCTTGTGCAGCGATGATATCACGCCTGCTTTTCCCGTTTCCGCTGTAGGGTTTCGTTACAGAAATTGCGATAAGCTTACGCACAGGGATTTTCTCGGTGCATTAATGTCCCTCGGAATCGAAAGAGAAACAGTCGGTGATATTCTTGTCGGAGACGGCAGAACGGTTGTTTTTGTCAAGAGTGATCTGTACGATTATATAATTTCTCAGATTTTTAAAATCGGCAATATCGGTGTAAAGCTGTCAGATGCAGATTTGTCAAAGCTTCCGAAAGGAAGAGGAACAGAGGAAATTTCACTGATTGTTTCTTCACTCAGACTTGATAATGTTGTTGCCGCCGTTACAGGATTTTCAAGAGAAAAAACAAAATCCTTTATACTTTCGGGAAATGTGAGCTGCGGCTTTATTCAGTCAACAAATATAAGTCAGCTTTTGAGCGTGGGGGACACGCTGATTATAAGAGGCAAAGGCAAATATATTCTCAGTGCTGTGCAGGGTGAAACCAAAAAGGGTCGTTTGAGAATTGTGTTAATTCATTTTAGATAAAGGAGTGCTTACAAATGCTTACTATTGATGAAATCAAAAATATCAGCTTTAGAAAGGCTACTTTGAGCGGTGGCTACAGAGCTGAAGATGTTAATGCTTTTATCGACGAGGTTATTGCTTCGTTTGAGCAGCTTAAAAAAGAAAAAACAAATCTTGTGCACAAGATTGATGTACTGGCAACTCGTGTTGAACAGTATAAATCTGATGAAGAAACTGTAAGAAATGCACTTCTTGCATCTCAAAAGGTATCAGACGCTTGCATTAGAGAAGCAAAGGAAAAGGCGGCAAAAATTGTGAGAGAGGCAGAAACCAAGGCACAGTCGCTTCTTGTTGACGCAAATAAAACAACAGCCATTGAAAAGGAAAATTATCTTCAGCTTCAGTCAGATGCGGTTGCTCTCAGAGGCGAGCTGATAGAGCTTTACAAAAAGCATATAAAGGCTATAGACGAGCTTCCCACGGAAGCTGATCTTAATAATTCAAAAAGCACTCTTGATGAAAAGTATCCTACGGCACCGATTAAGGAAGAAATTGTCGAGCAGGTTGAGCAGGTTGCTGAGCAAGCAAAGGCTGAGGAAGTTATACCGGAGCCTGAAAAAGAGGCAGAACCGCAGGAAACTGTTAAGACAGAGCCTGTGCACAAGCGTTCGAGTAAGTTTGCACACCTGAAATTCGGCGATAACTACGATGTTTCTGCCGAATAATTTAAATTTACAGATATTGGAGAGAAGTATATAAAATGTCCCAGGATTATAATGCTACGCTAAATCTTCCTAAAACCGATTTCCCTATGAGAGCGGGGCTTCCAAAAAGCGAGCCTGTTACTCTGAAAAATTGGGAGGATGAAAAAGTTTATGAAAACCTCATGAAGGTGAACGAAGACAAGCCTTTGTTTGTGCTTCATGACGGTCCTCCGTATGCTAACGGTAATATCCATCTCGGAACTGCACTTAATAAGATTTTAAAGGATTTTATTGTAAGATATAAGAATATGGCTGGTTTTAAGGCTCCCTTTGTGCCCGGTTGGGATACCCACGGTCTTCCTACAGAGCTTAAGGCAAGAAAGAAAGCCGGCGTAGGCAGCTCCGCTGATATATCTGAGCTTGAGCTTCGCAAAATGTGTCAGGAATTTGTTGAAAAATACATTGATGACCAGCGAAATCAGTTTAAAAGACTTGGTGTAATCGGCGAATGGGATAACCCGTATATAACACTTACTCCTGATTTTGAAGCCGAGCAAATCAGAATCTTTGCAGAAATGGCTTGCAAGGGTTATATTTATAAGGGATTAAAGCCTGTTTACTGGTGTCCTGAATGTAAAACAGCTCTTGCAGAGGCAGAGATTGAATATGCCGAAGATCCCTGCCATTCAATTTATGTAAAATTTAATGTTACCGATGATCTCGGAAAATTCTCTGCTTTAGGTATTGACCCTAAAAAGGTATATTTTGTAATTTGGACTACAACGACTTGGACTTTGCCCGGTAATGTTGCTATTTGCGTCGGTCCTGAGTTTGATTATGCCGTAATTAAATGCGGCGATGAGTATTATGTAATGGCAGAAGAACTCTACAAGAGTGCCATGGATGCTGCCGAAAAGACTGATTACGAGGTTGTAGCAACAATTAAAGGCTCAGAGCTTGAGTATATGAAAACAGCTCATCCCTTCATGGACAGAGATTCTGTTGTGATAGTAGGCGACCATGTAACGCTTGAAAGCGGTACAGGATGCGTTCATACAGCTCCCGGACACGGTGTTGAGGACTATGATGTTTGCCGCAATTATCCCGAAATTCCGATTATCGTTCCTGTTGACGAAAACGGTGTTTTAACCGAAGAAGCAGGAATGTTTGCGGGTCTTAAGACAGACGACGCTAACAAGCCTATTGCAGAGCATCTTGATAAGATCGGTGCGTTGTTTGCACTTAAAAAGATAATTCACCAGTATCCGCACTGCTGGAGATGTAAGCATCCCGTGCTTTTCCGTGCAACAGATCAGTGGTTCTGCTCTGTTGATGATTTTAAGGATGACGCGGTAAAAGCGATAAATGATGTTGAGTGGATTCCTGCTTGGGGTAAGGACAGAATTACATCAATGGTTAAAGAAAGAAAAGATTGGTGTATTTCCAGACAGAGAAAATGGGGTGTACCTATTCCTATTTTCTATTGTGAAGAGTGCGGAGAACCTCTTATTGACAAAGAGGCTATGCTTGCCGTTGCAGATTTGTTCGGCAAGGAAGGCTCTAACGCTTGGTTTACTCATACTGCCGAGGAAATTTTGCCCGAGGGTAAAAAGTGCTCTAAGTGCGGATGCACAAGCTTTGTTAAAGAAAAAGATATTATGGATGTATGGTTTGACAGCGGTTCTTCCCATGCAGCTGTTCTTAAAAACCGTCCGTATCTTAAGTGGCCTGCCGATCTTTATCTTGAGGGTGCCGACCAATACAGAGGTTGGTTCCAGTCATCACTTCTGACTTCTGTTGCAACAAAGGGAACAGCTCCTTATAAAGCTGTCCTTACTCACGGTTGGGTTGTTGACGGCAAGGGCAGAGTTATGCATAAGTCGCTCGGCAACGGTATAGATCCTCAGGAGGTTATAGATCAGTACGGTGCCGATGTGCTCAGACTGTGGGTTGCTTCTTCGGATTATCATGCCGACATTCGTATATCTCCCGATATATTAAAACAGCTTTCCGAAGCGTACAGAAAGATCAGAAATACTGCAAGATATATTCTCGGAAATCTTAACGGCTTTAACCCAGATACAGATATGGTGCAGTTAAACGAGCTTATGCCGATTGACAAATGGGCTCTTGCAAAGCTGAACAACCTTATTGACAAGGTCAAGGATGCTTATGATAAATATGAGTTTCATATTGTTTATCATGCAATCCATAATTTCTGTGTAGTTGATATGTCAAACTTCTATCTTGATGTTTTAAAGGACAGACTTTACACAGAAAAAGCTGACAGCAAGCTGCGTCGAGCAGCTCAGACATCAATTTATATCATTCTTAATGCGATGACAAGAATGATTGCACCTATTCTTGCATATACTTCTGATGAAATTTGGAAATATATGCCTCATTCGTCAAGTGACAAGGCTGAACATGTCATTTATAATGAGATGAGCAATAAGGTTGATATTGATATAGACGACGACTTTATGGCATTCTGGGACGAAATACATGAGTTAAGAGATGATGTTAAGAAGTCTCTTGAGACATATATTAAGGATAAAACAATCAAGAGCTCGCTTGAGGCTAAGGTTGTTTTAGCTGCAAGCAATGAAAAGCTTGATTTTCTTAAAAAAGCAGAAAATGAGCTTGCTTCGGCATTCATTGTTTCAGATGTTGAAATTGTTGAAAACTCAGGCGACCTGGAGATTAAAATCGAAAAGGCACAGGGAGAGAAATGCGAACGCTGTTGGGTTATTTCGGATACCGTCGGACATGACAGCGAGCATCCGACGCTTTGCTCTCGTTGCTGTGAAAATCTGAAATAAATAACATTTGTGCGATCGGTGTGATAAAACACACCGATTTGTACTGTTAGAAAGTATTATGAATAACTTGCTGTCTGCAATTAGTATATGTGGAGGAATCTATGCCGTTTGTTGCACTTATTATAGGAATTCTTATTGCGGTGCTTGACCAGATAATTAAATATTTTGTTTCACTGTATTTACAGCCTATCGGTTCCGTAAGCGTAATTGATAATTTGTTTAGTCTGACTTATGTTGAAAACAACGGCGTAGCATTTGGTATGTTTTCGGATATGCGTTGGCTTTTTGTTGTATTGACCGGTGTTCTTATAGCCATAATTGTTGCTTATATGTTTAAAAAAAGACCTAAGGAAAAAATTTTTTATATAAGCACGGCTCTTATTATAGGCGGAGGAATCGGAAATTTAATTGACAGGATATTTTACGGATATGTAATTGATTATCTGAGCCTTTCTTTTTTTCCACCCGTCTGTAATTTTGCCGATTACTGTATTACGATAGGAACAGTTATTTTGATGATATATCTTTTGTTTTTCTCTGATTTATTCAATACACCGAAAAAGGCTGAAAAAAACAATGAATGAACATAGGTTAATTTGTGAAGAAAATTCGATACGGCTTGATAAATTTATTTCTGTGTCCGATGTCGGTTTGTCAAGAAGTGCGGCTGTTAACCTGATTGATTCTTCAAATGTTCAGGTAAACGGCAGGTGTGTAGATAAAAAATACAAGCTTTCCGCAGGTGATGTTGTAGTTTTGCAAATTCCCGATCCTGTTGCATATGAAGCGGAAGCTGAAAATATTCCCTTAGATATAGTCTATGAGGACGACTGTCTTCTTGTCGTAAATAAACCAAAGGGAATGGTTGTTCATCCGGCTGCAGGCAATTACAATGGTACATTGGTTAATGCTTTGTTATATCAATGCGGAAGCAGTTTATCCGGAATAAACGGTGTTCTCAGACCCGGAATTGTGCATAGAATTGATAAGGACACAAGCGGTTTGCTGATTGTAGCCAAAAATGATTTTGCTCATTCGCATCTTGCACAGCAAATCAAGGCACATTCATTTACAAGGGAATATGAGGCGGTTGTTTTCGGAAGTCTTAAAGATGACGAGGGAACGGTTAACGCACCTATAGGGCGAAACCCAAATGACCGTAAAAAAATGTGCGTAACTTTGAAAAACAGCAAAAATGCTGTAACACATTATTCGGTTATTAAAAGGTACAAAGGATATACTCACATAAAGTGTATTCTTGAAACCGGCAGAACTCATCAAATCAGAGTTCATATGGCTTATCTCGGTCATCCCGTTGCAGGCGACACTGTTTACGGAGTAAAAAATGAAAAGGTTGCATTTGCGGGGCAGTGCCTTCATGCAAGAAAAATCGGATTTATTCATCCGAAAACTAATGAGTATATGGAGTTTACCTCTGAATTGCCCGAATACTTCACTCAGTTTTTAAAAAAGCTAAATAATATTAGTAAATAATTTAAATTTTTAAAAAAAACTCTTGAATTATTATTCTTTTTATGATATTATTAATAAGCATTTGATACCGTCGTTACTCTCGACGCGGTTCAAATAACGGCTTTGCCGTCATTTTGAAGCTGATAGTCCGCTGCCTTTTGGTATGAATATCTGAAAAATTAGGAGGATAAATATGGACGCATTAAAAACAATTGCTGCTGATTCCGTAAAGGATACTACTCCGAAGTTCGGAATCGGTGATACTGTAAAGGTATCAGTTAACATTCGTGAAGGCGAAAGAGAAAGAATCCAGATGTTTGAGGGAACGGTTATTGCTAAAAGAGGCAGTGGCGTTGCTGAAACATTTACTGTAAGACGAGTAGCTTACGGCGTAGGTGTTGAGAGAGTATTCCCCCTTCATTCACCCAATGTAAAGGATGTACAGGTTGTTCGTTACGGTAAGGTTCGCAGAAGCAAGCTCTACTATCTCCGTGACAGAGTGGGTAAGGCTGCTAAGGTTAAAGAGCAGATTCGCAAGTAATTGTTTTTAAAAGGGGACTTTAAAGTCCCTTTTTTACTTTATTTTCAGCAGGTGAATAAATTGAGTAATAAAGATACATTTGATGAAGTGCTTAATAAATTTGATGATAACAGTGAAATTGAGCTTTCTGCTGAATTAAACCCGGATATTTATTTTAAAGATAAAAATAACGGTGTCAGCAGTAATAAATTTGTTGCTATGAGATCTGAGGGTCCTATAGCCGGTTTTTATGACTGGATTCGTTGTATCCTGTTTGCTATTTCAATCGTGGTTATCTGTCTTACATTTGTTTTTCGCCTTGTCGATGTAGAAGGCTCGTCGATGGACGATACCCTTGCAACGAATGATAAGGTTATTGTTACTAATCTTTTCTATACTCCGAAACCGCAGGATATTGTTGTAATATCGCACGGAGCAGAATACTCAAAACCTATTATTAAAAGAGTAATTGCCACAGAAGGACAGACCATTGAATTTGACTATGAAAAAGATCAAATTATTGTTGACGGAGTAGTTCTTGATGAGCCTTACATAGGAGATTCTACTTTTGCAGGAAACTACTGTGACTATGACATTCCCGAGGTTATCCCCGAGGGCAAGCTTTTTGTAATGGGTGACAACAGGCAGGTTTCTTTGGACAGCCGAAGAGCCGAGATTGGATTAATTGATGTTGAAAATGTAATTGGCAAGGCTCAGTTTGTTGCATTTCCTTTCAGTGAATTCGGTTACTTGTATTAACTGATATTTTTAATTTTTGTATTGTATTAAGCTTATTTCTGTTTTATAATAGGAATAAGCTTTTAATTTTTTTGGAGGGTTTTATGCCTAAAAAAATAAAATATCGCTATAACGAAAATAGATATGTTAACGCAGCTTTTGATTTTATAAAAACCATAGTGTTTGTTATGGCTGTCGTTGCGTTACTGTTTACTTATTTTATTCGTGATGTAAATGTCGTAGGCAGTTCCATGTATGATACATTGCATGCAGGTGACAAGGTTATTCTTACGACTTTTAATTACACTCCTAAATCAGGCGATATAGTTGCGATTAATACTGAAAACTTAATTGAAAAGAGAATAATTAAGCGTGTTATTGCGACCGAGGGACAACTGATTGATATCGACTACAAGACAGGTGATGTTTATGTTGACGGAATAATCATAAGTGAGGATTACCTGTATTCAGCAACAAATAAACCGGACGACGCATTTGCGTTGCCTTGCGTAGTTCCCGAAAATCATATTTTTGTTATGGGCGACAACAGATTGATTTCATTTGACAGCCGAGATACAGGCATCGGTCTTGTGTCGTGTGATGATATAATCGGTAAAGCACAATTTGTGTTTTACCCTTTTGACAGAGTTAAATATATATATTAAATTAAGGAAGATTATTATGAGTCAAATGCAGAATATTCAATGGTTCCCTGGTCATATGACCAAGACTAAACGGCAGATTCAGGCAAGCTTAAAACTTGTTGATGCTGTTGCAGAGATAATTGACGCAAGGATACCCGTAAGCAGCAGAAATCCTGACCTTGCAAAACTTGTTCAAAATAAACCGAGAATTATATTGCTCAATAAATGCGATATGGCAAATCAAACCGCCACAAAAATGTGGATAGATTATTTTAAAGCTCAGGGAACTACCGCTGTTGCAGTGGATTGCAAAAGCGGAAAAGGACTGAATAAATTTACACCTGCCGTAAACAGCGTGATGAGCGAAAAAATTTCCCGTCTTAAACAAAAGGGTATGGTTAATCCGATGATGCGAATTATGATTGTCGGAATTCCAAATGTAGGAAAATCGTCTTTTATTAATAAAATAGCAAAACAGAACAGGGCAAAGGTAGAAGACAGACCGGGTGTAACGAGAGGAAATCAGTGGTTTACAATAGGTAAAAATCTTGAAATGCTTGATACACCTGGCGTTTTGTGGCCGAAATTCGATGATAAAATTGTGGGTGAGCATTTGGCGTTTACAGGTGCAGTAAAAGACCAAATTCTTGATATCGAGCTTTTGGCAGTAAGACTTCTTGATTTTTTAAAGGCTTTAAAGCCTGCTGACTTTGTTGCTCGATTTAAGCTTGAAGATATAAGCCTTGATGATGTTGATTCCTATGAGCTTTTACAAATCATCGCCAAGAAACGAGGGATGCTTGTTTCCGGCGGAGAAGTAAACACCGAGAGAGCCGCTATAATGCTCCTTGACGAGTTTAGAAGTGCAAAGCTCGGAAGAATTACTGTAGAGATGCCGAACGGAGTGCTTAGATGAACTGGCTTGAATTTGAACAAAGGGCAATGGATAACGGATACAAAGCTGTCTGCGGAGTTGATGAAGCGGGCAGAGGACCGCTTGCAGGTCCCGTGTGTGCAGCTGCAGTTATTTTGCCTGAAAATACTGTTATTGAAGGGGTAAATGATTCTAAAAAACTCACAGAGAAAAAGCGTGAATTGCTTTTTGATGTAATAAAGGCTTCTGCACTTTCATACTCTATAGCGTATGCGAGCGTTGCGGAGATAGAAGAATTAAACATTTTAAATGCTACCATGCTTGCGATGAAGAGGGCTGTGGAATCTCTTGAAATTAAACCCGATTTTGCTATGATTGACGGAAACCGAGTGCCTCAGCTCAGTATTGACAGTGAACCGATAGTAAAAGGTGATGCGAAGTCAATGTCCATCGCCTGTGCCTCTATACTTGCAAAGGTTTCACGAGACAGGCTGCTTTACGATTATGCAAAGCAATATCCTCAATACGGTTTTGATAAGCACAAGGGCTACGGTACAAAGCTTCATATTGAAATGATAAAGGAGTACGGACCGTGTCCTTATCACAGGATGAGTTTTTTAACAAAGATATTAAAATGAAAAAATTTTCAACAAAAGCGGTAGGCGACAAAGGCGAAAAATACGCTGCCGATTATTTAAAAAAGAAAAAATATAAAATCTTAGCACTGAACTATCGAAAGAGATGCGGCGAAATAGATATTATTGCAGAGAACAAACAGATGCTTGTTTTTGTTGAGGTTAAAACCAGACACAATAATTCATATTTGGATGCGGCTTTAGCGGTTGACCGTAAAAAGCAAATTCGTATAATCAAGACTGCTTTACTTTACATATCGGAAAATAAGATTGATAAATTTTGCCGTTTTGATGTATGCGAGGTTTATGTTGATCCCGAAAATTTAAAGCTTGAAAAAATCAACTATATCGAAAATGCTTTTGAATAGGGGCTGTTTTATGGATTTTATTGATCTTCATTGCGACACTCTTTATAAATCTGCTACAATGAATTTGTCCCTTGATGACAAAATAATGGAGGTTACTCAGTCTGAAAACAAAAAAAGCAGGTGGCTGCAATGTTATGCCGTTTGGATTCCCGATGATTATACATTTGAAATGGCTGAGGAACTGTTTTTCAAGTCGCTTAAAAAGCTAAATTATGAATGTAAAAGGCTGAATATTAGACTCATTAGTAAAAACGAAAATGTATCTTCCGTTTTTAAAAATAATATAAATACCGCCTTACTTACAGTTGAAAACGCAAAAGTTATCGGCTATGATATAAAAAACATCAAGCTTTTATCGGAGCTCGGTGTAAAAATTATCACCCTTACATGGAACGGTTCAAATCAAATCGGTGACGGTGCTCAGGTGACAGGTGCAAATGGGTTAACGGATTTCGGACGAAAAGCGGTTTCGGAAATGGAGGAAAACGGAATTGTTATAGATATATCCCACGCAAGCGATAAGCTGTTTTATGATGTTGCACAGATTGCCTCAAGACCGTTTATTGCAACTCATTCCGATTCACGATCTGTTGTAAATAATAAGCGGAATTTGACTGACGAACAGTTTAAAATAATTATTGAGAAAAAAGGCATTGTCGGAATAAATTTTCATAACGAATTTTTGTCGGAAAACAGTACTAAAAGCACAAAATACGATGTTTTCAGTCACATCGAAAAATTTTTATCGCTCGGCGGTGAAAATACAATATGTATCGGCTCTGATTTTGACGGCTGTACTTTGCCAAGTGATATGCCGAAAAAAATTTTTATAAGCGATTTATATGAATTATTTTTGAACCAAAACTATAATGAGACTCTTGTCAGAAAAATTTTTAACGAAAACGCACTTAATTTCTTTGAAAACTTTGACAACAGCCGCATTATGTAGTAAAATATCATAAGCTGTAACAATATTTATATGTTATAATATCCTGTATGGGGCAAGTCATTTGAAAGGAAGATTTCAATGTTATACAACAGTACACAAAACGCTGCGGAAGTTGTTTCTTCGGCACAGGCAATTTCTCAGGGAATTTCTAAGGACGGAGGTTTATTTGTTCCGCAAGAGTTTCCGAAATATGATGAAACTGTCTTCAACGCTCTTTTAAAAACGGATTACAAAGGAAGAGCAAAGAAGGTGTTTTCTGATTTCCTGACGGATTTTACTGAGGAAGAGATTAACGAGTGCGTTGAAAAAGCATACACTGCCCAAAAATTCGACGGCGAAAACCCTGCTCCTCTTGCATTCTGCAATGTTGACGGTAAGACTCTCAATATTCTTGAACTGTGGCACGGTCCTACTTGTGCGTTTAAGGATATGGCTCTTCAGATTTTGCCGCATCTCCTTACAAAATCTTTGAAAAAGACAAACGACGGCAAGGATGCAGTAATTCTTGTTGCAACTTCCGGTGATACGGGAAAGGCTGCACTTGAAGGTTTTAAGGATGTAGAACACACAAAAATTTTAGTCTTTTATCCCGTTGACGGTGTAAGTCCTATGCAAAAGCATCAGATGGATACACAAGAGGGTAATAATGTAAATGTTTGTGCTATAAAAGGTAATTTTGACGATGCTCAGACAGGCGTGAAAAAGATTTTTACAACTCCTGAAATTTCAGAAAAGCTTGCTCAAAATAATATGCTTTTCTCTTCTGCAAACTCCATTAACTGGGGCAGATTGCTCCCGCAGATTGTGTATTATATTTCTGCATACTGCGATATGGTTAATGCAGGCAAAATTTCCATGGGAGATAAAATCAATGTTGTAGTGCCGACAGGTAATTTCGGCAATATACTTGCTTCATATTATGCAAATCTTATGGGACTTCCGATTAATAAATTTATTTGTGCTTCAAACTCAAATAATGTATTAACCGATTTTATAAAAACAGGCGTGTACGACAGAAACAGAAGTTTCTATACGACAATTTCGCCGTCTATGGATATTTTGGTTTCAAGCAATCTTGAAAGACTTCTCTATAATCTTTCCGGCAATGATGATAAGACAACAAGGTCTTGGATGACTGCTCTGAAAACACAGGGCAAATACGAGGTTACCGATGATGTCAAGGCTGTAATCAAGGACAAGTTTTACGGCGGCTATTGTGATGATGCCAATACTCAGGCTACTATCAGCAAACTATTTGCTCAGGATAACTATCTTTGCGATACTCATACTGCTGTTGCCGTTAATGTATATGAGCAGTATGTTAGGGAAACAGGCGATGATACGCCGACAGTAATCGCTTCAACGGCAAGCCCGTATAAATTTTCAAAAGCTGTTTTACAGTCTGTTGCTCCCGAGTGCGAGCTTCCATCAACAGAATTTGAAATGGTTGATAAGCTTCATGAAATTACAAAGAAAGATGTTCCGCTTCCGCTTGCAGGACTTAAAAATAAAGCGGCGAGATTTTTTGATGTTACCGAGGTTGAAAAAATGCCCGATTATGTGCTTAACGCACTCGGAATCGAATAATGTCTTTGTTCGCTATTGCTGATTTGCATTTGTCTCTGGGCGAGGATAAGCCTATGGATATTTTCGCAGGCTGGGAAAACTATGTGCAAAGGCTTGAAAATAACTGGAGAAAAATAGTCAAAGATTCAGACACCGTGGTTATTGCCGGGGATATTTCCTGGGCAATGAAGCTTGAAGAAACCTTTGATGACTTTAAATTCATCAACAGTTTACCCGGAAGAAAGATTTTCCTAAAGGGTAATCACGACTACTGGTGGGCAACCAAAAACAAAATTGATAAATTTCTGTCAGAAAATTCATTTGACACGATTTCAGTGTTATTTAACAATTCCTATGTTTGCAATGACTATTCTATATGCGGCACAAGGGGCTGGTTCCTTGAAAATGACACGCCCGAAGATATAAAAGTCCTTAACCGTGAGACAGGCAGACTGGTTATGTCTGTTGAATCCGCTTTAAAAAGCGGAAAGACTCCTGTTGTTTTTCTGCATTATCCGCCTGTTTTTGGCGGTGTTGAGTGCAAAGAGATAGTAGATGTTCTTTTAAAATACGATATAAAAAAATGTTTTTACGGGCATATTCATGGAAAAAAGGGAATTAACAGTGCATATGAAGGCAATTACAAGGGAATTGACTTAAAGCTTATTTCGTGCGATAGGCTGTCATTTGCACCCATTTTGGTAAGATAAATTGTTATTTATCTATTGGCAAATAAAAAAAGTTGTGTTATAATAAGTGATATTTATTACATTTTAATTGGAGGATAAAATAATGGCATTAAAGGAAAGTAAAAAGGCAGAACAGGCTAATACATATGAATTAGTTGTTAATGTGGACGGAGAAACATTTGAAAAAGCTGTTAATGCTGTTTATAAAAGACAGGTTAAGAACATTTCTATTCAGGGTTTCAGAAAAGGAAAGGCTCCGCGTAAAGTTGTTGAGAAAATGTACGGCACCGAAGTTTTTTATGAGGATGCTATGCAGGATTGCTATCCCGAAGCTCTCTACGAGGCAGCTAAAGAAGCAAATGTAAAGATCGTTAAAGTTGAAACACTTGAAGCTGTAGAAGCATCAAAGGACGGATTTACATTTAAGGCAACAATTATTGTTGAGCCTGAAATGGAGATTAAGGATTATCTCGGCATTGAGGTGACAAAGAAATCAACTGAAGTAACAGATGAGCTTGTTGATGAAGAAATTGAAAAGGTAAGGGATCGTAACTCAAGAATGGTTACAGTTGAAGACAGAGCTGCACAGGACGGTGATGTTGCCGTTATCGATTTTGAGGGCTTTGTTGACGGCGAGGCATTTGAGGGCGGTAAGGCAGAAAACTACAACTTGAAGCTTGGTTCTGGCAATTTCATCCCCGGTTTTGAGGAGCAGATTGTAGGTCACAATACTGATGAAGAGTTTACTATTGATGTTAATTTCCCTGAGGATTATCAGGCTGAGGAACTCAAAGGAAAGGCTGCACAGTTTAAAATTAAGCTTCATGAAATCAAGGCTAAGGAGCTTCCTGAAGTTGACGACGATTTTGTTAAGGATGTTTCTGAAAAGGAAACTCTTGACGAATACAAGGAGGAGCTTAAGGAAACTATTGCAAAGCGTCTTGCTGATGAGGCTGAAAAGGATATTGACGATCAGATTGCAAATAAGCTAATGGAGCTTCTTGAGGGTGAAATTCCCGAAGCTATGTATGATAACGAAGCTTCCGAGATGGTAAGAGAATTTGAGATGCGTCTTCGTGCACAGGGCATGGATATGAAAACATATATGCAGTATATGGGTATTGATGTTAATGCTCTCAAGGGTATGTACAAAGAAGAGGCTGAAAAGAGAGTTAAGTTAAGACTTGCTCTTGAAACTGTTGCTAAGAAAGAAAATATTGAAGTAACAGACGCTGACTTTAATGAGGAATATGAAAAGATGGCAGAGGCTTATAAATTGGAAGTTGACAAGGTAAAGGCCGCTGTTCCGGCAGACTCATTAAAAGAGGATATCAAGGTTGAGAAAGCTCTAAAGCTTATCAAGGATAAAGCTGATATTAAGTAATTTGAATATTTTTTGATATTTTGTTAATTAATAATTTAGAAAGGTTATGATTAAATGGCATTGATACCTTATGTAGTTGAGCAAACCAACAGAGGAGAGCGTTCCTATGATATTTATTCACGCCTTTTAAACGACAGAATAATTATGTTAAACGAAGAGGTTAACAGTGCAAGTGCCAGTGTCGTTGTTGCACAGCTTCTTTATCTTGAGAGCCAGGATCCTACAAAAGACATCAGTCTGTATATTAACAGTCCGGGCGGCAGCGTTACAGACGGCTTTGCAATTTTTGATACTATGAATTATATCAAATGCGATGTTTCCACAATTTGTATGGGTATGGCAGCAAGCATGGGTGCATTTTTGCTTGCAGCAGGTGCCAAGGGCAAGCGTCTTGCTTTGCCTAACAGTGACATAATGATTCATCAGCCTTCAGGCGGTGCTCAGGGTCAGGCAACTGATATGGAAATTCATACAAGACATATTCTTGATATGAAACAACGCTTGAATAAAATCCTTGCTGATAACACGGGTCAGCCGATTGATGTTATTGCAAGAGATACTAACCGTGATAATTTTATGACCGCACAGCAGGCTCTCGAATACGGACTTATTGATAAGGTTATTGAAAGAAGATAAGGTGAGGATTTACTGATGGCTAATAAAAATAACGATAAGGACATTTACTGTTCTTTTTGCGGAAAGCCACAGGAGATGGTCGGCAGACTTATTGCAGGTAACGGCGTTTATATCTGCGACCAATGTGTTGAGCTTTGTATGAGTATTCTCGAGGAGTCGGGCGAGCTTGAAAGGGAAATGGAAACCGAGAAGCGGCCCAATTCTCCCGAGCCTGTCACTTTGATGGAAGAACTGTTAAAACCCAAGGAAATAAAAGCTATTTTAGATGAATATGTTATTGGTCAGGATTCAGCAAAAATAACATTGAGCGTTGCTGTCTATAACCATTATAAAAGAGCTTTTGCCAATGATGACAGCGTTGAGTTTTCAAAGAGCAATGTTTTGTTGCTCGGCCCCACAGGTGTAGGTAAGACACTTCTTGCTCAAACCCTTGCTAAAGCACTTGATGTTCCTTTCGCTATTGCCGATGCAACAACCTTAACAGAGGCAGGTTATGTGGGCGAGGATGTTGAAAATATCCTTTTAAAGCTTATTCAGGCTGCTGATTATGACATTGAAAAAGCCCAGAGAGGCATCATTTATATTGATGAAATAGATAAAATTGCACGAAAGTCTGAGAATCCTTCAATAACCCGTGATGTAAGCGGCGAGGGCGTTCAGCAGGCTCTTCTGAAAATTGTTGAGGGCACTGTTGCTAATGTGCCCCCTCAGGGAGGAAGAAAGCATCCGCAGCAGGAATTTTTACAGATTGATACAAATAATATTCTGTTTATATGCGGCGGTGCATTTGACGGACTTGAAAAGATTGTTGAAAAGCGTAAGGGTTCGTCGGTAATTGGATTTGAGTCGCTTGTACAATCCAAGGCGGAACTTGATGAAACCGATTGGATGAAAGATGTTACCGCTCACGATCTTGTAAAGTACGGTATTATTCCCGAACTTATCGGACGATTGCCGGTAATCACTGCATTGAGCGGTCTTGATACGGACGCTCTTATTAAAATTTTGACTGTTCCGAAAAATTCTATTATTTCACAGTACAAGAAGCTTTTTGAGCTTGATAATGTAGAGCTTTATTTTGAAGAGGACGCATTAAAGGAAATTGCTCATAAAGCACAGGAACAGCACACGGGAGCAAGAGGTTTGAGAGGCATAATTGAGGGAATATTAACCGAGCTTATGTTTGAAACTCCTTCAGACAGCACTATAGAAAAAATAATCATTACAAAAGATGTTATTACTTCTAATGCTCAGCCTCAGATTACAAGGAGAAAAGAGAAAAATTCCGTAAACAAGAATAGTTTAACAAAAAAGGATGCAACGAAGCGTCAGAAACGCAGCACAGCGTCTTGATAATGTGATTATAGCTGTATTGCAAAAACAATACAGCTATTAATTTTTAGTTGATTTACATATCCAAAGGAGTTAATATGGATTTTGATATAAAAGAAAATTTAACTGTTCCGGTGCTGCCGCTTCGTGGATTGGTTGTGTTTCCTAAATCCCTGATACATTTTGATGTAGGAAGAAAAAAGAGCATAACTGCCATTAATATGGCAATGAAAAAAGACCAGCTCATTTTTTTGGCAACACAAAGGGACGCAGTTGAGAATGAACCTGCAATATCGGATTTGTACAGTATCGGCGTAATAGCCAAGGTTGTTCAGGTTTTAAAGCAACCCGAAAATACTACACGAATTGTTATTGAGGGGCAGTGCAGGGCAAAAATTGTTACGCCGATTTTTGATGAAAAATGCCTTATGGCTGAAATTAAGCCTGTTGACGATACTTGCGATAGTAACACGGCTAATGATTTTGCTCTTATGAGAGCGGTAAAAAAAGAGTTTGAGAAATATATGGAGGTATCACCCAAAATGCCTCCCGATATTATTTTTAAAGTAGCTCTTTGCAAATCTCCGGGTGAGCTCGCCGATTTTATTATTTCTAATTTAATTCTTGATTATCACGCAAAGCAATCAATTCTTGAGATTTTTTCTCAAACAAAGCGTCTTGAAGAGGTATTTGACATACTTGTAAATGAAAACTTCATTTTACGAATTGAAGACGAAATTACCAAAAAGGCGAAACTTCGTATTGACGAAAGCCAAAGAGATTATTTTTTAAGAGAGCAAAAGCGTGTTATTGAGGAAGAGCTCGGAGAGGGTGACAATCCTTCCGCCGAAGCTGAAAATTATGCTGCTAAGATAGAAGAACTTCATCTTGACAGCAAATCCGAGGATACTCTTATGAGAGAGTGTCAAAAGCTTATGAAAATGCCGTACGGCAGTCAGGAAGCGTCCGTTATAAGATCTTATCTTGACACAATTATTTCTTTACCGTGGAATAATTCTTCAAAGGATAAGATTGTAATTTCAAAAATACGAAAAGACCTTGATAAAAGCCACTTTGGACTTGAAAAAATCAAAGAAAGAATTATAGAACAGCTTGCCGTAAGAAAGCTCAGCGAAAAGCAGAAAGGACAGATTATCTGTTTTGCAGGTCCTCCCGGAGTCGGCAAAACTTCCATTGCTCAGTCTATTGCTAAGGCAATAGGGAGAGAAAGCTATAGAATAGCTCTCGGAGGAGTAAGGGATGAAGCAGAAATAAGAGGACACAGACGCACATATATCGGCTCTATTCCGGGACGGATTATTTCTGCGATTCAAGCGGCAGGTACTAACAATCCCGTGCTTATACTCGATGAGATAGACAAGCTGTCAGCAGACTATAAGGGAGATCCTACATCTGCTTTGCTTGAGGTGCTTGACAGTGAACAAAATAACAAATTTGTAGATCATTATGTTGACATTCCGTTTGATTTATCAAATGTAATGTTTATTACAACTGCGAATGATGTTTCATCAATTCCTGCACCTTTGCGTGACAGAATGGAGATAATTGAGCTTAACAGCTACACACGCGAAGAAAAGTACAATATTACTAAGAAACACCTTATACCTAAGCAGCTTGATTTGTGCGGCTTTACAAGCAAAGAAGTAAAGTTTACTCAAAAGGGTATATATTATTTGATTGATTATTATACACGGGAATCAGGGGTTCGTACGCTTGAGCGTTTGGTTGCTTCAATATTGAGAAAATGTGCTGTACAAAAGCTTGAAGAAAATAAGGAATCATTTAAAATTGACGAAAAATCAATGCATGATATGCTCGGCAATAAGAAATACAATTCCGATAAATTCACTCAAAAAGATGAGATCGGAGTGGTAAACGGTCTTGCATGGACTTCTGTCGGCGGTGAGCTGCTCCCGATAGAGGTCGCTGTTATGACCGGTACAGGAAAAATTGAGCTTACAGGTTCACTCGGAGATGTGATGCAGGAATCTGCAAAAACCGCAATCTCCTGCATAAGATGTCACAGCGATGTGCTTTGTATTGACCCTGATTTTTATAAGGAAAAGGACATACATATTCACGCACCTGAAGGAGCTGTTCCAAAGGACGGTCCTTCCGCAGGAATAACAATGGCAACTGCAATCTATTCGGCGTTATCTTCTAAGCCTGTCAGATGCGATATTGCAATGACCGGGGAAATTACTCTACGCGGCAAGGTACTGCCGATTGGCGGACTTAAAGAAAAGGGTATGGCTGCATATAAATACGGTATAAGCACCGTTATTATTCCGAAAGAAAATGAACCCGATCTGGCTGATGTGGATAAAGCAGTTTTATCTAAAATCAACTTTGTTTCGGTTGAAAGCCTTAAAGATGTAATTGCGATAGCTGTAAACGATGCAATTAAGGTGACTGAAAAAGATTGGGACAAGCCGAGAGTAAGAGCAAAACAAAATAACAGCAATACGGCAACAATCAGACAGTAGGTGAGAGCAGAATGAATTTTAATGAAGTAAGCTTTGAGTTTGCAGCAGGCAAGGTGGAACAGCTTCCTAAATCGGATATGCCTGAGATTGTTTTTTCAGGTCATTCAAATGTAGGAAAATCATCGCTTATAAATAAGCTGGTTCAACGCAAAGCACTTGCAAGAGTCAGCTCACAGCCGGGAAAAACGGCTACCATTAATTTCTATAAATTAAAGGAATTCAGAATGGTAGATTTGCCGGGTTACGGTTATGCTAAAGTATCTAAAGCGGAAAAAGAACGCTGGGCGAAGCTTGTTGAGGGATATTTTAACCAAGACCGCAGGCGTGCTCTTGTTATTCAGATTCTTGATTTGCGTCATCCCCCTACAGATGATGATTTGCATATGATAGATTTTCTTTACAGAGGCGGGTTTAATTTTGCCGCTGTTCTTACAAAAAGCGATAAGCTTAAAAAGACTCAGTTTGAAAAACAAATGCAGTACTACAAGGAAATATTCAGCACTATTGAGCATATTGAGCTGATTCCTTTTTCTGCTCAAACGGGATTTGGGAATGATGAAATCAGAAAGCTGATTGAGAAATCTGTTTTCGATTTTAATAATACGGAGGTATGAGATATGTTTGTAAATGATTGTCTTAATGTGAATGAAAAGGGACATCTTACCATAGGCGGCTGTGATACTTTGGAGCTTGCAAAGGAATACGGAACGCCGCTTTATGTTCTTGATGAAAATGTTATCAGGGAAACTTGCCGAGCTTATGTAAATTCTTTTAAGAAATATTACGGAGGTAACGGTATGCCTCTTTATGCAAGTAAGGCACTTTCGTGTAAAGAGCTTTGCAGAATTGCAAAAGAAGAAAATATGGGTCTTGATGTGGTATCAGGCGGCGAGATTTATACTGCATTGCAGGCTGGTTTTCCTATGGAAAAGGTTCATTTCCACGGTAACAACAAAACTGCTGATGAAATTAAGTTTGCTATAGAGTCAAATGTGGGAAAATTTGTTGTTGATAACCTTTATGAGCTTGAACTGCTTAATAGAATTGCGGGTGAGATGGGGAAGAAGGTAAATATTTCTTTCAGAATTAAGCCCGGTGTTGACGCCCATACCCATGATTTTATAAGAACAGGCCAGATTGATTCAAAGTTTGGTTTTGCACTTGAAACAGGGGAGGCTTTCGAGGCAGTTAAAGAGGCTTTAAAGCTTGATAATGTTTCTCTTAAAGAATTACATTGCCATATTGGTTCTCAAATATTTGACATTGAGCCGTTTGTGACGGCGGCTGAAATTATGATGGATTTCATCGCGAAAATCAATCGTGAACTAGGCTTAACAATATCAGAGCTTAACCTCGGCGGCGGATTCGGTATTATGTACACAAGTAAGGACGAGCCTGTTCCGTATGAAAATTACATGGAAAAGGTTTCAGTTGCTGTCAAGGCAAAATCTGACGAATATGGTCTTCCCGTTCCCTTTATTTATATCGAGCCCGGCAGATCGGTTGTCGGTGAAGCCGGAATTACATTGTACACGGTTGGCGGTAAGAAAGTAATACCGAACGCAAGGACATATGTTTCGGTTGACGGAGGTATGACCGACAATATCCGTTATGCTCTTTATCAGTCGGCTTATACGGTTTTGAATGCAGGCAAGGCGGACAAAGAACCTGATGAAACCGTTACAATCGCGGGCAAGTGCTGTGAAAGCGGTGACTTGGTTCAGGAGCATACAAAGGTGGCAAATGTTGAGGTAGGGGATACTATCGCTGTTTTATCAACAGGTGCGTACAACTACTCGATGGCTTCAAATTATAACAGAATACCAAGACCTGCAATGGTAATGGTTAACAACGGAAAATCACGCGTGATTATTAAGCGTGAAAGCTACGAAGATATCGTCAGAAACGATATTTAATCATAATAAAACGAAAAGGACAAGCAGTTTATACGCAGCTTGTCCTTTTTGTTATTCGTTATTTTTCTTTTTAATTTTGGAGAGCGGATTGGAATCTGCAGCGTTTTTCATTTGTTCTGAGCTTAAATGAGTGTATATTTCGGTAGTTCCGAGATTTTCGTGTCCCAATACTTCTTTCAAAATCCTGACATCTACGCCGCCGTGCTGGTACATCAGTGTTGCGGCAGTATGCCTAAGCTTGTGACAGGAATATCCCTGTGCCTCAAGACCGATTTTAGCAAGATACTTATACACCATAGCCTGTATCATTTTGACTGATAAGCGGTTGTGGTTTCTGCTTATAAAAAGAGCTTTTTTATCCTTAACATCATCAACGGGTCTCACTTTCATATAATCATTTATAGCGTCTAAACAGGCAGAATTCAGGTAAACTATACGATCTTTATTACCTTTACCTATAATCCTCATCGTGTTGTCAGAACGAATATCCGTGTAATTTAAAGCCGCCATTTCCGAAACACGCAATCCGCAGTTGAGAAATAGGGTAAGGATAGCATAGTCACGCTCTTTATATTTTCCGTCAACCGCATTTAACAGCTCAATGCTTTGTTCAAGCGTCAAATACTTCGGCAACGATTTTTTCTTTTTGGGCATTTCAAGCTGTGACATTGGATTTGCGTCGATAAGATGTTTTTTTGAAAAAATAAAATCAAAAAAGCCTTTAAGGCTTGAACATTTTCTTGCACGAGCAGCACTTTGATTATGACGGTCCCGATAGAGGTAATCCATATATGCATAAGCGTCATTGAGAGTAATTGATTTAATAAGATCTAAGTCAACATCGTCAATTTTTATTTTTTCAAATTCAGTATCATCGCTGACCAATTTTCTGGATTTTTTTATATATCTGAAAAAAGTCCGCAAATCTATAAAGTATTCGTCAACGGTTTTTTTAGATTTTAATTTTATAGTTTCAAGATAAAACAAATAATCTTTTAAAATTTGAGGAGCCTCGTCACGAAAAGATGCCGCCATACAACGCACAACCTTTTAATTATTTTATAGTAATTTAAACAAAGTAAATTCGCTTTATAACAGTATTATATCATAAAATAAAAGGAGATAATTCCTATACAGAAAATTATACAAAATGAATATTTTGTATAATTCGGGGGGGACAAATATCACTCAATGGGATTTTTCCAGACTTATTAATCTCAAATGTTTTTATGAAACAATGATTGTTTCATAAAAAGTAAAATTTCGTATTAGTGTTCTAAAGACAAAATTCTCAATTGTACCTAAATTCAAAACATTAATTAATACATAATAATTTAATTTTATCTGCGATAGATTTGTCAAATACATTTTCAAATACACTGTGGTAATCATCAAATGAAACAAAGCAATTATATGTTAAAACTTCCATTTGAACATCAAATAAATTAATTTTATACGGCATTACGGTCATATTATTTTTCAGATAAAATGCTTTTCTTCTGATTCGTTCAATGTTGTTGGTTGATTCAACCTCAGGATCCTCTATTTCAAGCAACAGTCGTTTGCCTTTGTATATATTAAAAATATGCTGTAAAGCCTCTGAACCGATATTTTTACCCCTGTGATTAGGAGATATTGCAAAATAATCAAGAATTACAATATCGCTGTAGACAATGGTTATTGCAAGTCCTAAAAACCTACCGTCATCTTCAGTTACTGCCAAAATTTCCATTTGATTATTTTGGCACTTTTCCAATATTAAATCAAAAGGCTTTCGTTCGTTTTTGGGAAATGCATTATTATATAAGTTTTCAATATTATTTAATAATTCTTTAGAATACTGTACTTTAGTTAATTTCATATAACTTCCTCGTCGTTCAATATAACAAACAGCAGGTCAAGATTATTTGACCTGCTGTTTTACTAAAAAAGTGTTATTAATGATTAGCAAACACCCTGTGCAATCATTGAATCTGCAACCTTTTCAAAACCTGCGATGTTGGCACCTACAACATAGTTGCCCTCATAGCCGTATTTCTTAGCAGCAGCAGAAATATTGTTATAAATGTTAACCATAATGTCCTTGAGCTTTGCGTCAACTTCTTCAAATGTCCATGAAAGTCTCATTGAGTTCTGGCTCATTTCAAGAGCTGAAGTTGCTACGCCGCCTGCGTTTGCAGCCTTACCGGGAGCAAAAAGGATACCTGCATCCTGAAGTGCCTTTGTAGCCTCAAGAGTTGTAGGCATATTTGCACCCTCAGCAACAGCATAGCAGCCGTTAGCGATAAGTCTCTTAGCGTCTTCTTCGTTAAGCTCATTCTGAGTTGCACACGGAAGAGCAACATCACACTTAACTGACCAGTCAAACTTGCCCTCGTGATACTCAGAGTTAGGACGATAGTTCTTGTACTCTGTAAGACGAGCTCTCTTAACTTCTTTGATTTCCTTAATAGCGTCAAGGTCAATACCCTCAGCATCGTAAATCCAGCCTGTTGAATCAGACATTGTTACAACTTTAGCTCCGAGCTGATTAGCCTTTTGAGTAGCATAGATAGCAACATTACCTGCACCTGATACACAAACAGTAGCACCGTTGATGTCTTTGCCGTTGTCTTTGAGCATTGCCTCTGTGAGGTAGAGAAGTCCGTATCCTGTAGCTTCTGTTCTTGCAAGTGAACCGCCCCAGTTAAGACCCTTACCTGTGAGCACGCCCTCATATACATTCTTAATTCTCTTGTACTGACCGAACATATAGCCGATTTCACGGGCACCTGTACCGATATCACCTGCAGGTACATCTGTGTCAGCACCGATGTGTCTGCAAAGCTCTGTCATAAAGCTCTGGCAGAATGACATAACTTCATTGTCGCTCTTGCCCTTAGGATCAAAGTCAGAGCCGCCTTTGCCGCCGCCGATGGGAAGACCTGTGAGAGAGTTCTTAAAGATCTGCTCAAAACCGAGGAATTTAATTACGCCGAGGTTAACGGACGGATGAAGTCTTAAACCGCCCTTATAGGGACCGATAGCACTGTTAAACTGTACTCTGAAGCCACGGTTAACCTGAACCTTGCCGTTATCATCAACCCAAGGAACACGGAACATTACAACTCTTTCAGGCTCAGTAATTCTTTCGAGAATACCTGCTTCCTGATACTTTGGATTCTTCTCGAATACCGGTTCAAGAGAAGTAAGAACTTCTGTTGCTGCCTGAATAAATTCCGGCTCGCTCGAATTTTTTGCTTTTAGCTTTTCAAGCTGTTCACTTACATACGACATTGTATGTACCTCCTTAAATTTAAAAAAATTTACAGATTTTCGACCAACGGTGCAGCATAAAACATAAACAACCGCCGACTTTATAATAATACTATATTTTCAAGAATTTTGCAACAATAAATATCATATTCCTGCAAAAAAATTAAGAAATTTTGGCAAATCTTTAAATTATCTACTATTTATGCAATTTTTATTTGCAAAATCTCAATATTAATTATTGATTTAATTGCATATTTAATTAAATTAAGTTGCGAAAAGACATATTAACATTAACAAATGTATTTTGTATAATTGATAAATTTGATTTTAACATTTGTTTTAACATAAAATTTAGTTGCGTTTGGATATATTAACATGTTATAATTATGTTAATAATACAAATAGTAATATTTTTTATTTGAGGTAAGAGTATGGATTATTATAAAAGACTCAAAGAACTAAGATTAAAAAACGGATATACACAAGAACAAATTGCCTTTATACTTCACACACGGCAGGAGCAATACAGTAAGTATGAGAGCGGTAAGCGTGAACTTCCGATTCGTCACTTGATTGCTTTGTGCTGCTTGTATAAGGTTTCAAGTGATTATGTTTTAGGGATCGAAAAATTTGTTAAGTAAAATTACGACTTTAATTTTTTTCATACATTACATGAAAAAACGACAACGAAAAAATCGTTGTCGTTTTTGTTTACCGCAAACTTGCATTTATTTTATTTGTACCATACCCCCTATATCGGTCAGGGGGATATCTTTACATAATATATTTATATTCATACTATGTTTTTTGCAAAAATTTTCAATCTTATCATAATCAGGGTGATTTTTTACATTCCCGAAAAATACTATTGTATTTTCATTTATTCTTCCGCTTGCACCTCCGATAAATCCATAGTCATATCCGTCTAAAATAATATGACCTGCTGAAATCAGAAGTACCTCTACCCCATTTGCCTTTAATGTATTTGCAATAGAAATATCAGATGTTACAACTGCATTGTTATTTACAATGAGTGCAGAGCATCGAGCGTATCCTTGATTTATATTGACTGTTTTAATTTTCTTTGAATTACAATATGATAACAGATTATTATCTATTGCGGAAATCTTACCGTACAATATATTATTAAGGAACAAAAAATTCAGCAATATATTTTTGGGATACTCTCCCCCCGCTTTTTTACTGCAAAACATCAATTTTTCTGGCGGTAGTTTCTTTGATAGAGATTTACATTCGTTAAGTATAAAAAATCTATCGTTTATCTGCAAAAGCTGCATATCGGCATGATTTTGTTCGGGTTTGGGAAAAATTTTAATCCTATCGCTTGAAATTACGGAATGACCGTATTTTTTGATTTCATTTACAAAGCACGGATACTTGTCCGACATAACAAATGTACTCATATGCTCAAAGCCTCAAATGCCTGACGGATGTTTTTTACTCCTATTAGCTGTGCATCGTCGCAGTGAACGCCTTTAAGATTGTGATACGGAAGTATTATTTTATTAAATCCGAGTCTTACTGCCTCGTTAATCCTCATTTGTGCCTGTGAAACAGCCCTTATTTCTCCTGCAAGCCCTATTTCTCCGAATACAACGGCATTTTCATCAATCGGCGTGTCTTTAAGACTGCTTATAAGAGCCATAGCGATTGACAAATCTATTGCGGGTTCATCAACACGCAGACCTCCTACTATATTAATGTAGGCGTCAAAATTCGAAAAATAATACCCTGCACGCTTTTCAAGCACAGCAAGCAGAAGCGAAAGTCTGTTGTAGTCAAAACCTGTTGACATTCTGCGGGGATTTCCGTAGCCGCTCTGAGTTGCAAGTCCCTGTGTTTCGGCAAGTATCGGTCTTGAGCCTTCTATCGTGCATGTAACACAGGTGCCCGATACATTTTTTGGTCTGCCTGAAAGAAGCATAACGGAAGGATTTTCTACTTCTTTTAACCCCTTGTCCGTCATTTCAAAAACGCCTATTTCGTTGGTTGAGCCGTAACGGTTTTTTACTGCCCTTAAAATTCTGCAGCTCATTTGCTTGTCGCCCTCAAAATGAAGAACCGTATCAACAATATGTTCAAGCACTTTCGGTCCTGCGATTGACCCTTCTTTGTTTACATGGCCGACAATAAACATCGGAATATCAAAAGATTTAGCTGTTCTCATAAGCATATTCGTACATTCTCTGACCTGTGTTACGCTGCCGGGCGAAGAGCTTAATTCTGAAAGATTCATAGTTTGTATAGAATCGACCATGACAATATCCGGCTTTAAAGACTTAATTTGTTCACATACTATTTCGACATCGGTTTCAGTCATCACAAAAAGATTTGGCGAATCAACTTCAAGACGCATTGCACGAAGTTTTAGCTGACGCTTTGATTCCTCGCCCGATACATAAAGTATTTTTAATGTATCGCCCATATACTGGCAGATTTGCATAAGAACTGTTGATTTTCCTATGCCCGGATCACCGCCGAGTAAAATAAGACTTCCCTTTACAATTCCTCCGCCAAGCACTCTGTTAAGCTCTTTGCAGCCTGTATCATATCGGTGTTCGTCCTGAGTTGAAATTTCATTTATTGTATCTGGTTTTGAATAAGCCGAATATGTACGGGATTTTGACACAGAAGCATTTTTTGCGGTATCCTTTATCTCTTCATTCATTGTGTTCCATTCGCCGCATGACGGGCATTTTCCGTACCATTTCGGTGATTCATATCCACATTCCGAGCAAATATAAACACTTTTAATTTTTGAAGCCATTTTTACACATCCTGTCAGTCTGTATTAAAATAATTTAAAAATCCTGCCGAAATTGAAAAGGCCATTTGCTTTTGATAATCTGAATCTATGAGCTTTCGGCACTCTTCTTCGTTAGAAATAAATCCGCACTCGACAATCACTGCCGGATTGTGAGTGTTTTTAAGCAGATATATCCCGCTGTCGGCTTGCTTGCATTCTCTCTCGTTATTCGGCTGAAGCAGACCTTTTACTGAAAATTTAATGCTTTCTGCAAGCTTTTGACTGTTTGGGTTGTTTGGAGAATAAAAAATCTGAGTCCCGTTATATTGACTTTGAGTAAATTTATTTTGATGAATACTGATAACTACATTTTCATCAGAAGAATCATATATTTTAAGTCTGTTTTTCATATCGCTTACTTTTCTAAGCCTTATGGTTTCTTCTCCGTTATCAAGAGCAGTATCATCAGTTCTTGTTTCAGTTACATCAAACCCGAGCATATATAACAGAGCCGAAGTTTTTTTTGATATTTCAAGATTTATATCTTTTTCAAGTATTCCGCTGTCAGTCACAGCTCCGCCGTCTTCCCCTCCGTGACCTGCATCAATTACTACAGTAGGTAATGATCTTACGGAGTTAGAGGTTACAGAAGTATTTATATTTACTGCGGCTGTAATCATGAGAAAATTAAATGTTAAAAACAGTGCAATACACAACCCGATATATACAGTCTTTTTTATATTCATACTAACACTCCCATATATAAATATATACGGAAAGCAGACAAATATATTACAGTAATTATACAACATAAAACCTGTTTGGTAAAGCAAAAGTAATTATTTCAATAAATTGGCTTTAACATAAAAATAAATTAAGAATATTATATTATCAAAATGTTTAATGGTGAAGACTATGAATAAAAATTGCACGCTGAACAATCTGCCGCTTGATAAAAGCGGAATCATATCATCAATAAAATGTAAGGAATATCTTATTAACAGAATTTACGATATGGGAATATTGGAAAACACAATTATTAAACCGCTTTACAGAAGTCCGTTTGGCGATCCTACAGCTTATCTTGTCAAAAACACGGTGATTGCACTGCGTGAAAAAGACAGTAAATATATAACGGTGACTCCTATAAATTAAACAGGAGGTTTTTTATTTGTTTGCAAGAAATTTTTCTGTATTGCCGAATTCTCAAAAAAATCAGGATTATGCAGATTATAAAATTGCGTTAGTGGGTAATCCCAATGTAGGAAAAAGCACAATATTCAATGCATTGACAGGTTTAAATCAACACACGGGAAACTGGACGGGAAAGACGGTTGAATGTTCATCGGGCAAAGCAGTAATCAAAGACAGGTGTTATTTGTTTACGGATCTTCCCGGAACATACTCTATGAATAATTTTTCCGAAGAAGAGGAAGTTACAAGAAATTTTCTTGCGACAGAAAAAATCGACTGCGTTATCATTGTTGTAGATTCAAATATTATTGAGCGAAATTTATCTTTTGTTCTTGAAGTGCTGTCTTTGCGGAAAGAAGCCGTTTTATGCTTGAATTTATGCGATGAAGCTGAGAGAAATGGTGTAAATATTGATATTGATGAACTTTCGCTTAACTTGGGGATACCGGTAGTATGTACCTGTGCAACGCGAAAAAAGGGTATAAATGATTTAAAAAATATATTGGTAAAAATCTGTTCGGGAGAAACCAAGTGTTTCAGAGTGGAAAGAAATTTTGCAGGAATAGATGTTCTTGACAAAGAAAGGCATAAATACAACTCGGAAATGCTTGCAAAAAAATCACGGGAAATTTGCGAAAAAACCGTATCTTACAGCACAAACTCCCAAAAAAGAGATAACAGCTCGGTGGATAAAATACTTACATCCAAAACACTCGGAATACCGATTATGCTTACGCTTTTTGCCGTTTTATTTTGGATAACAGCGGTGGGTGCCAACTATCCGAGCGAATGGCTGAGTATATTATTCAGTTATTTAAAAGATGAGCTGTATATACTTTTTGAAATGATTGCCGTGCCTCAATTTATAACAGGTATATTAATAGACGGAGTTTATACGACTCTTACCTGGGTAGTATCGGTAATGCTCCCACCTATGGCTATATTTTTCCCGCTGTTTTCAATAATTGAGGATTCAGGTTATCTTCCGAGAATTGCTTTTAACCTCGACAAATTTTTCTCAAAATGCGGTGCTCACGGCAAGCAGAGCCTTACGATGGCTATGGGAATCGGCTGTAATGCCTGCGGCGTTACAGGGTGCAGAATTATCGAAAGTCCGTCCGAACGATTAATCGCCGTAGTAACCAACAATTTTATGCCGTGCAACGGTAGATTTCCTACTCTTATAGCAATTATTATGATGTTTTTTGCGGGGTCTGCTTTTGGTCTGTTTGCGTCTTTTAAGGTGGCTTTAATTCTTTTATGCATTATTGTGGGATGCGTACTTGTTACACTCGGCGTTTCAAAATTACTGTCTGTCACATTATTAAAAGGTCAAAAGTCAGGTTTTGCACTTGAGCTTCCGCCTTACAGAAAACCTCAGATTTTTAAAACTGTTATTCGTTCATTGCTTGACAGAACGATATTTGTGCTTGGCAGAGCCATTATTGTTGCCGCCCCTGCCGGAGCAATAATATGGCTTACGGCAAACATTTATATCGGCGACAGTTCTGTGCTTTCATACTGTACTGATTTTTTAGATCCGTTCGGCAGAATGATAGGACTTGACGGTGTTATCGTTATGGCATTTATTCTCGGATTCCCCGCAAACGAAATTGTGGTACCCATTATAATTATGTCGTATATGTCAAGCACGACAATGATGGAATATTCGAGCTATGAACAGCTTTTGCAGTTACTTTCAGCAAACGGTTGGACCGTCATTACCGCGGTCTGTACGATCATTATGTGCATAATGCATTTTCCGTGTTCTACCTCATGCCTTACTATAAAAAAAGAAACCGGAAGCATAAAGTGGACTTTGTTTTCAGCAGCTATGCCCACGGCGATCGGTATTATTCTTTGCTTTATAGTTTCCAATATAATGAAAATATTTATCTAAATTACAGAGCCGATGCAGAAAATGCATCGGCTCCTGTTAATTTGATTTATTAAATTATTCTGAATCCGCCTGAGCAACCTTCATCATAATTGCACATTCCATTCTCTTTTTAAACAGCTCACAGCCGTATTTATATATACCGCTTATTGAACCTGTTGCGTGATAAGCGTTTGCGGCACAGCCGCCGCTACAATACAGCTTAGCCCAGCAGTTTTTACAATCTTCTCTTGCGTATGCATTGCAGAGCTTAAATTCATTTTGTATCTCGGTATTCGTAACACCGTCAAATATATTGCCGAGACTGTATTTTGGGTCGCCGACAAACTGATGGCACGGATAAAGCTCGCCCCAAGGCGTAACTGCCATGTATTCCGTACCTGAACCGCAGCCGGAAATACGCTTGTAAATGCATGGACCACCCGTTAAATCAATCATATAGTGATAGAAAGTAATAGGTTTGCCCTCTTTTTCCCGCCTTAACATATCCTTAGCCAGAATTTCGTACTGCTCAAAAAGGACAGGCAAATCATCGTAAGTCAGTGCATAGGGGTCATTAGGTGCACATACAACAGGCTCCATGGAAAGCTCTGTAAAACCGAGGTCAGCCATATGAAAAATATCGTTTGTAAAATCCGTATTGTTGTGAGTATATGTACCTCTTACATAATAGCCCTTATTGCCTCTTTTTTTAACAAATTGCTGAAATTTCGGAACAATTATGTCATAGCTTCCTTTGCCGTTAACTGTTTTTCTGAGATTATCGTGAATTTCTTTTCTGCCGTCAAGGCTTAAAACTACATTGTGACATTCCTTGTTGGCAAATTCGATTACATCATCGTCAACCAACATTCCGTTTGTTGTAAGAGTAAAACGGAAATTTTTACATTTTTCTTTTTCAATGCTTCGTGCATATGCTACAATCTGTTTGACAACATCAAAATTCATAAGAGGCTCACCGCCAAAGAAGTCAACCTCAAGATTTACTCTGCTGCCTGAATTTTCAACAAGGAAGTCAATAGCTCTCTTGCCTGTTTCAAAACTCATTAACGCTCTGTCACCGTGATATTTACCCTGACTTGCAAAGCAGTATTCGCAGTTTAAGTTACAGGTATGAGCCACATGCAGGCAAAGAGCCTTTATTACTGTGTTTCGTTTTTTAAAGTCAAACGCAAGGTCTGCATATTTATCTCCAGTAAAAAGCTTTCCCTGCAGCTTAAGTTCCTCTACATCGTCAATGCAGTCGCTAATCTCCTGCTCTGTAATATTCGCATCATCAGCGTATTTTTCAAGCAATGTATTAATAATATTTTCTCTGTCGGATTTTTCAAATAGTTCTATAACATCATACGCAAGGTCGTCCACACAATGAACACTTCCGCTGAAAACATCAAGAACAATGTTATACCCGTTTAATTTATATTGATGTATCATAATATCTCCGTTTTGACAAAAGGAAAGCCGTTAAACCTCAAGGTAAAACGGCTGTTGTATCCTTAATTTGATATAATTAAAATTATTTCTCGCTCATGCACTTTTCGCACTGCTGGTTAGCAACGCCGCATGAAGTTTTGCAAGCTGACTGGCAAGAAGTCTGACATTCGCCGCAGCCGCCCGTCTTAACGCTCTTTTTAAGATCACGAGTTTCAATAGTTTTAATTCTTTTCATAGCAATCGTTCTCCTTGTAAGAATTTACAAATTAATCTTACCACATACAGTTATATTTGTCAATCGGTTTTGGCAATGTAAATATACTGAGGCGGTAAATTATTTTCAGAGCCTATATTTATATTTTTATCATTCATATTATCAATTAACTTTATAATGTTGTCCGATATATATTCCCCCGGTACTATAATGGGGATTCCGGGCGGATATGCCCACAAATATTGTGCAGACACTTTCCCCTTTGCATCCTTAAGCAAAACTTTTTCTGATTGATAATTACTTTTCAAGTTTGCTTTAAAGCATTGCTTCGGTATGCTGAAATAATTATTTCGGGAGCTGTTTTCCGACATTTTTATAATTTTGCTGTCTATATCTTGTAAGGCTGTCAAGAGCCGCCCAAATCCTTTGTCGCTGTCGCAGACAGAAGTCATTGCAAGTGCATAGTTTGTGTAAGCCATTTCAAGTTCGATTTTATATTTATCTCTTAAAACCGAGGCAAGCTCAACTCCGCTGATATTTGTAGCAGAAGTTGAAATAATAATTTTACCGATATCAAATTTATAGCATGAGCTTAAAAATTCGTTGTCGTTATAAAGTACGGTTATATTTTTAAGAGAACGAGTTGAGATGTAAAATGATTTAAGTCTTTTGATATACAAAGAAAAATTATCTTTATTTTTTAATATGTAATCAAGGCAGTTATCTATGCTGCTCATCAAAACATAAGACGGACTGCTTGTCTGGAATATCGAGAGATTCTCCTTTAATTTTTCAGACAAAACAGGATTATTTGTTAAAAGAAGTGCAGTTTGCGTAAAAGACGGCAATGTCTTATGAAGACTCACCACGGCAACATCTGCTCCGCAGCTAACAGCTTCACAGGGGAATTTATCAGAAAACGGAAAATGTGCTCCGTGGGCTTCGTCAACAAAAAGCAAAGCCCCGTATTCTCGGCATATTTGAGAGATAGAATTAATGTCAGATACAACTCCCTCATATGTCGGAGAGGTTATAACAACAAGTTTTGTGTTTGGATTTGAGTTTAACAGCTTTTCAAGCTTAGTGGGAGAAACAGAAGTAAAAATACCGTATTTTTCATTAAATTCGGGCATGATGTACTTACAGCTAAGTCCGCACAGCTCGGCAGCGTTATACACCGACTTGTGGCAGTTTCGGGCAATGATAACATCGTCACCAAAACTTGTCAATGCCCTTATCGCCGAAAGTATTCCGCCCGTAGCTCCGTTCACAAGCAAGTATGCACGGTTAACCGAGTAAAGCTTTTCCGCCTTTTTTTCAACATCTCTGATGCATCCTGACGCATTGTGGAGATCATCAAATCCGTCAATTTCGGTTATATCAATCTGATACGGAAGTATTGTATCGCCATTAATGCTTACCCTCTTATGACCGGGCATATGAAAAGGATATATGCCGTCATTGCAGTAGTTTTTCAGCTTATCAAACAGCATATATCCTCCTAATTATAAATTTTAGTTTGTGCCGAATTCCCTTAATTCAAGCCCCTTGTTGTGTTCAAGAGCCCAGTTTATGCTCCAATAGCTTGCAAAAAGAAGCAGATGATTGCCCTTTAAATCCTGAATACGCTTGGTATCGGAAGCCAGATCAAGTGTTTTCGGATCGACATCATCGTTAACAATCCATCTTATATATTCGTACGGCAGACCTTCCATAATAATGTCAACATTATATTCGTTTTGAAGTCTGTATTTAAGAACATCAAATTGAAGAACACCGACAACGCCGACGATTACCTCTTCCATACCTGCATCAAGTTCCTGGAAAATCTGGATTGCACCCTCCTGTGCAATTTGGCTTGTGCCTTTTATAAACTGTTTTCGTTTCATCGTATCTTTTTGGCGTACAAGTGCAAAATGTTCAGGAGCAAAAGTAGGAATACCCTTAAACTGCACCTTATGCTTAGGCGAACAAATGGTATCGCCGATTGAAAAAATACCCGGGTCGAAAACGCCTATTATATCTCCCGCATAAGCCTCATCGACAATTTCTCTCTCCTGAGCCATAATTTGCTGCGGCTGTGACAGACGCATTTTTTTGTTACCCTGAACATGGAACACTTCCATATTTTTTTCAAACTTACCGCTGCATATACGCATAAAAGCAATTCTGTCACGGTGTGCCTTATTCATATTTGCCTGTATTTTAAATACAAATGCCGAGAAATCCTCTGACATCGGCTCAACCTCTTCACTGACGGTTTCCCTCGGAAGCGGAGAAGTTGTAAGCTTTAAAAACTGCTCCAAAAACGGCTCTACACCGAAGTTTGTGAGAGCAGAACCGAAAAACACAGGAGTTAACTTTCCGTTTCGCACTGCATCAAGATTAAATTCATCCCCTGCACCGTCAAGCAGCTCTATATCGTCAAATAAATCCTGCTTATGATAGATGCCGATTTTGTCTTCAAGCGACGGGTCATCAAGTGTAAGCTCTTCTTTTTCTACTTCTTTTTGACCGTTATTAGCGGTAAAAGAAAGAATCTTTTTTGAATTTCTGTCGTAAACGCCTTTAAATTCCTTGCCCGAACCTATCGGCCAGTTAATCGGATAGGTATTTATTCCTAGAACATTTTCGATATCCTCAAGCAAATCAAACGGATTTTTTGCGTCCCTGTCCATTTTGTTTATAAAAGTGATGATAGGAATATTACGCATAACGCAAACCTTAAACAGCTTGATTGTCTGTTTTTCAACACCCTTTGAGCCGTCGATTACCATTACGGCAGAGTCAGCTGCCATAAGAGTTCTGTAGGTGTCCTCTGAGAAGTCCTCGTGACCAGGAGTATCAAGAATATTAATGCAATAGCCGTCGTATTTAAACTGCAAAACAGATGATGTAACGGAAATACCACGCTGTTTTTCAATTTCCATCCAGTCGGAAACTGCGTGCTTTGCCGTTCGCTTTCCTTTTACCGAACCTGCGAGGTTGATAGCACCTCCGTAAAGCAAAAGCTTTTCGGTAAGTGTTGTTTTACCTGCGTCAGGGTGAGAAATAATCGCAAAAGTTCTGCGTTTGCTTATTTCATCTCTTAAAGAATTCATATAAATACTATCCTTTCGGAGTTAATACAAAATAATTACTTTATCCACAATTCTATATTTTACTATTTTATATCAGTATATGTCAACAAAAATGTATAAATATTTTTTTAATTAAATTAATACAAAAGCTTGACAAAATAGTTAAAATATTGTAATATAATTTTGTCAAAGGTTGAAAAACAGATTTTTCCTATTTTTTCATATACCTTCCAAATTGAGCCGGAAACACAAGTTTCCGGCTCAAACAATTTATGAGGTTATCTTATGAATAATTATATCGGTCTTTATATCCATATCCCCTTTTGTAAAAGTAAATGTCCTTACTGCGACTTTTTCAGCGGCAAAGCAAGTGAAAACGATTACGAGGATTATACACGCCTGCTTTCCGATAAAATCATTAAATGGGGTGAAAAATGTAAAAATCACATTGTATCAAGTATATATTTCGGCGGCGGCACTCCGAGTATTTTAGGAGCAAAAAGTCTTGCGTCCCTGCAAAGTATTATAATAACACATTTTAATGTTGCAGATGACGCAGAAATAACAGTTGAAGTTAATCCGGATTCAGGCAAGGAACTTGATTTTTGTTTACTAAAGAAACTCGGATTCAACAGGATTTCTGTAGGTATGCAAAGTGCAGTTGAAGCTGAACTAAAGGCACTCGGCAGGATTCATTCGACGGATGATGCAATGATAACAGTAAAAAGAGCAAAAACTGCGGGAATTAACAATATTTCGCTTGATCTTATGCTGGGAATCCCTTATCAAACGGACGAAAGCTTAAAAAAATCAATAGAGTTTTGTGCAAGCTGTGATGTTACTCACATATCATCTTATATATTGAAAATCGAAGAAGGCACAAAATTTGAAAAGCTGAAAGACAAACTGCCTTTTTTGAATGACGACAGACAGGCACAGCTTTACCTTCTTGCCGTAGAAATGCTTGAAACTTTGGGATATAAGCAGTATGAAATATCAAATTTTTCAAAACCGTGTTTTGAGAGCAGACACAACATAAATTACTGGAAATGCGGCGAGTATATCGGCATAGGCCCTTCGGCACATTCGTTTTTTGAGGGCAAAAGATTTTATTACAATCGGAGTATAAATGATTTTGCTCAAGACAAAATACATTTTGATTGTTTGGGCGGAGATAAAGAAGAGTTTATTATGCTGTCACTGAGATTAAAAGACGGATTAAATTTTGAGGAATATAAGCAAAAATATAAGGAAGATTTTTCTTGCGATAAATTACAAGTTATCAAGAAATACTCTAAACTCGGATATATGGAGATTAAAAATCAAAGCTGTTCTTTTACGCCAAAAGGATTTCTTGTTTCAAACACAATAATAAGTGAATTGATTTAAAATTTAAACGGCTGACATTAGGATTAACTAATATCAGCCGTTAATTTGTATTTAAATTACTCCTGCTGTACAACAAAACAGACCCAGCAGATTTTGCAAAAACAGAGTTTTGTTATTTTAATAAGACGAAAAATTGTTATTTTGTTTATTAAGTTTATTTCTTTATTGCCTTGAAAATTGCACTGAATTTCGGCGGAGTACCGTAGAGCAACACACCCAAACGGTAAATTTTTGCGGAAATATTGCCTATTGCAAATACTGAAACAATTAAAATTGCAACAGAAATAACAATTTCATAAACAGGCACCGAACTCATGGCTATTCTGGTGAACATAGCTATGGGAGAAGTGAACGGAATATATGAACAAGCTATCATAAGCGGATTGTCAACAGAACCCGAAGACATGGAAGTAATTACTACAAAAAATGCTGCAATAAGTATGATTGTAAGCGGCATGGCTGAAGTGTTGATATCCTCAACTTTTGACGCCGTTGAACCAATGGCACTGTAAAGAAAAGCGTAAATGAAAAATCCAAGAACAAAAAACAACAGCATATAAAGCAGTAAATCGAGAGGTATATCAAATACAGATTTAATAATAAAATTATCTTCCCAATATGTCTTATTCATATTGTAAAACACAAACGCAGAACCGAATACAGCAATAAGCTGAATAAAGCCTGCTAAGCAGGAAGCTATGACCTTGCCAAACATCATATTTACAGGTTTTGCACTTGTGATGAGAAGCTCCATTGCTCTTGAGCTTTTTTCTGTTGCTACATTAGTTGCAACGAGCTGACCGTAGAGAACAATCACCATGTACAAAGCAAAAATCATAACATATGTATAAAAGAAATTCTGCGTCTGATCTTTACCGAGACTGTGTGCAGTATGATTTATTTGAACATTAATTATATTTGATGCATCCTCTAACGATATTCCGCTTTCTACCATGGAATTTGTCTGATAGATACGGTGCAGTACTTGATCGGCAATTTCGGTATTTGTATCATAAAGGGTATAGTTGTTAACATAGTAATCATATTCGGTGAGGCTTTTAATTACAAAGGCACAATCGACTTTGCCTGTAGTTATTTCATCTTCAAAGTTGTCATATGAATCATCATACAGTTTTACACTGTAATCGGGAAAAGCAGAAGCAAAAGACTCTTCAAAAACTGATGATTCGTTATCAGTTTTATTGATAATTATCATAACAGGCAAGTTTTCGTTTTCATGTGAATCATCAGTAAAAATGTTGTCAGCAATACTCGGAAAAGACATAATTCCGGCAATTACAACAACAAGAAATACTGTAAAACCTACAAAAACTTTATTTTTCAAATAGTTTAATAGTTCAAAACTTAATATGGTTTTAAATTGTTTCATTTTTAATCTCCTGTCCCCCGTTGTTTGTGTAATCTACAAAAATATCGTTTAACGACGGTTCAAAAACTTTAATTTCATCGACATCAAAATTATCAATTATTTCTTTCATTGTTTTATTCTTATCTTCAGCAGACTTCAGTTTTATTGTCAGCTCACCGTTTTTATCAGCTATGCACCGTGAACCGAAGTGCGAGATTATTTTTTGCGGATATTCTGTAGAAATTACAAGACGATCGCGTGTATAGTTGCGTTTAATTTCTCGAATGCTTCCCTGTATTGCAATTTTGCCGTTATTAATTATAGCGATCTTGTCGCAAAACTCTTCAATATAATTCATCTGATGGCTCGAAAAAATAACTATCTTTCCCCTGCTTATTTCCTCTTTTACGATTTCTTTAAGCGTCATAGCATTAACCGGGTCTAATCCAGAAAAAGGTTCGTCGAGGATTATAATCTGCGGGTTATGTGCAAGAGCTGTAACAAGCTGTATTTTTTGCTGATTTCCTTTTGAGAGAGTATCAAGTCTTTTGTTTTTGTACTCAATCATTTGAAGTCTGTTAAGCCAATTATCAACAGATTTTAAAGCGTCGTGTTTTGAAAGACCGTTAAGCATTGCAAAATATACAAGCTGATCAACGATTTTCTTTTTTGGATAAAGACCCCTTTCTTCGGGAAGATATCCTATACGGATTTTACTGTGATCTATGGGTTTTTCGTCAATCAATATTTCTCCGCTGTCAGATGGGAAAACATCCATAAGTATTCTGATCGAAGTAGTTTTTCCTGCTCCGTTTCTTCCGAGCAATCCAAAGGCTTCTCCGCTTTCAGCAGAAAAAGAGATACCTTTAAGAACCTCTTTATCGCCAAAGTTTTTAAATATATTTTTTACTTCAAGTTTCATACAATCCTCCGAAATCATATATTTTCATCCCAGAAAAGTTCATCAAGAGTTTTTCCGAGAGCTTTGCAAATAGATATACACAAATTAATAGTGGGGTTATAATCCCCTTTTTCTATCGCTGAAATTGTTTGCCGTGACACCCCAACCATATCAGCAAGCTGCTGCTGTGAAATATCAAGTGCCGCACGGGCACTTTTAAGCCGTAAATTTTTCATTCTTCACTACATTCTTTCTTATTAAGAATAATTTTTATTATTGCTGATGACATCATAATCAAAAAAGCGGCTGCACACATAGGATTTACGGCATACTCGTTAAGCATTCCGTCTGTAATAAATGTGTTATTGTTATATGCTAAGTTTGATACGAATGAAAATATATTAACAAAAATTATTAAACAGGATAGAAATACAAAGTAATATATGCTGTTTTTGTTTTTTTCAATACCGAAATAGGCATCCTTAAATATACATATGACCACACAAACGGTTACAGATATGAAAATACCTAAATACATCTGTACGGAAGTTATTGCCCAATTTATTGAAAGAACATCAAGCATTCCGCAAATAATACAATAAAAAATCAGAGTAAAGAAAGAGTACTTATATGCGGTATTTCTTGCGATTAGCTGCCGCTCGTCGTATTCAGTTTTCTTTCCTTTTTTCCGTCTTAATGCAGCAATTATCGCTATGCAAATAAATACTGTAATAAAACCGCAGATAAAACCCATTTCGTAATATGACATAAACATTCCTCCAAATAACTGTGATTTAATTTATGTAATTATTATAAATCATCTTTTACATAATGTCAAGTATATTTTACATACTGTAAAATATAAAAAGCATTGGCAGATAAACCTCTGCCAATGCTTAAACATCAAATATTAAATTAATTTTGTTGCTGTCTGTAAAAGATAATAAATCTACAATAATGAATTATTCATTATTAAGCAACATTCTGTCATTTTCAAGCTTTGAACCGCTTACCTTTTCAAACATTTCAAGCAGATGTTCAACGGTAAGATTTTTCTTTTCATCCCCTGAAATATCCAAAATTATTTTACCGTCGCTCATCATAATCAAGCGATTGCCAAGCCTTATTGCGTCGCTCATATTGTGAGTAATCATTAAAGTTGTGAGGTGATTGCTCTCGACAATTTTATCTGTTATATCCAAAACCTTAGATGCGGTTTTGGGATCGAGTGCAGCCGTATGCTCATCGAGCAGCAATAGTTTCGGACTGTTCATAGACGCCATAAGAAGCGTAATTGCCTGACGCTGTCCTCCCGACAAAAGACCTACTTTTGTAGAAAGTCTGTTTTCAAGACCTAAGTCAAGCTGCGAAAGCAGCTCCTTAAAATATTTTCTGTCAGAGTTTTTTATTGCCCAGGAAAGTCCTCTTGACTTTCCTCTTCTCATGGCAAGAGCCATATTTTCCTCAATCCACATATCGGCGGCGGTGCCTACCATGGGATCCTGAAAGACCCTGCCTATATATTTGGCACGCTTGTATTCAGGCAAGTTTGTGACATCAATATTGTCAATATATATTTTTCCTTCATCAACGGGATATGTTCCTGCTATCGTATTTAGCAAAGTTGATTTTCCCGCTCCGTTTCCTCCTATTACAGTGACAAAATCTCCCGTATTGAGCGTGAGAGAAAGTCCGTTGAGAGCAATCTTTTCGTTAACTGTACCGGGATTAAAAATTTTGGAAATACTTTTAATTTCTAACATTATTGTACCTCCTTATTTCTTTTTCCGGGTTTTGAAAAATATGTTTTTTTCATGTAAGGTATTGCAAGGAAGATTGCAACTACTATTGCAGAAAGCATCTTCAATAAATCTGTATCAAGTCCCAGGAAGATTACTGTCTGATAAACAATATAATAGATTATTCCGCCGACTATAACGCCCGTCAATCTTATAACAAAGCCTTGTGAAAATTTTGAAAATACTGCTTCACCGATTATTACAGCCGCAAGTCCGATTACGATTGCACCTCTGCCGTCGTTAATGTCTGCCTTGCCTGAATACTGTGCAAGCAATGCACCTGAAAGAGCAACGATACCGTTAGAAATAATAAAACCTATAACCTTGTTTCTGTTTGTATTTATGCCCTGTGCCCGAGCCATTTTTTCGTTACAGCCGGTAGCACGGATTGCAGCACCGAATTTTGTACCGAAAAAAGCGTATAAAATAGCTACAATAACCACGCAGAAAATCAAAAGGACAATCAAAGCCTCATATGTACGAAGCTGCGTCAAGAGTACATCGAATGTTCTTGCCGGTAAGGCCTGGTTTGCTTTGCCCATGATTTTGAGGTTAACAGACCATAAAATAAGCTGAGTAAGTATTCCTGCAAGGATTGCCGGAATACCCATTACTGTATGAAAAATACCTGTTAACAAACCTGCACCCATTCCTGCTATTGTTGCAATAAGCATTGCAATCCAAACATTCCAGCCTGCCGCCATAAGCACGGCACACACTGCCATTCCTGTAACCATTGAGCCGTCAACCGTAAGGTCGGCAAGGTCAAGAATTTTAAATGTGATGTAAACGCCTATCGCCATTATTCCCCAAATCATACCTTGTGCAACAGCACCTGGCATGGCACTGAGGAGTCCCATAATATCCATGTTATTTACTCCAATCCACTGTTATACCACAAAACTGTGCCGCTACCCTGTGGGAAGTGGCACAGTAAAATTGTTTATTTATACTAAATTAAAAGTTAATCTGAAAAACCAAAGCTTATTACTGCAATTCCTCGTATCCGTCAGGGATTTTAATTTCCAATTCATCGCAGATTGCTTTGTTATAGAGTTTAGAAGTATCCTTGTCATACTCAATAGGCATTTCAGATATATCTTTGCCGTCCTTCAGAATTTCAACAGCCATTTCACCTGTAATTTGACCGAGTTTTTCATAGCTTATGGCCAAAGTTGCAATACCGCAGCCTTTGCAAATTCCCGACTCGCCTGCAATTATCGGAGTCTTTGTAGGAAGCACTACATTGTTTATAGTTTCCGTACATGATGCCGCAGTATTGTCAGTGGGAATGTAAATTGCATCGGAAGCAGACGCAGCAGCCTCGGCAACCTGTGCAACATCGGAAGAAGCAGAAAAGGCAAATTCCTTAACAGCAAGTCCCTTGTCTTCAAGATATTCTTTAACGATCTTTACCTGATATGCGGAATTGGGTTCTGCGGAGCAGTACAGGATACCGACATTTTTTGCCTCCGGAACAAGATCAATTATCATCTGTGCCTGATCTTCAAGCGGAGCAAGATCGGATGTGCCTGAAATATTGCCGCCTACAGTACCTGAAAAATCATCAATCTCAAGTGCAACGCCGTAATCGGTAATTGATGTGCCCAAAATCGGAATATCCATACTTGCATTCGCAGCAGCCTGCAAAGCAGCTGTTCCGTTAGCCATCATCAAATCTACATTTTTGGAAACAAAATCGTTTACTATTGTTGTGCAGGTGTTGTTATCTCCGGCAGCATTCTGTTCAAGAAACTCGACATTATCTTCGCCCAAGCCTTCAATTACGGCTTCCTTAAAGCCCTTAGTAGCCGCATCAAGTGCGTCGTGTGTAACGAGCTGACATATACCGATTTTATACACCTTATTCTCATCAGCATCATTTGAACTTCCGTCGCAGCCGACAAGTGCAAACGACATTGTAAATGCTGCAAGTAAAAACGCCAGTACTCTCTTGCTTTTTTTCATAATCTTTCCTCCTAAACGCTTTTGCACTTTTATGTGTTAAAATATACTTACAAGCTGTATTATACAACAAATTATCAAATATTTCAATAGTATTTATTATATTCATTAAATATAAATAATTTGAAATTATAAAATTTGTCTATTTTGTCGCAACATTTTTATCGCCAAGCTGATATTTAAGCTCCTTTATCATCACATCATTAAGTGTTACCCAAAGGGATGAGGGTGCTTTCATCATTTTTGATGAGTTTGTCAGATAAAAAATAACGGGAGTGTTTCCTTCAAAAATTTCTAATACTCGCTTAGCTTTAAAGAACAGCTCGGTGTTTAAGTCATCAATACGCAAATAAAGAGCAGAAGGCTTTTTGTCGGTTGATTTTTTATTTTGAATTGAATTCTCAGAATTTGTCATATTATTTGAGCACTCATCATTTGTGCGGGCTTTTTCAAGTGAATCGCAAATCAGCTTGGGTTCCTCATTTTCCTTGAAGTTCAGACTTCCTCTTGCAACAATTACATTTCCGTCATTTAAAAATACAGAAAATTTTTCGTAAACATTAGGAAACACAACCGCCTCCATTGAGCCGTATCGGTCTTCGATATTTACAAAAGCCATAATCTTGTTGTTTTTTGTAAGCTGTGTTTTTACCTTGGAAACCAGACATACGAGGGTTACTTTTTTGCCGTCAAAGTATAATCCTGCGTCATTTGAAATAATATCGGAAGTTTTATCAGCCTTCGTAATGTTTGAAAAACGAGTATATTCGTCCATGGGGTGACCGCTCAGATACATTCCCGCAATCTCGTTTTCCATATGTAAAAGCTCTTCCTTGGAAAACTCCTCTAAGTCGGGAATTACAGGTTCAGAGGAAGTTTTTTGCACTGTATTTCCCATATCAAAAAACGAAAGCTGTCCGCCCATATTACGCTTTGTTTCATACTCAAGGTCATCAAGCACCGTTTTGCAGACCGCAAGAAGCTGACGGCGGTTTGCACCGAGTGTATCAAACGCGCCGCACTTAATAAGGCTTTCTATTGCACGGCTGTTCATATTTCTGCCGTAAAGTCTTTTACAGAAATCATAGAAAGAGCTGTAGGGTTTTGATTTTCTTTCTGCAATAATTTCATCGATAAACTGTCTGCCGAGATTTTTTATCGCAAGCAAGCCGTATCTGATATTATTTTTAGACACAGAAAATCCGTGATTACTCTCGTTGACATCGGGAGGCAAAACGCTGATTCCAAGCCTTTGACATTCGACAATGTAGACGGACATTTTGTTTTGATTATCAAGAACGCTTGACAGGAGTGCCGCCATATATTCTCTCGGAAAATAGCATTTTAACCATGCGGTTTTGTAAGAAATGGTAGCATACGCCGCTGCGTGTGACTTATTAAACGCATAAGAAGCAAAGCTTTCCATTTCATCATAAATTGAGTTTGCTGTTTTTTCATCAACACCACGCCTTATACAGCCCTCAACTATAATATTGCCGTTTTCATCGCAAAGTCCGTTAATAAAGATATTTCTTTCCTTTTCCATGACTGCATGTTTTTTCTTGCTCATGGCTCTTCGAACTATATCGGCTCTTCCCAGGCTGTACCCTCCGAGCGTGCGTAAAATTTGCATAACCTGTTCCTGATACACTATGCAGCCGTATGTCACTTCAAGAATTTCCTTTAAAAGCGGATGCTTGTATCGGATATGAGAAGGATGATGCCTGCAATCGATATATGTCGGTATGCTGTCCATAGGTCCCGGCCGATAAAGCGATAATACCGCAATTAAATCCTCGATGCTGTCGGGCTTTAACTGAGTGAGAACATTTCTCATTCCCTGGCTCTCAAATTGAAATACGCCTTCGGTATAGCCCTTTGAAATCATCTCAAACACTTTTTTGTCGTGCTCATCAATATTATCACTGCGATACTCGGGATTGCTTTCTCTGATAAGCTTTTCCGCTTCGTCAATTACGGTTAAATTACGCAGACCGAGAAAATCCATTTTTAATAATCCCAGTTCTTCAAGCGTTGTCATAGGAAACTGCGTAACTATATTATCATCATTTTGGGAAAGCGGTACATAATCGTAAACAGGTTTGTCGGTTATCACGACGCCTGCTGCGTGCATAGTTGCGTGACGCGGCATTCCCTCAATGCTCATAGCAATATCAATCAGTGTTTTTATCTGTTCGTCCTCATTGTAACGCTTGTTTAGCTCGGAACTTATTTTAAGTGCCTTTTCTATTGTAATGTTTAGCTCCATGAGAACAAGCTTTGCGATAACATCAACAGTAGCATACGGAATTGCAAGTGCTCTGCCGACATCGCGAATTGCTCCTCTTGCCGCCATAGTACCGAAAGAGATAATTTGTGCCACATGGTCTTTGCCGTATTTTTGCACCACATAATCAATAACCTCTCCCCTGCGTTCCTTGCAGAAGTCAATGTCAAAATCAGGCATACTGACACGCTCAGGGTTTAAAAATCGCTCAAAAAGAAGATTATATTTGATTGGGTCAATCGCGGTAATGCCGATGCAGTAGGCACACAATGAGCCTGCCCCCGAGCCTCTGCCGGGACCTACGGGAATTGATTTTGACTTTGCATATTGAACAAAGTTATTTACTATCAGATAGTAATCTACAAACCCCATATTTGAAATAGTAGATATTTCGTATTCAAGTCTGTCAACAAGAGATTTATCGGGATTTTCTCCGTAATGCTTATATAATCCCTCATAACAGCTTCTTCTGAAATAATCAAGGTGATCTTCATTATTAGGTACATCAAATCTCGGAAGCTTTCTTACGCCGAATTCAAACTCAACATTGCACCTATCGGCAATTTTTTGAGTATTTTCTATCGCATTCGGGTATTTGCTGAACACTTCAAGCATTTCCTGCTCAGATTTAAGATAAAATTCACTCGTTTGAAATTCCATTCTGTCATTATCGTTAATGGTTCTGTTGGTTTGAATACACAGCAGAATATTATGAGTTTTGCTGTCTTCTTTCTCAATATAATGACAGTCGTTTGTGGCAATAATATCTACACCTATTTCATCAGCTATTCTGACAAGATTGGGAATTATCCGTTCTTGCTCGTCTATGCCGTGATTTTGAAGCTCAATAAAAAAATTATCTTTGCCAAATAAATCCCTGTAGTATACTGCCTTTGATTTGGCAGTATCGTAATCTCCGTCTAAAAGCTTTTGCGGAATTTCTCCTGCCAGGCAGGCAGAAAGGCAAATAAGCCCCTCGTGATATTTTTCAAGAAGTTCATCATCAATTCTCGGCTTAGAATAAAAGCCTTCTGTAAATCCGAGAGAAACAAGCTTTATTAAATTTTTATAACCCGTATTGTTTTCACACAAAAGTACCATGTGATAATATTTTTCATAGGCAGAGTTTTTGTCAAAACGAGAATGAGGTGCGACATAAACCTCGCACCCTATAATAGGCTTAACGCCTTGTTTTTTACATTCTCTGTAAAAATCTATTACTCCATACATAACACCGTGGTCAGTTATTGCAATGGAGTTCATTCCCTTTTGTTTTGCAGCAGAAGCTAACCTGTTTATACGGCACGCACCGTCAAGCAGGCTGTATTCTGTATGTACATGTAAATGTGCAAAAGCCATGTTAATCACCGTTTACCGTAGCATTAATTTTTCCGTCTGAAAATTCAAGTGTAAAAATATCTCCTTTTCCTAACTGTTTGCAGGAGGAAATTACAGCACCGTCCTTTTCGGCGATAGAATATCCCCTTGAAAGCACTGAAACAGGATTGAGGCTTTCAAGCTTTGCCGAGGTTTTTGCAAGAGATGCAGAACTCTCGTTATAAGTTTCACTTATTATGTTTTTGAGTTTTACAGTTAAGCTCTCAAGTTTGTTTTCATATTCACTGATTTTTGACTGCGGAGTAGAAAGTGCCAATCTCCTCTTAAAATCAATAAGATCTAAATTATATTGCCGAATACGGGCGTCAACTATAGATGACACATACTGATACTGTGAATTATAATAGGACATAAGCTCCGATTTTTCCGGCACGGCTATTTCAGCCGCAGCAGAGGGAGTCGGAGCACGCATATCGGAAACAAAATCACATATCGTAAAATCGGTTTCATGACCTACAGCCGAAATTACCGGAATTTTACACTGATAAATTGCATCGGCAAGAGCTTCGTCGTTAAACGCCCACAAATCCTCTATTGAGCCGCCTCCCCTGCCTATGATAATTAAATCGCATAAATTGTACTTATCAAGCGTCTGTACTGCCCTGACAAGCTGAAAGGGTGCGTTTTCTCCCTGAACCAAAACGGGACACATAATAACATTTACGCACGGAAAACGCCTGCGAAGAATATTGAGAATATCCTGAACTGCCGCACCGGTAGGCGAAGTAACAACGCCGATAGCAGTTGGAAATTTAGGCAAAGCTTTTTTATGTGCAGGGTCAAAGTAACCTTTCTTGCTAAGCTTTTCCTTGAGTTGTTCGTAGGCAAGCGAGAATGCTCCTATACCGTCAGGCTGCATATCCTCAATATAAAGTTGGTACTGACCTGTTGGCTCATAAACAGATACTCTTCCGTGACAGATTACTTTCATTCCGTCAACGGGCTTGAAACGCAAATTTCTTGCATTACCCGAAAACATCACCGCACGAATTACCGATTTTTCGTCCTTTAGCGAGAGATAAATGTGACCGCTTCTGTAATGATCGGTTAAATTTGAAATTTCGCCTGACAAAAAAACAAGATTTAGTTTCGGGTCATTTTCGATTATTGACTTAACATAAAAGTTAAGCTGTGATACAGACAGCACACGAGGTGCGGTAAAATCAGGTTTATACATATTTAAACTTCCTATAAGCAAGATAGGCTATTCCTGCCGCATTGTCGGCAGAAAAAGCAGGTTTTGCAAAAACAGCGTCAAATCTTTTAGAAATGGAATCTTTTATTATTTTATCAGACATAACACCGCCCGCGTACAAAAGGGGCAGGTTGCCGTATTTTTCAATCAGTCTTTCTGTCATCATTTGAAGCGCCTTGTTTATGTATTCAATGCAATAAGCGGCAACATATTCCCTGCTGTACCCGCTTTCAAAAAGCTTTTTGCAAAGATTTTCAATTCCGCTCAAACAACAGTTGCAGCCTTTCATTGCAGGGTGTACTGTAATAGGTTCGGTATTTCTTAATGCAAGCGTTTCAAGCTGCGGTCCGCACGGAAATTCAAGACCGAGCATAACACCCACTCGATCAATAGCCTGACCCGCATGCAAGTCAAGCGAGGACGCAGCAAGCTTTGCAGAAAAACTGTAATTTTTTCCCTCTGCAATTACAGCTTCGGTAGTACCGCCGCTTACATGAAACGCAATAAAATTCTTAGTAAATAAATCGTCACGCCCTGAAGAATATATAGCAGCGGAAATGTGTCCTTCTTGATGTGAGAAGCTAAACAACGGCAGTGAAAGAGCAGATGATAAAATTTTTGCCGTGTTTTCTCCAACAGTGAAACACGGCATATACGAGCCTTCCATCGGGCGTGGCTTGGTGGACACTCCGATAGCGGCGATATTTGCAACATCAATATCTTTAACGAGGCGTGAAAAAAGAGCGTGAAGCTGAGCAGTGTGATGAAATACCGCATCACTCTGACGCAGTCCGAGCTGCCCCTTTTTTACCGGCAAAAGTTTTTTCTCCTGCAGCATCTCCCCTGTTTCATCATTAAACAGAGCTGTTGATGTTGTGTAGTTTGATGTATCTATTCCGAGAAAAAGACTCATTTTAATTCCTCTTTGCTGCGAACAAATGCTCCGAGTACACCGTTTACAAATTTATTTTCATCTATTGTATATTTTTTTGCAAGCTCAACTGCTTCGTTTACCGACACACTGTCAGGAACATTCTCAAGATATTTTATTTCATAAAAGGCAAGTCTGAGAATTGCAAGAGACGGTTTTGAAATTCTTGCAACAGTCCATCCTTTTTTCAGATATTTAGAAATATCTTCGTCAATCTCATCTATTTTATCTTCAATAGCACTCACAACTGACTGTGCATAACCGCACACGCCTCCGACAAATAATTCAGAATTATCGTCAAGCATATCATCCAAAGGCTTATCGTCAAAAGATTTTGAAAACAAAAGCATAAAAGCCTGTTCTCTTGCCTCGCTCCTGCTTAGACTGTTTTCGTTTATGTTTGGTTCATTGCTCATTTTACTACCAACTTTTCATATAAATTATTTCCCATTATACCATAAATAAAAGAAATTGTAAATTATTTAAACAAAATATGAAATACAAATAATGAATAAAACTTACAAATTTTACTGCTTTTTAGAGTTACGCTTTTTATTCTCTTTTCTCAGCGGATTTATATCGGAAAAATTGTTTTTTGCACATTTTATAAAATTTAATAAAGTTGAAATTATAATCGATCTTGTTTTGCTGTCCATATTTTTCAGCGACTTAAATACAACAGATGAATTTGATTTCCAATTTTCAGCAATTTCGTTAAAGGTTTTATCCTCGGAATTTTTAAGAAGTGAAAATATGCCGTCGGCAAAAAGCTTTCTTTGTTCATTGCTCATATTGCCTAACAGGTCGGTTAATGTGTGGTCAAAAAAAGCACTTGTGTTTGTCATTTCGCTGAGTGTTACAAGGTTATCGCGTTGTATTTCCCATGAATAAATATCATGCTGCAAAAATCCCTTTTGCGTGCTTTTTACTATAGTATATTTTTCTGCGTGTTCAAACATCATACCGAAAATAGATGACTGAGGCAAGTATGTATGAATTTTGTTAATTATTTTCTTAAATCCGCTGTTTTCAATAGCTTTTGAATCAAAGCCTGGACCGTCATGATTATAAACATCTTTTATTCTTTTTTGTATGTCAGAGCTGCAAAATGACGCGGCAAATACTGCAAGATTACCGCCTTTGGAGTGACCGCCCAAAATTAAATCGCCCGAAACTTTTCTTGATGCTTCTTCAAGGTATTTTAAAGCAGTAGTCTGAGACGGCACAGGAAACATATAATACATATTAAAATCCTCCTGCCAGCCGACAACCGTATTATCTGTTCCTCGGTATGAAATGAAGTGACAAATTTTATCGATTTCAATAACGACGGCAGAAAATTGCAGCTGTTGTTCTTCGTCAACTATGTTTACATAGCCGGAAAGTTTCATATTCATAAATCTTTGTGAATCAGCACAGGCTTTAAGCAGCTGAGTATCTCCCTGCCAGAGAATTTTGTCGTTATTTATATCAGACGCAAAGAACTTTTCGCTTGTTTCCTTTATTGTAATTCTGTCGTTTATGTCACCTGAAACAATATCATCAAAAGGGAAATATGATATTCTTGACAGTATCAGTGCGTCGGCATTATTAAATCCGTCTTGTTTTACGGATAAATCTCCACGCCAGTTAATATAATCAAATATATCAGCCAAATAAAATCCTCCCTTTATGTGAGAAAACGGACGCATAAGCATCCGTTTATAAACTTACTGTAAATTAATATCGTTTGTGTCATCGCTTAATGCCTTAATATCATCCGAACGCTTATCTTTTGTATAATATGAGAACGGTGCAGAAATTATAATTGCTCCGTAATAGGTAATAAGACGCCATAAAAGGATAGCAGGCTTTATTTTGTTTACTCCGCCTACTACAAAAAACTTTGAAAAATACATTGTAAAGGCAAGCTCCGCTCCGCCCGAAGCACCTGGAAGCGGCACAAGATTTGATGTAAAAAGTACAAATGACTGTATGCAGATGAAATCTATGAAACTTGCGGCAGCTTGACCGTTTTCCATGGCGATTTTAGGCATATCAAAAGATACATAAATAAAATACGGTACGGAAAGGATAGCAAGTACCTGTATTGCAACAAGAGTATATGTGCTGATAATTACTTTGGGATTTTTAAAAAGGTCGCTGTTTGCTTTGTGAAACATTTTTACCTCGGTGTAGAGTCGCTCTGCCTTTTTTTCGGGATTTTTTATAAACTTAATTTTCTTCATAATCTTATATAGCAGTCTGATAATTTTATCAGTGATCCCGGAGCAAAATGAAACCACGACAAACATTGCTGTTACAAGCATTTGCACGGAAAATCCGAAAACGATAAACAGAGTTGACCATATATTTGTAAAAGCACTTTGGAAATAATCAAATTTAAAGATTACCGCAAATATGCTGAATGCAGCTGTAACTATCTGATATACTATGAATTTTTGCGTCATACACGCAGAACCAAAGCCTACCCCGATATTCATCTTGGACATTAAATACAACTGCATAGGCTGACCTCCGGTGTTTGACGGAGTGATAGCACCGAAAAAAACACCGACAAACGCCACTTTGAGAGCGTCGATAAATCTAAAATTTTTGTACTGCGTTCTTACAAAAATAATTGTAACCAAAGTATCAATAAAAATGTTTGATAAAAACACCAAAAAAGCAACTATTATCCAGCCTATAATAAAACTGTTTGGTGTTGAAAGCAAATCAATTAAACCGTCCTCAGATACAAAAAAGAATACAGCTAAATACACAGTTATGGCAAAAACAATAAGGTTGAATATCAGCTTTCCGCTGATTTTTATTTTTAGCTTTTTATTTAACAAAGCAATCTTCTCCTGTAAATCAGAATAAATTGTATAAATTAAATCACAAATTTATTAATAACATTACTATGATACAAACTTTTTCGGAAAATTGCAATATAAAAAGAGCAACATTACTGTAAACTAAGGTACATTTTTGTAAATGATGACATAATTTTATATAAAATTGAGCAAATATCATAGTTTTAATTTTTGTCATTGTAAAAAGAACAACAATATGATATAATCAGATAAGGTGATTGTATGGAGTTATTTGGTTTTATAAATGTTTTCGGACTTATGTTTGCTGTTATACTTGCTATTCCTAATATTGTGTATGCAAAAACACACAGAGTTGACTTAAGTGTAATTGATAACAGGGCGATGCTCTATATTGAACGCATCGGCAAGTACAGCAGTTTGATTTTGATGGGTTTTAATATCGGTGTTCTTGAAGAGGGTTTTACTTCGCCTGTTATGCAAAAGTACTGGATAGTTTCTACAACATTACTGACAGCAGTATATGTTATACTATGGATACTGTTCTTTAAAAAAGAAACAAAAGGGTTTGCCTATTTGCTCACAATTACCGCATCGTTTATCGTAATACAAAGCGGTTTGCTTGAGGTGAAGACACTGCTTTTGACAGCGGGAATTGTCTATTTAATCGGAGAAATGTATGTTACATCTAAAATGTTTAAAAGTTAACAAGTGAGGAATTTATGAATGTAATAATGCTTTTAAAGCCAAAAGATACCGTAAAATATATTTATCAGGACGATACGCTCAGACAGGGACTTGAAAAAATGAAAGTTCACAGCTACACGGCAATTCCTGTAATTACTAAGGACGGGAAATATGCGGGAACCGTCAGCGAAGGTGATTTTCTGTATTACATAGTTGACAAGGGCAGTCAAGGCATGAAAGAGCTTGAAAATTACTTTGTGCGGGATATAATCCGCAAGGATTTTAACCCCGCTGTTGAAATCAGCGTAGATATGGATGAGCTTTTAAAAAGAGCCATGAATCAAAACTTTATTCCGGTTACGGACGCTCGCCAAACATTTATCGGGATAGTTACAAGACAGGATATAATTAAATATTTTACAGAAATGCCGCATTCATAACTGAACGCGGCATTAAAATTTTTATTTTGTTTTACCTATATCTTTTCTGAAATGGGCTCCGTCAAATTTAATTTTATCGACAGCCGCATACGCTCTTTTGAGTGCCTCGTCAAGGCTGTCTGCTCTTGCGGTAACACCGAGAATACGGCCTCCGTTAGTATAGAACTTTCCGTCTTCGCACTTTGTTCCAGCGTGATAAACAAAAGCACCGTCGATTTGTCCGTTGTCATCAAGACCGAATATTTCTATTCCCTTTTTGTACGAAAGCGGGTAGCCTCCGCTTGCCATAACAACGCACGCAGCCGCTCCGTCGTACCACTCAATATCAATATCCGATAATTTTTCATCTATGACAGCTTCACAAATATCAACAAGGTCAGTTTTAAGTCTTGGCAAAACTACCTGTGCTTCGGGATCACCGAAACGAGCGTTATATTCGATTACCTTCGGACCGTTCGGCGTTAACATAAGACCGAAGTAAAGGCATCCTTTAAAAGGTCTGCCCTCTTTATTCATAGCATCAATAGTCGGTTTGAAAATTGTATCCGTGCACACCTGAGCAATTTCGTCCGTGTAGTATGGATTTGGACTTATTGTGCCCATACCGCCCGTATTGAGACCCTCGTCGTTATCGTAAGCACGCTTGTGGTCTTTTGAGCTTACCATAGGCTTTACACATTTTCCGTCGGTAAATGCAAGAACAGACACCTCGGGACCTGTCAAAAACTCCTCGATAACTATATTGTTACCCGAATCACCAAACTGCTTGTCCTCCATAATAGACTTGATTGCCGCAACAGCTTCATCAATAGTCTGTGCGATAATTACGCCTTTTCCGAGAGCAAGTCCGTCAGCTTTGACAACAACGGGAGCTGTATTTTCAGACTTTACATATTGTATTGCTTTTTCAGCATTGTCAAAAACCTCGTACTTGGCAGTGGGAATTCCGTATTTCTTCATAAGATTTTTTGAAAATACCTTTGAAGCCTCGATAACAGCCGCTTTAGCGTTAGGTCCGAATGCTCTAATACCTGCCGCTTCAAATGCGTCAACCATACCGTCGGCAAGCGGGTCATCGGGAGCAACAAATGCAAGGTCAATTAGATTTTTCTTCGCAAACTCAACCATACCCTGCTTGTCCATAACATTAATATCGACAACCTCAGCATCTCTTGAAATTCCGCCGTTGCCGGGTGCACAGTAAAGCTTTGTACATTTTGGGCTTTCAAGAAGCTTTTTTACAAGAGCGTGCTCTCGGCCGCCTGAACCAATCATCAAAATATTCATAGTAACACCCCGTATCAGTGATGGAAAAGTCTGATTCCCGTAAACGACATGGTCATATTGTATTTGTTGCAGGTATCAATTACATTGTCGTCACGAATTGAACCGCCGGGCTGAGCAACATACTGAACGCCTGAGCGTTTAGCTCTTTCGATATTGTCGCCGAACGGGAAGAATGCGTCAGAACCGAGCGAAACTCCGCTAAATGTTTTGAGCCATTCTTTTTTCTCTTCCTTTGTCAAAGGCTCCGGCTTAGTTGTAAAGAACTGCTGCCATACGCCGTCTGCGAGCACATCTTCGTAATCATCCGAAATATATACATCAATGGTATTATCACGGTCAGGACGCCTGATGTTTTCTACGAAAGGAAGATTCATAACCTTCGGATGCTGTCTTAAGTACCAAATGTCGGCTTTATTTCCTGCAAGACGGGTGCAGTGAATTCTTGACTGCTGACCTGCACCGACGCCGATTGCCTGTCCTCCCTTTGAATAGCAAACGGAATTTGACTGAGTATATTTAAGTGTAATAAGAGCAATCAGAAGGTCACGCTTTGCTTCTTCGGGAAGCTCCTTGTTGTCGGTTACAATGTTTTGCATAAGCATTGCTTCATCAATTTTAAGCTCGTTTCTGCCCTGTTCAAAAGTTACTCCGTATACATCCTTATGTTCAATAGGTGCGGGAACATAATCAGTGTTTATTTTAACAACATTGTAAGTGCCTTTTCTTTTTGTCTTTAAAACTTCAAGAGCCTCGGGAGTATAATCGGGAGCTATAATTCCGTCGGACACTTCTCTTTTGAGAAGCAGGGCTGTTTGAACATCGCAGGTATCAGAAAGAGCAACCCAGTCGCCGTATGAGGACATTCTGTCGGCTCCTCTTGCCATTGCATATGCCGAAGCAATCGGAGAAAGCTCTAAATCATCGACAAAATATATCTTTTTTAAGGTATCGGAAAGCTCTGTAGCCACAGCCGCACCGGCAGGGCTTACATGCTTAAATGACGCTGCGGCAGGAAGTCCTGTAGCTTCTTTAAGCTCCTTTACAAGCTGCCACGAATTAAACGCATCAAGAAAATTAATATAGCCCGGTTTGCCGTTTAAAACTTCAACAGGCAAATCGCTTCCGTCTTGCATAAAAATCTTTGACGGCTTTTGGTTGGGGTTACAGCCGTATTTTAAAGCAAGTTCGTTCATTGTAATCGTCCTTTCGTTATGAAGTTACTTATTTTTGTTGATTATTCTTGACTCACAGGTATCAGTTGCGATGTCGATATAACGAACAAAAAGAGAAACCTTGTTATCCTCGTTGAGAGAATCCCAGATTTTTTTTGCAAAAGTATCAATATCATCGTTGCCGATTTCAACCAATGTAGGCTCGCCCTCAAAGCTCGGAAGCGGATTTCCGTCGCCCATATATGTGTGGATAAATCTGCCTAAACCTGCAAGGGGTGAATCGTATGAAAATGTGTATCTCTCGCAGCAATCGGGGTTGCCGTCGGCACTTTTGAGAATAGACATAGCGTAATTCATTTTGCCGTTACCGCACTTTACAATACCTGAAATACGGGGCGTATAGTTAGGTGCGTCCGGCTCAAATTCACGAGTACGCAGCGACTGTTCAAATGTCATCTGCTGATTCATAAGCTCATAAATTGTATCTGTCTGATCACCGTTTGTTACAATGGTCTTGTTTCCGAGCACGCGTACTGGTGAATATATAATGAGGGACGGGTCAACAAGCTTTGACGGGTCAAATGCCTGAGTTTTGATTCCGTCGGATGTTTCGACAAAAACTCTGTTTCTGCTGTTTTCGCTTCTTCCCATAATAAAATACGCAATAACAGCTTTTGTGCCGTCCGCACTTTTGCCGATTACAATGCCTCTGCCCGGATAAGATGTTGAAGCAATGTCATTATAAAGAGATACCGGTTTCATATTTACCTCCATTAATCTAAAATTTCTGTTTTATTGTTTTTTACAATTACTTTGTCCTCACAAAAAAGCGAAACTGCCTTAGGAAGTATTTTCCATTCAGCCTGCTCCATAACCCTTTTTTGCAGAATCTCAGGTGTATCGCCGTTTTTAACTTCAACTGCCTGTTGAATGATTATCGGACCGCCGTCACAAATTTCATTGACAAAGTGTGCAGTCGCACCTGTTACCTTGACTCCTTTTTCAAGAGCCGCTTCGTGAACTCTTAGTCCGTAGAAGCCCTCGCCGCAAAACGAAGGTATAAGCGACGGGTGAATATTGATTATTTTATTTTCAAACGATGAAATAACTTTTTTTCCGAGTATTGTCATAAAGCCTGCAAGCACAACCACATCGGCAGATTTGCTTTTTAACAGCTTTGTTAATGCGTCGTCGTAGTCATTAAAATCTTCAAAGTCCTTACGCCCTATAACTTCGGTGTCAATATTGTGATTTTTTGCACGGGTAAGTGCATAGGCATTGGGGTTAGATGAAATTACACAGGAGATTTTTCCGTTTTTTATCTCTCCCCTGTTTTGTGCGTCAATTAATGCCTGTAAATTAGTACCTCCGCCCGATACCAAAACTACGATATTTTTCATTACTCAAACACTACTCCGTCATTTCCTTCGATAACTTCACCGAGAATTACTGCGTCTTCGCCGTTAGCCTTTAATACTTCCAAAGCCTTTTGTGTTTCCTCTTTGGAAACAGCAGTTATCATTCCGACGCCCATATTGAATGTATTGTACATATCATGCTCGGATATGTTTCCGACTTTCTGCATAAGATTGAAAATAGGAAGCACGGGAATATTATCCTTTTTGATTTTTGCGGTAAGTCCGTCTTTAAGCATTCTCGGAATATTCTCGTAAAAGCCGCCGCCTGTTATGTGGGAAATCGCTTTAACATTTACACTGTCGATAAGAGCAAGAATCGGCTTTACATATATTTTGGTAGGAGTGAGCAATGCTTCTCCGAGCGGCTTGTCAAGCTCAGGATATTCGGCGTTAATTGAATTTTCGTCGATACCGAATATTTTTCTTACAAGTGAAAATCCGTTTGAATGAACGCCCGATGAGCGAAGTCCTATCAACACATCTCCTGCTTCAAGGTGAGATCCGTCAATAAGCTTTGACTTGTCCGCAATACCTACGCTGAAGCCTGCTACATCATATTCATCAACAGGCATAAGACCCGGGTGTTCCGCTGTTTCACCGCCAATGAGAGCACACCCCGACTGAACACAGCCCTCTGCGATGCCTGAAACAATTTCGGCTACCTTTTCGGGAATGTTTTTTCCTATTGCAATATAATCAAGGAAAAATAACGGCTTAGCACCGCAGCATATAATATCGTTTACGCACATAGCAACAGCGTCAATACCGATTGTATCGTGCTTATCAAGAAGAAACGCAAGCTTAATCTTTGTTCCTACACCGTCTGTGCCGCTTACCAAAACAGGTTCTTCCATTCCCTCAACATTTGGAGCGAAAAGACCTCCGAAGCCGCCGATTCCCGAAACTACACCGTCAATTTTAGTGCGGGCAACATGCTTCTTCATAAGCTCAACCGACTTGTAGCCTGCTGTAACATCTACACCTGCTGCCTTATAACTTTCTGAAAAGCTGTTCATCATAATCCTCCGTTATATTTGATTTATTTTTTTTGCATATTTATCAACAAAAACAGTTCTCGGAATTTCAGCATTATAGCTGCCGCTGAAACATCCGTCGCAAAGATTTATGTTAGCCTGCATCGCAATTTTCTTTACGCTTTCAAGACTTAAATACCCAAGCGTATCCGCACCGATAAATTCCCTTATTTCATCGGTACTCATCTTGTTTGCGATAAGACTGTCCCTATCGTGTATATCTACACCGAAGTAGCAAGGACAAATAAACGGCGGTGAGCTTATAAGCATATGAACTTCTTTTGCACCTGCATCACGCATAAGCTTTACAATATGCTTTGATGTTTCGCCCCTTACGATAGAATCATCAACTATGACAATCCTCTTTCCGCTGACATTTGCTTTGAGTGCAGTAAGTCTTGTCTGTAAAAGACGCTCTTTTTTATCTTTTCCTGTACCTACCGTCCTGCCGATGTATTTATTTTTTACAAATCCCATTCCAAACGGGATTCCCGACGCCATAGCATAGCCCTCTGCTGCCGCAACACCCGAATCGGGAACGCCGCAAATCATGTCGGCATCTAACGGAAACTCCTCAAAAAGAAGCTGTCCTGCTTTAATTCGTGCATTATGAACGCTTAATCCGTCTATCACGCTGTCGGGGCGTGCAATGTAAACATATTCAAAAACACAAAGCGATGTTTTTTCGGCTGTTATTCTTGATTTGTATGTATGAAAACCGCTTTCATCAATGACAACCATTTCACCCGGTTCAACGTCACGGACAAATTCAGCACCGATACTGTCAAAAACGCAGCTTTCCGAAGAAATAACATAACTGTTATTGATTTTTCCTATACACAGAGGACGAAACCCGTACATATCACGAAAAGCAATCAGCCTTGTAGGTGCACAAATTACGGTTGAGTACGCACCTTTGAGCTTGTCCATTGAGCGAAGTACAGCATCTTCAAGATTATCGGTATAGCATCTTTCTGAGCCAATAACATATGCCATTATTTCTGCATTTGAATTAGACTGAAATATTGCTCCGCCTCTCTCAAGCTCGGCTCTGATTTCAGGGAAGTTTGTAATCGATCCGTTGAGGGCGATTGCGATAGAGCCCTCCTTGTATCTCAAAACAAGCGGTTGATTAGATGCTCTGTCGAGGCTCTCGCTTGATGTGTTTCTCACATGACCGACAGCAATTTTACCGTTTTTAAGCTTTGACATAGTTTTTGCGGTAAAAACCTCGGAAACCATACCAAGTTCTTTGACGGTAATAAATTCTCTGTCGCAGTTTACCGTAATTCCGGCACTTTGCTGTCCTCTGTGCTGCAAACCGAACAATGCATCGTGAGTAATTGAAACGCTGTCAAGATTTTCATCGTTTCTGTAAATACCGAAAACACCGCACTCATCGTTTACTTTGTCAAGCTGCGTATTTATATCAACATATTTAGTAATCAAAGTTCTGCCACCTTAAGCTGCATTGCTTCATCCTTTTTTGCAACGCCTTTTTCCATATCTGATTTCATATTTTCAAGCTTTTCAGCAAGATCGTCATCCGATAAAGCAAGCATCTGAACTGCAAGTATCGCAGCATTTGCGGCTCCGTCTATAGCAACAGTCGCAACAGGAATACCTGTCGGCATCATTACTGTAGCCAGCAATGCATCCATACCGTCGAGCTGAGCCGATTTGCACGGTATTCCGATAACCGGAAGAGTAGTTTTTGCGGCGAGCACGCCTGCAAGATGTGCCGCCATTCCGGCAGCTGCAATGATTACACCAAAGCCGTTTTTCTTCGCATTAGATGAAAACTCAATAGCTGCATCCGGCGTTCTGTGAGCACTCATAACATGAACCTCATATTCAACACCAAATTCTTTCAGTTTGCTAACAGCCTTTGATACAACAGGGAAATCGCTGTCTGAACCCATAATAATTGCAACCTTTTTCATAATTAACTCCTTTGCAAATTCAAATGTATCAGCATTTTCTCTACTGAAAATGCTTTAAAAATACAACCTTATATATTATATTAAAAATTCATCATGATTTCAATACAATAAAGCAATTATTTTAATAATTGACGATAAATTAGTTATTTAGCTGTTTTTTTAACATACAAAAGCAGTATTTACAGCATAAAAAATCAATTAATCGTCTGTTTTGGCGGAAATTACACCGCCTGATGTGACGCCCGTATCTTCAACAGCTTCCATATGCGGGAACAGTAAATTCATCCTGTCATCGTCAAATCGCTTGTCAATATATGCTTCAAATCCGTTTGACGCAGGAATTCCTTCTTGCCGCTGCGTCCATCTGTATGTTGCCGAAACAGACATAACCGCATTAAAAATCATAAAAATTATAAGGAAAGTAGTAATAACCGAGCCTATCCGTTTTGGAATTTTTTCAATTAGCTTTGAAGCAAAAGGATACAGATACCGAACCCAAACAAGTCCTAAAAAACCCCATATAAGTGCAAACATCAGATTTGTTCTGCCGTCAAGATTAAAAGGAGTATTACTGTAATCCCATGAAACGGTGCCGAATATCATTTCCTGACACCACGAGCATATATATTCAAATCCTGCACCGATTATTGCACTAATTACAAAAATCAAAGTATCGCTGAGCTTATAAAGCTTGTACAAAACGGCTGTCAAAAAGCACGCACCGCCTCCGTACACAGGGATAAACGGGCCGTACACCATACCTACTCTTATTTCAAAATGACCTTCCGCAAAAAGTGCCCACACGGTTTCAAACAAAGTTCCGAGTATTGACCCGAAAATAAAAAGGTAAAAAAGTTTGGTGAAGCAAAAACCGAACGCAAAAGGTTCTTCACTCTTAGTTGTATAAACCTGCGTGTATTCCTTCATATTTTCTTTTTTAATTTCATTGAGCTTTACTGTAATTTGTTTTAGATAGGCAGTGTTTTTTAACTCGGGGAAAGCGGAAAATAATCTCCTTCTTAAAATATTTTCCGTAAATAATCTGTTATAATTTTTTTCAAGATCGTCAATTCCACTTTGTTCAACGCTATCACCGAGTACATTAGATAAGTCGTTAAGCTTTTTGATTTTTCGCTGTAAACGGATAGTGGTAATAATAGAAAGAATATAATCAATTACTATTAACAGACACAGCGACAATACAATAATCAGACTTGCATAAAACGGAATAAGTTCGAGTAATGAATTTAAAATAGGTATAATTGCAGCCACAAGTATTGTGCCTGTTAATCCTAAAATAAGTGCAAACGGAAGTGTTATGTAGTCACCGATACTTAATTTCATATCGCTGAAATCCCATGGCTTAAATCCGAGTAGTTTTTGAGTTAAATAACCTATAATAACTACAAGAGCTGACAAAACTACAGTGCTTCCCAAAAACAATATAAACAAATTATTGTAAAAGCTTCTGAGCAGCAGAAAGCATATTACAGCTCCCACGCCGTATGAAGGGCAAAACGGAGATGTCAAAAAACCTTTGTTAGAAAACCTTTTTTCTTCCAAAAGTCCCTTTAATCCGTTTATAATCCATCCTAAAAAAGAAAATATCACGAAGTACCAAAGTAAATTTATAATTAACATTTTACATTCAAAAACCTTTCTGCCCGTAAACAACGATAAAAAATTCGGGCGAATAAGTGACAGCGAAATCATTAAATCAAGCGTTATGTAATATATAAATCAGAATTACAGAATAAAAAATTTCGGATAATTCACATTTAACGAGAGTCACAGCCCTGCATTAAAAATTCAGCGCAGTCACATAGGACTGCGCTTGCTTATTTAATCATTTATTTGCGGAATCACTTTCCCAAAGTTCTCTTATTGCAGTAACATTGCCTGCAAGACTTTGGATTTCCGACGGAATAATAATCTTTGTTGCCTTGCCGTCAGCCGCTTTAGCAAATGCTTCAAGTGATTTGAGCTGAATAATTCTGTCAGTCGGTGCAGCCTCATTAAGCATACGCAGTGCATCGGCGTTTGCCTTTTGTACAGTCATAATTGCTTCTGCCTCACCCTGAGCCTCACGGATTTTCTGTTCCTTAACAGCGTCAGCTTTTAATATGGCAGACTCTTTCATACCCTCTGCAACAAGTATCTGGCTTCTTTTTTCGCCTTCTGCGTCAAGTATTCTTGCACGACGCTCACGCTCGGCCTTCATCTGTTTTTCCATTGCGTCCTGAATTTCGCGAGGCGGCAAAATGTTCTTGAGTTCAACACGAATTACCTTGATACCCCAAGCGTCTGTAGCTTCATCAAGTATAATTCTGATTTTATCGTTGATGGTATCTCTTGATGTAAGGGTATTATCAAGCTCCAAATCACCGATTATATTACGAAGCGTAGTTGCTGTAAGATTTTCAATCGCACTGAGCGGGCGTTCAACGCCGTAACAGTACAGCTTTGGATCTGTTATTTCAAAATATACTACAGTGTCAATCTGCATTGTAACATTATCTCTTGTAATAACAGGCTGAGGCGGGAAGTCCACTACCTGTTCTTTCAGGGATACTTTTTTTGAAATTTTATCAATAAACGGAATTTTAACATGAAGTCCTGTTCCCCATGTTGCATAATATGCACCAAGACGCTCAATAACATATGCATGAGCCTGAGGTACTATTTTTACATTGCTGATAATAACAATCAACACGATGAAAATAATAATTGCTAAAATAATAAAACCTAACATAAAACCCTCCGAAAATTACTCTTCTGATTCAACAATCAGCTTTACACCCTCAATATTAAGTACCTTGATTTTGCTTCCCTTCGGTATAGGGGCAAAATCCGATCTTGCAGACCAAACTTCGCCGTCGACCTTTACCTGACCCGATGTATGGGTATCCTGAATATCAGAAATAACTGTTCCGATTTTTCCTATTAACCTGTCGGCATTTGTATTTACAACGCCTTTTTTGCTCTTTAGCTTATTTACAAGAGGTCTTGTAAGTATAAGTGCAAGCAGCGAAACAATCAAAAAAACAGCCGACTGAATGGGAATAGAGTCAGTAAATATACATGTAACGGCGGCACACACAGCACCGAGTACAAACCAAATTGACACAAGCTGTGAAGTAAATGCCTCGCAAACAACCATAATAACAGCAAAACCTATCCATATGAAAGGCATATATTCTACCATAATATTTCTCCTTTCTTGCTATAATATTATCATACAAAACATGGATAGTCAATTTATTTGTATAAATATCTACACATTTTTTTTATTATATGTTATAATTAAAAAAATATAAAATTGCAGGTGATTTTATGGCTTTTGATACATTTGATGAAGGCGTAGTGCCGGGAGGAGTTAGAAGCAAAACCGAAATTAAAATTTTGATATGCTATATCTTTAATTCTGTAAAAGAAAATATGGATAAGGATTTGATTACTCAGTCCATAACCAAAGAGGAGCTTGCAAATTACTTTGAAATAAGCAGTGCGTTTGACGATTTGATTAAGAACGGAAACCTCAAAGAGAGTCAAGTGGTCGACGGTTTGCAAACATATGAGCTTACTGACAACGGAAAGCTTATTGCAAATCAGCTTGAATCCACTCTTGCATATACCGTTAAGGATAAGGCGTATAAATGTGCAGTTCAGATGCTTGCCGAAAAGAAAAAGCGTCGTGAAAACTCAGCGGAAATTAAAAGAACCGAAAACGGCTACGATGTAATATGTAAAATTTCGGGCGGAAATATGGACTTGCTTAGCTTTACCATGTATGCTCCCACCAATGAACAGGCTGTATATTTAAAAAATAATTTTTATGACAATCCGTCTGTTATATACAAGGTAATGCTTGCACTGATGACAAAAGATAAGGATTGTGTAGGCGAAGCACTTGAAGAGCTTTACGGAGTTCTGTAATTCAGAAAAACAGGTTTAACGCAAGAAGCAGAGTTACTCCGGGCACTCCTCCTGCCGCTGAAACCAATATGGATAGCAAGCTTACCGGCAGCGATACGCCTGTAAAGCCGGAGGTAAGGTTTACAGCTGCTAAAGCAAACAATCCGATAAGCATTGATATAAATGCCCTTTTTAACGGATGTTTATTTTTGGATATTAGGTGAATAAAAGAAAAAATAATAATTATTACGGCAAGTATGACTGCAAATTCCCAAATCGGCATAACAAACATCTCCAAAATAAAATAGACCGTCGGACATACATCCGACGGTCTATTATTATGCTTGGAAAATTCAATATATTACATCTTATGCTCCCAGTATTCCGAAATAGGAAAGCACATTAAGAGCAATTACAAACAGTACAAAAGCTGCTGCAAATACCTTTGTCCAACGGGAAAGAAACGCATCGATAGAGCGAGCCTTATTTTTTGAAAAATAAGAGTCGGCAGCACCTGTTACAACGCCGATACCCTGCTGATTTCCTTCCTGAAGAATAATTACAACGATAATTGCTATTGAAACGACTGCTAAAACAACGCCGAGAACAATACCTAAAACGCCCATTTTTCATCTTCCTTTCGTATAATTGGTGCGATTAACAATAATCTGCATTAAATAACTGTTTTATATTAGCATATAAATTTTATTTTTGCAAGCGAATTTTACAATTTCAGCAATAATTTTAATTAAAATTTATCAAATTATGGAAAGCTGTTCATCAACCGAATCATCATTTGACGGTAATGCACCCAATGCAGGCAGTGAGCGGGTTCTGTACCGCTGGGGCTTTGTAAATGTATTATCCTTGTAAATAATCATTTCAAACAGCCTGTGACCTTTCTTGAGTTTCATTACCGCAACGCCCTGAGTCGAACGGGTAGTTTTAAGGGATAACGCCCCCGTATGAACAAGAAGCATTCTTCCCGATGACGATTTGAACAAAAGCTCTGTGTCCTCGGGGATAAACACCATTGAACAAAACGGCGATTTATCTGAATACGCACCCGTTAATTTTTTGCGGTTTGTCTTTGTAAGGTAGGCTTCAAGCGGTACCTTTGCAGCCTTTCCGTTTTCAAAGGCGAATACAAGCATACCCTTATAGTCCTTGGTTGCAACCATAAACACTGCGTTTTCTCCCTCGTCCATGGAGAGCTTTGCAGGGATATAATCGCCGAGAACGCTTGCTTTGGTATCTGCAAAATCAGACGCCTTTGCCTTGTAAACCTGAGATTTATCTGTAAAGAACAGGAGGTCACAGTTATTTGAAAATTCAATTTCCTGCATAATTTCATCGCCGTCTTTAAGCTTATGAGTATTGCTCATACGCAAAGACTGCGGTGTTATTTTTTTGAAATAACCTTCTTTAGTAAAGAAGAATGTTACGGGATAATCCGGAACTTCCCGGATTTCCTCCTCGTATTTTGCGGTATCATCATAAATGATTATACTTTTGCGAGGTTCTCCGTACTTGTCCGCAATAGATTTAAGCTCTTTTACAATAATGGACTTAATTTTGGACTTGCTTTTAAGAATTTCATCAAGCTCTTCAATTTCTTTTTCAAGATCCTCTATATCCTTGGTACGCTTTAAAATGTACTCACGGTTAAGATGACGAAGCTTAATCTCCGCAACATATTCAGCCTGGATTTTGTCAATTCCGAAACCAATCATAAGATTCGGAACTACCTCAACCTCTTCATCGGTTTCCCTGATTATTTTTATTGCTTTGTCAATATCAAGAAGGATTTTTTCAAGTCCCTTTAAAAGATGCAGCTTATTTGCCTTTTTATTGCGGTCAAAATATGTTCTGCGTCTTACACATTCGATTCTGAAGGCAACCCACTCTTCCAAAAGAGCTTTTACTCCGAGTACTCTCGGCACTCCGCCGATTAATACATTGAAGTTGCAGGCATACGAGTCCTCAAGAGTTGTAAATCTGTACAGCTTTGCCATAAGCTTGTCGGGGTCAATTCCACGCTTGAGGTCGATAGTAATTTTAAGTCCGTCGATACCTGTTTCATCACGAATATCGGATATTTCTTTTACTTTTCCCTGCTTTACAAGATCAATAATTTTTTCGATTATAACTTCACTTGTTGTAGTACTGGGAATCGAAAGAATATCAATACAGTTTGCCGATTTGTCATATTCGTACTTTGCACGGAGCTTAATGCTGCCGCGTCCTGTTTCATATACCTGATTAATTGCCTTTTCATCATAAATAATCTGGCACCCGCCGATAAAATCAGGTGCGGGCAATGTGGATTTTACATCGTGGTTAGGGTCACGAATAAGTGACGCTGTAGTTTCGCATATTTCTTTAAGATTAAACGAGCAAATGTTTGACGCCATACCTACAGCGATACCCGTGTTTGCATTTACCAAAACCGAAGGAAATGCAACAGGCAGCAAGGACGGTTCTTTCATAGTATTATCGTAATTGTCGACAAAATCAACGGTATCTTTGTCTATATCACGAAAAAGCTCATTACAAATGGGTGCAAGCTTTGCCTCGGTATATCTTGATGCTGCCCAAGCCATATCACGGCTGTAAAATTTACCGAAATTACCCTTGGAATCAACATACGGATGAAGCAGTGCCTCGTAGCCTCTCGACAAACGCACCATCGTGTCATATATTGCCGAATCGCCGTGAGGATTCAGCTTCATTGTAGCACCTACAATATTAGCCGATTTTGTCCTGCTGCCCGTTAAAAGTCCCATTTTATACATCGTATATAAAAGCTTGCGATGTGAAGGCTTAAAGCCGTCAATTTCAGGAATAGCACGGGACAAAATTACGCTCATCGCATAAGGCATAAAATTTTCACGGATAGTGGAAACTATAGGTTGTTCAACTATATCCCCTGCCCCGTTTATCACACCGTGAGTTTTTGTTTTAGCAGATTTTGAGGAGTTGTTTTTTCTTGAAGCCAATATTTCCACCTCCTATCAGCTTACATCGAGATTATCAACAAATTCGTTTCCGTGCTCAACGATATAATCTTTTCTTCCCTGCAAATCATCGCCGAGCAATATGTCAAATATCTGAGCTGTACTTTTTGCGTCGTCCGGCATAACTTTGATCAGACGGCGTGTGTCGGGATTCATTGTCGTCAGGTTCATCATATCGGGCTCATTTTCACCGAGTCCCTTGCTTCGCTGAACGGTAAATTTTTCGCTGCCGATTTCCTCAATGAATTTGTCCTTTTCCGCTTCATCATATGCAAAGTAGACATTGTTTTTTGAAGTGATTTCATACAGCGGAGATTCTGCAATAAACACCTTTCCCTCTTCAATGAGTGTGGGAGTAAGTCTGTAAAGCATAGTCAGAAGCATTGTTCTTATGTGAAAGCCGTCAACATCGGCATCTGTACAAAGTATTACCTTGTTCCAGCGAAGTGAGTCAATATCAAAGCTTGAAAGATTTTTATTGGCTTTTGATTTAACCTCAACTCCGCATCCGAGAACCTTTAGCAAATCTGTTATAATTTCACTTTTAAATATCTTGTCATAATCTGCTTTAAGGCAGTTGAGAATCTTTCCTCTAATCGGCATAATTGCCTGAAAATCAGGATCTCTTGCCTGCTTGCACGCACCGAGAGCCGAGTCACCCTCAACTATAAACAATTCCCTTTTGCTTACATCCTTGCTTCTGCAATCGACAAATTTTGCAACTCGGTTAGTTATGTCAAGATTACCCGAAAGTTTTTTCTTTATGTTAAGGCGTGTTTTTTCGGCGTTTTCGCGGCTTCGCTTATTTACAAGCACCTGCTCTGCGATTTTTTCGGTTTCAAGGGGATTTTCAATAAAATACACCTCTAAGCTTTGTCTTAAAAAGGCAGTCATAGCGTCTTGAATACCCTTATTTGTAACCGCCTTTTTGGTCTGGTTTTCATATGATGAAACGCTTGAAAACGAGGATATTACGCACACAAGACAATCCTCAACATCATCATATTTTATTTTATTTTCTGTTTTATTATATTTATTGTTCTGTTTTAAATAGCTGTCAATCTGATATACAAACGCATTTCTGACCGCTTTATCAGGTGCACCTCCGTGCTCAAGCCAGCTTGAGTTATGATAATACTCCGTCAGGCTTACTTTGTTTGAAAACGCAACGGCAATATCCATCTTGCACTTATATTCGGGCTTATCATCTCGATCCCGTGTTTTGCATTCAGTTTCCCAATGCTGCACCGATGTCAGTCCGTCATCACCGATAACCTCCGAAACATGGTCAACAATGCCGTGTACATAGTTAAATGTTGTGGTATCAAATATTTTTCCGTTTTGATTTCTGAATATAAACTCAACGCCTGCATTGACAATAGCCTGACGCTTCATTATGTCAAGAAAATAATCAGGCTGAATGTCAATGTCGGTAAATACCTCAAGGTCAGGCTTCCAATGGATTTTTGTTCCCGTATCTTTTTTGTTGTACGGTTCTTTTTTTAGTCCGCCGATATTTTCTCCCTTTTCAAAATGCAGAGTATATCGGTATCCGTCACGCCTTATATCAACATCCATATATTCGGAAGCATATTGAGTTGAGCAAAGTCCCAAGCCGTTCATACCGAGTGAAAACTCATAGCTCTCACCTTCACTGTTGTTATATTTGCCTCCTGCGTACATCTCGCAGAACACAAGCTCCCAGTTGAATTTTTGTTCGATTTCGTTGAAGTCCACGGGGATTCCTCGTCCGTGATCTTCAACCTCTATTGAACCGTCTGAAAATCGGGTAACGGAAATCTGCTTGCCAAAGCCCTCTCTTGCTTCGTCAATAGAGTTAGACAATATTTCAAACACAGAGTGCTGACACCCGTCAATTCCGTCTGAGCCGAAAATAACTGCAGGTCTTTTGCGGACGCGGTCTGCACCCTTTAGAGTAACAATACTTGTGTTATCGTATTCGTTAGTTTTCTTTCTTGCCATCTGATTCTTCCTTTATCACATTTCGTATAAACAGCTAATAATTTTATTTATTGTCACGAAGCTTTTTTATTTTATCACGCAGATACGCCGCATGCTCAAACTCAAGAAGTTTTGCCGCCGCTTTCATCTCTTTTGTAAGACTTTCAATAAGCTGCTGCTTTTGAGCTTTAGTCAGCTTTTTAGTATTCTTGAATTCACTGTCGTCGTGAGTTGAAATCTCAAGTATATCATTTACTTTTTTAACAATGGTTTTTGGAATTATGCCGTGTTCTTCATTGTATTTCTGCTGAATCTCACGGCGGCGAAGTGTTTCCGTAATGGCAACACGCATTGACTCTGTAACGCTGTCGGCGTACATAATTACCATGCCCTCGCTGTTCCTTGCCGCACGGCCTGCTATCTGTATGAGCGAGCGAGTGCTTCTTAAAAAGCCCTCCTTGTCGGCGTCGAGCACAGCCACAAGCGATACCTCGGGAATATCAAGACCTTCCCTCAAAAGATTTATTCCGATAAGCACATCGAACTCACCCAAACGCAGGTCACGCACAATTTCCATACGCTCAACGGTATCAATGTCGTGATGCATATATCTTACTTTGATGCCCACGCCTTCAAGATATGCGGTTAAATCCTCCGCCATCTTCTTTGTAAGCGTTGTCACCAGTACGCGTTGCTTTTTGGCTGTGCGTATATTTATTTCGGAAACAAGATCGTCGAGCTGACCCTCTGTGGGTCTGACAGATATTTCAGGGTCAAGAAGTCCGGTGGGTCGTATAATCTGTTCTGATACAACCTTTGATTTTTCCAATTCAAAATCGCCCGGAGTTGCACTGACAAAAACAACCTGATTGATTTTGTCGTAAAATTCATCAAAATTAAGCGGTCTGTTATCGTAGGCAGAGGGCAGTCTGAAGCCGTAATCAACAAGATTTTTCTTTCTTGCGTGATCTCCTGCGTACATTCCTCTAACCTGAGGAAGCGTAACATGGGATTCGTCAACGAACAATAAAAAGTCATCGGGGAAATAGCTTAGAAGTGTGTACGGAGATGAGCCCGGTGGTCTTCCCGATAAAATTCTTGAATAATTTTCAATTCCGGTACAAAATCCAATCTCCTGAAGCATCTCCATATCATAATGGGTACGCTGTTCAAGTCTTTGAGCTTCAAGAAGCTTTCCGTTTTCTCTGAAATATTCAAGTCTTTGCTGCAATTCACGCTCAATTTCGGCAAGTGCGACATTCATTTTATCCTTAGACACAATATAATGGGAAGCAGGATATATAGCCGCGTGACGCAAAAGTGCCTTAAGCTCGCCTGTCAGCGGATTTATCTCTGATATTCTGTCAATTTCATCTCCGAAAAACTCAACTCTTATAATTGAATCGTTTGATGAAGCGGGGAAAATCTCAACAACATCTCCCCTGACTCTGAATTTATTGCGTATAAAGTTTATATCATTTCTTTCGTATTGAAGCTCAACGAGTTTTTTTACAAGATCGTCTCTGCTTTTTTCCATTCCGGGGCGAAGTGAAATAACCATGTTTCGGTAGTCAATAGGATCTCCGAGACTGTATATGCACGATACGGACGCAACAATAATTACATCACGCCTCTCTGACAGTGCAAGAGTTGCACTGTGACGAAGCTTGTCTATTTCATCATTAATAGAGCTGTCCTTTTCGATATAGGTATCGGTTTGGGCGACATATGCCTCGGGCTGATAATAATCATAGTAGGAGACAAAGTATTCAACAGCGTTATCTGGGAAAAATTCCTTAAATTCGCTGCAAAGCTGAGCCGCAAGGGTTTTATTATGTGCAAGCACAAGAGTCGGACGCTGTACACGCTCGATTATATTTGCCATTGTAAATGTTTTGCCTGAGCCCGTTACGCCGAGTAGGGTCTGCTCCTTGTTGCCCGAATTTATGCTTTGAACAAGTTTTTGAATTGTCTGCGGCTGATCGCCTGTAGGTTTGTACTTTGAATGAATTTTAAATTCCATGTATTATCACATTCTTTATTATTAGACAAAGTTTTAATTACACAAAACAGTTAAAAATACATTTAAACTATCTTGCAGCTTTCTTGCGTTTAACCAATTCTTCATGATAAAAATAGTTTTTATACTTTATCCCGTTTTTGAGACAGTAGCTGTCAATTTCATATGATAAGTCTGTCCAATAACCTTTATCCCCATAAAGGTAAATATTATTATACCTGCCTGTTAATTCAGGATATTTATCAGCAATGTATCCCAAGATTTTATTTTTGTAATCTCCTCTTAGATTAAGATTTTCAAACCAATACTCGTCAACAAAAGCACTGCTGACTTTTATTATTTCTTTAAACTCGGTAATATACGGAAAGATCGGAGACATAAACAAAACGGTATATATTCCGTTATCGTGGAGTTCTTTTAAAGTGTCCAGTCTGTCTTTTACCGAGCTTGCCGAATCCATGTCGTTCTTAAAATTTTCGTCAAGTGTATTTAAAGACAGCGAAACCTTTAGGTGTTTAAGTTTTTTCAGCAACTCAATATCTCTTAAAATCAGATTGGATTTTGTCGATATAAGTATTTCACAATCAGTGTTTGTAAGCTGACCGATAATTTGTCTTGTAATTTCATATTTTTCTTCAAAAGGATTATAGCAATCAGTTACGGAAGATAGAAAAACAGACTTTCCCTCTAATTTTTTAAGATCTATTTTTTTATCACACAGCTTTATATCTATGAAAGTTCCCCAAGCCTCTTTGTGACCGGTAAATCTTTTCATAAAGCTGGCATAACAATACTTACAGCCGTGAGGGCAACCCACATAAGGATTTATAACATAATCACATGCAGGTAAATTAGATTTTGCCAAATAATCTTTTACATGAATTATGTTTTCGGTTATTCTCATACAATCACTCCAAACAAAACACTTTGTCTAATTATAGAACATTTGTTCGGAAATGTCAATATATGCGTATGATATGCCTAAAAAACATATCAATTACCTAATAACACAGTCAGAAAACCTTTTTATAAAAGCTTAAATCATGTATAAAAAATCTTTCCCGAAAGCTCACTGTCACGCAGGGAAACATAATCCTCATTAGTGATTATGTAATGGTCAATCAAATTTACTCCTATAGCAAGAAGTGTTTCTCTTATAAATTTAGTAGCCTCAAGGTCGCTTGGAGACGGCAATGCGGAACCGCTTGGATGATTATGTGCGATAAATGCAGTTTTGGCGTTGTGACGCAACGCAAGATCGACGATTTTTCTCACGGGCAAATCGGTTGCGTTAAGCGATCCCTTTGCAACAATATTAAAATAAATCATCTTTCCTTTTGCGTCCCCCAGCATTAACGCAACTTCTTCATTTGTTCTTCCTATAAACTTGGTCATGAACATATCGCCGACCTTATCAAGCTCGATAGGATTATCATAAGAAATTTTTGACTCATTATACAGTCTTGACATTTGAGGCAGCAGTTTGAGAAAAACTGCCGCCGACTCCGACAAGCCGAAATCCTTTTCAAGCTCATCAATCGGAGCGTCACAAACTCCGGCTATAGTGCCGTATCTGTCAAGAAGTCGGTGTGCAAGAGGATTAGTATCCCTTCTCGGAATTGCGTAGAAAAGATACATTTCAAGAGCCTCATGAGTTTCAAAAAAATCAAGACCGTTTTCTATAAACTTTTTCTTTAGACGCTGACGGTGTCCTGTATGCTCTTTTCCGTTTGATGAAGCCATATTAAACCTCTGTAAGCTTATTATTTTACTCCGTATTGATCGTAATATGCGTCAATAGCCGCTTTGAGCTTGTCGTCAATTACTACTTTGCCTTTATATTCATTGTTGTAAAGGTGTTCTACAACTTCCGCCATAGTTACGATTGCGGTTGTTTTAAGACCGTATTTTTCTTCTATTTCGTTAAGTGCACTCTTTTCGCCCTGACCTCTTTCCATACGGTCAACAGATACTACAAGACCGATAGGACTGATTTCTCCCTGAGCTTTGATGATCGGAAGAGTTTCTTCTATTGATGTGCCCGCAGTTGTAACATCCTCAATTATTACAACCTTATCGCCGTCATTTATCGGACTTCCGAGCAAAATTCCCTTATCGCCGTGATCCTTAATCTCTTTTCTGTTTGAGCAGTAACGGATATCCTTGCCGTATTTTTCGCTGATTGCAATGGTTGCAGCTACCGAAAGCGGAATGCCCTTGTATGCAGGTCCGAAAAGCACATCGAAATCAAGACCGAACTTATTGTTAATTGCTTCTGCGTAATACTGACCGAGTCTTCTAAGCTGTGCACCTGTTCTGTAAAATCCCGTGTTTACGAAAAACGGTGTTTTTCTTCCGCTTTTTGTGACGAAATCACCAAATTTAAGAACCTGACAATCTACCATAAATTCAATAAATTCCTTTTTGTAAGCTTCCATAGCGATACCTCCGTTTTGTTTTTTACATAATATAACATCATAAATTTTACCACAACATATTGTTTTTGTAAATGAGAATTACATTTATGTAATCAATATACAGTAAATAAGCATTTATTTTATACTGTTTTGACTGTTCGTATATTGTGCATATATTTTATATGTAAAAATTTCTTGTTGACACATTAGAACAGATGTTCTATAATTAAATAAAACATTTGTTCGAGATGATGGTATGAATATTATAAATGCGGTTGACCGAAATAAATATAAAAAAGACAGGGTTATTCTTCACAGCGACTGCAACGGTTTTTACGCAAGCGTTGAGTGTCTCTACAATGCTAAGCTGAGAAATAAACCTGTTGCGGTAAGCGGAGACGCCGAAAACAGGCACGGAATAATTCTTGCAAAAAATGAAATTGCAAAAAAATACAATGTAAAAACAGGAGAGGCTATATGGCAGGCGATGCAAAAATGTCCCGAACTTGTCACCGTTCCCCCGCATTTTGAAATTTATAAGCGGTTTTCCGCTATGACAAAGAGAATTTACAGCGACTATACAGACAGAATCGAAAGCTTCGGGCTTGATGAGGCATGGCTTGACCTTACGGGAAACATTAAAGGAAGCGGCTTTGATACGGCTGTTGAAATAAAAGAAAGAATCAAGCGTGAGCTTGGAATCACCGTAAGCATCGGAGTAAGCTTCAATAAAATTTTTGCAAAATTCGGAAGCGACTACAAAAAACCGGACGCGGTAACCTGCATTACAAGGGAAAACTATCGGGATATTGTTTGGAACTCACCCGCAAGCGATTTGCTGTATGTAGGGAAAGCTACAAAAAACAAGCTTAACCGTATCGGCATCTACACTATAGGCGACATTGCCAACACATCTCCCGATATACTCAGAAATCATTTGGGGAAATGGGGAGATTTGATATACGGCTTTGCGAACGGCTTTGACTCCTCCCCTGTTTCTCATATGAATGAAAAAAGCGATATAAAATCTATCGGTAATTCAACCACAACTCCGAGGGATATGAAAACATTTGACGATGTAAAAACGGTTATGTGTGTACTGTGCGACAGTGTTTGCCGCCGTATGCGTGAGCAGGGGTTTATGGCGAAAACCGTTGGAATAAGTGTCAGGGATAACGAATTAAACTGCTTTACAAGGCAGAACACTCTTGAGGAATACACTGATTTCACACGAACAATCACTGACAATGCTTTTTCTCTCTTCAAAAAAAGCTATAAAATGCAAATACCGCTTAGGAGCATAGGTGTTTTTGTGACTGATTTTGTACACGACAACATACCTCATCAAATCAGTCTTTTGCAAAGTGAAGAACGGCTGATGCAAAATAAACAGCTTGACAAAACACTTGATACTCTGAAAAAAAGATTCGGAAATTACATTGTCCGCCCCGCTATACTTATTAAAAACAATGATCTTTCTTGTTTTAATCCGAAAGACGAGCACACAATTCACCCGATGGGTTATTTATAAGAGGTGTTTAACAATGAAAAAATACATAAAGGTAACGGCAACCTTTGATTGTGACGGAAATTTACTGCCGGAGTACATTTACTGGGATGACAACAAAAAATATCCCATTGATAAAATTACCGACATCAGATACGCCGCTTCGCTCAAAGCAGGCGGAGCGGGAATCAGATATACCTGTATGATACTCGGAAAGGAAAGATTTTTATTTCTTGAAGAAAACAGGTGGTTTGTGGATGCGAAAGATAAGTAAAATACATATGCAAAGCAAAGCTCTGTCCCGTGCAAAGGCATCGGAACAGAGCCAAAACAAAATATTTAATTGCAGTCACATTCAAACTGCGGCTTGCATGGTTTCTCACATTCGTCTGATTCGGGCGGGAAAAATGAATCTGTCGGAAATTCTATCTTGCTGAAAACTTCGCACGGGTCATCGGTTTTTGTACAGCATTCCTTGCGTGGAACACAGAAATCATATGACGGAATGGTAATCTGAACTTTTCTTTGAAGTCTTGTAATTGTAAATATACCTATAGTTACGACAATTTGTTTTCCGCTTGAAGCAACCAATTCACCGCAGAAATAATCACGGACGCATTTCGGTATTGTATGGCAAAAATGAGGGCAATGCACCTTGCATTTTGTAAGCTTTGCGGACAATGCCATTGGATTTGAGATTTGAACCGTTGCTTTGGGAACACAATTTGAATAGGAGCAAGGACAGTCGCAGTCGCAATCAATTTTTTCGCACTTGATCGGCTCACCGCTTGAGAAAGACTTTACGCAGCCGTCGCTGCCGTAAAGAACAACTTTTTTTCCGTAAATTGCAAGGCCGTTTATAGTTTCGGGCAAGGATGTTGTGCTTGAATAAACATCACAGCTTACCGAGAAATAAAACACCATATTTACGGAGTAGAAGCCTTTATGGAAAGCAACCGGCTCTACTTCAACAGTTGATGTAATTACGCTTGCCCTGTTTATGCGAACCGAGCAGGCGTTTTCAACGATTGCCATGTTTTCTTTTGTAAACAACAGCGGCAAATCGCTCAAACAATCCTTTGCTCCGCAGCTGTCATAGATACGATCCGCATCTATGCAAATTGCATCACAGTCTGAATCGTGGTTCCTGTCTTTGTTTACAGGAATCTGATCTGAACAATAGGATACATCAGGCATAAAAAATAACCTCCATTAAATAGTAGTAACAGGCTGTATAGCGGCACTGTAACACTACATTTTATGGAGGTTTTCATAAATTGTGATTAATATAAAATCAGTTTAAATAATTTTTTAAGTAATTTTTAAAAAGGCGGTATATATAAACAGGCTCGGTATAGGCGTAATTTGACAAAGTAACAAAAATTTCGGACTTGTCCTTTGTAAACGACAGCATTGAATTGTAGTCCTCTGTTCTTCCCGTGTGACTAAGTCTGTCGCCGTAAACATAAAATCCCATTGCGTAGTTTTCTTTGTAAGGCGTCATCATAAGTTTTAGAGAATCCTCATTGATAACCGACAAGTCGAGCAATCCGTCAACCCACCTAAGTAAATCTGATACATTTGAAATCAAGCCGAAAGAAGAGTACGCAACACCGCTGTACAGCATGGAATCATTTGATGTGCTTCCCTGGTAACTTACAGCAGTTTTGTCATCGGATTCAAAACCTGACATACTCATACCCAGAGGCTCGAAAATATATTTTTTAATATAATTTTCGTATGATATACCACTTGTCTGCTCAATGATTTCACCAAGCAGATAATAATTACTGTCGGAATACATAAACTCCGTATCGGGTTCAAAAGATAAATCCTGACTGAAAATCCAGTTGAGAATAATCTTTCTGTTTTCTTCGGCGGAAGCTTTGACTGAAATTTTGCTCTCTATTTCGGGATCGAGAGTTACATCGTTTTCAGCTTCGTTATCACGGATTACATAATTTTTTATACCGGATGTCATTGTAAGCAGATTTTTTACGGTAATATTTTCTCCCTTTTTGTAGGACGGAAAATATTTGGCAATCGAATCCGAAAGAGAAAGCTTTTTGTCTTCGCAAAGCTTAAGAATTGCTGCGGCTGTAAACTGCTTTGTTACAGATCCGGTATAACAGCAGGTATTTATTGAATTGTAGATGTGTTTTTCCGTATTAGCGTCACCCGACGCAGTAATATATTCAAAATCATTGCCTATTTTAAGATATGTGACGCCTTTATATTTGTGGTCAGAAATTATCTTATTGAGCTCCGATGTAATTTTATCCGAGTCCTGTTTTATCATGAGATAATTATAGCTTTGCGTCACCTCGTTGTAAGGTTCGGTTTCGGTTACATCTGAGCTTGACATTGTTGACTGCTCGGTTTCAGACTGCGTAGTTTGAAGCTGTGATGATTCAAGATTTTTGCAGGAAACAAAACTCACTGCAAACATACAGGAAACAGACACGCAAAGTACAGCTTTTATTAACCGTGACAAAATAATCACCCTTTACAATTTTTCCATTTTGCAGAAATTTGACATAAGTCTTTTTGTTCCTACCTTATCAAATGATATTTCAAGCATAGTATCATTTCCCATTTTTTCGGTGCTGATAATCATTCCCTTGCCGAACACCTTATGAAGCACACAGTCGCCTACGCTGTAAACTTCCGAGCTTTTAGCATCAGGCTTTTTATATGCAGAAAAGCTGTTTACCGAATAGTTTGACTTTGAAGTACCGCTGACAGAAACAGAATTTGACGGAGACGACGAAGCACTTGCTTTTGACAGGTATTTATTTTCTCCGGTATACTCTAACAGCTCTTTAGGAATTTCATTTACAAATCGTGACGCCTTATTGTGTGTTGTTGAGCCGAATAACATTCTTGATCTCGTTTTTGTGAGATAAAGCTTTTCTTTAGCTCTTGTTATTCCGACATAAGCAAGTCTGCGTTCTTCGTTTAATTCATCAGGATTCATAATGGTTGCAATAGACGGAAAAACGCCGTCCTCCATACCTGCAATGAATACAACGGGAAACTCAAGACCTTTTGCACTGTGCATAGTCATCATAACACAGGTGTCTGCCTGTGCGTCGTAATTATCAATATCTGTTTGAAGTGATATTTCCTCAAGAAAAGCAGAAAGAGTGGCTTCTTCAGCATAATCCTGCTCGAACTTGATTATATTTGAGGAAAGCTCCTCGATATTTTCAATTCTTACTTCGGCATTATCCTTTTCCTTTTTGAGATAGGCTTCATAATCTGTATGCTCGATTATTAGATTGTATAATTCTGCAAGAGAATAATCGCCGCTTTGCTCTGCTTCGATTAAGTCGTCAATAAGATTTGTAAAGGCTTTAAGCTTTGCAGCCGAGCGTGAAAGCTTGGGAAAGTTCTCGGCATTCTTGATAACGGTATAAATGCTCTCTCCCAATCCCGATGCAATTTCCGAAGCATACGCAACGGTTGCCGCACCGATAGAACGCTTGGGAACATTAATTATTCTGCTTATTCTTACATCGTCGTGCGGATTGTTGATAACCTGCAAATACGCAACCATATCACGGATTTCTTCACGGTCATAGAATCTGTGACCGCCTATTACCCTATGCGGTATTCCGCTTCTCGAAAGAGCCTGTTCAACAGCGTTTGACTGTGCATTCATTCTGTAAAGCACGGCATAATCCGAAAAATTCCTGCCCTTTGCAACACCGTCAAGGATAGTCTTTGCAATAAACGCCGCCTCATCTCTTTCGGTTTCACAGGTCCGCACTTCAATTTTTTCACCTTTTGAATTTTCTGTCCAAAGGGTCTTTCCTTTTCTCATCGTGTTGTTTGAAATAACACCGTTTGCTGCGTCAAGAATATTTTGCGTGCTTCGGTAATTTTGTTCAAGGCGGATAATTTTGGCACCTTTAAAGGTATTTTCAAACGAGAGGATATTTTCTATTGTTGCACCTCTGAACTTATAGATGCTTTGGTCATCATCTCCGACAACACAAATATTTCCGTATTTGCCTGCCAGCATACTGACAAACTTGTACTGTACTTTGTTTGTATCCTGGTACTCATCTACCATTATATATTTAAACTGATTTTGATAATATTCAAGTATTTCGGGACACTTTTCAAAAAGCAAAACTGTATTTGAAAGCATATCGTCAAAATCCATAGCGTCGGCTGTTTTAAGCCGAGTCTGATAAATTTCATAAGCCTTTGCTATTGACGCTTTACGGCTGTCAAATTCTGCTTCTTTGAGCATTTGCTCAGGGCTTTTCATCTCGTCCTTTGCCTTTGAAATTTCGGAAAGAATCTTTTTTGCAGGCAAAATTTTTTCGTCGATATGAAGCTGTTTGAGAATATCTTTAATGAGCTTTTTTTGATCGTCGGTGCCGTAAACGGTAAAATGGCTTGTATAGCCTATTCTGTCACCGTACCTACGCAAAATTCTTGCACAGGTTGAGTGAAAGGTAGCAGCCCAAATGTCAGCTCCTCCCTCAGGAACCGCATCACAAATTCGCTCTTTAAGCTCTCCTGCCGCTTTATTGGTAAAAGTAATCGCAAGAATCTGCCACGGCTTGCAAAGCTGTGACTGAAGTATGTACGCAATTCTGTTTACGAGAACAGTAGTTTTTCCCGACCCTGCACCTGCAAGTATAAGCAAAGGACCTTCTGTTGTAAAAACAGCCTGCTGCTGCATATTGTTCATATGTGAAAAGTTTTTTTGAATGTCGGTTTGATTCATAATTTTCATGCCTCTGTTATAAACTTTGTAAATTATTTTTAACAAACAAAACGGGCGAACAGTCAGTGTCCGCCCATCAATATTCGGGAAACCGAATTATTTTAAGTAATCGTAAAAGACCTCAAGCATTTTAGGACCCTCGTCTGCCACAATCATCGTAACATAGTTACCGTCCTTTGTCACCTTGCAAGCCTGAACCATTGAAAGCTTATCGGGAGTGTAGGATGAATACTGATTGATAATTGCATTGTATCTGGTAGTAAGTGCTGATTCAACTCTGCCTGCCGCATCGGAATCTACAGCCTCAACAAGCACAATTTCAACAGGAGCGTCGTTGTTCGAGTCAATTTCCGCAGCAAACTGCTTTACATCATCAGCCTCAATGCTGTAGTACTGATTTAACTTATCAACATCCTCAAGTTTTTGAAGAGAGAGGCTGAAATCGGAATTTATTTTGTTCATAACCTCTGAAAGGTCAACTGACTTTGCTCCGCAGCCTGTGAGAGCGGTAAAACAAAGAGCAAATGTTATAACAAGCGAAACGATTTTTTTCATAAAAACCTCTCCTCATGATAAAAGTTAACGCCGAACAATACAAGCTCGGCGTTAAGTTGTGGTCGAGGTGACAAGATTCGAACTTGCGACCCCATCGTCCCGAACGATGTGCGCTACCAAACTGCGCTACACCTCGAAGTTAAAAACAGCCCCGAGTAACGGGGCTATTTGGCTGTGGAATAGGGATTCGAACCCCAACAAACAGAGTCAGAGTCTGTCGTGCTACCGTTACACTATTCCACAAGATCTGTGAGCACTCTCCGTGCAACGATAGTTATTATATGACATTCAGTTTAAAATGTCAAGGGTTTTTGAAAAATTTTTCATTTTTTTCTTACTCTTATATCGCTGCCGATAAAATCAAGCTTTTCTGCGTTGCCTATGATTCGGGACACAAACCGCTCTGAATATATTTTTTCAAGCTCATGAAGATTAAGATTGGTATTAACTATAACCGGCTTACCCGCAAGTATTCGTGAATTAAAAATATTATACATTTCCGATACCGAAAACTGAGTGTGAAACTCTGTTCCGAGGTCATCAACAATTAATAAATCACATTCGAGCAGCATATCATTTATCGGGTCGCCGTCGCTTTTTGAAAAGAAATCTTTTTCAAGCCTGTGTGCAAGAGAAGGTGCGGACACATATATTACTCCGAAACCTTTTTTGATAACTTCATTTGCTATGGCAAGAGAAAGGTGTGTTTTTCCGAGTCCCGTCTTACCTTTCATAAATATACTGTTAGAATTTTGTGAAAAATTTTCAGCGTAATTTTTGCAGTAATTAAGTACTTTACTCATATGAGCATTGGGAGATATATTCGTTTCCGAATCCCGTGATTTATCATAGTATTCAAGGCTGAAAGTATCAAATGTGGAGAGCGACAAAGGTGCCGTTCTGTTAAGTTCCTCACAGGCACATAAGATAAGTGCTTGTTTTAAGCAAGAACAAACTACGGTTTTGCCGTTTTCTTCGTAATAACCCGTATCATTGCACTTCTTACAGGTGTATGCGGGTTCAAAAACATTTTCACTGTAGCCGTTTGACTTTAAAAGTTCCGACAGTTCCTTTTGCATAGAAAGATTGCTGTCACGAAGCTTTTCCATTTGCTCGGCAATGTCCTTTCCGCTTAAAACAGCCCTTGCAACTGCAATTCCCGAATAAGAAATTTCTTTTTCAAGTTCTTTTGCTCTGGGCAGTTTTTTATAAATTTCTTCCCTACGCTTTTCAGCGGCCTTTTCAGCCCTTAATCGTCTTTCAAACAGCTTATCCGCAGCCGCTTTATATACACTGCTGCTGTATCCCATATAATCACCTCATACTAAAAATCATCAAGGGTGTTGATTTTCTCAAGCTCGTCAATATCATATGAGCTTTTTCTCTTAACCTGCTTTTGCGGGGATTTTTCAAATTCGGCAAGCTCATTTAGATTTTTTATTCCGTTACTGTTCCATCGCTTTAAAATTCCGTCAATATAGTTGAATTTCATAGTCCCCTTGCTGTCTACGCAACGCTCATACGCTTCACGGAGCATTTCTGTAGAAAATTTCCAGTCTTCAACCCATTTTTGGCTGTATTCAAGCTGTTTTTTCGTCGGGGAACCCGTATTATTAATTCCAAACGCTGATGACACCTTCGAAAAGCTTGCATTCATCTGTTTTATTCTTCTGATTTTCGCGTCAGCCGCCTCAAGCGAATTTACTCCCTCGTCAGCCCAGCCGATGCCTATTTTTTCAATCGCACGCATATTGCCCTTGTCAATACTTACGCAGTACTGAATTAACATCAGAATAACATCAACAGCTAAACCGCAGGTATCTTTCAGCATGAGCAAGGTCGATATATCTGAATTTGAAAGAGTTTTTCCGAGTGCCGACTGAGCCTCGCCTACCAAAATTTTAAGTTCCTCGTCAACTGCAAGCCGCTGTGATGTAAAAAAATAATCCGGCTTTTGCGGGCGTGTAACCGTAAATCGGTTTCTTTGAACCTCTACATCATTTGAAATTTCTTGGACAGTTTCTTTGTGAATTTGTTCGTTTTTACTGTCTGCTGAATCATCTGCAAAATCTTCGGTATCCGATGAAAAAGAATCAGCACTTGCGGGTGTGTATGTATCTGAATCCTTATGTAGTATTCCGATACTGACCCAATAGTCAACTGCTTCGGGAATATCGGTTTGATTTACGCCGGTGCAGAGCGATATTTCTCCTTCTGACAGCTCTTTTCCGCTGTTTCTTAAAATACAAAGCAAAACTTTTAACTTTACTCCGTCGGCAAATTTCAGCCCGTTATCTACAACTGCAGACGGAACCGCAAAAACCGAATTCCATGCACCGAGATTTATTTTGATTGACATACTATCTACATCCTTTGTTTCACTTAGTATAACACATGATTAAATATTTCAAAATATAAAAATAGAATTATATAGATTTTTTTAATGAAATGTGTTAATATAATGTAAAAATAAAGAAAGAAGACGATATTATGACACACATTTATACTCCGCACGGTGTTTGCTCAAGACAAATGAAAGTAGAGCTTGATGAAAGCGGCGTGATAACCAACTGTGAAATTATAGGCGGATGTGCAGGAAACACAATGGGAATATGCGAGCTTGTTAAAGGAATGAATGCTGAGGACGCGATAAAAAGAATGAAAGGCATTGATTGCAGAATGAGGGGCACTTCCTGCCCCGACCAACTTGCTCATGCACTTGAAGAGGCAATGGAAAAAATCTGATTTATTTTTTGTTGTTTGCTTTGTTGATGAATATTACAAGCCGAGGCTTGATGTTTTTAATTTTTGATATTTTATTATCTATAAGCCATCTCATAAAAACCGAAAAAGCAACGGCAAGAAGTGCAAACAAAGAAATAAAGCCGATAATAATTAAAAATACAAACATAAAAAACATCCTTACATTTATATGATACACTCATTATAAATGTAAGGATTTGTATTTTTTAATGAAATGTGTAGATTATTTTGATGTATCAAGCATTTGTTTAAATTCTTCCTCGGAAATAATCGAAACACCCAGCGTCTGAGCCTTTGTAAGTTTGCTGCCGGCATCCTCTCCCGCAAGCACATAAGATGTCTTTTTTGAAACGGAGGAGCTTGTTTTTCCGCCGTTTTCTTCGATAAGTTTAGACGCTTCACTTCGTTTCATTGTAGGAAGAGTACCAGTAAGCACAAATGTCATTCCCTCAAACACACCGCCTGACGGTTTTGCCAGCGATGACGCCGTATTAATACCCAGCTTTTTAAAATCATCTATCAGCTCTTTAGTGCTTTCAAGAGAAAAATAATTTTCAAGGCTCAACGCCATGACCGAACCGAAACCGTCGATTTCTTCAAAATCCGACGCTTTGGCATTTATTATCTCATCAATATCGGCAAACTTTTGGCACAAAAGCTTTGCTGCCTTTAACCCGATATTTCTTATTCCGAGTGCAAAAACAAGTCGGTATAAATCATTTTGTTTTGATTTTGACAAAGAATTTATAAGATTATTTGCTGATTTTTCAGCCATTCTTTCAAGGCCGGAAATTTCATCTGCATTAAGTCTGTATAGGTCGGCAGGTGACTTTACAAGTCCCTCTTTGACAAGCTGTTCGAGGACGGCAGGTCCCAGCCCGTCGATATCCATAGCATCTCTTGCAACAAAATGAATCAAATGACGCATAAGCTGTGCAGGACAGTCCGTGTTGGTGCAACGCACGGCAGCCTCTCCCTCTTCCTGCAAAACGGGACCGCCGCAGGACGGGCATATTGTCGGAAATTTAAAAGGCTCAAAGCCGTCTGAATGTTCCTTAACGCACAATACTTCGGGGATTATCTCCCCTGCTTTTCTTATTATGACGGTGTCGCCTACGCAAATTCCCTTTTCTTCAATAAAATCCTTATTGTGCAGAGTAGCTCTGCTTACGGTTGTTCCGGCAAGCAAAACAGGTTCAAAATTGCCTACGGGAGTCAGCACGCCTGTTCTGCCGACATTAATTTCAATGCTTAAAAGCTTTGTCGGCTTTTCTTCGGGCGGATACTTGTAAGCCTCTGCCCATTTCGGATACTTTGCAGTGCTGCCAAGTAAGCCTCTTGTCGCAAAGCTATTTACCTTAACAACAGCACCGTCAATGGCGTAATCAAATTCTCCCCTCATATTTCCGATACGCTCAATTTCGGAAATAACATCTTCTATATTATCATAGACATTATAAAAAGCCGTTGGAAAACCGAGCTGAGTCAGGTAATTTAAACTTTCGCTGTGACTTGAAAGTTCTTTTCCTTTTATTTGCTGAACATTAAAAACAAAAATATCAAGCTTTCGCTGTGCGGTAATCCTTGCATCTTTTTGCCGAAGCGACCCTGCTGCGGCGTTACGCGGATTTTTAAAGGTTTTCTCTTCGTTTTCTTCCTGCTTTTTTGTAAGCTCTTCAAAGCTCTTAAACGACATATAAACCTCTCCCCTGACCTCAAGGTATTCGGGAGCGTTTGAAATACGCTTAGGCAGACTTTTAACGGTCATCAGATTATCCGTTACATCTTCACCCGTAATACCGTCGCCTCGGGTTGACCCACGCACAAAAACGCCGTTTTTGTATTCACAGGAAACAGACAAACCGTCAAATTTAGGCTCGACAACATACTCAATATCTGAAGAAATTTCTCTTACTCTGCGGTCAAAGTCACGCAGCTCATCATGAGAAAAACTGTCATGCAGACTTTCCATAACAACCGCATGAGTTACGGGTGAGAATTTTTCGCCTGCACTGCCGCCTACTTTGTTTGTCGGCGATAAGGGGGATTTTAAATCGGGATAAAGCTGTTCAAGATTTTCCAGTTCTCTCAACAGCTTATCATATTCAAAATCCGATATTTCAGGTTCGTCCATATTGTAATACAGATTATTGTGGTATTCAAGCAATTTTGTAAGCTCATTTATTCGGTTTTTTGCCGTTATAACATCCATATTCTACTCCGTAAATTTTTATATCTCACTTATTAACCTCTGAGGTTCCCTTTTCCCGCAAAAAAGTTGATTCGAGATCTGCAAGATGCAGCTTTACAGCAAGAGGGTATTTGTCGTACGCCTGACTGATTGTATTGCTGTTTTTGTCTCCGAATTCGCCCATGTGCCATCTGATTGCCATTGCTTCATCAATTTTGAGATGCATTTTTCGTTCAATTAAAAACACCGACTTTTCACCGTGTCCGTAGGGAAACTGGTCGTCAATCGCATAGTACGGCACCTTTTCCCACTGACCCGTAAGGTCGTTTTTTACATTTCTTGAAGATACCTTATAAAACTGTGCCTTGCACAAATCGTGAAGTAATCCGCAAATTGCGAAACTCTCAATATTGTCTGTTTCTTCATCAAAATGCTTTTCCATCATTGTGTTAAAAACACTTACTGAATGCATAACAAGTCCGTTCTCACAGGCACAGTGATATTTAGTACTTGCGGGAGCGGTGAAAAAGTCAGTTCGTTTCAGCCATTCCAACAGCTCATCGGCACCCTGCCTCGTGATATGTTCCTTGTAAATCGCAATAAATTCTTCTTGAGCAGTCATATATTTCCTCCTGTAAGGTAATACTAAAAAAACAGGGCACCCATTAAGGTGCCCGTTTTATGTAGGATTATTCAGTTTCCTCTGCTGTTTTAATTGTCTCCTCAACTGTTTCTTCAGCTGCTTCCTTTACCGGAGCCTGCTCAACCTCAGAGAGAAGAGCACGCATTGAAAGACTTACACGCTTCTTGTCAAAATCAATCGCTGTAATCTTAGCCTCAACAGTCTCACCAACCTTAAGAACATCAGAGGGCTTGTCGATTCTCTTGTTGGCAATCTGAGAAATGTGAATAAGACCGTCAATACCGGGGATAATGTTTGCAAACGCACCGAAAGATGTAAGACCTACAATAGTAGCGTTAACAACCGTACCCTCAGGGTATTTGTTTTTGAGAATTTCCCATGGATTATCTTCAGCATTTTTAAAGCCGAGAGAGATTTTCTTTGTTTCCTCGTTAATATCCTTTACATAAACATCAACGGTGTCGCCGACATTTACAACTTCGCTCGGATGCTTGATGTGAGTCCAAGAAAGCTCGGAAATATGGATCATACCGAATACTCCGCCGAGGTCTACAAAAGCACCGTAGCTTGTAAGTGACTTAACAACGCCCTTATAACGCTTGCCGATTTCGCAGTTCTTCCAGAATTCCTCACGCAAAGCAGCTCTGCGCTCCTTGAGTACGCTGCGGATTGAACCGATAGCTCTTCTGCGTCTGCCGTGCTGTGATACCTCGATAAGTCTGAACTCGACATCCTGACCTACGAGATCCTCAAGCTTTTCGTCACGGGTAGCAGTAGCCTGTGAAGCAGGGATAAATATTCTTACTCCGTTGTAAAGAACGATTACGCCGCCCTTTACAGCTTCAGTTACCTTGCTTGTAAGAATTTCCTGAGAATCTACCTTTTCCTGAAGCTCATCCCAACCTTTTTGAGCGTCAACTCTACGCTTTGAAAGCATAATTGTACCCTCTTGGTCGTTAGTCTTCATGATAAGAAGCTCAATTTCGTCGCCGACTTTGACAACATCCTCAGGTCTTGCATTGGGGTCGTTTGAAAGTTCAGAAGCAGGAATGATACCCGTCTGTTTTCTTCCGACATCGACTTGAACCTCGTTGGGAGCAATGCTGAGCACTGTACCCATTACCCTCTCATTTGTATTTAAGTTTTTGAGGGACTCTTCAAGTAACTCCTCAAAAGATTCTTCAAAATTTGTTTCACCGGATTTAATTTCACTCATTGTATCCAGTACCTCCTTTATTATCCTTGCAGGCGTTGACGCACCTGCAGTTACGCCTATATTATTTGCCGACCTAACTTTTGAATAGTCAAGCTCCCCCGATGTTTCGATAAGAACGGTGTTTAAGCATTGCTTTTTGCATATATCAAAAAGCTTGCCTGTATTAGAGCTGTGTCTGTCACCAATAACAACCATAAAATCAGAGCTTGCAGCTATTGTGTCTGCTTCGGTTTGCCTAACTGACGTAGCATTACATATTGTATCAAATATTTTTGCATTTGTACATAGGTTTTTTATCTTTTTTATACATTTTTTCCACTCTTTTGTGTCAAAAGTGGTTTGTGCAACAACTAACAGTTGTTTATTATTCGATTTTGGAATTATCGAAAATATTTCAGCTAACTCCTGCTCGTTATTAAAAGTATAACATTCCGCATTGCAATGTCCTATTATACCGCAAACTTCCGGATGCATCTTGTTTCCTGCAATGAGAACAATATCTTTATCGGGATCAGCCGATGAAACCGTAGTGTGGATTTTTTTCACAAAAGGACAGGTCGCGTCCTTGAAATCATATCCTCCGCTTTCTAATTCATCAATAATATGCTGTGGTACTCCGTGCGAGCGGATTACAAGCGTTTCACCGTCTCTTAGTTCCCCAACAGACTCAATGGTACGGCAGCCTCGGCTTTCGAGGTCACGCACAACCTCCATGTTATGAATTATCGGTCCGAGAGTACACACCTTGTAATTTTTATCAAGCAACTCCTCGACCATTTTTATTGCACGGTTAACTCCGAAACAAAAACCCGCTGATTTAGCTATTTTTATATTCACGCAAATCCTGCTCTCTCATTATTTTAATTTGTTCCATGATCCTGTTGGAAGCATCCTTGAGCTCTTTTCTTCCTCCGTTAGGAGTTAATCCAAGCTGCTGCGGAGTAAGAGGTTTTCCGAAATGAATTACACGCTTTGAAAAGAGTCTTTTTGGATTTCCCACTACTGTTATACAAGCGGGAATTACAGGAACCTGCATTTGCTGTGCGACAAGTGCACACCCGCTTCTCGGACGCATAAGTTCACCAGTTTTGGTTCTGCCGCCCTCGATAAAAATAGTCATTATCTCGCCTTCTCTGATTAGATCCTCGCCTGTTTCTATAGCCTCGTTATCGCCGGTTCCTCTTTCAACCGGGAAAGCTCCCAAAGCACGAATCAATGCAGAGAAAAATTTGTTTCTGAAAAGCTCCGATTTAGCCATAAAAAAAAGCCTGCGTTTCTGACAAAGACCCAGCAAAACAGGGTCAGAGTATGATAAGTGATTACAGGCTACTATAAATCCCTGCTTTTCCGGTATAGCGTATTCATTAACTGACTTATATCTGTATAAAAGCTTAAATATCGGAGTACATACAATTCTGCCGACAAAATAAAGCACCTTTGATTGTCCCATTAAATGTTCTCCTTTATTACAGATATAATTTTTTCTACCGACTGTTCAAAATTGAGCTCTGTTGTATCTACCATTATACATCCCTGTGCAGGCTTTAAAGGTGCAGTTTCACGGTGAGTGTCATTATAATCACGAGTGATAACATCGTTTAGCACATCCTCGTATTTTACATCCATGCCTTTTTCGCAAAGCTCCTTATACCTACGCTCCGCTCTTGCTTCGGGAGATGCACTGAGGAATATCTTAACCTTTGCGTCGGGCAGTACAACCGTTCCGATATCTCTGCCGTCCATGATTACATTGTGCGTCTTTGCTATATTTCTCTGCAAATCAAGAAGATACGCTCTGACGGTCGGTACAGCGGATATTTTTGACGCCATCATAGAAGCCTCTGGAGTTCTTATCAGCCCCGAAACATCTTCGCCGTTGAGCAAAACCACCTGTTCTCCCGAATCATTGAATGTGAGATCGACTGTTATTTCACTCAAAAGATTTTCAACCTCTTTTGAAGGCTTCGGCTCGACGCCTTTTCTTGACGCGGCAAGACCTATTGTTCTGTACAACGCACCTGTATCGACATATATATAGTCAAGAGCCTTTGCCGCTCTCTTTGCTATTGATGACTTTCCTGCACCTGCAGGGCCGTCAAGAGCTATTGCAATAGACATAAAATTCATCCTCTCCGATTAATCGCTTTTTATTTCTGCGGCACAAATACCCGCAAGTCTGCCTGTGCTCCAAGCTATTTGAAGATTAAATCCGCCTGTATAGGCATCACAATCCAATATTTCACCTGCAAAGTACAGTCCTTTTATCAGCTTGCTTTCCATTGTTTTGGGGTTGATTTCCGTGGTTTTAACACCGCCTGAAGTTATTATTGCTTCTTCAATCGGTCTGAAACCGTTTATTTCAATCGTAAATTCCTTTAAAATTTCACAAAGTTTTCTGCGTTCCTCTTTTGTAACGGAGTTGCATTTTTTGTCAAAAGGTACTCCCCACCTTTTCAGTACGGGAATTATAATTTTTTTCGGCAAAAGCTTTATAAATGAATTTGAAACATCCTTGTTTGCGTTTTCTCTGAAATCATTTTGAATCCTTTTGTCAAGCTGCTCATGTGTTAACGCCGGCTTTAAATCAATTAAAGCTGTATATTTTCTGCAAGACATATCCCGAATATGAGAACTTGCAGATAAAACCATGGGTCCGCTTATTCCGAAGTGAGTAAAAAGCATTTCGCCGAAGTCGGAATACACGATTTTGTTTGAATTGTTATTCCTGATCTTCAGTGAAACATTTTTTAGTGATAAACCTTGCATGGACTTGCAGTCGGGATTGCTGCTTTCAAGCGGGACAAGCGACGGTTTTAACGGAGTCACTGTATGACCTGCTTTTCTTGCAAAATCGTATCCATCACCGGTTGAACCTGTAAGCGGATAACTCATACCGCCGCAGCAAACGATTACGCTGTCACAATAATAAGTCGCATTTTCACACTCAACACCGATTGCCTCGTTATTTTCGATTATAACGGAATGTGCTTTGTCGCAGACCACCTTACAGCCGCTGTTTTTTACAAAATCATTGAGGGCGTCCACTACATCAACGGCTTTATCCGACACGGGAAAAACCCTGTTACCTCTTTCGGTTTTCAGCTCAAGTCCGAGGTCTTCAAAAAACTCGATTGTGTCACGAGGCGTAAAAGAATTTATTGCAGAATAAAGAAACTTGCCGTTTACAGGAACATTTCTGATAAAGCCCTGAACATCACAGTCATTTGTGACATTGCACCTGCCCTTTCCTGTTATCATTATTTTTCTGCCGACACGCTTGTTCTTTTCTATAACAATAACCTTTGCACCGTTTCTCGCCGCAAAACCTGCCGCAACAAGTCCCGACGCACCCGCACCGATTACAACAACCTTTTTACTTATCATAATTATTGCTTATCCTGTTCAGTATCATGATTTGTATATACGCCCTCTCTGTTCCAAACCTGTTCAAGCTGACGAAAAGTTTCGGAAACCTCATCTTTCTTTTTGAGTACGGTTGCGACGATGAGAGCGTTAATTAAGCTTAAGGGTGCAACAAGCGAATCGACTATTGACGCCATATCGCTTCTTGCTATTAAAACAGAATCGGCGGACTGTACCAAAGGAGAAGCCATGCTGTCTGTAATTGCAACCGCATGGGCACCTCTTGATCTTGCAAAATCCATAGCGTCTACGGCCATTTTACTGTAGCGTGGGAATGAAATGCCTATCATAACATCCTTATCGGTGATTCTGAAAATGTGTTCATATGCAGAAGTGGAGCTTGTTGTGTTTACTACACGGACATTGTCAAATATTAATTCAAAATAGTAAGCGAGAAAATTTGCTATTGCGGCGGTAGAACGCACGCCGAATATATATATCCTCTTTGCCTTGCAAATTTCATCCACGGCACGGCTGAAATCTTCATGCGAGGTTTCTTCTATTGTTCGCCTGATTTTTTCTATATCTTGATTAAGAACACTGTCTAAAACATTTTCATTTCCTATTCTGCCGTAAGTAACCTCAATTCTCTGCACCGATGTAAGCTTATTTCTTATCATCTCCTGCATGGCTTTTTGAAGTTTAGGATAGCCGTCATAACCCAGTTCGGAAGCAAACCGCACCACTGTACTCTCCGATACGCCCACGGTTTCTCCGAGCTTTGATGCAGTCATAAACGCCGCTTTATCGTAATGTTCCTCAATATACAAAGCAATTCTTTTTTGCCCCTTGGAAAATGAATTCATCATCAAGTCAATTCTTGTAAGTAAATGAGTTATCATTCTGTAATACCCCTTGTTTGCACATCAATATATAATACAAATAGAAAAACAATCAATTTCTTTCATTTTAACACATTGGCTTGCAGAATTCAATAATAACAACTTTGATTTTAATTATTATTTACAATATTATGAAATGTTATGTACTTATAGTTGCAAAGAATATGCACATATGGTAAAATCATCTTAAATTAGTTAATACTGGAGATGAAAATATGATTGCTATAATTGACTACGGGGCAGGCAATATCCAAAGCGTTAAAAAGGCTCTTGCCCATATCGGGTGCGAAGCTTTTGTTACAAGAGATAAAAATAAAATTATGCAGGCTGACGGTGCTGTTCTTCCCGGAGTAGGCTCTTTCGGCGATACTATGGATACTATGAATAAGTTCGGTATCAAAGATACCGTTGTTGAATACACAAAAAGTCAAAAGCCCTTTTTGGGCATATGCCTGGGTTTACAGCTTCTTTTTCCCGGCAGTGAGGAAAGCCCTAAAGCCGAGGGGCTTGGAATTTTTAACGGTACAATAACAAAAATCCCCTCTAATGATGGATTAAAAATACCTCATATTGGCTGGAACAGCCTTGAGATAAAAAAAGGAAGCAGGCTTTTTGCAAATATCGAAAAAAATCCGTATGTGTATTTTGTACATTCATATTTTCTGACCGCAAGCGACAGAAACATCGTATCGGCACAAACAGAGTACGGCGTAAAGATTGACGCCGCTATTGAAAAAGATAATATATTTGCAACTCAGTTTCACCCCGAAAAAAGCGGTGAAACAGGACTGAAAATTCTTAAAAATTTTGCAGACATAGTAAGCAACGGACAAGGAGGTATATTGTAATGTACGCCAAAAGGATTATTCCCTGCCTCGATGTAAAAAACGGCAGGGTTGTTAAAGGAATGAGCTTTGTTAATCTGATTGATGCAGGCGATCCTGTTGAAAGTGCCGTTCAGTACGACAAGCAAGGTGCCGACGAACTTGTATTTCTTGATATAACAGCGTCAAGTGATTCAAGAAACATCACTATCGACATGGTTGAAAAAGTAGCCGACTCTATATTCATACCGTTTACGGTGGGCGGAGGAATAAGAAGTGTTGATGATTTCAACGCACTTTTGCGTGCAGGAGCGGACAAGGTTTCGGTTAATTCCGCCGCAGTACACCGCCCCAAATTAATCAGCGAAGCGGCATATAAATTCGGAAGTCAGTGCGTTGTTGCCGCTATTGACGCAAAAAGATGTGAAAACGGCTGGGAAGTATATGTAAACGGAGGAAGAACCCCTGTCGGACTTGACGCCTTGGAATGGGCGGTAAAATGCGAAAAACTCGGTGCAGGAGAAATTCTGCTCACAAGCATGGATGAGGACGGTCAAAAAAAAGGATATGACATTGCACTTACAAAAGCTGTATCCGAAAGAGTAAATATACCTGTAATTGCAAGCGGCGGAGCAGGAGCTTTGGAACATTTTTATGAAGCATTTACAGAAGGAAAAGCCGACGCCGTTCTTGCGGCATCACTTTTTCACTTCGGCGAAATCCCTATTCCAGAATTAAAAAAATATTTAAACGAGAAAAATATTCCCGTAAGATTATAATTTTTCTTTAAAGAATTTTATTATCTTATCCCATATTATATCCTGATAAAAATTGATGTCTGCGTGTTCGGCACCGTTAATTGCAATTAATGTTGCATCACAGTCAAATTCAGTGAGCTTGTCGTGGAGTATTTCACTCTGAGAAAACGGCACTGTACTGTCACCTGTGCCGTGAATAATCAAAAACGGCGGTGCATCTTTTGTTACATGCGAAACGGGACTTATTTTAAAAGCTTCATCCTTATGAGTGAAAACATTTTTACCCATCATCAATGATTCAAAGCTTGCCTGTGCCTGAAGCTCGGATTTAAACGGAAATTTTGAAAGATCTGTCGGAGGATACCAAGGGCAAACCGCATACACTTTGCTTGACTGTTCAAGGTAATCTCCGACATCGTACTTTTTGTCATTAACAAGTCCTGCCATAGATGCAAGATAACCTCCGGCAGACTCCCCCATTACTCCGATGCGTTTTGTATCTATTGAATATCTGTCCGCATGAGCCTTTAGGTAGCGTATTCCGGACTTTACATCTTGAAGCTGAGTGGGAAATACAGCTTCGTTGCTTGTTCTGTATTCAACGCTTGCAACAACAAATCCGCTTCTCGCAAGCTGAGATAAATATGCAAGGTGTGCTGATTTATCTATTGAGAGCCAGCCTCCTCCGCACACCCAAACAACACAGGGATATTTTTTGGTTTTATCTTCCGGGTAAATGAGATCCAGTTTTAAATCTTTTCTTGTATGTCCAAACCAAGAGTCAACCTGTGAAAATGTAATATTTGTCACAACGCAGTACTGCGGATTTTCTATTTTTACATCAATTACTTTTTTCATAATGTAATCTCCCGACTGTTAAAATATTTGTATATATTATACATTGTATAAACAGACGGGTCAACAAGTCAAATATATATTTACTGTAAAAAAAGTCGAGTGCCTCGACACGCAAATCGGGCAGACAGGTTAATATTATCAAACCTTCTTTGCCCGACCGTTTTCGAGCAGTTTCCTATAATGCAAAAATCCCGCCACAAAAGTGACGGGATAATTTATTTTACTGATTAAATTATTTAACCATGCTTGCAACTTCAGCAGCAAAATCGTCCTGACGCTTCTCAATTCCTTCGCCCTTTTCAAAACGAACAAACTTCTTGATTTCAATAGATCCGCCGAGTGACTTCGCAACATTCTGAGTGTACTGCTTAACAGAAAGCTTGTTGTCCTTAACAAACTCCTGATCAACAAGGCAGTTTTCCTTATAGAACTTGCCGATCTTACCCATAACAATCTTATCTGCGATAGCTTCGGGCTTACCCTCGTTGATTACCTGCTGACGCATAACCTCTTTTTCATGCTCGATTACCTCTGCGGGTACATCGCTTTCATTGAGGTACTGTGTGTTAAGAGCTGCAATCTGCATTGCTACATCTCTGCCGTATGATACAAACTCGGGTTTAGCTGCCAAATCTGTGTCAAAGTTTACGAGAACGCCGATTTTACCGCCGGCGTGAACATATGCAACACATGTGCCTTCCATACGCTCAAAACGACGGATCTGAATGTTCTCACCGATTGTAAGAACTTTCTCCTGTAAAAGTTCAGCAACTGTCTGAGATGTGCCCTCAGCCTGAAGAGCAAGAAGTGCTTCTACATCCGCAGGATTATTTTTGATTACTGTATCTGCACATGTCTTTACAAAATCCATAAATGATTCGTTCTTAGCAACAAAGTCGGTTTCAGCGTTAACCTCAATAACAACGCCGACAGAAAGGTCATCGCTTGTGCAAGCATAAGCAACGCCCTCGGCAGCAATTCTGCTTGCCTTTTTAGCCTGCTTTGCAAGACCCTGTTCTCTTAAAAAGTCAATAGCTTTATCCATATCGCCGTCAGCATTTTTAAGTGCATTTTTGCAATCCATCATGCCGCAGCCTGTCTTTTCTCTGAGTGCTTTTACATCTTGAGCTGTAAATGCTGCCATTATGAATACATCCTTTCAAAAATAGTTGTAAATTTAATTATTCAGCTGCTTCTTCCTCTGTTTCTTCAACAGCAGCTGCACCCGTCTGGCCTTCTCTGCCCTCGATAACAGCGTCTGCCATTGCACCTGCAATAAGCTTTACTGCACGGATAGCGTCATCGTTTCCGGGGATAACATAATCAATTTCATCGGGATCACAGTTAGTATCAACAATAGCAACAATAGGGATATTGAGCTTTTTAGCTTCTGAAACTGCAATTCTTTCTTTTCTCGGGTCAACGATAAAGAGAGCACCGGGCATCTCTGTCATATCCTTAATGCCGCCCATAAACTTCTCAAGCTTATCAATTTCAAGGTTAAGCTTAATAACTTCCTTTTTGGGAAGAAGGTCAAATGTGCCGTCTTCCTGCATTACACGAAGCTGCTTTAAACGAGCAATTCTTCTGCGGATTGTAGCGAAGTTTGTGAGCATACCGCCGAGCCATCTTGCGTTTACATAGTAAGCACCTGCACGCTCAGCCTCTTCCTTAACAGAATCCTGTGCCTGCTTCTTTGTACCTACGAAAAGTACGCTCTTGCCCTCTGCGGAAATCTCGCGAACAAAGCTGTAAGCTTCCTCGAGCTTTTTAACGCTCTTCTGAAGGTCAATAATATAAATTCCGTTTCGTTCTGTGAAGATGTACTTAGCCATCTTAGGGTTCCATCTTCTTGTCTGGTGACCGAAGTGTACGCCGGCCTCCAGGAGTTGTTTCATAGAAACTACTGCCATTTTAATTTCCTCCTTAGGTTAAAACCTCCGCTGTGCCTTGATTTTATCGACCCAATAAGCATACTATGCCACCCTGCCGACAAGCATCAGCGTGCGAAATGCTTATATATTATACCATAAAAATAAAAAAAATCAAGTGTTTTGCACTTGATTTTTTTAAATATTTTACGCTGCTTTCATATCAAAAAATCTTACATTATCGCAGCCTACTATGAAATTCTGTGTTTCGTGCCATCCGCTTGTGCCTGTATAGAAACAAAGTATTCTATGCTGAACAGCGGAGCCGTTTTGATCAAATATGTACGCTACGGCGTCCTTAACCTTTTGGTTCGGAGCCTTATTTGTAGGTGCATAGTAATTGTATTCGGAAATAATCCTATCTACTGATGTCGTGTTAGAACGATTCATCGCATCTCTTATACACTGAGCCACAAGTGCACAGCCGTTAAAGCTCATGCTGCCTGCCTCGCCCATTACAAGTCTTTCAAGTTTATCTCTTTCGCTTGATGACAACTTAACCGAAGACGGGCTGTAATTCGGGTCAGGATTACTGATATTAATTAAATAATTACCTGAACTTACGGAAGAGCTGCTATCTTCTGCTTCCTCTTCCTCGGGCATTTGAGCGGGAACCGTGCTTTCACTAACCTCAGGCTGAGTATTTACAATAGCTTCGGTAGTTGTTTCAACTTCTTCAGACTCAGTTGCCTCTGTACTTGTCACCTTTGCAAGCTTTGTTTCCTGTACAGCCTCAGTAGTTTCCTCGACGGTTGTTTCCTCATTAAGAGTAGGAACAGTTGTTTCAAGATAACAGTTGTCGGAAATCACTGCAGCAAAATCACTTAAGTCACCGACCATATACGATGCCGCCTTGCTGTCTTCATAAGCGTCAACATCAGGTGCAAGTGTTGTTGTCGGAATAATAAGTGCAGCTGCTGCAAGAACAACTGCAAACACAAAGGATGCAGCCTTGACGGTTTTGCCCGATAAAGGTTTCTTTGTTTTTTTGCATACTTTAGCTTCGCTTTTGTAATACTTGTATTTTGTCGCTCTCAAAAATTTATCCTCCCTGTGACTTATGCACTCAATACAAGAAATAACATATAAATCTTGTGTTTGCTTATGAATGTAAATTCAAACAGCCTGAGTGCAACTTCCTTTAGTCGTTAAAATTTTATCAAACACACAATTTCAAAGATATTAAAACACAAAACAAGTCAAATTGCAAGTTTTAAGCCGTAAATCGGACTGTAACCATTGTAATATTAATGTAACAATTTGGATTTTATTTTTTTAATGCAATTATACTTTGTGCAAATTGCATATATTATTTCATGTTGCTTAGTTTATTTTGCCACCATAAGAGAAAGTGACTTTTTTTAATTTTTTTGATTAAATCTTCCTCTTTTATGTCTTTTTACAGGGTTAGGAGTCTTGCATGATATAATGATTGTATCATCGCCGATCAGTTCAATTTTCTCCCACGGAATTATATAATCCTCACATTTTCCGAATAATCCGAAAAAACTCATACGACCGAATATCACGAGTGAAACTACACAGGCAGTTTTGGTATCGACAATTATGTCGTCCACAAACCCAAGTCTTGTACCGTCACAGCAGCTGATTACTTCCTTGTGCCGCAAATCCGCAAATCTGCAATTCATAGCATACTCCACCTTATTATACTTATAATATGTATATAATTGTATTCGTTGACTTTTTAATATATGTTTGATAAAATTAAATTGTTTCTTATTACTAAAAGGAGATGAAATTATGGATTATATTTTTATGACTGATGCATCGTGCGACCTAAGCGAACAGCAAATAAACGAAATCGGAGTAGAGGTTATTCCAATGGAATTTCAAATGGAGGAAAAATGTTACCTTCACTATCCCGACGCAAGAATGATGAGTCTTGACGAGTTTTACGCAAAAATCAAAGAGGGCGTAAATTCCAAAACAACTCAAATTAATTATGAAAAATTTACAAACTGTTTTGAAGAGTATTTAAAAGCAGGTAAAGATGTTATTTATACAGGAATTTCATCGGGACTAAGCGGAACTTATAATACCTGCCTTATGGCAGTAAAGGACTTAAAAGAAAAATATCCGGACCGAAAAATTATAGCTATTGACTCTTTCTGCGACTCAGCAGGATTGGGATACCTTGTATATCTTGCAGGCAAAAAATATGCTGAAGGTGCGACTATTGATGAACTTGCAAGCTTTATAGAAAATACAAGGCTGAATGTTTGCCATTGGTTTGTGGTAGACGACCTTGACCAGCTTAAAAGGGGCGGCAGAATTTCCTCTGTTACGGCTGCTTTTGGTAAAGCCTTGCAGATAAAGCCGCTTTTAAGCGTAGATGACGGCGGATATCTTATAAATGTTAATAAAATTCGAGGCAAAAGTAATATAATCCCCACTTTAATAAAGTATTATGAGCGTGACAGAGATGAAAACAAAGATAACATTGTTTTTGTTGCTCATGCAGATGACAAAGAAAAAGCTCTTGAGCTGAAAAAAGCACTTAAAGGAATGTGCAAAGAGGTTCAGATTTGCGACATAGGACCTGTAATCGGCTCACATGTAGGTTCGGGAATGGTGGCTCTTGTTTTCCTCGGAAAAAGAAACCTAAACGCTTAACTTATATAAATTTTTCTTGACCGATAACAAATAATAAAAATTAAATATTCAAAATTAAAATCGACCCCCAAGCGTCAGAATTTCATCTAACGATTGGAGGTCGACTTTTTATTGGTTTTTGGTGTAATAAAAAAGGCACATTATGCTTACACCTACGAAAGCTCCGATAAACATTCCTATAATTATTCCCAATAACATTTTATTTTTCCTCCTGTACATATTGTGACATGAAATATTTACTTTGTGTGTAATAATTTATAAGGGGTGAAAATAATGAGAACTGTATATATTGACATATTAATAACAGTTAATATATTTATAGACTTTTTTATAATTCTTTGCACAAAGAAATTTCTTCATCTCGGCACTTCAATGAGCAGAATTATTTTGGGAAGCGTTATCGGCGGAATATTCAGCCTTGCAGCTCTTTTACCTAAGCTTCCGTTCGGAATTAATATCGCTTTTGATATAGTCACAGCGTGTGTGATAGTATTTTCTGTATTCGGAAAAAGCAATATTAAAAGTTACATTAAACGAGTATCTGTGTATTTTTTAATATCATTTACATTTTGCGGAATTATGATTTTTATTTACACATCATTTAAACCCGCAGGAATGGAAATATACAATGATACCGTTTATTTTAATATTTCCCCTATTGTTCTTATTATTCTGACGCTTGTCTGTTATTATATTCTCAAAATAATAAAAAGGTTGACGAAAGGTGTAAACGGAGGCGGTATATGCAATGTAGAAATTATTACATCAGAAAGGGTGATAACTTTTAAAGCAAAAATTGACAGCGGCTGTAATGTCAAAGAGCCTTTTTCGGGTAATTATGTAATTATAGCTGAAGAGGAATTGCTTGACGGATACAAACCCAAAGCGGAAAGCACAAGAATAATTCCATTTACAAGTCTTGGAGGCGATGGAATTATACACGGATTTTGTCCTCAAAAAATTAAAATTGACGGAGTTGAAATTAATGATGTCTATGTAGGTATATGCAGAAATATTATAAAAAGCGAAATACGGGCTTTGATACCTTATGAAATTATTAAAAATACTAAGTGAGAGGTTAATATGCTTATACATAATCTAATTTTTAAAATTAAAATGCTGTTTTTATCTGATAATGAAATATTTTATATTAACGGAAACGAAACATTGCCGCCTCCCCTGAGTAAAGAGGAGGAATTTGATGTTATGCAGAAAATAATAAACGGAGATGAAAACGCAAGACAACCGCTTATTGTACATAATTTAAGACTTGTTGTTTATATAGCAAAAAAGTTTGAATCCCCAAGTGCAGGAGCAGAGGATTTGATTTCAATAGGTACAATAGGGCTTATAAAAGCAGTAAATACTTTTTCACCCGAAAAAAACATTAAGCTTGCAACCTACGCTTCAAGGTGTATTGAAAATGAAATACTTATGTTTTTGAGAAAGTCCTCACAACTCAAAAACGAAATATCCATAGATGAGCCTTTGAATACAGATTGGGACGGAAACGAGCTTTTACTTTGCGATATACTTGGCAGCGAGCCTGATACCGTTAACATTAATATTGAAAACGAACTTGAAAAAAAGCTTGTGCTGAATGCGGTGTCAAATCTCGGAGAAAGAGAATGTTTGATAATGGAACTGCGGTTCGGATTAAACGGAAAGAAAGAACATACGCAAAAGCAAGTCGCGGATAAGCTCGGTATATCGCAGTCTTATATTTCAAGGCTTGAAAAGAAAATTATCAAGCAGCTGAAATACGAACTCGATAAAGCTGTATAAATTAGATAAGCAACACACAATAAGCCTCGATATTTCGAGGCTTATTGTGCTTGCGGCGTCTGGTTAAAAGTTATAAAAGATTTTCAGTTGCTGAAGTAACGGAGGTATCGCCATTGTCCGTGTCATTTGTAGTGTCATCTGTTTTATTATCATCATTGCCGATAATTCCGTCTGTGTCGGTTACATCTCCGTTTGATGAATTATCATCGTCATTGCCGTCCATTGCGTCGGTAGCAGCACTCTCAGCTCCTGAAACAACATCGGAAGCTGCATCTCCTGCTCCTGACATTGCATCGGATACTGCGTCTCCTGCTCCTGACATTGCGTCGGAGGCTGCATCTCCCATACCGCAGCCCACAAGAGATAAAATTAAAATCAAGGCAGTAGAAACTAATAAAAGAATTTTTTTCATAACAATCACCCTTAAAAATAAAAAATGGTGCCGTTGATACGACACCATTATTATTTACATGATAAAGCAGATTATACCAATATTATTTTTCATTCTTTACGACTATGTGCGGATAAGGGATTGTAATGCCGTTTTTATCAAAAGCAAGCTTTACATGTTCCTGCATATAGTAATATACATCGTAATATTTGTCGGTTTCAGTCCATATCATGACAATTATTTCTATTCCGCTTTCAAGATGCTCTCCGACATAGACTGCGGGTTCGGGATCACTCAGTATATCTTTATTCTCTGAAATAAGCATATACATAAGACCTTTCACCTTTGAAATATCATCGTCATAACTGATTGTATATTTTAGATCTACCCTTCTTTTGTCGACCATAGTGCAGTTAATTACATTATTGGTTGTCAGCCGGGAATTTGGTATGGTAACAATTTTATTATCCAGCGTATGAATAGTTGTAAAAAATATCTTAATGCTTTCTACTCTTCCCTTAACGCCCTCAAATTCAAGAATATCGCCTGCAACAAACGGTTTGTTAAACAGTATTATCATACCGCTTGCCAAATTGCTGAGGCTGTCCTGCAACGCAAGACCTGCCGTGAGTGCAGCAGCACCGACAGCAGTAATAAGTGACGCAACATTTACGCCTATAGTTGCAAGTGCTGTTATAACAACGATTAAATACAGCATTACCTTTACCAATGACACTACAAAAGTAACAGCCGTATGGTCGATATTCGTTTTATCAAGAATGTTTTTTAACAGCTTTACAATTAGTTTTGAAGCGACAAAACCAATGACGATTACTGCCGCAAGCATTAATATGTTAGGCATTACATCTTGAAGAAATTTATTGACAGTATCCATTATTACTCCTCTTCATCTACTGTAAATTCAGATACAAGCTCGCCGTCAGCCCATGTTTTTATGACTACTCTGCCCTTTTCATCAAAAGAAACACTCTTACCGTTTCTTACGCCGTTATCATAAAAACATACATCAATAAAATTACCGTCACTGTCAAATCTTGCACCGTACTCTGTCGGCAGGTTATCTGCCCATTTTCCTATATGCATGGTGCTGTCGCTTAAGCGGTAGCCGACGCCGCAGCCCTCTCTTCTGCCGTCTACCCAGTTACCGACATAGTTGATATTTCCCTCTTTATAATAACAAACACCGAATCCGTTACGCTTGTCATCCGAGTAATCTCCCTCATAGGAGGTAATACCATCCGGTGTTACCGTGCGGCCTTTGCCTGTACGATTATTATTTTTATCAACATTACCGTAATATGAATACTTACCTGATTTAGTATGAATTATAACATTACAGTCAGCAAGCTCTTGCTTTTCGTAATCAAGTGTATCATCACCGTCAAAAATATTTTCGGTTATCTGCACATCATCAGATATTTTATCAGACACTTCATTAAGTACATCATCAGATTCAAAAGAATTATCTGACATTTGAGTATCAACACAAGACTCATTAATATCAGTCAAATCTTTTAAAGATTCATTTTCATCCGAAGCGTCAGACAAGTCGGCGTTCGACTGAGCTGAATCATTGTCATCCGCAGACATTTCCGAAGTTTGATTTATTATTTCGCCGAACAAATCTTTATTCGTCTTTTGAGCTTCAAAAAGTATATTCTGAATCTTATCATATGCAGAATAAGATTTCTTATCACATTCTGACGCGTTTGCTTGATTATTAATTTTGAATTCGTCATAACTTTCATTGTCTTCAAGATAATCAGCGTCACAAAAATTTACCAAATCAGAGTTGCTGAAATCCGAACTGTCGTCATTAAACTCAAATCCCGAAATAATCTTATTTACACCCAAACCCGGAATGACGAGATCTTTAGGTGCGAAAATTTGATCATACCAAAGCATACCTGTATTTGTGTAAACAAGACCTGCACATTTTTTGAGAGGAGGTGTTGCAGAAGGATATAAAAGAGTTGAGAAACGAGAACCGTCTAACGATATGCGTTCAAACTCTATTGAGAATACATCACAAATAATCTTAGGTGTTAAAACACCGATTTTAACACCTTCAAAATTATCATCAAAATATTCTGTGCGTAACCAGATATGATTATTATCAAAATATATTCTTTTATTAACGATACCGTTTTTGCCGTACAAAATTACACTGTAAAGATATTCGCTTATCTTTTTTACAGACTGAAAAGGCTGATTATTTCTTGATACTTTCCAAGACAAAGGAATACCGTCAGTCATTGAATAAGAAATTTTATAATCCTTATCTTCAAATGAAATTTGAGTTTTATCTGCTTGCGTCTGTTTATTCGAGTTAAAAAAGTTTGCACGGACACCTGCAAGAGCGTCATTTTTAAAATCAAGCTTTTCAAAATCCGATATTAACACCGAATAAACAATTAAACCTTTTGACAGCTTTTGTGAGTCGGAAAGCATAGTTATAATTCCTTTCAAGAATTTTGATTAAAAACACTTAAAAAGTAAGGGCGAACTCAGTCCGCCCCAAAATTTTCACAAGTGAAAATCAGATAGAAATAGTCATTGCAATGTTATAAAGCTCTTCATCAAACACACGGGGCATATCGAGTGCCTCATTTATGTCGAGATCAACAATTTTGCCGTCTCTCATAACAACAACTCTGTTACCGATATTTTGATTAAGAAGCTGAACAGCTTTGAAGCCCATCTCACTTGCTACAACTCTGTCACGCAGAGTCGGAGAACCGCCTCTCTGAACATGACCCAAAACGGTAGCTCTTGCTTCAATTCCGAGTCGTTGTTCAACATACTTAGCAAGGTCATTAACACCGCCGACACCCTCAGCGACTACAATAATAAAGTGCTTTTTGCCGGTCTTTTGAGTGTTGATAATTCTTGCAATAACATCTCGCTCAATGTTGTATTCAACCTCAGGAACCAATATTGCTGTTGCACCGGTTGCTATACCGGTCTGCAACGCTATATCTCCGCAGCGTCTGCCCATAACCTCAACAATTGAGCAACGGTCGTGTGACTGAGCTGTATCTCTGATACGGTCAACCATTTGAATGGCAGTATTCATAGCCGTATCAAAACCAACCGTATATTCCGAGCAGGCAATATCATTATCAATAGTTCCCGGTACGCCGATGCAGTTTATTCCTGCGTTTGTCAAAGCTCTTGCACCTCTGAAAGAACCGTCGCCGCCAATAACAACAACTCCTGTTATATCAAGGCTTCTGCAAAAATCAGCCGCCTTTTTAATTCCCTCAGGTTTAGGAAACTCCTCACTTCTTGCAGTATAGAGCATGGTACCGCCGTTTCCGATTATATCTGAAACGCTTCTTAAATTCATCTCCTGAACATCACCATTAAGAAGACCGTTATAACCACGGTAAACTCCGTAAACTTTCAATCCTTTATTTATACCGGCACGGACAACAGCTCTGACAGCTGCGTTCATACCCGGAGCATCACCGCCGCTTGTAAGTACTGCTATTGATTTCTGTGACATAAAACTACCTCCATAAGGTTACTAACATTAATATTATAATACAATTGGTTTTTCTTTACAAGAGGATTTTTTAAATTTACTAAATTAAATTACAAAATTGATGTAGCATTGACAATATATTATAGAAGAATTATAATATAAGGAAATATATGGTATTTAGTCATACTATGTTTTATATTTTTATTATTTGACATAAATTTGACTAATAAAAACGGAGGATATTATGACAAAACTTTATCTTGCTATTCCTTGCTACAACGAGGAAGAAGTATTAAGGGACTCTGCCGCAAAGCTTTTAAACAAATATGACAATATGATGAGCGAGGGCAAAATTACAACTGACAGCAAAATTGTTTTTATTGATGACGGTTCAAAGGACAAGACATGGAGCATCATCAAAGAGCTTCATAACGAAAACCCTATTTTTCAGGGTATCAAGCTTAGCCGCAACAGAGGTCATCAGAATGCACTTTTATGCGGACTTATGACATTGAAGGACAAAGCTGAAGCCGTAATCTCAATTGACGCTGACCTACAGGATGATATAAACACCTTTGATGAAATGGTAAAAAAATACGAAGAGGGCTGTGATGTTGTTTATGGCGTTCGTTCAAAGCGTGAAACCGATACATTTTTCAAGAGATTTACTGCTGAAGCATTTTACAAGATTCTTAATAAGATGGGTGCAAAAGTAATCTTTAACCACGCAGATTTCAGACTTATGAGTAAGCGTGCTTTGGAAGCGTTTTCTTTGTATAAGGAAACAAATATATTTTTGAGAGGCATGGTTCCTCTTATCGGCTACAAATCCGACATAGTTACATACGAACGTTTTGAAAGGCTTGCGGGCGAAAGCAAGTATCCTCTCAAAAAAATGCTGGCTCTCGCTTGGGAAGGAGTAACATCGCTGAGCATTCAGCCGATAAGAATGATTACAGGTTTGGGTGCAATAGTTTTTGGCATAAGTTTGATTATGATAATCTATTCAATTATAAGCTTTTTCGTAGGAGCGGCTGTTTCAGGCTGGGCAAGTACACTTTGCTCTATTTGGGCAATCGGCGGGCTCCAACTTCTTGCAATCGGTATAATAGGAGAATATATCGGCAAAATTTACCTTGAAACAAAACAGCGTCCGAGGTTTATTGTAGAGGAGTTTCTTGAGGACTAATGAATTCAAATAAATTGTCTGAAGTACTGAATAGAGTATTTCACATTGCTTTTTTTGCACTGTTCGGCATTGTCTTTTTCGGAATTATTCTGACAGGTTATGAGAACAACAAAATTGGGTATTCAGCCCCCGAAAGAACCTATGCAGTTATTTTCTTTATTATACTGCTTTTGGTTATCACTGTGATTTATATTCTTTTTCAGAAATATAACAATCCTTCAAGGCTTAGCTCAAAACCGAAAATCAGTGATAAACAGGTTTTAATTTTTATTTTTACATCTGTAGGTGTGCTTCTAATTCTTCAATTAATGACCGGTTATCTTTTACAGATGAATCCTGTTACGGATATGCAATATATTGAACGATATTCGCAAAACTTTGGTGCAACGGGTAATTTTGACTTGATTCAAAAAGACTGCGAAAAAGGCAGCGTATATTTGATTCGTTACCCGAACAATTTGGCACTCGTATTTCTTCTTTCGTTTGTATACAGGATATGTAATCTGATTTTCGGCTATGTTCCCTCACTTGTTCCCGTAATAATAAATGCACTTGCAATAAACATTTCTGTGTTACTTACCGTGCTTACTGCGAGAAAGATATTCGGAAACAGAAAATCACTGTTTGTGCTCCTGCTTTGCTTTATGTTTGCACCTTATTACACCTATGTCCCCTATTATTATACCGATTCACTTTCAATGCCTTTCTGCATAGGTGCAATTTATCTTTTTATTATCTCAGTAAATTCAAATGCAAAACTGAAAAAATATATTTTGCTTGCATTGTGCGGCGTATTGATTTTCTTAGGCTACAAGCTAAAAGGCAGTCTTATAATTCTGCTTGCCGCTGTTTTGATTTATACTTTCCTCAAATATAATCTAAAGCAGATTTTATGCATTGCACTCGCTGTTATTGCAGGCTTCGGCTCAATCGGTGTAATATACTCATCTGCCTTTAACAGTCTTAATATATATACCGAAGAGCAGTCTGACAGGCACGAATACCCACTGACGCATTGGATTATGATGGGACTTAAGGGTTACGGGCATTACAATCTAAATGACAGCAAGTATACAGAAAGCTTTGAATCAAAGGCTGAAAAACAAGATGCTAATATTAAAGAAATAAAGAATAGAATTTCAGATTTTGGAGCTGCAGGACTTACAGAGCATATTTTCAAAAAAGCTGTATGGACCTGGGAAGACGGCACCTACTATATATCACACCATATTGAAGATTGCAAAAGAGAAAATATTCTTCACTCTTTTGTGCTGGATCAAGGAGAAAACCATCTTTACTTCTTTATTTATAGCAATGGATTTCAATTGATGTTGCTTTTTCTGATTCTTATGTCGATACTGAAAGACTGTATAAAACCTGAAATTAATATTTTAACATTATTTAAAGGAATAATTTTTGCGGCGTTTATTTTCTTTATAATTTGGGAAACGCGGTCAAGATACCTTTATAACTTTACACCCTTGTTTATAATTGTGTCCGTTGACGGACTTGACTTTGTAACTATGGGATTTACAAAAATAAACAAACGCTTTTCAAAGAAAAGCACAGGTAAATACAGATATTCAAAATAATTTAACAGTTTGATTAATTCTGCTGCGGATAAAATTATTATCCGCAGCATTTTTTACATTAATTTTATAATTATTAATATGTATTATTTTTCACTATTTAGTTGTAAAAGCAAACAATCTATGTTAGAGTATAGGTATATATATTAGAGAGGTAAAATTTATGGATACTATTAAACTTCAAAGCAGAAATTCTGCCTTGGATATAATCCGCATAGTCGCAGTTTTTACGGTTGTTTCCGTTCACTTTTTTTTGCATAACGGATTTTACAGTCAAACTGTTCAGGGAACGGAAATGTACATCATGGTGCTTATGCGTACACTATTTTCGGTTTGCGTGCCGCTTTTTATGCTTCTTACGGGCTATCTGATGTCACATAAAACCCTAAGCAAAAAGTATTACGCGGGAATAGCACATACTCTGATAATTTTTGTGCTTGCAACGCTTGCATGTATGATTTTTAAAACCGTGAAATACGGTGATCCTTTTACATTTTCAAGCTTCATATTCGGAACTCTTGATTTTACCGGTGCAAACTACTCATGGTACATTGAAATGTATATCGGTTTATTCTTGCTTGCCCCGTTCTTGAATGTTGCCTACAACGGTCTTAAAAGCAAAAGGCAAAAACAGGTGCTTGTGCTCACATTAATTGCAATCACAATTTTGCCTACGCTAATGAACATTTACAATTTTGAAACTGCCGTTTGGTGGTCCGACCCCAAGATTTCAGACAGTTTCTCAAAACTTGTTCCAAGCTGGTGGATGGGATTTTATCCTGTTGCCTACTACTTTACGGGATGCTATATCCGTGAATTCGGGATTAAACTGAAAACAAGAAGTATGCTGATACTCTTTTTGCTTTGTTTGTTCATATTCGGAACATTTAATTTTTACAGAAGCTTCGGAACAACTTTCAAGTCGGGAATTTATGTTTATTGGTACGGATTTGAGCCGTATATATTATCGGTATTTTTGTTTTCACTGTTAAGCCGAATTAAAACCGATAACTTTAAAACCGGCACAAAATTTGTATTGTACAAGATTTCAGATCTTGCACTCGGCATTTATCTTCTCTCCTATATATTTGATTCTCTTGTTTATCCGATTCTTAATTCACAAGTAACTTCAATGACCGACAGACTGCCGTTTTATTTTGTAACGGTACCGCTTGTATTTATATGTTCTGCAATCGGCTCTGCAATACTTAATTTTATTACCAAATACATTATCATTATTTTTCATAAAACAGCTGCATTTATTAAAAATCAGCGTGAGCGTGCCGACAAGCACAAATGGCAGGACTGTTTATTTATCGTGCTTTTGGCAGCCGGACTGATTTTTGCTTTCTGGAAAAGCATCTACGGTTTCGGCGGCGATGATGAAGCTTTTTATTTGACAGTGCCTCAAAGGTTTATTATGGGAGACGCACCCATCAAAGATGAGTGGCATCTTTCGCAGCTTTCGGGATTTTTACTCATGCCGTTTGTATGGTTATTTACGACTGTAACCGGCTCGACCGAGGGAATTATTCTTACGGCAAGAGCTGTTTATATAATTTTCCATGCCGCAGTTTCATGCGTAGTATATTACAGGCTAAGAAAATACGGTTATATTTCTGTGTTTGGTTCCGTTTTGTATTTTATATTTACTCCGTTTAATATTATGGCTATGAGCTATAACACCATGGGGCTTGATTTTATCACGCTTAGCGGAGTAATTATGGGAACAACGGGATATATAAAGAAAGCTCCTCTTATTCTGAGCGGAATCTTCTTTGCAGCCGCTGTGCTGTGCTGTCCGTATCTTGCGGCGGTTTATATAATATACGGAATTTGTGTTATAATCAGCAGAATAATAAAAAATTGCAGGTTTAACCTGCTTTTGAAAAGCAATTTATTCTCCCCTAAAACATTTTTGTTTTTCAGCATAGGAGTATTTGCACTTGCTGCGGTTTTTCTTATGTTTGCATTAACAAGGGTAAGCATTACGGAAATCTTTGAATATTTGCCCTATCTTTTAGGTGATCCCGAGCATCCGCAGTCTGCATTTACCACAAAAATCGCAATGTATTTTTCTTCGATCTATGAATACCTTGATTACTTTAAATTTGCACTTATCAGCTATTTTGTGACACTTGCAGTTATGGCTTTAGACAAAAACAGGATGCAGCACCGCTCTGTGTATCTTATCGTATCAACTGCTATTTCGGTATTCAGCCTTATTATGTTTTACCCGTATTTAACCACAAAAACATTTAATGCAATAATGTTTCCGATGATTTTCACAGGATTTACTGCATATATATTGTGCAAAAACAAACCCAAAAATCTTTTTGCAAGTTTATTTATTGTCGGCATATTGTATTCACTTTCTATCAGCTTTTCTTCTAATCAGTATTTCTATGTTATATCAATGGCTGTTTCAGCTTCAAATATTGCAAGCTACATTTTCATTGCACAGCTTATAAGAGAAATGAAAACATCACAGGATAACATTGAATATGCTGTATATGTAAAAAAATCAAGTTTTGTGTTTGTTCTATTCCTTATCTTGCTTCAGGGAGGGCTGCAAATCGGTTCAAAAGCCCAGCACTGTTTCTGGGAATCTTCTGCTCCGAGCGGACTTAACTATCAGATAACAAGCGGTCCTGCAAAAGGTATATATACAAGCCTTGATAATTATAATACCTATGAGTCAATTTACCAAGATATACAGTACTATAACTATAAGCCAAAAGATAAAATACTCTTCCTTACTTCAAAAACATGGTGCTATCTCGCTGCCGACTTCCCTTACGGAACACTTTCCGCTTGGATTTCCGGTGAAAAACCAAGCAGTATAGAAAGATTAAAACAGTATTACACCGTAAATCCCGAAAACAGTCCTAAATATATATATTCCTAAAAATTCTGCATGGGATTTTACCGATATATACAGTCAGGCGGAAGATAACGGATACACTATTGAAGAAAACGATATTAGTTACAAACTTGAAAAAATCAACTAAAATATGTCAAATTTGCTTATAAATTATCGGCAATATAAAACTTGTAATTTGTTTGTATTTATGATATATTACTTATTGGTTATCTAAAAAACAAATATTTGAATATAACTAAAAATGTGTTCAAAACTATATTCGGGGGTATTTTATGGATATTAATAAAATTTATGGTGATTGGTGCAAAAATGCCGTTGAGGACAGCGATTTGGTTTCCGAACTGAAAGAAATAAGCAATAACGAAAACGAAATTTACGAGCGTTTCTACACATCACTAAAATTCGGCACGGCAGGTCTCAGAGGCATAATCGGTGCAGGCACAAACAGAATGAATATTTATGTCGTTCGTCAGGCTACACAGGGACTTGCTAATTATATTCTTAACAAATACGGCAGCGGTTGTGTTGCTATCTCTCACGACAGCAGAATTAAAGCAGACTTGTTTATGAAAGAAGCCGCAAGAGTTTTGGCTGCAAACGGCATTAAGGTTTATATAACAAAGGAATTGCAGCCCACACCCGTGCTGTCATACCTTGTTCGCTATTTTAAATGTCAGGCAGGTATTATGGTTACTGCAAGCCACAATCCTGCTGCGTACAACGGCTACAAGGCTTACGGTGAAGACGGATGTCAGATGACAGATGACGCTGCTGCGGCCGTTTACAATGAGATTACAAAGCTTGACATTTTTAACGATGTTAAAATAGCTGATTTTGACAGTGCTTTGGAATCAGGAATCATTGAATATATTGATGAAAAAGTTTATGAAACATATCTTGAAAAGGTAATGGAACAGCAGGTCAATCCCGGAATCTGCAACGGTGCTAATCTAAAGGTTGTTTACACACCGCTTAACGGAGCGGGCAATAAGCTTGTAAGAAAAATTCTTAACAGAATCGGAGTCACCGACATAACCGTTGTAAAGGAGCAGGAGCTTCCCGACGGTAATTTTACAACTTGTCCCTACCCTAACCCCGAAATTAAGGAAGCACTTGCCAAGGGACTTGAACTTTGTGCAAAGGAACAGCCCGATCTTCTGCTTGCTACAGACCCTGACGCAGACAGAGTCGGAATTGCAGTTAAGGATTACGACGGAAGCTACCGTTTGATTACGGGCAATGAAGACGGCGTAATGCTTACAAATTACATTCTTTCCTGCAAAAAGGCAAACAACCTGCTACCCGAAAATCCGGTTGTTGTAAAAACTATTGTAACGACAAAACTTATAAACAAGCTTTGTGATAAATACGGCTGTGAACTTAAAAATGTTCTCACGGGTTTTAAATATATAGGCGAAGTTATTTTAAACCTTGAAAAGAAGCACGAAGAAAACCGCTTCCTTTTCGGCTTTGAGGAAAGCTACGGCTACCTGTCAGGAACATATGTAAGAGATAAGGACGCTGTTGTCGCATCTATGCTTGTTTGCGAGATGGCTGCTTACTACAAAAAGCAGGGTAAATCTCTTGCCGAAGTAATTGACGGACTTTATGATGAGTTTGGTTATTACCTCAACAGCACCTACTCGTTTGAGTTTGAGGGTGCAGCAGGTATGCAGAAGATGTCTGATATTATGAGCAGCGTAAGGGATAATATTCCTCAGTCTGTTGACAAATACAAGGTTGTAAAGGTTTGCGACTATCTGTTGAAAAAAGAAAATGATATTTTAACAGGTGAAAGCACAGACATTGATCTTCCAAAATCAAATGTTATATCGCTTAACCTTGAGGGCGATAACGCTGTAATTATTCGCCCGAGCGGAACAGAACCTAAGATTAAACTTTATATTACCGCTGTAGGCTCTGACAAGGACGACGCTCAAAAAATCTGCGAGGCTCTTGTTAAATCTTCAAAAGCAATTCTCGGAATTGAATAATTTAAATTTAAAACGGCTGTTCAAAACGAACAGCCGTAATTTTATGTCTGTTTAATGACCTCTGAAGCAAAACTCTGAAAAGCCGAAAACTATCTTATTTATCTATTTCAATTTTATCCATATATACGCTTCCCCATGACTTTTGCCACGGATTCTCGTTTTGCTCAGGCATTATTTTTGTAAATCCGAGTCCCGCCGCAATTTCGACATTTTCAAAAGCGAGAGTCGGGTTTTGTTTATCGTAAAAAACATATCGTGTACCGTAGCCGCCCCTTACAATTCTCGAAATATTGAGTCTAAACCGCATTGAAACAGTTTCACCGCAATTACCCGAATAAAAATTTTCAATAATAAATGCGGTAACAGGATAACGGTGCGAATCAAAGACCTCTATTCGCAGACAAAGATTTTTTATGTCGGCTTTGTTTTTCCAAAAAAGACTGAGCAAAACAGGTTCGTCACCGTAAAATTTGTTGTCGGTTTTTTCAAAATATTCAGCACGCAAAAGCTCAATATCGTTTCTTCTGCAAGGTTCCTTATATCTTCCCTCGTACTCAAAAGAAACAGCATTGCCGCTGTCACTGCCGAGGTAAATCTTGATTGCAGTTTCAACATCACCGTCAAAAATCTTTTTTCCCTGTTCAAGAACAATGCATCTGCTGCATAACTGACGAATGGTATTCATGTTATGGGAAACATACAAAACGGTACGATCCTCAGACAATGCAAGCTCTCTCATTTTGTTTATGCATTTTTTCTGAAATTTTGCGTCACCTACAGCAAGCACCTCGTCCATTATTAAAATTTCAGCGTCAAGATGAGCGGCAACCGCAAAAGCCAATTTTACAAACATACCCGATGAATAGCGTTTTACAGGCGTATCTATAAATTTTTCACATTCAGAAAATTCTATAATTTTATCAATCTTTGATGTTATTTCAGCCTTACTCATGCCGAGTATAGCTCCGTTTAGATATATGTTCTCTCTGCCCGTAAGCTCAGGATGAAAGCCCGTGCCTACTTCGAGCATACTCGCAATTCTGCCTCTAAACTTGATTTCTCCGTCGGTTGGGGCCGTGACACGGGATAAAAGCTTTAAAAAGGTTGATTTACCCGCTCCGTTGCTGCCAATTATTCCAAGCCGCTCTCCCCTGTTCACTTCAAGGTTGAGCGAATCAAGAGCGAGAAAGCGGTCTGAATCGGTAAACTGGGTCGCCCCGATTTTTAAATTCGGATTTTCCCTGCCCCGTATGCGTGCATACCAGCTTTGCAAATCATGTCTTAAAGTACCTGATCCGATTACTCCGAGCTTATATTCTTTTGTAAGATTTTCTGTTTTTATAACACAATTTTCTCTCATAATCAAACCGTATCTATATAATTTTTTTCAACCTGATTAAATACTAACATGCCCACTGTAAGTAATGCCGCAGTGACTAAAACGCTTATTATAATATACATAGGCTCAATGCTCCCGCTTCCGAGAAACGCAAATCTGAATGCCTCAATTATCGGTGCGGCAGGATTAAGCAGCATAATTGCCCGCAGATTTTGAGGTATCTGCGACACGGGGTACACAATCGGAGTAACATACATCCATAGTGACAGCCCAAATGATACAAGAACATTTAAATCTCTGTACTTTGTTGTGAGCGATGATACAATAAGTCCAACACCCGTACCTAAAAATGCAGTATGGAGCATAAAAAGCGGCAATGCAAGCGTCAAAATATTAGGCAGCACATTTTGTCCCAACACAAAATAAATCACTGTCAGAATAACAAACATGAGAAACTGAATCAAAAAAGTTATTGAGTTATATAAGATTCCCGACAACGGCATAACAAGCCGCGGAAAATAGACCTTGCTGAATATTCTTGCATTGGACAAAAAGGTTGAGCCTGCACGGTTGAAACAGCTTGAAAAATACGACCACAGAATATTGCCCGACATATAAAACAAAAACTGGGGTACTCCATTAGTAGAAATATTCGCTATCATTCCGAAGATAACGGTGAAAATGAAAGATGACAAAAACGGATTTATAATTATCCAAACAGGGCCGAGCACAGTCTGCTTATATACATTTTTTAAATCACGCTTTACAAAAAGAACAACAAGATCACGGTAACTCCATAATTCTCTTAAATTAAGCGAAAACAAACCTCTTTTTGAGTTAACAACAGTTATTTCACTGTTTTTCATATAAAAATCCCCTTTAAGGACAATAAGTAATTGATTTTATATTTTGATTTTAGCACAATAATAATTTAGTGTCAATTTTATGGTATTATCTGCACATATAAATAAATTTTACAGCATTTGATATTTTCGCCGCAAATATTTTATTTAATAAAATAATAAATTCTGTGGAAATATCACTGATATTATGATATAATGAATCAGATAGTATATTTTTGGAGAATTACAATTTATCATTTTATAATATAGATATAGGAGATGTTTTAATGGCAGCACATATTAAGTTACCTGAAAATCTGAGAAGCTGGAAAATTATTTCCCGCCTTCCCGACGATAATGGAAATTCAATATACAAAGTAAGTAAAAAGGATTATGACGGAACTGTAATCAACGGTTTATTGAGATATGTTTTAATAAAAGGCGAGGAATACAACATTGATAACACGGATTTTATTAATGAAGAAGCCGTTTTTTTAAAAACAATATCTCAGCTGGGAGAATGTTTTAACTACCTTGATATTTGTGTAAACAACAACCCTGCAAAAAAGAAAATAGAGTTTTTTATAGTCACTGAAGAACTGAAAACGCTCTCCGATACATTAAAATCAAAAGCGTTTAACGAAGAAGAAATTATTGATTTCGGCATTCAGATGAGCTCGATTCTGGAAAAACTTGAGAATAACAGCATTTATCACGGTAATATAAACCCTGAAAATATATACATATCTGCCGAAGGCAAATACAAGCTGGGCGGATTTTCCGATTTTGAATCAAAAATTTCGGATATGTCCTATATTGCCCCGGAAATATCCAAAAAAGAAAGTGCCGACTTTACTACGGATATATATTCCCTCGGCCTTATTATGTATTCAATGAGCAATAACGGTAAGATTCCTTTTGAAACAGAAAGAGTCAGCCGTGAAGACGCAATAAAGCTGCGTTTTGACGGTAAATCTGTTTCTGCCCCTTCAAACGGAAGTGAAAAACTTAAAAGCGTGGTTGTAATTGCCTGTCAAGCAAATAAGGATAACAGGTGGAAAAATGCGGTAAATATTAAAAACGCTTTGACATCTATCAAAAACGAAATCTTTGCACAGGCTCAAAATGATGCTGTCATTATTCCCGAAACAACCGATTTTGATGAAAATGTCTTTGAAGAATACGAATATGAAAATTTTGACGATACAGCAAAGTCCTCAGCAGAGGTTCTCCCCGTAACGGGTGCGGTCTTTAATGAAGAAGATATGGATGACGCACAAATATCCGAAAATGAAGCTGCAGAAACTGCTGATGTCACAGTTGATAATCAAGAACAAACCGAGCCTGCCGTTATTGAAGCATCAGGACAAGCTCAGAAAACAGAAAATGATGAAAACAGCACTACTCAAAACAACAGCACGGTAAAATCCGATACTCATGAAAGTATTGATTCGGTTACTGAAAATACTGTTTCTGATAATTCTGTTACCGATAATACAGATGATTTTAATGTAAAAAGCAAGGTAATGGACTTTGGCGGTGAATCATTAAATGATAATGAGCCAAAAGAAGAAAAAAGCTTTAATGATAAGGTCAAGGAAAAGGATTACGGCAGCTTCTTTGATGACTACGAACCGATTAGCGTAGAAGATAATGCTGATAAGAACTCTTCAAAATCATATGCTAAAGAAATTGATGATTATGATGTGTTTGAATCAGACGAAGATGCAGAAACAACCGAAAAAAAGAAAAAGAAAAACACTGCTGTAATTGTAATCAGCATCATAGTTATGCTTGCGGCTCTGGGCTTTATTGCCTATTGCATAATTTCAGGTCTTTCAAACGGCGGCAATAACAAGAATACCACTGCTTCCTCTACTCAAGCTACTGAGGCAACACAATCCACGACAGCTAAGGCTACTACAGAGCCCCAAACAACGGTTGCTCCTACTACGGAATCTTCCGAAACAGAAGTTATCGGTGTTGTAGGATACGGCTACAGCTATGCAAAAAAACTGCTTGAAGAGGACGGTTTCGTTGTTGAAATCGGGGAATACGATTACAGCGATGAATGGCCGGAGGGATATGTAATTGCTCAGTCGCCGTCGGGAAATTCAAAAGCTGAAAGCGGCAGCGTAGTTACACTTGATATATCGCTCGGCATAAGAGAGCCCGAAACAACGGCAAAACCTGCCGAAGTTGAAGAAACAAAATCGCAAAGCAGTCAGTCAAGTGCCACAGACAGCAGTTATATTTTTGCTGACAGTGCTTCGGCTTATTTGAGTGAAGCTGAAATTGCCAAATTAAGCGATAATGAATTAACGCTTGCACTAAATGAGATTTACGCAAGAAGAGGAAGAATTTTTTCTGATTCTTCAATTTCAGAATACTTTAATTCTAAAACATGGTACACACCGAAATATACTGCTGAAGAATTCTCTCAGAATGTGACTTTCAACAGCTATGAACAGGCAAATCTTCAGTTAATGGTTGATGAACAAAAAGAAAGGGGATTAAGATAAATTCAGGGAATATTTTGATACAGGAGTATGTCATTAATGAAAGAAAAAATACTGAATTTACTGAAAAGCAATATATTTTTTGCTGTTGTGCTGAATATTGTTATTATGATGTTTTGTATTCAGGTAACAAGCTTTTCTTATGAAAGCGAAAAAGACTTTTATAATTCACTTTACATTTGCTACAATCATTTTTATTACAGCAGTACAATAAATTATATACTTTCTACCTTGGTCGGATCTTTACAGTACGCATTTCAGGGATTCAACTGTTTTGTGCTTGCTCAAATACTGCTTTCATGGGCTGCATTTACTGCTGTTACATATGTTTTTGCAGACAAATACAGCAAACGCAAATCACTTGTTTTTACATTGCTGATAAATATTCTTTTTTCTTTAAATCACTACGCTGATATACAAAGCAGCAAAACCGCAGCTCTGCTTATTGCAGGAGGATTTTTGCTTTTACTCAATTCAATAAACAACAAGCGTTACAGCCTGCCCTTTTTTGCGGGTATTGTTCTTGTGTGCTTCGGATCGTTCTTTGATTACAGGTATTTTTTCATAGGATTGGCATTTGCTGTAGTTTTCTTTGTAGGAGATTTGATTTCAAAGAAAAAGTATAAAATTCCGTTCAGGAAGTTCTTTTGGTATTTCAGACCGTTTCTTATTGTATTTGCACTGATAACTCTTATTGTGACAGGATTAAATCAATATTCATATTCTGTTAATCACGCAACCGATGAAGCAAAAAATTATTATGAATACGAGCAGCTAAGCGATTCCATATCTACCCTGCCCTATCCAAGTTATGCAGATATTAAAAGCAGGCTGAACAGTTACGGAATCACTACTGAAAATGAATATGAGCTTTTAAAAAGCGGTTATTACGACGAGGATAATTCACTCGGAATCGATGCTTTAAAGGTTATTTCTCAAATTCAGCAAAGTAAGAGCGATAAAACTATCCTGTTTGTTACGGGAAATATTTTTACCGATATGTATAATCATTTTGCGGCATTTGACTGCTATGCTGTTATTTATATTGTATTTCTTATAATATCGGTAATTTTTATTGTCTATCATAAAAAAAGGTTTTCGTTTTTCCCTATTCTTTATATTTTAACAGGATTTGTTTCAAGTATAGTTTTGCGTTATTTATTCAGCGGCGAGTCGTATCTTATTTACGGAATATGGCTTATGATGTATATATTCCTCATTAACTCCGCAAATTTTGAACAGGCAAGACCTCGTAAGGTACATCCCATTCTGAGAATGAAAAAAAGCTATATGTTCATTTCAGCAATCAGCTTATTATGCCTTATGATCTGCTACAGCCTTGTTTTCCAGTCTACTGCAAATCCCATAGCTTCAAGCAAAGCTCCTAACGCTTTGTATGCTGAAATTGACCGACATCCTGACCGATACTATGTTTTGGATCCAAACACGAGCAAAGATTATTTTAAATATACCGAAAACTATGTTCACCCGCTTTGGGGATTTAGAAATGGCTTTTTGGACAATGTTGACGGCTTCGGTTACTTCCATAACACAGAACAGCTTCGCAAGCGTGGACTGTCTGAAAACATTTATGAAGCTATTTTGGAGTACGACAAAATATATGTGATTGATAATAATATTACATTCAGGAAAGAACGATATTTTACTCAAAACTACGCTCAGAACGGAAAGAATGTTATCTACAACCAGGTATCGGAGTTTAACGGATTTAAGATTTATAAGGTAGAACAGGTATAACTAAATACGATATATTATTTAAGCCGTCGGAATTTTCCGATGGCTTTTTAATATTAAAGCAAGGAGAGTTGAAATTAATCAATTCTCCTTTTGTTTTAATACTTTTAAAATATTTTGCATATCATATGGTATATCACAATGTACATCAATCGGTTTTCCGCTTACAGGATGAATAAATTTCATAACTGAGCAATGAAGAGCCTGACGGTTTAAAAGTTCAAGACTTCCGCCGTATAAATCATCGCCTAAAAGAGGATGACCTACAGATGCCATATGACATCTTATTTGATGTGTTTTTCCGGTTTCAAGCCACAGCTTAACAAATGAAATATTATTGCCCGATGCAATAACGCTGTAATGAGTTATTGCAGGGGGACCGCTTTTCAGCACACTTCGCACCATTTTAGCGTTCTCCTCCAAACCGATGGGAGATATTATTGTATCAGAACCTGAAAGCTTACCGTGACAAAGAGCGTAATAAATTTTTTCAACTTTGTTCTTTAAAGCATTGGAACAGTATCTGTTTTTGACAATCAATACAAGACCCGATGTATCCTTATCAAGTCGGTTTACGGCTCTGAAAACATAGCTTTCCCCCTTGCTGTTCATATGGTATGTGACAATATTCGCAAGGGTATTGGTTTGGTGCTGTTTTACAGGGTGAACAGGCATTGAATAAGGCTTGTTAACAATGAGAATATGCTCATCCTCATAAACAACATCAAGATCTCCTTTAACCGGTACAATAGAAGATTCCTCATTCGGCAAATTGATTTCAACAATGTTGTTTGCATATACAAAATCAACCGTTCTTAAATTTTTGCCGTTCATCAAAATACCGTCTTTTTTTCGTTTTAGCTGTGTTATCATTCTTGAGGAAAGTCCGCAAAACCTTTTCAAAAATCCCAAAGCAAGTGTACCGTCATATTCCTCAGGGACGACAAAATGTAGTTTTTCAGGCATAAATCATTCTCCATATCAAGTAAAAAGCTATAAGCTGTAATATTAATAATACAGGCAATACAAACATAAATTTTAAATGTCTTGTCTTATGTCTTATTAAAAGCATCGTAACATACATACCTAATGAACCGCCTGACAGCGATATAAGAAAAAGCGATTTTTCCTTAACACGACGCCGTTTTTTGATGGCACTGTATTTATCATAAGCCGTAACAATAACTGCGATTAAATTTATAAATATCAAATAGACAGTAAGAATTATAAAAATAATGTACATAAAAACTCCGGAGGATGATATTTTGAAACTCAAGAAAGTTTTGCCGCTTATAATTTCGGTTGTAATTTTAATTGGTGTAACTGCAATAAGCTCGATAAAGAAAGCTGAAACGCCGACAGTTTTTAATCAAAGCAGTGCTGACGAACCGAACCGCTCAACTCAGGATACTGTAGAGGTGAATTTTGATGAGATGAGAGGGGTGTGGATTTCTTACATAGAGCTGAGTATGGAAAACGAGCAGGACAAAAGCGAACGAGCATTCAGAGAAAAGTTTGAAAAAATTGCTGAAAATTGCAGAGGCTTTGGACTGAACACCCTCATTGTTCAGGTGCGTCCGTTCGGCGACGCCCTTTATAAGTCCGAATATTATCCATGGTCGCATATTTTAACAGGAACTCAAGGGAAAAACCCCGGATATGACCCGCTTGAAGTTATGTGTGAGATCAGCAACAATTATAACCTGAATATTCACGCATGGGTTAATCCATACAGAGTTACTCTCAACAACAAACCGCAAAAGCTGTCTGATGACAATCCGTATTCTATGGACAATAGTATCGGATTAAAGACAGAAACGGGAATCATTCTTGACCCGTCAAATGAAAAAGCAAGAAACTTAATCGTTGACGGAATAATAGAAATTGTAAAAAATTACGATATAGACGGAATACAATTTGACGATTATTTTTACCCCGAAAATATAGGCGACGCCGATTCTGAAAGCTACGAAAAATATACGGCTGAAATGGGAAACGACAGTAGTATGAATATTGAAAACTGGAGAAAAGCTAATGTAAATATGCTTGTATGCGAAACTTACAGAGCAATTCATTCAAACAGCGACGATGTTGTTTTCGGCATTTCTCCGCAGGGAAATATAGAAAACAACGAAAAGCTTTATGCCGATGTTAAAAGCTGGTGTACCTGCAAAGGTTTTGTAGATTACATATGCCCTCAAATATATTTCAGCACGGAAAATCCTGCATTAACATTTGAGGATTCGCTTGAAAGCTGGTGTGAACTTGACTTTTGCGATGGCGTAAACCTTTACATCGGACTTGCAGGCTATAAGGCGGGAACTGACGATGATGAGGGAACATGGAGTAATTCAAACGATATTTTAGCCCAAGAGTATAAGATACTTGAAGAATATGACAAATCGAGCGGATTTATGATTTACAGCTACAACAGCATTGTAGCTGAGAAAAGCAGAGAAGAAATGCAGAATTTGCGAAATTTATTACACTAACTTACCTGTGCAATAATCATTTTCTGCCGAAACAATACGAACATCTGCAATTTTTCCGCACAAAGATGAGTCTTTTGAGAGAATATGAACGGGAGTGTAATTTTTGGTGTAGCCCTCAAGACAGTCATGACGAAGTCTTTCAATTAAAACACTTTCTGTTTTTCCGATCTGAGAAGAAAGAAATTCAAATCGTGATTTTTCAGCAAGTTCCCCCATAAGCGAAGCTCTTTTTTCTTTTTCGGCAGGCAAAATCTGATTGGGAGCGTCATACGCCTTTGTTCCCCTGCGTCTTGAATAAGGGAAAACATGAACCTTTGCGAAACCAATGCTTTTTACAAAATCCATTGAATCTTTAAAATCCTGCTCGCTTTCACCTGCAAAGCCTACCATAACATCTGTTGTAATTGATGAGTTTTCAAATGCGTTTCGAAGCTTATTTACAATATCTGCATACTCACTGCTGCTGTAATGGCGGTTCATATCTCTTAATGTTTTATCGCAACCGCTTTGAAGCGACAAATGAAATTGCGGACAAAATTTATCCTGCTTTGAAAGCCTTGAAATCATTTCTTCGTCCATTTGCTCAGGTTCTATGGAACCGAGCCTTACACGCTCTATCCCCTGTGTATTACAGCAAATTTCCACTGCGTCTGCGAGATTAAAATTCTCACCGAGTCCGTATGCCGATAGATTGATGCCTACAAGCACAACCTCCTTATAACCGCTCAGTGCAATATTTTCAACCTCTTTTTTAAGGCTGTCAAGGGTTTTTGACCGTACTCTTCCCCTCGCATAAGGAATTATACAGTAAGAACAAAAGCGGTTGCAGCCGTCCTCAATCTTTACAAAAGCTCTTGTATGTCCCTCAAATGTTGAAACGCTCAGATTTTCAAACAGTTCACTTTTGCCCTGATGTTCCGTGATATTAACAATGCTGTGCTTATCAAAAATATATTTATTGAGTGCGGGAATAAGCTCAGCCCGTTTTGCATTGCCCAAAACAATGTCACAATCCTTAAAGCTCTTGTAATCATCGGGAAACGCCTGAGGCATACATCCCGTTAAAATTATAATTCCTTCGGGGTTTGCACGGCGTGCTCTGCTTATTATCTTTCTGTTTTTTGCGTCACTTACCGCTGTTACTGTACAGCTGTTTATAATTGTGATGTCGGCTTTATCCTTATCATCTGAAAGCGTAAATCCGTTTTTCAGCATTGCCTCACGCATTGCCTGAGATTCGTACTGATTTACTTTGCATCCGAGTGTAACTATATTAAAATTCATAACTTTTTCATCCTTTTTTATTCAAATAGTTGAAATTGTATAATATCATAAATAAATGTTGATAATCGTAATTTTTAATGATAATATATATTAAGATAAATTAATATGAGGTGTGTTCTATGTTCTCTATGCCGATAAGTGCAAAAAACAAAAACGGACTGATTGAAATCTTTGAAACTCTGGCACATTTCCCTAACAAATCTATGATGATTAAAAGCGGAGCATATACTGTAGATGCTCACTCAATTATCGGGGTGTTTTCTATTGACGAAACACAACCGATGGAGCTTATTCTCGACAGCGAACCCGATGATAATTTTAAGCAGGCGGTTTCTAAATTTATTCCTGCACATGCATAATACATAGTTTTATTTAAAGCCCTATGACATTTGGTCATAGGGCTTATTTTTGCTTTATCAAGTATTTTTATCTACAACATGAAACTGCTTTAGATTGCCTGTCTTTTCTGTTCTTTTATCAAGTTCATTTAAAACATCTTCAAGCAAAATTCCCTGATCAACCATCATAACAGTCAGATGATATATTAAATCGGCAATTTCATATACCGTTTCATTATTATCACCGTTCTTTGCGGCAATAATCGTTTCACTGCACTCTTCCCCAACCTTTTTAAGAATCTTGTCAATTCCCTTGTCAAGAAGATAGCAGGTATATGATCCCTCCTTCGGGTTATCTCTTCTGTTTTCAACCGTTTTGTATAAAGCAGATAAAATCTCTCTGTCGTTCATAATTATTACCCCTTATTTTAACTTTTTAAAAAAGCAGGAATGACTGCCCGTGTGACAGGCCGCCCCTGTTTGCTCCACAGTAATAAGCAGTGTATCGTCATCGCAGTCAGCAAAAATATCTACAACCTTTTGCAAATGACCCGATGTTGCACCCTTGTTCCAAAGTTCCTGCCTGCTCCGTGACCAAAACCAAGTATAACCTGTTTCAAAAGTTTTTTTCATACTTTCTTTGTTCATATAGGCAAGCATCAAAACCTCGCCCGTCGACTTTTCCTGTACAACGGCAGGAATAAGGTCAGACTTAATAAAATATTTTTCAAAATCCATAATTCACCAAAAAATAAGCATTAATTATTTATATTTCTTACCATTTCAAGTGCAAGTCGCAAATCAAGATTTCCAGAATATATTGCCTTTCCGCAAATAGCGCCGTAAACATTTAAATCACAAAGATTTACAATATCTTTAATAACAGCTACTCCGCCGCTTGCAATCACATTGCAGCTGACTTCATGAACCAAATCATCAAGCTGCTTTAAATTTGGTCCCGCAAGCGTCCCGTCCTGATCAATATCTGTAAATACAATAGTCTTAACACCGACCGACTCCATACGCTTCGCAAGCTCAATATAATTTATTTGAGAATTGTCAATCCAACCCTCTGCTCTTACCATGCCGTCCTTAGCGTCTATTCCCACAATAATTTTGTCGCCGTAATTTTTGACGGCGTCAACAACAAACTGCGGATCTTTTACTGCGGCTGAACCGAGAATTACTCTGTCAATACCTTTTGACAGATAATACTCAACGGCATTCATATCTCTTATGCCTCCGCCGACCTCAACAGACAAGCCTGATGATTTTGCTACATCGGCAATCAATTCCGCATTTACAAGTCTTGCGTCCTTTGCCCCGTCAAGGTCTACCATATGCATCCACCTTGCACCTGCGTCTGCAAATCGCTGAGCTGCAATATAAGGTGATTCTGCAACCTTTTCTACTGTCGAATAATCACCCTTAAACAAACGCACACAACTTCCGTCTTTAATATCTATAGCAGGTAAAATTATCATTATAATACTCCTTTTGTGGAAAGAGGCTTATTTAAGTCATTTTGCTTTACGGCAAGTCTTAAAGAATGAGCCAAAGCCTTGTAAAGAGCCTCAGTAATGTGATGAGAATTATCTCCGTAAAGGGATTTTAAATGCAGCGTGATTCCGGCATTAAATGCAAATGCACGCATAAATTCAACCGTCATTGCACAATCGTAACCGCCGCACTTTTGCTGAGGGAAATCAGCGTCAAAAACAAGAAACGGTCTTCCGCTTATATCTACAGAAGAAAAAGCAAGGGCTTCATCCATAGGAACATAAAAGCTGCCGAATCTGTCAATAGAACTTTTATCGCCCAAAGCTTGAGAAAAAGCCATTCCAAGCACTATTCCCGTATCCTCAACCGTATGGTGCTCATCGACATTAAGGTCGCCGCTGACAGAAACCTCCAAACCAAATCCCGCATGAGTGGCAAATGAATTAAGCATATGATCAAAAAATCCGATGCCTGTATCCACGGAAATATCTCCTCCGTCAAGGTTTAAAAGCAGTTTTATTTGTGTTTCTTTAGTGTTACGCTCTTTAATAGAACAACGCATTGACTCACCTCATAAAATACTTTTCAATACAGCAAAGAGTTTCATCTACCTCTTGCTCTGTTCCCGCAGAAATTCGTATATAACCGCCCATATATCTGATTACAATAGAATTACTCTTTAGATACTCCCATATATCCTTTGCTTGCGATGTCTTAACAAAAATGAAATTCGCATAACTCTTATAAACCGTAAAAGAATCATATTTTTCTGCAAGCTTTACCAGACCATTATACAACTTTTCTCTGTTTCTGACAATCGCTTTTTGCCTATTGAGCAAATATTCTTTATTTTTGTATATCAAAGCACCAATAGACTGCGAAATACTGTTTACATTATACGGAGATTTAACGGCTTTTAAAGCTTTTGAAATAGTTTTATTTGATACCGCAAAACCAAGACGAAGAGCGGCGGCACCGATAGACTTAGACGCTGTTCTGAACACAATCAAGTTTTCATATTTATCTGTCTCGGCGATAAGACTTTGGTCCCAAAAATCCATATATGCTTCGTCCAAAACTACAAGTGCTGATACAGAATTTATAAGCTTGCGTGCGTCATTGGCAATTATGCCCTGACCTGTCGGGTTGCAGGGGTTTGAAAAAATAACAAGCTTTATATTATCACTGTTAATTTTTTGGATTAAAGAATCAATATCAATATTCAGTGTTTCGTCCTTGATAAATGAATCGCACTCGACCTCACAAATTGATGAGTAAAAATTATACATTGAAAAATCAGGCGATACAACAAGCATCTTGTCTCCCTTTTCAAGGAAAGCTGATTCAATGAGAAAAATCAACTCATCGGAACCGTTTCCGGCTGTTACAAGCTCGGAATTAATTGAATAATAGCTTGAAAAAGCACCTATAACCTCGGTTGCAAGCGGATCTGGATAACGATTAAAATCTATTTTATCAATAGCATTTATTATCTGACTTTTTATGTCATCGGGAAAATTTTGAGGACATTCATTTGCATCAAGACGAATTTTATATGTACCGCTTATAGGCTCGTAAGGTTCAAGCTCACGGATTTTTTTATTAAGCTCATATTTCATAAAAACAACCCTATCATTTTGTAGTGTAAAAGTGCATTAATCTGTTAAGTCAAATCTTACTTTAATTGAATTGGCGTGTGCGGTAAGCCCTTCGGTGTTTGCAAAACGAATAACATCGTCGGCATCATTTTTAAGAGCGTCCTCGGTATAATAAATAAAGCTTGATTTTTTAACAAAGCTGTCAACGGACAGCGGAGAGAAAAAGCGTGCCGTTCCGCTTGTCGGAAGAACATGGTTCGGACCTGCAAAATAATCTCCCAAAGGTTCGGGACTGTAATTGCCTAAAAATACAGAACCGGCGTTATCAAGCTTTCCGATATACTCCATCGGGTTTGAACAGCAAACCTCAAGATGCTCGGGAGCAAGCTCATTTGCAAATTCAATCGCCTGATTCATATCAGAGCAAACTATAATCGCACCGAAGTTATCAAGCGAGGATTCAATAATCTCTTTTCTTGATAGATTTTGCATCTGAGAAGCAAGCTCAATTTTTGTTTTTTCTGCAATATCCGCCGAATCAGTCAGCAAAATTGAAGAAGCAAGCCTGTCGTGCTCCGCCTGGCTCATAAGGTCGGCAGCAAGAAATTTTGGATTTGCTGTATTATCCGCAATTATCAAAATCTCACTCGGACCTGCAATCATATCAATGTCAACCGTGCCATAGAGAAGCTTTTTTGCCGTTGCCACAAAAATATTGCCCGGTCCTACTATTTTATCAACCTTTGGAACGGTTTGTGTTCCGTAAGCAAGTGCAGCTATAGCCTGGGCACCGCCCATAAGGAAAATTCTGTCAACTCCCGCTATCTTTGCAGCCGCAATTATGTTAGGATTCGGAGTGCCGTCTTTTTGGGGAGGCGTACACATTATAATCTCCTCTACCCCTGCGATTTTTGCGGGGACTGCATTCATCAGTACAGAAGATGGATAAGCCGCTGTTCCTCCGGGAACATAAATACCTACTCTTTTAAGTCCTCTGACCCTTTGCCCCATTATCACTCCGTTTGATTTTGTTGTAAGCCAGCTTTGCTTTAGCTGACGCTTATGAAAGTCAGCAATATTTTCAGCGGCTTTTTTAACGGTTGAAATATATTTTGGGTCGCATTTTTCAATAAGCGTATCTATCTCGTCAGAAGTGATCTCTGTTTTAACGGGGGCATTTCCGTCAAACTTCAGAGTGTATTCTCTGACTGCATCATCGCCGTTTTCACGAACATTTTCAATAATTTCCGATACTGTCGGAATTACATTTTTATCTGAATTCTGTGCTCTTTTTTTGAGCAGTTCAATAAATTCATATTCTTTTTTTCCGTCTGCCGTTACTGTAGTTATCATTTTGTTACAGCCTCCAATTTACTCTGAAGTTGCTCAATTTCATATTTTCTCAGTTTAAGACTTGCGGTATTTGCAATCAGTCTTGCTGAAATATCCGTTACCCATTCAATTACCTCAAGTCCGTTTGCCTTGAGGGTTGAACCAGTTTCTACAATATCTACAATGCCGTCTGCAAGTCCCACAAGAGGTGCAAGCTCAACAGAGCCTTCTATTTTTATTATTCTTACATCCATATTCTTATCGTCGAAGAAAGAGCGTGTTACTCTCGGATATTTTGTAGCTATTGTTTTAGTGTTGTATCCGCTGTAAAAGTCAAAATCCTTTTTTGTGGCAAGAGCAAAACGACATTTTCCGAACCCTAAATCAAGGAGTTCATAAAATGAAGTTCCGTTTTCAAGTATTGTGTCCTTACCTACAACTCCTAAATCACACACACCGTGTTCAACATATGTAATAACATCTGCAGCCTTAGCAAGCACAACCTCAAACTCGTTGTCACCGACAGGCAAAATAAGCCGTCTGCCCTTGTTTTTGACCTCATCGCAATTATAACCGATTTTTTCAAAAAGCTCTATCGTCGTCTTTTCCAGTCTGCCCTTGGTTAGGGCAATTCTTAATGGTTTCATTTTTAAAATCCTTTCAATTTAAGCTTGCGGTAAATCAACCGACGGTTTTAACCTCTGCTATTCCACGCTTTAAAGCAAATTCTTTAGTCTGCTCAAGAGTAGGCAAAACGCTGAACAACGCTTTTTTGCCCTCTTTGTTAAGTTTTTTAACCAAATTAATTGCTTCGATTTCATGACCGTCGTTAGCAAAAACAAGTATGTCGGGATTATCTGAATAACTAACCTCGTTATCTGTTAGCTGTTTAATTGTAATTGCATCGGTATCAACGGCAAAGCCGGCAGCACCCATCGGAGCGTCAAATTCCGAGAGAAGCTCATCGTAGCGTCCGCCCGAAATGACTGCGTCCCCGATTCCGTTTATGTAACCTGTAAACACAATACCCGTGTAATAATCATTTCTCTGAACAAATCCGAGGTCAATAATAAGCTTGTTTCCGAGTGAAAGCGGACTTAAATTGCTGTAAATTTTATGCAGATATTCAAGTGATTCAAGAGCGTTAGTACCCTCGCAGATTTCATATGCCTTTTCAAACACCTCTTCTCCTCCGAAAAGAGACGGCAGGCTGCGGATTGCGTTTACCGCCTTGCATGGAGCAAGCCTGTCTAAAAGGTTGTTAAGTGCCGAGTAATTTTTACCCTCTATCGAAACACGGATTTTTTCCTTATATTCGTCATCAATATCAAGTTCATTTGAAAGGGCGTCAAACACTCCTGCGTGACCGAGTTCAATTCTGTAATCATGTGCAACAGAAGAAATACTGCTCAAAGCTGTAGTCAAAACCTCAAGGTCTGCACGAATCCCCTTTACACCAATAAGCTCGACTCCCATTTGCATAAACTCGTTGCGTCTGCCTGTTAATGTCGGATTATTTCGATAAACTGCCTGCTTATAATAAAGGCGAACAGGAAGAATACTGTTTTTTAACCTTGAAGACACCATGCGAGCGATAGGAAGAGTTGAATCGGGACGGGCAACAAGTATTCTGCCCTTGTTATCAGTCATTTTGTACATCATCTCTTGAGAAATACCGCTGCAAGGAAGAGAAAAAACATCGTAGAATTCAATCCCCGGTGTAATTACTCTTTTAAATCCTCTTGAAACAAACACCTTTTCGATTTTACCGCATACATCGTCCATCGCAGAACATTCAGCAAACAAAAAGTCTTTTGTTCCCTCGGGTGTAATAGTTAAATATTTTTTCATAACAACCTCTCCGGCTTATAAATATTATTCTTAAAATTATTATTCCTTAGAATTACACGCACATAAACAAAATCAGAAAAACACTGTGACCGTAAAATCACAGTGAATCTCTAACGCTTTACTGTGCTAATACGCTAATATATTATCACAGTAAATTATATTTGTCAATTATTTTTTATCATTATCCTCGCTGCCCGAATCGTCTTTGTCTTCGCTTGCATTTGATTCTGATTTATCAAGTCCGATAATCTTCTTAAATTTTTGCTTTTGAAGTGCTTCGGTTTCTTCCCTCAGCCTTTTCTGTTCAGCAGCTATTTTTTGATAGTTTAACACCTCGAAATCAAGTGCTTCCTGAGCTATTTTACCCTTTTCCTCAATCTTTTTATTTGTCTTTTTGGATACAAGTGAATATATGACTGCAAATATGGGAGTACCCAATATAAATCCCGGAAGTCCGAACAAAGCACCGCCCAAGATAACACTGAAAAGAACCCAAAAGCTTGACAGACCTACCTGATTTCCGATAATCTTCGGCTTAAACAAATTTCCGTCAAGCTGCTGAATTATTACTATAATTATAATAAATTTTATCATATCCCACGGGTTAATAAGGAATAAAATAAACGCACTGGGTATGGCACCGATAAACGGTCCGAAAAACGGAATTATATTTGTAACGCCGATTAAAACTGCAATCAACGGAGCATAAGGAACACCTAAAATTGACATTGCTACAAAAGTAAGCAGTCCGACAAAAGCGGCGTCGATAATATCTCCCACAAGAAATCTACCGCACTTTGTATCTGTAATATCGACTATTTCATATATTTTGGGCAAGTATTTTATCGGTATAAACGCAACGGTAAGACGCTTTACAAGTCTGCAAAGATGTTCTTTGGCTGCGAGAAAATATACAGAAATAACTATGCTCATAACAAAGTTGTAAACACCGGTTGATGTACTTGTCACCATACCGAAAAGAGCTTCGCCTGTTTTACCTGCGAGCTGCGAAATGTTATCCATAGACAAAACCTTAAGGATTTCATTCATAAATGTGTTAATCATATCTTCCTTATTTATGCCCGCACTAAAGGAAGAATTAAGCCAATCAATAACACCCTCGATATTAAGCATAAGAGCATCGTAATACTCCGGAAACACCTTGGCAAGACTTGAAATATTTTCAATAATCTGCGGAACTACAATCCATACCATTGCTACAATGATAGCGGTAATTAATGTGTATGTGCAAATTATTGCCAATGGCTTTTTAAAAGACGCAAAAACTTTTCGTTTGCTTCCCATCCTGCCAAAAGCTTTTGAGTAAAAAAACTTGTACGGAAAATTGAGAAGATAGGCAAATAAAAATCCAACTATAAACGGATTTAATATCTCGGCTATTCTTACAATTATCCCCCACAAAATACTGATGTTGTCTTTGAGAAACAGCAAAAACACAGTAAATGTTATTGCAATCAGTATGGTTTTGATAGATGCAAATTTTTTCAAGTACATCACTCCTTAAAATAGAGAAATCTGAGAGCTTTCTGGCATTCCAGCAAGCACTCCTACTTCTTTTAAAGTTTCGATAACTGCCTTAGTGACCTTGGTTTTTACCTGCATATCTTCAATGGACAGGTATTTATATTTTTTTCCTGCCTCGGCAAGAGAAATAGCAGCTGCCTCTCCCACTCCCGGCAGAGATGAAAACGGTAGCCTGATTTTTCCGTCCTCGACGGTAAACATCTTAGCCTCTGATTTATAAACATCAACGGGAAGCACCTCTATGCCCCTTGCAAGCATCTCATTTAAAATCTGAAGTGTTGCATACTCGGCGTCATCCTTGGCTGTTGACTCGTGAATACTTTGCTTATGTTTTATTTGATTCATTTTTTCTCTTACAGCCTTTTTGCCTTTCATGGCTGCGGCACCATCGAGGTTTTCGCTTCTGACGGTAAAATATGCGGCATAATATTCCGTTGGTGTGTGCACCTTGTACCAGCCGAGCCTTAGAGTGGAAATCATATAGGCAGCGGCGTGGGCTTTCGGGAACATATATTTAATCTTCATACAGGAATCAATATACCATTCGGGAACATTATGCTCACGCATCGCTTTAAAATGTTCTTCCGTAAGCAACTTTGTAGCATTTCCCTTACGGACAATTTCCATAATTTTAAACGCCATACCCGGCTCAAGACCCTTGTGCATTAAATATGTCATAATCGAGTCACGGGTACCTATTACTTCGGAAATTGTGCAGGTTCCGTTATGAATCAATTCCTGTGCATTGCCGAGCCAAACATCGGTACCGTGAGAAAGACCTGCAATCTGCAAAAGGTCCGAAAAAGTTTTTGGCTGAGCCTCAATCAACATTCCACGCACAAAACCCGTGCCGCATTCGGGCAGGCTGAAAGTACCTGTTTTTGAATCAATATCCTCTTCGGTTACTCCTAAAGCTTTTGGAGATGTAAAAAGCGACATTACTTCGGGATCGCTCATCGAAACTTTCATAACGGGTATTCCGGTAAACATTTCAAGATAGTGATAAATTGTAGGCACATCGTGTCCGAGCTCATCAAGTTTTGTAATCGTATCATGTATGGAATGGAAGTCGAAATGTGTTGTAATGTTATCCGAGTCCACATCGTTTGCAGGATGCTGAACAGGGCAAAAATCGTACACATCATACGCTCTGGGCACTACAACCATACCGCCCGGATGCTGACCCGTTGTACGCTTAACGCCGGTACATCCGATGGCAAGGCGTTTTTCCTCTGCCTTGTGAAAGTTAATTCCACGCTCCTGAGCATATTTTTTTACAAAACCTATTGCAGTTTTCTCAGCCACAGTAGCTATTGTACCTGCTTTAAACACTTTGTCTTTGCCGAACAGTTCTTCTGTGTATCTGTGTGATTTGGACTGATATTCGCCGCTGAAATTAAGGTCGATATCAGGTACCTTGTCACCCTTAAATCCCAAGAATGTTTCAAACGGAATTTCGTGACCGTCCTGATCCATTTTTGTTCCGCATTCCGGGCAATTTTTAGGCGGCAAATCAAACCCCGAACCGTAGCTTCCGTCTGTGATAAATTCACTGTGCTTGCAGTTTGGACAGATGTAATGCGGGCAAAGCGGATTAACCTCCGAAATACCTGACATTGTGGCAACAAACGATGAACCTACAGAACCTCTGGAACCGACAAGATAACCGTGTGCTTCACTGTCGGCAACAAGCTTCTGTGCCGTCATATACAAAACAGAGAAGCCGTATGTGGTAATTGAATTAAGCTCCTTATCAAGACGAGCCTTTACTATTTCGGGAAGAGGGTCTCCGTATTTTTCTTTTGCTCTTTTCCAAGTAATTTCAATGAGCTGTTCCTGTGCCCCCTCAATATCCGGCGGAAATGTTCCGTTCGGAATAGGACGCACGCTCTCGCACATATCGGCAATTTTATTCGGATTTTCAACTACATACTCGTACGCCTTGTCCTTGCCGAGCCATTCAAACTCCTTGAGCATTTCCGCTGTTGTTCTGAAATACAGCGGTGCCTGATCCTCCGCATCCTTAAAGCCTTGACCTGCCATAAGAATTTTTCTGAAATCGGCGTCACTCGGATCCATAAAATGAACATCACAAGTCGCACAAACCGGCTTGCCGAGTTCTTTTGCAAGTTTTATTATTGTACGGTCAATTTCACGAAGCTCATCTTTGGTTTCAAATCTTCCGTCCCTTATCATAAAAGCATTGTTTCCCGTCGGTTGAATTTCAAGATAATCATAAAAAGACGCTATCTGCTTTAACTCGCCCCACGGTTTTCCTGCCAATATGCTCTCGTAGAGCTGACCTGCACAGCAGGCTGAGCCGAGTATAAGACCCTCGCGATTTTTAATAAGTTCGCTTTTGGGGATTCTCGGCTTTTTATAAAAATAATTGAGGTGACTGTACGAAATTAATTTGTAAAGGTTTTTAAGTCCTGTTTTATTCTTTACGAGAATAATTTGATGATAAGTAGGCAGTTTTTTAAAATCGCCGCCTGCTATTTTAGTGTTTATCTCATTAGTATTTGTAATATGGTAATCATCATGCAGACGATTACAGAGATTAATAAAAATCCTTGCCAAAATTTCGGCATCGTCGCAAGCTCTGTGATGGTTAAACTCGCCCAAACGAAGATATTTTGCAACCGTATCAAGCTTGCAGTTTTTTATATCAGGCAAAATTGCACGGGAAATTGCTACAGTATCTATTGATGTAAAATTATATTCTCTGCCCATATTATCACAGGCGTTGCGAATGAATGAGGTATCAAACGGTGCGTTGTGTGCAACCAAAACATTATCACCCGCAAAATCAAGAAACGCAGATACCGCTTCACTTTGCGACGGTGCGTCCTTAACCATTGCATCGGTTATGCCTGTAAGCTCCGTAATTTTCTGAGGGATAGGCATTTCAGGATTTGCAAAAGTTGAGAAAGTATCAGTTACCACTCCGTTTTCAACCTTTACTGCACCGATTTCCGTTATTTTGTCACGGGCGGCTGAAAGTCCCGTAGTTTCAATATCAAAGCAAATAAATGTTGAGTCAAGCGGTGCGTCGGAGTCACCTTTGACAGATTCAACAAGGTCGTCCATAAAATAAGCTTCCAGACCGTAAATGACTTTAATTTTCTCTTCATCTTTATTGATTTTATCAGCGGCTTTCATTGCGTCGGGAAATGCCTGAGCAACGCCGTGATCTGTAATAGCTATAGCTTTGTGCCCCCATTTATATGCACGGTCAACGAGTGCTCCCGCCGAGGTAACTGCATCCATCTGCGACATATTGGTGTGAAGATGAAGTTCAACACGCTTTTTTTCCGCTTTGTCTACCACGCTTACCTTTTGAGCTGTACCTATTGATGTTGCTTTTACAACAAGCTCACCTGCATATTTGTCGTATTCAACATCACCCATAACAGCAATAGTATCACCCTTGCGGATTGAATCAACTGACGCAGATTCCTTTATTGTATTGAACACTTTTACCGTCGTTGAACCGGTATAATCGGTTATATCAATAGTAAAAATATTTTTATCTCCCGATTTTGTAATTCTTTTTTCAATATCAAAAACATCGCCCCAAATTACTACTCTGCCCGAGTCGCCTGCGATTGAGCTTATAGGGGTCATTTTGCCCCTGATACTTCTTCCGTACAGCGGACGAATTGATGAAGAAATAATTTGAGGGGTTAAAAATTTACCTTCTCTTATTTCAATTTCCTCAGCAGTGTTTTCAAAATGCTTTTTCTCTACTTCCTTTGAATTTTCCGATTCCTCACTGTAAAACTCAGCCGCCTTTGCAAGGCTTTCTCTGTTTGCCTGTTCCTGTGCGTTTTTTATTGCGTCAATATATTCGCTGCTTTCTGCATCTACCTCAAATGTTCCGCAATACTGCACATTAATATTTAAGTCAAACTCTTCAAAAACAAGTCTTGAAAATGCTTTGTCAAACCCCTTTGCATCAAGGAGGTTTTTTCCGCCGTTTTGCAAATTTATTGTAAGCGTATTGCCCTCAAACTTTACCTGTGCATTGTTTAAAGTGCCGTTTATGCTGGGGATGTGATGTTTTACGGCAAGGTACAACTGGGGAAAATAGTCAGCCGAAAACATACTCGGCAAAAACTTGGGTTTTATAACGGCAGAAGAAAGACTGAGAAGCTTCGCAATTTTATGTTCGGCATCAAAAATATTATCACGCGAAACAAGCCCGTTAAATTTCACTGTTAATGCAATAGAGCGGGCTTTTGAAAATATATTCAATTTTAAAATTTCACCGTTTGCAACCTCCTGCGGAAAATCAGAGGTGTTAAAAAGCGAACTAAAAACTTCACCTAAGGTTTTCATACAATTCCTTCTGACTGTTAAATTCCTGCGTTAAAATCTTGAATAAAATACAATTTAACTTCATTTTAAATTAAGGCAGCTTATTTATTTCCTCAATAAGAGTGTCTACAAGCTTATCTTCAGGCACTTTACAGATAATTTCTCCTTTTTTAAATACCAGTCCGCAGCCTTCGCCGCCTGCAATACCAATATCTGCTTCTCTTGCCTCACCCGGACCGTTGACAACGCAGCCCATTACGGCAACCTTTATATTTTTTGTGCAGTCCCTGAGTCTGTCCTCAACATCGCCTGCAATTTTAACAAGGTCAATTCTTGTTCTGCCGCAGGTCGGGCAGGAAACAAACTGAACACCGCTCTTTCTGATATCAAGAGCATTTAAAATATCTTTCGCCGCATAAACCTCTCTTACAGGGTCAGCGGTGAGCGACACACGAATTGTATCCCCGATTCCGTGAAGCAAAAGTGAACCAAGTCCTGCCGCAGACTTTATTATTCCCATTCGCTCTGTTCCTGCTTCGGTTACTCCGAGGTGCAACGGGTAGTCGCATTGCTGTGAAGCAAGCTCGTATGCTTTAATCATAGTTGAAACCGTGGAACTTTTCATCGACAGAACAATATCGTTAAAATCAAATTTCTCAAGCAGTGACGCATGATATAACGCACTGTCACAAAGTGCCTGGGGCGTCGGATGACCGTATTTTGCAAGTATTTCCTTTTCAAGGGAGCCTGAATTTACTCCGATTCTTATCGGAATATTTCTCGACTTACAAGCCTTTGCAACAGCCTTGACTCTGTCATCTGAGCCGATATTGCCCGGATTGATTCTAATCTTGTCAACCCCTGCCGCACACGCTTCAAGTGCAAGCTTGTAATCAAAATGAATATCGGCTACTATAGGAGTTTTTACAGCCTGCTTTAACGCAGGTATAAGCCTTACTGCATCCATATTCGGAATAGCGGCACGGATAATTTCACAGCCTGCCTTTTCAAGCTCTACAGCTTGTTTTACCGAACCCTCAATATCAGTAGACACTACATTGAGCATAGACTGAATTGATACCTGTGCTCCTCCACCGATTTTTACATTTCCTGCCGTTACCTGAATTTTACTTGCCATTTTAACCTCCGTTTTGCTACATTCCCGGGAATGTACCCGTAAACAGCTGCCATACATCCTTAAAAGAAATTACTATCATAAACAACATCAAAAGCACAAGTCCTGCCGCATTAACAATTTGCTCCGCTTTTCTCGGAATAGGTTTTCTGAAAATCCATTCAATAACCAAAAACAGGAAGCGTCCTCCGTCGAGTGCGGGAAACGGCATCATATTCACAATTCCGAGGTTTACCGTAATTAATATCATTACATAAAGTATATTGTTCACCGCCGCGCCGAAGCTGCTTTCAAGCCCCTGCGAAGCGACTTGAGTAACAGCCGTCGCTATTCCGACAGGACCCGAAAGATCGGAAAATGAAAATCTGCCCTGAACAAGCCATACAAGCGATGTCCACACGGTTTTTGCCATTGAACAGGTGTTAGTAAAAGTCTGAGTTAAAACAGTGCCGACATTTTTTTCAATTTCATCAACATAAAAGTCAAAGGCAACAGAGGGTTTGTCGGCTTTTTCATCTTCTTCAGTCATATAGTAAGTGAAAAACTGAACATCGTTTAAAGTTATTTCTTCACCGTTTCTTATAACCTTTAAATCAGCAACAAAACGCTGTCTTTCATCTTGCTCTGTTATCGTTGGAATTTCGTAATCTGAAATGTCAAAATATCCGTACAAATCCGCACACAGGCTTTCGAGATATTTCTTTGCCTCCTGTTTTGACTCAGCTGAATTGATTTTTTCGGTACCGCTGCAAAGTAAATTGAAATAGCTTTCGGCTTGTTCTCCCTCAATCTCATTGTCTACTGCAAGCTGTGCATAAATATCGTATGCTTCGTTTGCACAGTCCTGTTTATAAATTTCGAGAGTTTTTCCGTCAACTTTTTGGCACTGGAGAGTTGAAATCGCAAATTGCAAATCCCGTATATTCCAAATTGAATAACCGTTGACATCGACAATTTTATCTCCCTTTTCAAGTCCGCAGTTTGCACTGTATGAGTTGGGGGCAAGCTGACTTACGGTGGTTGACTCAAATGAATCCTCCTGAACGGTGTACGCAAACATCAGGATAAATCCGAGCAGAATATTCATTACAGCACCCGCAATAATTATTATCATTCTTTTCCAAATTTTTGCGTTATTAAATGCACGGGGCTCGTCGCTGTCTTCGTCCTCGCCCTCCATTGAACAGTAACCGCCGATTGGCAGTATCCTTATGGAATATAATGTTTCGCCTTTCCGGAATCCGAAAATTTTAGGACCCATACCGATGGCAAACTCATTTACTTTTACTCCCGAAAGCTTTGCGGTTATAAAATGTCCGAATTCGTGAGAAAAAATAATCAGCATAAAAAACAGCACGCCGATAATAATTAAAGCGATTGTAGATAAAATTTGCATTAAAAAACTTCAACTCCAAACATTAAATTACCGCAACTTTATTTTAAATATTCAAAACAAAAATTACTTTATCTTTTCTCTGACATATTCTCTTGCAAGTTTATCTGCCAAAATTACATCGTCAATTTTTTTAAGTTCAAAATTTGTAATATTGTTAACGGCGTCACAAACAAGCTCGCCTATATCAAGAAAAGAAATTTTACCGTTTCTAAACAGCATATTAGCCTCCTCGTTTGCACCGTTAGCTATCGCAGTAGCGGCACCACCCATTGCAAGTGCCTTTTTACAAGCATCAAGACACTTAAAAGTATCGCAGTCGGGCTTATAAAATGTAAGACTTCCGATTTGAGCAAGATCAAGCTCACCCACGGGAGACGGGTATCTGTCGGGATAAGTTACTGCATACTGAATAGGTATTCTCATATCCGGAAGACCGAGCTGAGCAATTACCGAATTGTCACAAAACTCTATCATGGAGTGAACAATGCTTTCTCTGTGAACAACTACATCTATGTTATCGCCACCCACTTCAAAAAGTCTGCTTGCTTCTATAATTTCAAGCCCTTTATTCATCATTGTGGCTGAATCAACCGTTATTTTCGCACCCATACTCCAGTTGGGGTGATTGAGAGCCTGCTCAATCGTAACCGACTTCAGCTCATCATAAGATTTCCCGAAAAAAGGTCCTCCCGAAGCAGTTAATATAAGCTTTTTCAAAGCCTTTGAGTCAGGGACACCCTGGAGGCACTGAAAAATTGCAGAATGTTCGCTGTCAACCGGGAGAAGTTTTACGCCGTTTCTTTTGACGGCGTCGGTAACAACATTGCCGCCTGCAACAAGCGTTTCTTTATTTGCAAGAGCAATATCCTTTTTTGCTTCAGCTGCCGCTACAGTCGGCATTAAGCCTACCATGCCGACAACCGAATTAAGTACAAGCTCAGCCGATGACAAAGAGGCAGCCTCTACAAGTCCATCCATGCCGCTTAAAACTTTTGTGTCGGTGTCTTTTATGTTATCCTTAAAAATTTTTGCCATTGTTTCATCAAAAACAACGGCAACCGAAGGATTATATTTACGCACCTGTGTTTCAAGTGTGGAAATATTTGCAGCCGCAGTTAAAGCGACTACATTTAAACCGAGCTTATCGACAACATCAAGTGCCTGAGTACCGATTGAGCCGGTTGAACCTAAAATAGAAATATTCTTAATCATTTTACACCAAAGTTATCAAAGGAATCAAATTATTAACTGCCACAAGCACAGGTGCAGTGAAAATAATGCTGTCAAATCTGTCAAGCATTCCGCCGTGTCCCGGAAAAACAGAACCGTAATCCTTGATTTTAAGGCTTCTCTTGATTAAAGAAAAGCTCAAATCACCGAGAATTGATACAGGGGCGTCAATTAAACCGAGAAGCATAAGCGACCAAAAATTGATTTTCACATCGGGAGTTACTATAAACTGAAAGATTAACCCGATGATTATTGCAGAAGCAATACAAAATACTATGCCGCCAAAAGCACCCTCTACGGTCTTTTTGGGGCTGATTCCGGGGCAAAGCTTGTGCTTCCCGAAATATGCTCCGACAAAAAATCCTCCTGCGTCAGCCATCCACGGAATAGCAAAAGCGGAACAAAAATAAAAAGTTACACCGAATTTTCCGCTGCAAATTAACGGCAACGCACTCATTCCGAACGAAATAAGTGCCGTACCGAACGCAGCGTATGCAATTTCAGTATATGTCAAAAAATTGTGTCTTATTATTAAAACGGAAAAACAGGCAATAACAAATAAAACAATCAACAGATAGATATACTGCGTGGCAATCATCACCGAAGCAAGAAAAGCAAAAAGCATACAGGGGATTGAAAGCCAAAAGTTTTTCAGCAGTTTATTTGCGTTTAAATATTCGCCAACCATAAACGCAGAGGCTAAGCCGACTACTATTCCCAATACAGGATTCCAAAGCTCGCTTGCAACTATAATAAGCACAAGCAAAGCTATACCTATAACGGCAGTCAGCAGCCTTGGCTTTAAAGATTTCATTTACACCAACCCTTTATACTCCGCCGTAACGCCTGTTTCTCTTTGAATAAATTCTCAACGCTTCATCCAAATCAGATTCTTTAAAATCAGGCCAAAGCTTATTCATAATAACAAATTCGGTATATGCACACTGCCACAGCATAAAATTAGATATTCTGTATTCGCCGCTCGGTCTGATAATCAAATCGGGGTCAGGCTGTCCGCTTGTATACAGATAATCGGAAATAAGCTGTTCGTCGATGCCATCCTGTGAAACCTCACCTTTTACAACATCAGCACAAATATTTTTAACAGCACGCACAATTTCATCACGGCTTCCGTAGTTCATTGCAATATTAAGAACCATACCGTCGCGATTTTTTGAGCTTTCTTCGTTCTCAATCATAAGATTACGCAGTTCTTCATCAAACGGAGATTTATCGCCTATAAATCTTACAACAATGCTGTCGTCCTTAAAATCTGAAAGTGCCTCCTCAAGATATGACTTAAAAAGCTTCATAAGAGAGCTTACCTCATCATCGGGGCGTTTCCAGTTTTCGGTTGAAAACGCATAGACTGTCAGATATTTTATCCCTATATCGGAGCAGTATCTCGTGATTTTACGAAAAGTTTTAGCACCGGCAGAATGGCCCGCCTTGCGTGGCAGACCACGCTTCTTTGCCCACCTTCCGTTACCGTCCATAATTATACCGATATGGACGGGCAGCATAGACTCGTCGATTTTGTCAACCGTCTTATTTTTGTTAAAAAGAGCCATTTTATAACTCCAAAATCTCTTTCTGCTTGTCAGCGGAAATTTTGTCAATATTTTTAATATACTTGTCAGTCAAATCCTGTGTTTTCTTTTCGCCCTGCTTGAGGTCGTCCTCAGTAAGCTCTCCTGCCTTTTTCATAGCCTTGAGCTTATCAATGGTATCACGGCGAACATTTCTGACCTGAACCTTTGTGTCCTCAGCAATTTTCTGAACATCCTTAACAATTTCCTTACGCCTATCCTCTGTGAGCGGCGGGAAAATAAGTCTGATCATCTTGCCGTCATTCTGCGGATTGATACCGATTTCAGATGTTTGAATAGCCTTTTCAATGAGCTTTAAAACCGAAGTATCCCAAGGCTGTATTGTAAGAGTTCTTGCCTCGGTAACCGATACGGCTGCAAGCTGGTTTACAGGTGTAGGTGCACCGTAATAATCAACCTTTACTTTATCAAGCACGGCAGGATTTGCTCTTCCTGCTCTGATTTCCGAAAACTCTTTGCACATGTGGTCAACTCTTCTGCCCATGGCTTCATCTGCTTTTTTTAACTGAGTCTGCATATTTTAATGCCTCCTAATAATTATTGTGGATTTAATAAATGTTTAATCAATCGTTTGTATTTACAAGAGTACCGATATTTTCACCGCATACAGCCTTAAAAATGTTGTCGGGATTATCAATGCTGAACACAAGAATCGGAATAGAATTATCCTTACAAAGAGATGCGGCAGTGCTGTCCATAACAGCAAGATCCTTGCTGAGAACCTCGTGAAAAGATATTGTATCATATTTAACAGCATTTTCATTAATTTTCGGATCGCTGTCATACACGCCGTCAACCATTGTTGCCTTCATAATTACATCAGCCTCAATTTCTGCGGCACGCAGAGCGGCGGCTGTATCTGTGCTGAAAAACGGGTTGCCTGTTCCGCAGCCGAAAATAACAACTCTTCCCTTCTCCAGATGACGAATAGCCTTGTTTCTGATATAAGGTTCAGCAACCTGACGCATGGAAATTGCGGTCTGTACTCTTACATCAACGCCGAGCTGTTCAAGTGCGTCACAAACGCCGAGAGCATTAATCGCGGTTGCAAGCATACCCATATGATCGGCTCTGGTTCTGTCCATATCGCCTGAACTTCTTCCTCTCCAGAAGTTTCCGCCGCCTACTACGATAGCCACTTCAACGCCTGCGTCAACGCATTTTTTTATAGGTTCACAAAACTTTAAAACAGTATCAAAGTCAATTCCTGTCTTCATATTGCCTGCAAGCGATTCTCCGGAAAGCTTAAGCAATATTCTTTTATATTTTGGTTGCATACACGACACCTCACTAAAATTTATAATCACATATATAATACAATAATTTGTATATTTTGTAAAGATTAAACACGCAATAATTTATCATTTTATAAAACAGTTTGTACTAATTGACATAAAGTATGATATATTATAAAATATAACGAGAGTCCTGCAAATAAAAGTCAAGCCCTAAAATGAAAAAATCTTAAATTTTTTTA
>DXYF01000029.1 GCA_019415945.1 Clostridiales bacterium
TTATCAAACCTTCTCTGCCCGACCGTTTTCGAGCAGTTTCCTATAAAGTAAAAAAATCAGCCTGCACAAACCCGTACAAGCTGATTAAATATTCGTAAAATGCTATATTTTGTATTAGTGTGCAAACATATATAATATCGAAAAATTATTCCTCCATCTGTTTGCCCAGAAAAGCAGCAGCCGACTGTGCAAGCTTTATTTCAGCACCCGACGGAACCTTAATGCTTTCAGAGGACAGCATTACTACTGCTCCCGTTACATCTCCGGCAGCGATAATGGGATAAATTACAGCGGCTGAATTTTCAACGCCTTCAATCGGCTGAATATCGCCGGCATTTTGCTGTGTTGCACAGTAGCTTTTTCTGCTCTCCATATAATTTTCAAGAACCGTACTTACTCTACGCTCAAGAAATTCACGCTTTGAAACTCCCGCTGCGGCTATGACATGATCCTTATCGCATATGAGTGTAGGAAGCGAGCTGATTCGTGACAGCACATCTGCATACTGTCCCGCAAATTCAGACATCTCCCCTACGGGCGAATATTTTTTGAAAATGACTTCTCCGTCTGTTGCCGTGTATATCTCAAGCGGGTCGCCCTCTCTGATTCTCAGGGTGCGGCGGATTTCTTTCGGTATTACCACCCTTCCCAAATCATCAATTCTTCTTACAATACCTGTTGCCTTCATATCTAAATCTCCCTTTACATTTTATATTATAAGCAAAACCGATTTTTTAACAAAATCAGATACTTTGCAATGGTTATGACCTGCTTTAATATTGTTTCTTTCCAAAAAAAATTTATTCTGAAAAATATAGCGAAATTTCAATTATAAGACAAGGTATTTTATGGAATATGAAAATTTATAAAAAGTCAAAAAAATTAAAAAAATTTAAAAGTGAGTAAAAGCGAGAATACAAGCGTATTTAAAAGAATAATTGAGCTGGCGGCTTTTATTTTGACTTTAGTTGACTTTGACTTTAACTGACTTTGACTTTATAATTTAATCGAAGGTCAGAAAAAGACAAAGTAGCAGTAATAAAAACTACTTTATAATAGAATCAGCGTCCCCGTAATTTTAAGCGGAGTTGCAATAGAACAGAGGCGATTATATGAGAATGAGTGATTTGGTAGCTCAGTACATAACGCAGATGCTTGACGAGCAAAACGGAAGTGCAGAGATACAGCGAAACGAGCTTGCAGGCAATCTGGGATGTGTTCCGAGCCAGATAAACTATGTTATTACATCAAGATTTACCCCCGAACAGGGATATATCGTGGAAAGCCGTCGGGGCGGCGGAGGATATATCCGAATAAGCCGTGTTAAGATGGATAGAGGCACAGCGATTATGCATATAATAAATTCTGTAGGCTCTTCTCTTGACAAGGCGACAGCAGAAATAATGCTCAACAATATGCTTGGGCGAAAAATGCTTGAGCTTCAGTCGGCAAAGATTATTGCAACGGCTCTTTCAGACAGGACGCTCTCACAGGTTGAGCAGGATAAAAGAGACGCGGTAAGAGCAGATTTATTTAAAAATATGCTTTTAACTCTTCAATAGAAATTGAACGGAGGTTATATTTATGAAATGTCAAAAATGCGGAGCTAACAGCGCCAACACACATGTAAAAACCGTTATAAACGGAGAATTCAAAGAGTACGACCTTTGCAGCGAATGTGCAAAGAAAATGGGATATACCAATATTTTCGGAGATATGGAGAGCGAATTTTCAAATTTTCTCGGAAGCTTTTTCGGAAATGTTTTGCCTGCAAGAACACAGGCAACACGATGCGAGTTTTGCGGAAGCACATATTCGGATATCGCAAAGTCGGGTCATGTGGGCTGTGCAAACTGCTATGATGTTTTTGCAGACGAGTTGTTCCCATCAATCAGGCGTATTCACGGCAACACAACGCACTGCGGAAAAAACAGCTCCCTTGCACAAAAGACAAAGGGAAAAAAGCCGACAGAAGAAACAAAAGAAGATAAAATCAAGAATCTTAAAGCAGAGCTTGATAAGGCGGTTTCTGAACAAAACTTTGAACTTGCAGCAGAGCTGAGAGATAAAATCAAGGAAATGGAGGCATAATCATGAGTAACGATGTAGTAATTTCGACCAGAATCAGGCTTGCAAGAAACCTGAAAGACTTTCCGTTTCCTTGCAAATTAAGCACTCAGGGCAAAGAAAAAGTAATCGAAAAGGTAAAAGATGCAATTCAAAAAAGCAACAGCTCGATAGCATCGGATTTTAACTTTATCAGGATGAGCGAACTGACTTCATCACAAGGTGTTTCGCTTGTGGAAAAAAGACTTGTCAGTCCTGAGTTTATCAGTGATACAGACGGACGCGGGCTGTTGATAAGCAATGACGAAGCTGTAAGCATAATGATTAACGAAGAAGATCACATAAGGCTTCAGGTGATTTGCAAAGGACTTTCGCTTGAAGAGGCGTACGATACAGCCGACAAGCTCGATACATTGCTCGATGAAAATCTCGAATTTGCTTTTGATGAGAAGCTCGGTTACCTGACGCAATGCCCCACAAATCTCGGCACTGGTATGAGAGCGTCTGTTATGCTTCACCTTCCTGCCCTTGAAAAGAGCAGAGCAATCAGCCGAATTGCAAGCAATCTCTCAAAGCTGGGTCTTACGATACGCGGTGCACACGGAGAAGGTACCGAACCGAAGGGTGCATTATATCAGCTTTCAAACCAAGTTACGCTGGGAATATCCGAAAAAGCGGCTGTTGAAAACCTAAAAAATATTACTCAACAGCTTATTTCACAGGAAAATCAGGCAAGAGAGCGTCTTTGCTCAAGTATTGATGTTAAAGATACGATAAGCAGAAGTTTAGGTATTCTACGCTCCGCTCTCGTTATATCTCACGACGAAGCGTTGAATCTACTCTCAAATGTCAGACTCGGCATAGCTTCGGGACAGATAACCAACTACACCGCTCAGGAAATTGATAATCTTATGATTTCCGTTGAGCCTGCGACTTTGACGGTATCTCTCAACAAAAATCTGTCGGCACACGACAGAGATATAGAAAGAGCAAAGCTCATAAGAGCGAAGCTTTCAAAATAAATAATTAAAAGACAGTGAAAGAGGGTAATGACTATGTATGAATTCAGAGGATTTACACAAAAAGCAAACAAGGCTCTTAACCTCGCCATTGAATCCGCACAGGAAATGGGTCACAACTATGTCGGAACCGAACATATACTCCTGGGTCTTATCAGCGAGGGCACCGGAGTTGCCGCAGCGGCTCTCAAGCAATGCGGTGTAACCATAGACGCCCTCAAGGAAAAAATCAGTTCTCAAGAGGATACTCAAACCACAACTACGCTGACTGCCGATGACTTTACACCGAGGACTAAGCGTGTGCTTAAATCAGCAATGCTCACTTCGGCGAGAATGGGCAGCAATTATGTAGGCACGGAGCATTTGCTTTTGGCGATTATTTCGGAAAGCGACAGCTATGCCGTATCATATTTGCACGAACTCGGCGTAAGCGAACATGCAATAGCACAGGCTATAGCAGGCGGACTTCAAAGAGGTGTTCAGGATAACGGCTTTGAGGGAAACGGCGGTTATCCCGATACGGGTGCAAACGAACAGGGCGGCTCTGCCCTTGAAAAATTTGGCAGAGATTTGACAAAGGCTGCAAAAAACGGAGAGATCGACCCTGTAATAGGCAGAGAAAAAGAAATAGAGCGTGTTATTCAGATTTTGTCACGCCGTACAAAGAACAATCCCGTTCTTATCGGTGAACCGGGCGTAGGTAAAACTGCGGTAGCAGAGGGTCTTGCTCTTGAAATTGCAAACGGAAATGTTCCTGAAATACTAAAGGATAAAAAGGTTGTAAGCCTTGATCTGACAGGTATGATAGCAGGTGCAAAATACAGGGGCGATTTTGAGGAAAGAATAAAAGCCGCTATTGACGAAGTTAAGAAGTCGAAAGACACCATTTTGTTCATAGATGAGCTTCACACTATTGTAGGTGCAGGAGCGGCAGAAGGAAGTGCAGACGCCGCAAATATTTTGAAGCCGTCGCTTGCAAGAGGTGACTTTCAGGTAATCGGTGCCACAACGCTCAACGAATACAGAAAGTATATCGAAAAAGACGCCGCTTTGGAACGCCGTTTTCAGCCCGTAAAGGTGGGCGAGCCTACAACGGAGCAGGCAATCGAAATTCTTAAAGGCTTGCGTGACAGCTACGAGGCTCACCACAAGGTAAAGATTACTGACGAAGCCATAAATGCCGCAGTTAATCTCTCATCACGCTATATTGCAGACAGATACCTCCCCGACAAGGCGATTGACCTTATCGACGAGGGTGCATCGAAGGTAAGGCTTGCATCTCTTACATCTCCGCCTGATATAAAATCGCTTGAAGATTCAATAGCTGATTTTGAAAAAGAAAAGGCAAGTGCAGTAAACGAACAGGACTTTGAGCGTGCGGCAAAGCTGCGTGACGAACAAAAGCAGGTTCAGGCAAAGCTTGACGAGGCAAAAAAGCAGTGGCAGGAAAAGCAAAAGACCTGCAGCGGCGAAGTAACCGCAGAGGATATTGCGAAAATAGTTTCCGATTGGACGGGCGTGCCTGTTGTACAGCTTACAAAAGAGGAAAGCGATCGTCTGCTCAATATGGAAAAAGTTCTCCACGAGCGTGTAATAGGACAGGATGAGGCAGTAAGTGCAATATCGAGGGCAATAAGACGAGGCAGAGTAGGGCTAAAAGACCCGAAACGCCCTGTAGGCTCATTTATCTTCCTCGGTCCTACCGGCGTAGGTAAAACAGAGCTTTGCAAGGCACTTGCTCAGGCGATGTTCGGCGATGAAAACGCTATGCTGCGTCTTGATATGAGTGAATATATGGAGAAGCACACGGTTTCAAAGCTCATCGGCTCACCGCCCGGATATGTAGGTTTTGAAGAGGGCGGACAGCTTACAGAAAAGGTCAGAAGAAAACCTTACTCGGTAGTGCTTTTTGATGAAATCGAGAAAGCTCATCCCGATGTGTTCAATATGCTTCTTCAAATTCTTGAGGACGGCAGACTGACAGATTCTCAGGGCAGAACGGTAGACTTCAAGAATACCGTAATCATTATGACCTCTAATGTCGGTGCAAGACTTATTACCGAAAAGCAAAAAGCTCTCGGCTTCAGCCAAGATGAAAATTCAAAGGAGAGCAGCGGCGAGAACATCAAGGAACTTGTAATGGGCGAGCTAAGAAATGTTTTCAGACCTGAATTTCTTAACCGTGTCGATGACATCATAGTATTCAACAAGCTGACGCAGGAAGAAATCAAACAGATTGCTTTAAAGATGCTTGATTCTCTTACAAAAAGGGTTAAGTCTCTTAACATTGATATAACATTTACCGATGATGCGGTTTCTGCTATATCAGATAAAGGCTTTGACGAAAATTACGGTGCAAGACCGCTCCGAAGAGCTATTCAAACAGAAATTGAAGATGCTCTTTCCGAAAAAATGCTTGACGGCACAATTAAAGAAAATTCATCTGTTGTATGCTCGTTTGCAGACGGCAAGTTCACATTTGAAACAAAATAACTCTCCTAAAAAAGTCGAGTGCCTCGACAAGGGGTTCGAGTAGACAGGTTAATATTATTAAACCTTCTCTGCCCGACCGTTTTCGAGCAGTTTCCTATAAAGAAAAAAGCAAGCGACCGATGGTCGCTTGCTTTGATTTTTAACTTATTAGGGCGGATAGTACATCCGCCCCAAGCTTTTACATCTGTTATTAATAATTGGTTTTCCGCATATTATTTGTATATTATTCGCATACTCTTTTGCTTGAGCTGCAAAATTAATCAATATGTATGATCACAAATCTCGTTTATCTTATCCCTAAGTTTTAAAAAGTCGTCAAACGCCTCAGGCTTTCTTCTGGGGTCACGCAAAACAGCCGCGGGGTGAAGCATTGCCATCATCTGTATTCCGCCCTTTTCAAACCATAAGCCGTGTTCTTTTGTAATTTTTATATCCGACTTGATTATTCTTCCCGCTGCTATTCTGCCGAGACATACAATTATTTTGGGGTTAATCATCTTAACCTGTGCCCTAAGCCAGTCTATGCACTGCTCCTGTTCTTCGGGCTTCGGGTCACGGTTTTGCGGGGGACGGCATTTTACTATATTTGCAATGTAAATATTCTTGTTTCTGTCGAGGTCTACCGCTGTTAGCATCTTGTCTAAAAGCTTTCCTCCCCTGCCGACAAACGGCTCTCCCTGCAAGTCCTCGTTTTCACCTGGTCCCTCGCCGATAAACATTACCTCAGCGTTTTCGTTTCCCACACCTACTACAACATTGTGCCTTGTTTTGCAAAGCTCACATTTTTGGCACTGTTCGCAGGCTTTTTTTAATTCTTCCCAGTTGTTAAACATAAAATTTTTCCCTTTCCGTTTACAAAGCATTGAATTTTGTAAAAATTAGTAGTAAAATATATGTGTCAAGCCAAACGGCTAAAATTTACGAATGGTGGTTTACATAAGATGAAAATAATGGTTGAAACATCCGCTCATCATGTTCATGTTACAAAAGAGACGCTTGAGGCTCTCTTCGGCAAAGGTGCAACACTTACAAATAAAAAAGATCTTTCTCAGCCGGGTCAGTTTGCCTGCGTTGAAAAGGTTACCGTAGTAGGTCCCAGAGGCGAAATGAAGATGTCAATCCTCGGTCCCGAAAGAAGTGCCGATCAGGTTGAAATTTCGCTTACCGACGCAAGAAAGCTCGGCATTGCCGCTCCCGTTAAGGAGTCCGGCGATATTGATGGTACTCCCGGCTGCAAGCTTGTAGGCCCCGCAGGGGAGCTTGAAATAGAATGCGGAGTTATCGCCGCTAAAAGACATGTTCATCTTGACCCCGAAACGGCAGAAGAGTTCGGTCTTAAAGATAAACAAATCGTATCGGTAAAGGTCGGCGAAAACACAGGCAGAGCAACAACTTTCGGAGATGTTGTAATCCGTGTAAGTCCAAGCTACGCTCCCGCTATGCACATTGATACCGATGAGTCCAATGCGGCAGGTTTGGGCGGAACTGTTGACGGTGAAATAATCGCTTAACTAAAATATTGTTCATCAAAGGTTGTTCAGGCTTTAGTGCAGGGACAGCCTTTTGTTTTTATTATTCAGCAGGCATTATACAAAAATGTGTGCAAAAAGTCAGGAAAAATCTCTTTCCAAGCCTTTTCATTGTGCCTGTTTTCAAGCAATACGACCTCGTTTATCATATCGTACGGATAACCTGTTTCCGTGAGCAAATCATACATAAGCTCTACGCTTTCAAATATAAGCTGTTCAATCTCGTCGCCGTTTCCTGTGTAAATATATAGATACGGCATATCTTGTGAAATTTTATTTAAAAGATACTCTCGCCACGAATCAGTCGTGTAACACAAAAACGCAGGCGAAAACACCCCTGCAAAGCCAAACAATGTGTTGTGCTCAATACCGCTGAAAAATGACATAAGCCCTCCCGAAGAGCTGCCGCAAACCGCTCTGCCCTGTCTGTCTGTTCTGACGGGGAAATTCGCTTCAACATACGGAAGCACTTTGTTTACCAAAAAGCTGTCAAATTCTTCGCCCTTTGGGACAAAATCGTCACAGAGCATTTCTCGGTGCTGAACCTTCCCTATGCATTTGGGCGTAAGCTCACAGTCACGCATTGAATTTCCGTTATCAATACCTACAATTACGGCACCGCAAGAGCCTTTTTTTATTTCATTTTCTACTGCCTGCACAACACCCCAACAGCCGTAAGCAGTTGAAGTTTCATCAAAAAGATTTTGCCCGTCAGCCATATAAACTACGGGCAGCTTTTCTCCCTTTTTATGTTTCGGCACATAAACCCACACACGCTTTTTACAGGCGTCGGAATAATCAAGCTCAGCAGTATGAAATGCTGAATTTATCATAAACATCACCTTTATTATTAAAACATAAATTTTATAATCTTTCAACAGGAATAAATCAGTTTTTTCCGATAATAATAAAGACAGAGGTGAAATATATGATAAATGATGTAGAAATGCTTACTTATGTCCTGCAAAACGCAGAGATGGGCTGTCAGGGAATTACCAGTGTTCGCAAAAGGCTTAAAGACAGCAGAGTTGACGGTGTCTTGTGTGAACAGCTTATTAAGTACGGCAAAATCTATCACTGTGCAAACAATATGCTGAAAAACCGCGGAGCCGAAATCCGCCATGTAAGTTCCGTTACAAAGGCAATGACACGATATGCAACAGATCGTGACCTAAAGCGTGATTCCTCCGCATCTCATGTGGCAGAAATGATGATTAAGGGCAACACAATGGGAGTAAACAAAATGTCACGCCACATAAGAAACTACGACGGAAAAGATCCTCATGTAAGCACCCTTGCAAAAAAGATGCTTGATACGGAAGAAGAAAACATCAGAGAGATGAAAGCGTTTTTGTAGATTTATTACGCTTAAACCAAGTGTTTTCCGATCTGATATATTGCGTTGTTGGCACAAATTATTTTACCGTTTTCCTTTACTCTCGCCGTTTCAATCTTGCCGATGCTTTTTTCCGCATATTCCGAAAGCAACTTTTTCAGTTTCTGAGGAATACTCGGATATTCAAATACGATATAATAACAATCGTTGTACAGGTATGCCGAATTTTTGTTGCAGCAAATATTAAGCCTGTATATTCGTTCAAGAGTATTAAGAAAATTTCCGCTGCCGCCAAGGGAATAACAGACGCACTCCCCCGTGTTCTTTATCCTGAAGCTGCGGCGGATTTTTTCGTGAACTGTAATTAACAAATAACATTCATTTTCAAACGGCAATGCTTCTATTTCAACCTTGCGGTTATTAATATCCAAGCCAGCCTTTGCACAGGCATACTTCATAATTTTTACTATACTTTTACGAAACGCCGCATCATCACGGTTTTGCTCACTTAACTCAAGCGAAAGATTATGCATATCCTTTGTATATAAAATAATAAGCACCGTATTTTCCGAAAGCTTATCGACAGTCAAATTCCATCCCTCCAAAAAACAAATTCATTATCATAGTATGATTAATAAGGTATTTTTGCAAGTATATTTTTGTGGAAAAATGACAGGAAAATGTTAATAAAATATATTGCCAAATTATTATTAAAATGATAAAATTGTTCTATAATTTACAGTGAAAAGGTGTTGTATATGCCAAAGTGGCTCAATGACGCAGTTTTTTATGAAATATATCCCCAAAGCTTTTATGACTCAAACGGTGACGGAATAGGCGACATCAACGGAATTACGGAAAAGCTTGATTATGTAAAGGGACTTGGCTGTAATGCAATATGGCTTAATCCCGTATATGATTCGCCTTTTATGGACGCCGGATACGATGTTCGCAACTACAAACAGGTTGCCGCTCGTTACGGAACTAACGATGATCTTGTAAATTTCTTTAACGAAGCACACAAAAAAGGAATAAAAATTCTGCTTGACCTTGTTCCCGGTCACACATCAGACACCCATCCGTGGTTTACCGAAGCAAAAAAAGCGGCTCAAAGCGAATATTCAAACAGATATATATTCACAAAATCGGTTTGGGACGCTCCGCCCGAGTACAGAATGATGTGCGGAATCTGCGAGCGTAACGGCAACTATATGGTTAATTATTTCAGCTCACAGCCTGCTCTCAACTACGGCTTTTACAATATAACACATCCCGAGTGGCAGCTGCCCTGCGATCATCCCGACTGCTTGGCTACAGTTGAGGCGATTAAGGATATTATGCGTTTTTGGCTTGATAAGGGAGCTGACGGCTTTAGAGTTGATATGGCTGATTCACTTGTTAAAAACGATGACGAAAAAATCGCCACCGCAAAAATCTGGAGAGGCGTTCGTGAAATGCTCGACGCCGAGTATCCCGACGCTGCAATGGTTTCCGAATGGTGTTCACCCGACAGAGCAATCGTAAACGCAGGCTTCCATATGGACTTCTACCTTGACCACCAGGGCAACGGCTACAACACACTTTTCCGCAGCGGCGAATGGGGCGACAAGGCTGTATTTAACCCAAACGGCAAAGGAGATATAAAGGCGTTCGCTGATGAATATCTCCCCGCATATGAGCGTTCAAAGGACTGCGGATACATCAGCTTTATGACAAACAATCACGATATGCCCCGTGTAACGGCATATCTGGACAAGCAGGCAATAAAGCTTGTTAATGCATTTATATTTACAATGCCGGGCGTGCCTTTCCTCTACTACGGTGATGAGCTGGGAATGAGATACCAAAGCAACCTTGTAAGCAAGGAGGGCGGATTCAGCAGAACGGGTTCCCGTACTCCGATGCAGTGGAACAGCGGCAAAAATCTCGGATTTTCAACGAGCGATGAGCCCTATCTGCCCGTTGACAAAAACAGCGACGCTCCTACTGTTGAGAACCAGCAAAACGATGAGGACAGCATCTACAAGGTTGTCACCGATATGATTGCTCTGCGTCACAAGTATGATGACTTAAAGGGCAACGGCGAGCTTGAGTTTGTTTATGAGGACGGTAAAATTCCGTTCTTCTACAAGAGAGGAAATCTCGTAATGTTCTTTAACCCGCTCGGCACAGAGAGCGAAATTCACACAAATTACAGCGGTGAAAAAATTTATGAACTCGGAGCTTCCGAGTTTGCAAACTGCAAGGTAAAAATGTCACCGCAAAGCTTTGTAATGATTAAATTGAACTAATCAACGCAAAATAAATTAAAACCACCCGTTTAATGCGGTGGTTTGCACAGTGCCTATAAGAAGCTATTACAAGCTGCCCCCTGCACATAGGCATTGATATTTGACATCTCATTACATTTAAAACAGCCGCTCAAATGCGGCTGTTTATTTTTGCTGCTCTTTAGGATTCGGAAATAAATTCCCGATTAAACTCAATGAATTTTGATGTCCTAAAGAGAGCAGCAAAAAGGGCTTTCTCAAAATTGAAAAAGCCCTGCTTTCGGCACTATGTATTATTTTTTTAAAGAACACCTGAATTGTAAAGATTATAATATTCTTACATTCTTCAAGCAAGCAACCCGCTGTTTCTGAAAATTCTGATTTATCGTGCTACTTTTTTGAAAAACAAGAAATATATCAGCACACCGTCAATTACAAAATCATATATTCTTAGCTTATCAAAGAGAATTACAGTTGATAACACAGAAATTATTATTATTCCTAAACTGATTATTTTAGGTAGAATACCTTTTTCTTTTGTCATCCAAGTAAGGTATGCAAGTATCGGAGAAAATAGTGCAAATAAAGTCCAACCTGGAATAATTAAATTACTGTAAACACCGCTTGTTATAAATGCCGCAAAATAATATGTAATAAGCATACCTGCACAAAACGGAAAAATATTTGTCATAGCAGCTTTTTTTTGATTTGCTGTAGATAGATATTAATGTGCCAAACAATATCCAAATTGACATTTCAGAAAATATATTCCCCAAGTTTTGAGTATAAATATCTAATATTCTGCTGAGAACTCCCAAAAGCAAACCGACAACAAACATACTTAACGGATTTAAAATTATATTTTTCTTCATAATTTGCTTTCTCCACACATTTTAATTTCCTTAATATTTCTGATATAAAAGGTCAACCTTGCTTATAGGTTGACCTTTACTGTAAACAATTATATTCTTCTGCTCTGCACTCTTTCCTGCACCAAACGATGTAATACTGATGGTATTAACTCTTACAAAATTATGACACCCCGCATAAATACTGATTATTCGCCGTTTATTTATCCAAGTTCTTCATTGCGGGGCTTTTTAATTTATCAATTTTACATTTCTCCGTAACTGACTATATCTTACCATTTATGAGTTCACTTTGCAACCTAAAATTTTATAAATTTTTATATATTGTTACAAATGATGTTTCAAACGGCGTAAGTGGCGTATGCAGTTAAAAAGCAGATGTGCTTCATTGTGTTTTTTCAAGAACATATCAAGCTCTCTAAATTCCTGAATTTTCAGTTCTTTAGTAGCATAAGTTACTATTCATCGTAGTTAAAATATCCTTACGACCTAATGTATTCCGGATAACCTTTATATTAATTCCCGCTTGACACACATGTGTTTTAAATGTGTGACGAGGTGAGTGCAAACAAAGTGAAGCAACACAACTTCGTCATTTTCATCTTTTAATGACACCTCATCATTACAATCTCCCATTATTCTTAGAATTGCCTTGTTGAGCGTACCTTGATGTTGGGTATGACCGTAACAATTTACAAAGATAAAATCAGAATATCCGTCTATAACAGTGGAAAATTTAATTTCTAATTGCTCCTGATACCTTTCTTCAATCTGAAAAGCTTGTTTGACTGATTGCTTAATTATATGAAGAAAAGGGTATATCCCCAAGTTTTAGAATAACCCGACAAAATAAAAAAGTCGAGTGCCTCGACAAGGGGTTCGAGCAGACAGGTTAATATTATCAAACCTTCCTTGCACGACCATTTTCGAGCAGTTTCCTATAAAATAAAAAAGCCCTTTGAGAAAGGAGTATTCCTCTCCCAAAGGGTTCAATAAAACGGCATTTTATCTTTTTTTGTATAGCACCAATTCGGGGTTCAATCCATCTTTCTCATAAGTGCTTACAAGCAAAAAATCCATATCTACGATAACTCCGAAACATCTTTCACCGCCGAATTTACTTTCAAGCTGATTTCCGAGATATGTCTTTTGGTCATCCAAAAATTTAACCAAATTGCCGTTTGGCAGCATATACTCCAGATTTACATACTTTCCTACAAGGGCATTTAATTTTTTTACCTTTGGCAGTCCTTCTATATGAAGTTCGTTTATTTCCCTAATTAGCTGCTGCTTAAATTCTTCAAATTGACCATTGTCACTGAGTTCATCGTAACGCTTCCAGTAATCTAATTTTGGAAGCAAGCCTTTCAAATAAGAACGAACCTGCTCCTCGGTGAAATTTTCACTTACCATATTTTTAACACAGACTTCAATCAGGTCATTCATATCACTATAGGTATAAGTTCCGTCAGCGTAGCACCACTTGCAATAGTCCTCGTTAAATGTGCCATCGTAATTATGACTGATGATTGCGTCATCATCAAGCGGCATTCCACAACACTGACAGATAAGTTTTCTCGGTGTTCCTAAAAGCGTATTGATTGAAACATCAAAAAACTTAGAGAGCAGTTTTAAGGTTTCTGTATTTGGAATTGTTTCTCCGTTTTCCCAACGGGATACCGCTTGCCTTGTAACATAGAGCTTTTCTGCAAGTTCATCTTGTGACAAACCTTTTTTCGTTCTCAATTCGAGTATAACATCTTTCGTATCCATTAAAATCACCACCTTGTAAATATTATAATATGTGTGCTTTCTACAAGCAAGCAACCCGCTGTTGCTTATACAAGTTACTTTTTCTCTCGTGTCAAGACAGCTCCAACAACTGCTCCGATTAGGACAATCGGTGCTAATCTTACGAACAGCCACTCCAATGCGTGAAATCCTACTCCCATAACTGCGGTTTCAGGATCGTTGTAATTCCAACCCAAATATGGACTGTTCAGCACGAATAAAACCGCAAAAGCAATTAATATTAACACACACAATGTGATAAAACTCCAATGAAATATCTTTCGAATCGCCCTTTTTCTTTTGGCGAGCTGAAGATTTATAACCTCCAGCTTTTCAGAAATAACCTTTAAATCCTCCGGCTTTGGCTCAACTATCGTTTCTCCAAGCAAAGTGCTCACGGGAATTTCCAAAACTTCTGAAAGGGAAATCAACATATCGGAATCAGGGACGGACAAGCCTTTTTCCCATTTAGAAATTGTTTGCCGCACTACATTTAGTTTTACAGCGAGTTCTTCCTGCGAAAGACCTTTTGACTTTCTGATAGATTTAATATTTTCATTTAGCATTATGGATAACCACCTTTCTTTCAGTCGTTACCATTATTGTATTCAAAACAAGCCGTTGCTGCAAGCAACGCATATTAACATTGGAGCTGTTAGTCGTAAGCTTGTTCCTATATATATTTTCTCAAGTAAATCATATCTATCAGCTTCACACCACCATCATAAATCGGGTGGTCATAATTATCAGTAAAGAAGTTCTTAATAATATGAGAACGGATAAAACCGCATTTTTCATAAAATGGGATTGTTGATGGGGTGTCACCCGTTCCAACCTGCAATATCGAATAATCGCCCTGATATTTTTTGATAATAAACTCAATCAATGCTTTACCGTAGCCCTTACCGTGAAACTGTGGATCTGTGGCAATGTTTTTTATTTCAAGCACTCCGCCACCGACATCTAACACAACACATTCTGCCTTGACTCCATCATCCTCTAAAACATACATTGTCCCATTTGTAAGATATCGGTCTATCATATTTTCCTGTTCATCTGCCAATAATAGCAAATTAAGATATTGCTTTTTACCTTCTTTTACCTCTTTAATATCCATAGTCCTCACCTCATATAATATTGTTTTCTTTTATTTGAAAATGGGCAATCCCGATAAGGGACTGCCCATTTATTCAGTTAATTATGCAATTTTTCCGCCTCTGCACACTTTCCTGCACCAAACGATGTAAAACTGATGGTATTAACTCTTACGAAATTATGATATCCCGAATAAATACCGATTATTCGCCGTTTATTTATCCAAGCTCTTCATTGTCGGGACGAAAGCAGACTCCCTTTTACAAGCTACGGATTTCAACGAGAGCCTTCTATATCTCGCTAAAATCAAAATCTTCAATTCAAGGTTACAGCAGGTTTCCGCTCTTATACGGATTGAAATGTGTAAGATTTGATGTAGTTGATGTAGTCAGCTCGTCCAGCCAATACAACCGATATATACAATAAATTCGGGTGTGCCGATATTCCTTTATGGAAATCCAACACACCCGATATTTTACACTGTTTTGAAGTAAAAATCAAGACCTTCAAATTCTGAGCGCCTCAACTCCTTTGTAACATCCGTATAAATGTTAAGCGTTGTAGAAATATCTTTATGCCCAAGTGTATCCTGCATAACTTTGACATTGACGCCTGCTTCGCACATTCTCGTCGTGAATGTATGCCTGAGTGAATGGCAGCTAAAATGCGGAAGCAACACTTCAGGATTTTCATCCTTCAAAAACTGTTCGTCGTTGCAGTCACGGATAATCCGGCGAATCGCCTTATTCAATGTGGACTGGTGCTGCGGCTGTCCAAAGCGGTTGATAAAGATAAAATCCGTGTATCCGTCAACAGTTGCTTCACAATGCAAATCCAGCATTTCCTGCCGTTCCTTTTCCATCTTGAAGGCTTCCTTTACAAAGTCAAGCATAGGCACTTGCCTGTTTCCAGCTTCTGTCTTTGGCGTATTCACATTGAAATAACAGCCTCTCTTTCCTTCAGAAGTCCTATGGTCGTAATAGACCAAAGTATGATTCACATCTATAATACCTTCCTCCAAGTCAATATCGCACCAACGGAGTCCCGTGAGTTCCCCTACACGAAGTCCTGTCCCTGTCATTACCGCAAAGACCGAATACCAATTTTGATATTTAGGCGTGTCCTTCAGATAGGAAAGAAACAGCTCTTGCTCCGGTCGTGTTAAACCTCTGCGCTTTTCGGTCTTAAATATATGGGACTGTTTCAGCTCCTTCAGAACATTGTCAGACGGATTATTCCTGATATAGTCATCGTCAACCGCCATATCCAAAATCTGATGGAGTACCGTGTGAATACTGTCAATCGTTGAGGCTTTCAAGCCTCTTTCATCGGCAAGGTAGTTGTAAAACCTCTTAATATCCGATTTCTTCAGCATTGCAATCCGCTTATTCCCTATTTGCTGGCGGACAAAAGTTTCATACATATATTTATAGTTTTCAAAGGTATTGTTTTTCAGCCCCCGTTTCAGGTCTTTCCACAAAGCGTACAGTTCATCTATGGTCGTATACCGAGCCTCCGCCTTAATCCCGTCGCTGATGTCCTTTGCTATTTGCGCTTCCTTTTCCCGCAGATTATCAAGAGACTTAGAATACACATATCGGCGTTTCTTATTCTTATCCGTCCAAGAATACTGGTATGTACCGTCTTTTCTCTGAAGTTCGCCGACACGAAGTACCACTCTTGATTTGTCTTTTCTCCTTGTGCTTGCCATTCTAATCCACCTCACTTAAATTCGCTTTCGCCCTTTTAGATAAGCGTCAAACTTTTCCCGTACAATGAGTATCTGATTGCCAATCGGCATTGAAAACGAGCATTTTTTCTGCCGTACCAATGCTCTTAACTTTGTTCGTCCGATACCTGTATACTCAGCAGCTTCTTCAATCGTTAAACACGCTTTTTCCCATATAGGTGTTTGCGCTGCTTGTTCTTCAAGTCGCTGCTTATACCTTAAAATTTCATCGTCCATAACGATACCTCCTAAATCGAGTACGCTTTGCTGATGTACTCGTCAAATTCTTTTCTTTTTATCAATCGCCGACTTTCAACCCATAGGACAAAAGGACAATCCTCTCTATTCGTCATTTCATAAAGCTTTGCTCTGCCAATGCCAGAGTATTTTGCCGCTTCTTCTATGGATAAGTTCAGCTTATGCCATATCGGGACATCGAATCGTACATTTCTTTCTTCCATACTGTTTCAGCACCTCCGCTCTCAAATGGAATACACTTTAAGAATGTACTCGTCAAACGCTTGCCTTTTGATCAAGCGCTTGCTTCCGTTCCAAAGAATAAACGGGCAGTCCTCACGATTGGTCATTTCTCTAAGTTTGTCCCTTCCTATCCCTGTATAAGCCATTGCTTCTTCCATTGAAAGAGCAGCCTTATGCCAAATAGGGACTTGGTATGACCTGCTTGTATTGTTTTCGTTCTTCATTGCTGTAACCTCCTTGTGTTTTGTGGTTACAGCATAATGCAAGTGTGGCGATAAGCCAATTATGCGAATCGACCTATCGCACACTTGACGAAAAAGCTCATATCGAGTACATCTTGGCAATATACTCGTCAAAGACCTGCCTTTTTATTAGCCTGCGATTCCCGATCCATAAAACAAACGGACAATCTTCACGGTTTGTCATCTCGTATAATTTGTCTCTGCTGATTCCCGTGTATGCCGTAGCTTCTTCAATCGACAAATTGCTTTTATGCCATAAAGGTACTTCATATTTCGGCGCTTTTCTTTTTACATTGTTCTCGCTCATTTCTGCACCCCCTTATCTCTCAGGGTGCTGCGCTTATCAAAGATGATGTAATCCCAACCTGTGTTATTGCACTTGTCGCACCTGTCTTTTTCAGAAGCGAATGGATCGAGCCTCCTGACAATATAGTTTGGATTGTTCATATAGTCCTTCAGGCATTTGCTGCAAAGGCAACGAATATCTCCAGTTCTCTGCAAACTATAAAACCAAAGCCCAAAAGTTTGTTTAATAGCTGCATTGATCTGTTTCCAGATTCTTTCATCTTCAACAAATCCAATGTAATCCTTCAAAGAGGATTTGTTTACCGTCTGAATTTGCTCTAAAAGAACCATTGACGGTTTCTCCAGTCCAAAGCGGTCGCCTAAAATGATGTGCGACGGTAAATAGCGCTTCTTGATTACCGTGGTAATGGAAGCCACGATCACTGTCGGTGCTTTTTCATTGAAATTGTCTGCCTGTATAACTAACACAGGTCTGCGACCGCTTTGAATGGAGCCTTCAGTTGTTCCGAAATCGTAGGAGTAGATTTCTCCACGCCTTACTGTTTTCCTATCTTTAGGTTGCATATATAAGCCCTCACTTTCCAAAATGTGAAGGGAATTATGTCCGGACTAAATAACCCCTTCACTTATTTGGAATTGAAATGCCAAAACGCAACCTATTTTCTAAAAAAATCCCCAAAAAATTTTTCAAACTTCTTGATTGCCGCCTGAGCGTTCTTCCTCACAGCCTGTTCAGAAACGCCATCCTCTCTTGCAATTTGAGCCGAGGTCTTTCCCTCCACATACCATAAAAGCAGGTGTTTACGCTGTTTTTCGGTAAGACTCGCTATTGCTTGAGCGAATAGTTGCTGTTTAAGCTCCTCCCGCCGTTGGCAATATTCCTCATTCTCCTGTTGCTCCACAAAATCGGGTACGATAGCTTCGGCATGTAAATTCTCCGTCAGTCCCTCGCTGTAACCAAAGTAGTCCTCATTGTTTATGCTGCGCTTCCTATGCTTGTCCTCATTTGCTTTGAAATCGCTGATTACCTTTCCCTGTTCAACAGATAACAAAACAAAAGGGCTATACCGCCGCATTTCATCGGGGTACAGCCCAAACAGTTCTTCTTCGGACAGTTCGGATATGATTGCCCATTTTTCGCTTCCCTCATATCCTTCATATTCATACTTCAGATTGATGACCTTATACTTCTTATCGTCTCGACCTTTTTTGTTATTTAATGTGTTTGCCATCTCGCAATCTCCTTAAATTGAATTTTTGAATTGAAATCAAAAACTCCGGAGATCACGGATACCTACATATAAACGCCTGCCATACTGTGATAGACATAAAGCCCCTTTCCGCCTGACAAAAGCGAAAAGGGCTGCACAAAAAAAGCAGCTATAACATTCAAGCCCGAAGGCTGAAAGCTATAACTGCTTCTTCAAAACACATATTCAATTCGTTTTGCCTAAGCTGCTGTATTGCCGCCTAAAAGATATTCAACCAGCATTTGAAAATCAAGAAAAATTCTCAAAGCTTTAGGCATACTAATTGTAACAGATTTGCTTTTTCGTATCATCGGCAAAACTGCGCCAATTTTCTGCCATTTTGTTTTCAGCCTCGTTCCGTAAACGAAAGCCGTTCTTCGGGCAGCATACACAGTGTAGCATACGCAAGGTCGGACATTCAGTAGGGATTTCGTCGGACTTTAGTCGGACAAGCCTTTATTTGAAAAAATCGGGAATATCGCCGCTTTCATCAACTCCCTTCATATTAAAGATTCCTTTGAAGCTCGGAATCGCATATCCCCACAGGGATACGCCGAGAAGCAAAATCGCTTCCCGCTTCCGGTCGTAAAAGGTACTGCGCTCCATATTCAATAGATCGAGCAGCTCGCTCTCCGTATACCGAAACGCTGTCAGGTAGCTTTTCGATATGATTTCGTGGTACAGCCTGCCGTTGTTATGGTAGTCATATATTTTCGCCATAGCGGTATCAATCAGGTCAACCATCCACTTATTCTCAAATAAAGCACTGATACGGCTCTCAAACTCCTGCTTCTCGGTATCCGGCGCAAACAGCTCCAAGTAGACAAGGGCGCTGTCCAGTTCCTCTCCGTAATATATCAGCTCCTCATTCACACAGGCAGATTCGCTCAGTGTGATCCAGACCACATCACGGTATACGCTGAGAAGCAGTTTTGTTTTCGAGAATATATCCGATTGATTCAAATGAAGCTGCTCGTACATTTTCCGAATGCTTTTCGCAGCGAGTGTATCTTTCCGTCCCATCTGTTTGCCTCAATCCTTAAAACAGGTATCATTTGTTGGTAGATAAAAGTTCAAGCTAATTTTTTGAACTCCCTTGACAAAATACGCAAGTTAAGGTATTATGTATACGCAACTTACTTGCGTATTGACATTATACGAAATTTACTTGCGCTTGTCAATGCAGATACGCAAGATATTTTCAAATCAGGTCGAATAATTTGGAGGTCAGATGAAATGAAATTCTGTGAAAAGGTAAAAGAAGCCCGCACGAAAGCAGGCTTAAAGCAAGATGAGTTTGCAAAAGCAATCGGCGTTTCTCTGCGGACAGTATCGAATTATGAGGCTGGCACTCGCTACCCGAAAAAGAGGGAAACTTATTATAAGATGGCGGAAGTCCTGAAGGTCGATGCCAACTATCTGCTTACAGATGATGAGGAATTTTTGCTGAACGCCGAATCTAAATATGGACGCAATGGCGCAAGACAGGCAAAGGAGCTTATGGCAGAAGTTACAGGACTTTTTGCAGGCGGCGAACTTGCAGATGAGGATTTGGACGAGATGATGAAAGGCATTCAGGAAGCGTACTGGATTGCCAAAGAAAAAAATAAAAAATACACCCCCAAAAAATACCGCAAAAAGTAAATGCTTGATGTCCTCTTTTTCGGACAGTGCATTTGATAAGATATACTTACCGACAGCCTAAATTGCCAAAGTGAAGTTCGGATTTTTGGGGTAAAAAATGAGAAACACCC
>DXYF01000003.1 GCA_019415945.1 Clostridiales bacterium
AGGAGCTGAACAAGCAGGTCTGCGGCAACTGCTACAACTACGAATACGACGGCTTCGTCTTCGTGGACGAGTTGGGCGAGCGGATGAAGCCTGATTACCTGACCTCTCAATTCCCCGCCTTTATTCAGCGGCACGGCATGAAAAAGATGCGCTTCCACGATCTCAGGCATAGCTGCGCCTCCCTCTTGCTTGCCAACGGTGTACCGCTTAAGCAGATTCAGGACTGGCTGGGGCATTCGGATTTTTCCACCACGGCAAACATTTACGCCCATCTGGATTACAGTTCGAAACTCTCCTCGGCGCAGGCGATGGTGAGCGGTATGCCGCTTCCCGAAGCGGGCGATTTCGGCAGCAGATGGGAGCAAAACGCAGAAAAAAGCGGGGCATAAAGCAAAAAGCTGTTCTTTCCAAATTTATGGAAAGAACAGCCCCAAATCGGGTGATTTTTGGAGCGGGCGCAAAAAAAGAAAAATCCAGAAACCCGCATGGTTACTGGATTTTTCGATGGCGGAGAGTGTGGGATTCGAACCCACGTGCCCTTGCGGACAACCGCATTTCGAGTGCGGCTCGTTACGACCACTTCGATAACTCTCCCTCTATGTTCAGCCGCCGTTTTTCCCCGCCTTTTTCCAATAAAAAAGGGCTTTGGAAAGAACTGACGGAAAGAACAGCAAATTATTTAGTTTTTCGAACCGTGTAAAACCCGCATGGTTACAAGGTTCTGGCTGGACGAAACGGACAGCTCCCCGCAAGATTTCGAGTCAGGCCCGTTATGACCACTTCGATACGCTTCCATTTATATTTCAAACTGCTTTTCTTCGCTTAAATTTATATAAAAATCTTTCGAGAGAAAAACAGGAAAAAAACGAAATTTAATACTTAGATTATCAACAATGTCATTAATAATTCATTTTTATAATGACAGCATATGACCCTTCAGTCATTTTGAAAATCTCAGATTCATCTCACTCGTATTATTTTAATTGTTTTTGGACAACTTGTCAAGTAAATATATAAAAAACATATCTAATCAATAAGTGCGATTATTAATTTACAATTATTTTATTTGATTTGCAGCTTAAAAGCAAAAAGCCACCGAATATATTTAAGCAACAAAACATATCCGGCAACTTTCAGTTATTACTTTTCTGTTTTATCAATATAAGCAATGCGTGTAAAACCGCTTTTATAAAGCTTTTAATAATAAATCATTTTATTATCAGTTATAAGATACAAAATGAGACTTGTTAAATGAACAGCTGAACCCAGTACGCCCTGCCGTTTGAAATAGTTACACCGCAGGCAAATTGATGAAAATTAGGTGACAGAATATTTGCCCTGTGTCCGTCTGAGTTCATCCAGCCCTGCATAACCATTTCAGCAGTCGGGTATCCCGCTGCAATATTTTCTCCCGCAGTGAAATAACTTACCCCTTGTTCCTTCAAAACCGTGCTCCAGCTTTGTCCGTTAGGTCTTGTGTGATCAAACACCACTGTGATTTCCTCAGCACGAATATCCGTACATTTTTCAAGCTCATAATTATATGTGAGTGCGGACAGACCACGGCTTGTTCGCTCCTCATTTACAATTTTGAAAACCTCCTGCCTCATCTGCTCTAACTGCTGTTTTTGCTCTTCAGTCACATAAGGCTGCCCCGTTTTTCCTGCACCGTCAAGCCCTGTCAGGTACTTTTGGATTGCGGTTGCGTCTGCAACATCTATCTTTTGGCTTTCGTTAACATCTGCTATTTTGGATTCATCAAAAGTCAGCTCCCTTGAATCTACCAAAAGTTTTTGAAGCTCTGTCGCATCAACTATGGATATTACGCCGTCTGCGTTAATATCCCCGTAAATCTTCTGCTGTGCGGCGTCAACGCTGAAAGTAACGGCAGTAACACTCATCAGCACTGCAAGGATAACGCTTGTAAATTTTTTTAACCTCTTCATTTTAGCCCTCCGCATATCTGTTTTAATTTTTATTTTACCAATTGATACAAAAGAAATATCTTCCAATAATCAAAAGCCGACGCCGCAAAACCGACGCCGACTAATAATATTCACAGTAAATTTACATTTGACCTATTACATAATATTAAATTTCATCGGTCAAATCATTTTGCATAGTCAGCAGCTCTGCTTTCCCTGATGATATTAACCTTAATCTGTCCCGGATATTCAAGCTCTTCCTCAATCTTCTTGCAGATTTCTCTTGCAAGCGGAACCATACGCTCGTCGTTTACAACCTCGGGCTTAACCATTACACGAACTTCCCTGCCTGCCTGGATTGCAAATGTACGCTCAACTCCGTCGAACGAAGATGCAACCTCTTCAAGCTTCTGCAAACGCTTGATGTAATTTTCTACATTTTCACGCCTTGCACCGGGTCGTGCAGCTGAAAGTGCGTCGGCAGCCTGAACAAGACATGCAACAACGGTTTTTGCCTCAACATCACCGTGGTGAGCATGGATTGCGTGAATAACCGCGTCACTTTCCTTATATTTTCTCGCAAGATCAACACCGATCTGAATGTGAGTACCCTCAACCTCGTGGTCAATCGACTTGCCTATATCGTGAAGCAACCCTGCACGCTTTGCAACCGTCGGGTTAAGTCCGAGCTCGCTTGCCATCATTCCTGCAAGATATGACACCTCAAGAGAATGATTAAGAACATTTTGACCGTAGCTTGTACGATAGCGAAGTCTTCCCAAAAGCTTAACAAGCTCGGGGTGAACATTGTGAACGCCTGCCTCAAGGACAACTCTCTCGCCCTCATGCTTAATTGTGGCGTCAACTTCCCTCCTTGCCTTTTCAACGGTTTCTTCGATTCTTGCAGGATGAATTCTGCCGTCGGAAATAAGCTTTTCGAGTGCAATCCTTGCAACTTCACGCCTTACCGGCTCAAAGCACGACAATGTAATTGCCTCCGGCGTATCGTCAATTATAAGGTCAACGCCCGTGAGGGTTTCGATAGCTCTTATGTTTCTGCCCTCTCTTCCGATAATGCGGCCTTTCATTTCGTCATTCGGAAGAGGAACAACCGATATAGTCGCCTCTGCCACCTGTTCAGCAGCAAGACGCTGGATAGCAAGAGATATAATGTTTCTTGCCTTTTCGTCTGCTTCGTCCTTGAGCTGCTCGGTGTATTCCATAATTTTTACGGACTTTTCATGAGCAAGCTCGTTTTCAAGCTGAGAAAGCAAATAACTCTTAGCCTGTTCGGCAGTATAGCCTGAAATCTTTTCAAGCATTTCAAACTGGCTTTTCTTGAGGGTTTCAACCTCATCAAGCTTTAGCTCCGCTTCCTTTAACTTCTTGTTTACTTTCTCTTCCTTTTGCTCCATATTGTCAAGCTTTCGGTCGAGAGTTTCTTCCTTTTGCTGGATACGGCGTTCCTGACGCTGAACCTCTTTGCGTCTGTCAGAGATTTCCTTTTCGCTTTCATTTCTAAAGCGATGAATCTCATCCTTTCCCTCAAGAATCATTTCCTTTTTCTTGGCTTCGGCAGACTTGATGGCGTCGGCAACAATCTTTTTTGCTTCATCTTCAGCACTTCCGATTTCTTTTTCGGCTATGCTTTTTCTGACATTAATACCGACAAGCACACCGACTGCACCGCCGATTAACACCGCAGCAACTATGCAGATAATGGCAATCCATAACTGCATTTCGGACACCTCCTTAGTTCGATTTTCATTTCACTTTCAATTACCATTCACAAAACCTTTAAGGTGCCGTTAATCAGATATTCAATTTTCAATTTTACATCATATTTTTTAAAATTCCGGGCATACAAGCATACAATGTGCAATCAAAAGCTAAAATATTGCTTTATAATAACAAATAATATTTACCTCTCAAAATTCATTACTGCTGATGAGAACGCATAAATATACATTCTCAACTCGTCCCAATATCGCAAAAGCGTTAAAATAACAAAAAATGTTATAAAATCAATAAAAAATATCTATAAAAACGGCTCTGTAAAGAGTCTGATTATTAGTAGCAAAAAACAAACACACTGCTTTTTGCAAAAACCGCACTTGCGGAATTCTACATCAATTTTATATTAATTCTGCTCTATTGTCAAGAATAAGTATGTCATTTTTGCAAATAAATAAATGAGTATCCTCTAAATTTATTAACATTTTGTCAATAGGCAATAAATATTAAACCAAAAAAGACCGAATATAATTGATATTTTTTCATAATTTGTAAAAAACTTAAAATGTTTCGTTAAATTTTTATCAAACTATTGAAGAAATGAAAAAAATGTAATATAATAAAACTACCTTAAAATTTTAGGAGGAATTATTTTATGTCAGTTAAAGTTGCAATTAACGGCTTTGGCCGTATCGGACGCCTTGCTTTCAGACAGATGTTCGGTGCTGAGGGTTACGAAGTAGTAGCTATCAACGATCTTACAGATCCTAAAATGCTCGCTAACCTTCTTAAGTACGACACAGCTCAGGGCGGTTACTGCGGTAAAATCGGCGAAGGTCTTCACACTGTAGAAGCAGGCGAAGGCTCAATCATCGTTGACGGAAAAGAAATCACAATCTATGCTAAGCCCAACGCTGCTGAACTTCCCTGGGGTGAAATCGGCGTTGACGTTGTTCTTGAGTGCACAGGTTTCTACTGCTCAAAGGCAAAGAGCCAGGCTCACATTGACGCAGGTGCAAAGAAGGTTGTTATTTCAGCTCCTGCAGGCAACGACCTTAAGACAATCGTTTACAGCGTAAACGAAAAGACTCTTACAGCAGACGACACAATCATTTCTGCTGCTTCCTGCACAACAAACTGCCTCGCTCCTATGGCTGATACTCTTAACAAGTATGCAGAAATCCAGAGCGGTATTATGTCAACAATCCACGCTTACACAGGCGACCAGATGATTCTTGACGGTCCTCACAGAAAGGGCGACCTCAGAAGAGCAAGAGCAGGTGCTGCTAACATCGTTCCTAACTCAACAGGTGCCGCAAAGGCTATCGGTCTTGTAATTCCTGAGCTCAACGGCAAGCTCATCGGTTCTGCACAGCGTGTTCCTGTTCCGACAGGTTCAACAACAATCCTCACAGCTGTAGTTAAGGGCAAGGATGTTACTGTTGAAGGCATCAACGCTGCTATGAAGGCTGCTGCTTCCGAGTCATTCGGCTACAACGAGGATCAGATCGTTTCTTCCGATGTTATCGGTATGAAGTACGGCTCACTCTTTGACGCTACTCAGACAATGGTTTCAAAGATTGCTGACGATCTCTACGAGGTACAGGTTGTTTCTTGGTATGATAACGAGAACTCATACACAAGCCAGATGGTTAGAACAATTAAGTACTTTGCTGAATTAGGTTAATTTGCAGCTTTTGCATAACTTAATAAATTCAACAGGGCTGTCCGAACGGACAGCCCTTCATTTATTTATGCGGAGTTAAAAACTTTACACTCTGTTACCTTTTTCTTTTCCTGCAAGCACGCAGGCATAAATGCACGGCACAATAACGCCCGTAATCATATACAGCCCTATTCCCGAAAACAGCAAAATCATTCCGTTAAGCGAAAAAATCATTCCGAAAACGGCAGTGATAATTAAAATTGCTCCCGTTGCAACGCCTAAATAACCACCGAGCTTATGAGTTTTCCGCCATACGGTATCACTTGAAAGCGTTGCGGGGATCCTTATGCCCACGGTGGAATTTTGTTTAATTTTCGGAAACATATTGCTGATAAACAGCACAAGTCCGCCAAGCAGTGCCAGCATAAGATATTCAAAAGACCCGCTTAATTTGTTTGTTCCGCTAAGTGTCACAACTGTCAGATACCAAAACAAAATTAAAAAGAACAGAAAAAGCCCCAAGACTATTTTTCCGACATATTTTTGATTTTTTAGCAGATTTTCACAGCGTTCTGCAACAAAGCCGTAAATAAGATAGATTATGCCGAGAACAATTAAAATGCAGGGCATAAACAGTACAAACCATTTTGAAGAATAGGCGTCTGCAATACCGTTTACATTATAATGGGACGGCACGACTTCAAGCGGAGAAAGTGCAACATAAACTGCTGTAAATATAATATTGATAACCGAAATAATAAGAAATACAAACTTTTTCATACTAAATTTCCCCTCTCTTTGTTAAGTCGGAAAGCATACCGAGAATATCCTCAAGCACGCTCGTTTTGAGTGAATAAACCACATTTTGACCGTGTTTTTCCGAGTCCACAAGGTCTGCTTGTTTTAAAATATTGAGATGATTGCTTATTGACGGTTTGGTCATATTAAACTCAGACGCAATTTCTCCGGCGTTCATATCACGCTTTTTGAGCAATGTAAGTATTTTTCGCCTTGTGGGATCGGCCAAAGCTTTCAACACATCCCCCATTTTGTATCACTTCCTGATTTAACTGTTATTAATTATTTAGATAATTGTCTAATTAATGAATTAATAATATTATATCAAGATAATTTTTATTGTCAATATGCTATCTCAAATATTTTTGCCATATACATTGTTTGAAGTAAATGACAATTCCGAGGCAAGCTTAGGAATGTGAAAATACTTGTAATCTGTATAATTTAAAAAATATAACTTCGGTAAAATCCCATTTGATACTTGAAATTAGGGCTGTTTTTAATTTATACTGACCTTTTTGCAGTTGGCAATCCACAAGTACTATTGTCATATCCGTGCTTTCTGCCTAAAGTATCAGCAAGCTTTACATATTTTGGATTTTGACTGTCGGGACACTGCGGTTAGATTAAAACCGTATTTTCTGCTCGAACTAAAAAACTTGATTTTTGGTGAATATTGTGTATAATAGGTTTGTAAGTAATTACGCCGAACCGAGCGTATGTATGAGTAAAAACTGCCGTTATGGAGGAATTTTATGGACAGTATGATAAAAAAATATTTGCCGTATGCGGTTACAATCTTTGCGATATATCTGCTTGTTCCTATCGTGTTTTTGAGCGATGCTATGCAAAACTTTGTTCCGGTTGCATTTTATGTTGTTTTTCCGTGTACAGCCGTTATAAGCTCTGCAATTTACTGCTCCAAGTACGGACTTGACTTCTTGTTTGCCTTGATTGCACCGATAGCATACATACCAACCATGCTGATCTACTATGGCGGTTTTAATCTTGCGAATATAATTTTGCTTGCAGTATATCTTGTTTCGGGAATATTCGGCTTGTTTTTGGGCGATATTGCACTTGGTGATAAACGCCGCAAAAAAGAAGAAGAAGAAAAGGCTGAGGCAGAGGCTGTTTTGCTTGAAGCTAAACGCCGCGACGAACTTGAGCGTGAAAAAAGAGAGAAAAACGAAACAAAGCCGTCACACGATGATGACGACTTTGATTATGATAAGTATCTTTCCGATATTGATAAACCATCCAACGCGTCAGACGACGAAGTTGACGACATTTTAAAAGAAGTGAGGTCAAACAGGTATTAATCAAACGCAATAGAGGTTTGTGTCCCACGCGGGAATGTAAGGATGGTGACGCAAAAAGATTTTGTATTCGGGATTTATCTGCTTTATGAGAAGCGGTAATCTGAAAATATCTTCAAATCTGTGATACGCTGCAAAATTTAGCTTCGGCTTAAAGTTTTGCAGTGTTTTTTTCATTCCCAAAACCGTTTCAATATCTGCCCCTTCAACATCAGCCTTAATATAGCTTGCCGCCAATCCGCACAATATTGAATCAACTGCCGCAACCCTTGTTTCGACTCCTTTGTCGGATATGGCACTGTTTCTTCCCGCCTTGTTGTTAAAGGTAAGTACTGTATTGCGACTGTAAGCACCAAGCTGCCACAAATCAATATTGCTCATATTGCAGCAGTGTGTCTGAAGCTTTGCAAAATTTTTGGCATTTGGCTCAAAGGCAACGATTTTTCGGTAGGTTCCTTTGCAATAATGCAAAAACTCGTCTATTGTGTCACCGTTGTATGCTCCCAAATCAACATACACCTCGCTGTCGCTGAGGTTTAACAGGCTTTTAAACGCTTCGTCCTTATCGGTAGTGATTTCATCAAGCAAATAAAGCTCACCCGTGTAGTAAAATTTGAGAACATTTTTATAAACTTTTTTTGAAAGCTCGTCCCCCAGCAAAGTATATGCATTTTTCATAGCCTCTGCATTTTGTGATATAAAGTTATTGTCAAACAATGTATTGCCAAAAGCAGGAACACTCGGGACAAGCACGGTATGCCTTTTTGCAACCGATTTTATATGGCTCATAACATCTTCAAGCTGACTTGCAAAGCAAAGTGCAATGTTAAAATCGCCGTATTCTTCTTCAAGCTGCGACAGCCTTTTCACCTCAAATCCGTGAAAGCTCTGCCCTCTTACAAAGTCGTCGCTTGCCATTACTGCACTTGCTTTAATTTTGTAACGCTCAAATGCATTAAGCACTTTGTCCGCACCGTCGCCCATTCCGTACAAAACTACAGGCTTGCCGTCGGTTTTCAGCCGCTGCCAAACGCTTGTAAGCCCCTCAAAACAATTATCCATATAAACTCCCGAAACAAATAAAATTTAATTAATTCAGGCATAAAAAGTCGAGTGCCTCGACACGCAATTCGAGCAGACAGGTTGATATTATCAGACCTTCTTTGCCCGACCATTTTCGAGCGGTTTCCTATAAGGTAAAAAAAACGCCCACCCTGCTGGGTGGACACTTTTATGTGTTGGCATCTCCCTATTTTCCCGGGCCGTCACCAGCCAAGTATTTTCGGCACCACTGAGCTTAACTTCTGTGTTCGGTATGGGAACAGGTGGACCCTCAGCGTCATCAACACCAACTTGTTTTTCAAGAACAGTTGTTATTATACTACATACTTTTACATTTGTCAACACTTTTTTAAAATTTTTTTATTTTTATAATCAAAGGGCGGATACAAAATCCGCCCTTTTAATTTTGACTGATTTTATGCACGAAGCTCCTCTGCGTCCTTGTCAGCCATACATTCAACAAGAACAGCCTTTTGAGCGTGGAGGCGGTTTTCTGCCTCTTCAAAAATCTCGTTTGCGTGTTCTTCAAATACATCGGCGGTTATTTCCTCGCCGCGATGAGCGGGCAGGCAGTGCAGAACCATGCAGTCTTTATTTGTAACCGCCATAAGCTCTTTGTTAACCTGATAACCTGCAAATGCGGCTTCACGGATTTTCTTTTCCTCTTCCTGTCCCATTGACGCCCAAACATCTGTATATACTACATCGGCGTTCTTTGCGGCCTCTAACGGGTCGGTTACAATTTCAAACTTGTCGCCGTATTTTTTGCCGAATTCAATAATGTTTTCGGGCGGCATATAACCCTCGGGGCAAGCCGCCGAAAAACTCATTCCCACACTCAGACAGCCTACAATAAGAGAATTCATCATATTGTTACCGTCGCCGATAAAGCACATTTTAAGTCCCTCAAGCTTACCCTTAAATTCACGAATTGTCATAAGGTCGGCAAGCACCTGACAGGGGTGGCAGTAGTCCGTAAGTCCGTTAATAATCGGAATTGAGCCGTACTCTGCAAGAGCCTCAACTTCGCTCTGCTTAAAAGTGCGAATCATAATTGCGTCAAGAAAGCGTGACAAAACCCTTGCAGTATCCTCAACAGGCTCTCCCCTGCCGATTTGCAGGTCGTTTGAGGAGAGAAACAGCGGATAACCGCCGAGCTGCGTCATGCCCACTTCAAACGATACACGGGTACGGGTGCTTGACTTTTCAAAAATCATTCCGAGAGTTTTGCCCTTTAAATATTTATGCTCTATGCCGTGCTTTTGCTCATATTTAAGCTGATCGGCAAGGTTTAATGTATTTATGATTTCCTCCGTTGACCAGTCCTCAAGTTTAAGTAAATGCTTCATATCAGTTGTTCTCCTTTAATGTTTTATCAAGTATTTTAATCGCCTCGTCAATTTCCTCGTACGAAATAACAAGCGGAGGAAGCATTCTCAGCAAATCCTTTGCGGTGATGATGAGAAGTCCGTTTTCAACGCATTTTGCCGCAATATCGTGAGCGTCGCCGCTTTTTAGTTCAACGCCTATCATAAGACCCATTCTGCGTACGGATTTTACATTTTCAAGCTCTGAGAGCTTCTTTTCAAAATACTCGCCCTTTTTATTTACTTCATCCATAAAACCGTCTGCACAAACACGGTCAAGTACATAATTTGCACCTGCACAAACGACGGGATTTGCACCGAATGTTGTGCCGTGAGTTGACGGCGACATAACATCCTTAAGCTTCTCGCCGCACATACAAAGTCCTATGGGAAGTCCTCCGCCGAGTCCCTTTGCTACAGTCATTAAATCGGGCAAAATGCCGTAGTTTTCAAAAGCAAAAAGCTTGCCCGTTCTGCCTACGCCCGTCTGAACCTCGTCAATTATTACAAGTATATCGTTTTCGTTGCAGTACTTTACAAGCGACTGAACATAGTCTTTATCAAGAATATTTACTCCGCCTTCGCCCTGTATGAGCTCAAGCATAACGGCACAGGTTTTTTCGCTTACTGCCGACTTTAATTTATCCATGTTTCCTGCTTCAACATAAGTAAAACCGTGTGTAAACGGGAAAAAGAAATTATGAAACACATCCTGTCCCGTTGCAGAAAGAGTAGTCACCGTTCTGCCGTGAAAGGAATTTTTCAGCGTTATAATCTCGTTTCTGCCGTCGCCGTACTTGTCAAAGCTGTATTTACGTGCAATCTTTATGGCACACTCGTTTGCCTCCGCTCCGCTGTTGCCGAAGCAAACCTTTGAAAGACCCGTCAGCTTGCAAAGCCTTTCGGCAAGTGTGCTTGGCTGTTCGCTGTAAAAATAGTTTGACATATGCTGAATAGTACCCGCCTGTTTTGAAACAGCCTCAACCCAGCCATCGTCGCAGTAGCCGAGACTGTTTACGCCTATGCCCGAAGATACATCAAGATATTTTTTGCCGTTCTCGTCATAAGCATATACGCCCTTGCCGCTTTTCAGTGCAACATCGTACCTGCCGTAGGTATGCATTATATATTTTAAATCTTTTTCCTTTGTATTCAAGACTCATTCACCCCGTCCTATGTTTTCGTTGTTAAATGAATAGACAAAAACATCGTCACGCTTTTTAAACCCGAAATCACGCCAAAAGCTCTGTCCCGTTTCATTGTTCTGATAGCAAAAAATATGCGTTTTATCTATTCCCTGCGACTTTATCATTTCAACAGCCTTTTGAGCAAGGGCATGACCGATACGCTTTCGCCTGTATTCGGGCATCACCGCCATATGATGAATAAACCCCCGTCTGCCGTCGTGACCTGCAAGCACCGTGCCGACAATTTTGCCGTCGATTACGGCAACCTGGCTCATACCCTTGTTGTGCTTTAGATAACGCTCCATCGGCTCTCTTTCATCGGCTTTTGAAAGTGCACGCTTTGAGGTTGTCTGCCACATTGCAAAAACCTCATCGTAATCGTCTATTGTCATTTCCCTTATAAGCATTTTAACCCCGTTAATAAATTCATTTTAGTTTGTACAAAACAACGCTCAAAGCTGTTAATAAAACATTGTGCCGATACCCTCGTCACAAAACAGCTCAAGCAAAATCGAATGTTCAAGTCTGCCGTCAATAATATGGGCACGGTTTACGCCGCTGCGGACAGCCTCAACACAGCAGTCAATCTTGGGAATCATTCCGCCCTTGATTATGCCGTCACGCTTGAGCATGGGAACCTCGCTTACATTTACAACCGAAATGAGCGAATTGTCATCGTTTACATCACGCAAAAGTCCTCTTATATCCGTCATCAAAATAAGCTTTTTTGCACCGAGCTTAGCGGCTATCTGTGCCGCCGCAAGATCAGCGTTAATGTTGTAAACATTTCCGTCATATCCACCAGCAACCGTTGCCACAATCGGGATATATCCGTTTTGCATGGCGTTTTCAAGCGGTTCGGGATTTACCTCCTTGATTTCGCCCACATAACCCAAATCAACGCCTGATACAAGCTTTTCAGCCATAAGAAGACTGCCGTCAAGTCCGCAAAGACCGAGTGCCTTTCCGCCGTGTCTTTCAAGCAGCTGTACAAGGCTCTTGTTTACCTTGCCCGACAGCACCATCTGAACGATGTCAATGGTTTCCTTGTCTGTAACACGCATGCCGTTTTCAAAACGGCTTTCCTTGCCCACCGCGTCAAGCATTGCGTTGATTTCGGGTCCGCCGCCGTGCACGAGAACAACATTGATTCCGACAAGCTGCATTAAAACTAAATCGCTCATTACCGCCGCCTTTAGTTCATCGTTAATCATTGCGTTGCCGCCGTACTTTACAACTATTGTTTCGCCCGAATATTTTTTGATATACGGCATAGCCTGTATTAAAATTTTTGCTCTTTGTGATGTATCCATTTTATATCATTCCTAATTTTAAGGTAGTGTATTCTCTGTGATTATGTTCGGTAATCGCCGTTTATTTTTACATAGTCATATGTGAGATCGCATCCGTAGGCTTCGGCACAACCGTCGCCGTCGCCGAGTGAAACAAGGATATTTATCTCTTTTTCAAGCAAAATTTCCTTTGCCTTTTCTTCGGAAAACTCAACGCCCGCACCGTTCTCGCAGACAAGTATTTCTCCCTTGCATGACTTAAACGAAACCCGAACCTTGCTTATGTCAACATCGGCTCCGCTGTAACCGATTGCACACAGCACTCTGCCCCAGTTTGCGTCCGCTCCGAACATAGCCGCCTTTAAAAGACTTGAGCATATAATGGTCTTTGATACGCAGACTGCGTCCTTTTTAGTCTTTGCTCCGCTTACATTGCAAACAAGCAGTTTAGTCGCACCCTCGCCGTCGCCGGCAAGCTTTTTTGCAAGCGATTTAAACGCCTCGGTAAGCCCCTCAACAAACACCCTGTAATCCTCGTTTTTTTCTGTAACAATCTCGTTGCCCGCAAGCCCCGAAGCCATAATCGCAAGCGTATCGTTTGTTGATGTATCGCCGTCAACGCTCACCATATTATAGCTGTCCTCAACGGCTTCACGCAAAGCCTCTTTAAGCATTTGCGAGGAAATTGCCGCATCCGTTGTAACAAAAGAAAGCATCGTACCCATATTGATATGAATCATTCCGCTGCCCTTTGCTATTCCGCCGACAGTTACCTTTTTGCCGCCGAGCGTCATCTCCATTGCAATTTCCTTTTTAACGGTATCGGTAGTCATTATGGCTTCTGCCGCATTAGTGCCTCCCTCTTTTGAAAGCGTACCCTTCATCTTCTCAACGCCTTTTATAACAGGCTCAATGGGCAGGGGCTGTCCGATTACTCCCGTTGACGCAACTATGACATCGTCAGGATTAACCGAGAGTGCGTCTGACGCTATTTTGCACATTTTTTCTGCAATTTCAACACCATCGGCGTTGCAAGTATTTGCGTTGCCCGAATTTACGATAACTGCCTGTGCAATGCCGTTTTCAAGATGCTTTTTCGTAACCTCAATAGTCGCACTCTTTACAAGATTTTTTGTGTAAACCGCCGCCGCCGTACACGGCTTTTCGCAGTAAATAAGAGCGAGGTCACGCTTCGTTTTGTTTGACGGCTTGATCGACGCACACACACCCTGTGCCGTAAAGCCCAGCGGCGATGTTACGGTACCGTCTATAAATTTATAATTTTGCATTTTATCAATCCTTAGTTTAATTCGTTTCTGCTTTTTGCGTACATCGCCATAGAGAGTTACGCAAACACGACAGTAAAGTTACCTACGCTTGCAAAAAACTGTATTAAAAAGCAGGCGGCACTATTAAAAGTCCTGTCTTTTCGTCAAGACCGAAGATTATATTCATATTTTGAATAGCCTGTCCTGCTGCACCCTTTACCATATTGTCGATAGCGGAACAGGCAACGAGTTTGTTTGCACGCTTGTCGTGATGAATTGAAACATCGCAGAAATTGGAGTACTTAATGTTGTGAATATCGGCACACTTGCCATCATCGAGTAATCTTACAAAATACTCGTCCTTGTAGTAGTCCTCATAAGCCTGTCTTATCTGTTCAAAGCTTATTCCCTCTTTAATATCGGCATAAACAGTTGCGAGGATTCCCCTGTTTACGGGGAGAAGATGCGGAACAAAAGTTATTGTCACCTTTTCCCCCGAAAGCTTTGAGAGCGTTTGCTCAATTTCGGGAGTATGGCGGTGAGAAGCTACCTTGTAAGCGTGAAAACCCTCGTTGAGTTCGGGAAAATGATTGCCCTGCGTGGGTTTTCTTCCCGCACCCGTCACACCGCTCTTGCAGTCGCAGATAATTCCCTTTGTTTCAATAAGTCCGTTTGCTATTGAGGGAGCTATTGCAAGAGGAGAGCAAGTCGTGTAACAACCGGGATTTGCAATGAGCTTTTTGCCCTTTATTTCATCTCTGAAAAACTCGGGCAAGCCGTAAACGGCCTGCTTGTGAAGATTTTTGTCAAGGAATGTTCCGCCGTACCATTCGGTATACTCCTCCTCGCTTTCAAGTCGGAAGTCCGCACCCAAGTCGATAAACGCCTTGCCTGCGTTTATGCACTTTTCGGCAAGCTCCTGTGAAAGTCCGTGAGGAAGAGCGGCAAATATTACATCGCTTTTTTCAACGACTGCGTCCTGGTTTTCGCATATCATATCGTTTAAAAACGCATATGACGGGTAGACATCGCTTATTTTTTCGCCCTCAAACGAAACCGAGCTTATCGCCGAAATTTCAGCTTCGGGGTGAGTTGAAAGTAAGCGGACAAGCTCTGCACCCGCATAGCCTGTTGCACCTACTATTCCTGCTTTTATCATTTAATTCATCTCTTTCTGTTCACATTTTAGGAAATCTAAAATCAACTAAAAATAAAATCCAAAATCAGTTCAAAAATATATCCGAAAGATTCCATAGGGTCGGGAGAAAGTCTGCAAAAATTTAGTACGCTGAACAACATAGTCGCTATACATACAACGCATACCGAAACGCTTATCACACCGTTCGGAAGAAAACGGTAAGTCAACTCCAAAATCAAAACGGTTAAGCTCACAGCAAATAAAAGCAGATAAAGTATTAACTTTTTGACCTTTTCTTTATCAACCTGATATTTTTTATACCTTTTATTTTTCATTGATACTCTTTATTTTAATCAGCAGTACAAATTCAGTCTACATATCACCCCCATTCATACGGGAGTGCTAACCGCCTTAACTGTACTGTAACCCCATAAGCCTCATGGGCTGTATGGCGCCATTTATGTTTATTATAATTTTTCCGCTATCTCGGCAACACGCTTTGCCTGTGCCTTAACATTTGACGACGCAGGACCGCCGAACACGGTACGCTCGTTTGTACAGCGTTCAAGCGATATTGCACTGTAAACATCATCTGTAAATACATCGCATACTTTTTTGTACTCGTCGAGCGGGAGATTTTCAAGGTCTGTTCCAAGCTCAATACATCTTGCAACCAGTTCTCCTGTCGCCTTATAGGCATCTCTGAACGGTACACCGTGCTTTGTGAGCCAATCGGCACAGTCGGTCGCATTGATAAAGCCGCCTGCCGCCGCTTTTCTCATATTTTCGGGTATAACACGCATGGTATCAAGCATCGGAGTAAAGGCTGTAAGGCACATCTTGACAGTGTCAACCGCGTCAAAAATTGCCTCCTTATCCTCCTGCATATCTTTATTGTACGCAAGGGCGGTTCCTTTCATAATCGTGAGCAATGTCATATTGTCGCCGAAAACTCTGCCGCTTTTTCCTCTTACAAGCTCGGCAATGTCGGGATTCTTTTTCTGCGGCATAATCGAAGAACCTGTTGAGAACGCGTCGTCAAGCTCAACAAACTTAAATTCCCAGCTGCACCACAAAATCATCTCTTCCGAAAAACGGGAAAGATGCACCATAATTATAGAAAGAACAGACGCAAACTCTATGCAGAAATCCCTGTCGGACACACCGTCGAGGGAGTTGTTTGTAATTCTCTCAAATCCGAGCAGCTCTGCCGTAATCGTTCTGTCAATCGGGTAAGTTGTACCGGCAAGTGCACAGGAACCGAGAGGCATTTCGTCCATTCTTTTAAGGCAGTCCTCAAGGCGTGAAACATCTCTCAAAAGCATTTCTCCGTACGCCAACAGGTGATGACCGAATGTAATCGGCTGTGCTCTTTGAAGATGAGTATAGCCCGGCATAACGGTTTCGCTGTACTTTTCCGCTTTGTCGGCGATAACCTTAATCAAATCAACCACAAGTTTTTTTACATTTAAAACCTCTTTTTTAAGATACAGCTTTATATCAAGTGCCACCTGGTCGTTTCGGCTGCGTGAGGTGTGAAGTCTTTTGCCGTTGTCACCGATTCTTTTTGTCAGTTCCCCTTCGATAAAGGTGTGAATATCCTCGGCTTCCATATCAAACGGCAACGCACCGCTTTCGATGTCGGCAAGGATTCCCTTTAAGCCCTGCACTATGTCCTCGGACTGCTCCTCGGTGATTATTCCGCATCTGCCGAGCATCGTTGCGTGGGCGATACTGCCCTCAATATCCTCTCTGTACATTCTGCTGTCGAATGAAATAGAGCTGTTAAAGTCATTTGTTGTTTTTGAAAGCTCCTTTTTGAAGCGGCCTTTCCATAACTGCATAGTTTTAATTCCTTTTCCTGTAAATTAATTTAATGTAAATATATTAAATACTGTCAAAACAAATAATAATTATCTTTTTTTAGACAAAAAATGAAATACGACTGCAATAACGCCTAATACTGCTGCAACAGGGAGCCAATAAAGCATATAAGCCAATGCAAGCATTAATGCGCCGAAACTTTTGTCTGCCATATAGAAAAAAAGTACGGCTACCCCTACTATAAACGCTAAAATGATATCAACTGTCGTAAATATAAGGAACGGTGATTTTCTGTTCCCGTTTCCCTTTGTGACAAAATAAACCACAGCCGTAACAGCGGCAATAATCAAAGCAAGTATTACCGCAAAAATCGCATAATCTCCCATAAAAATAAAACCTGTAAAAACACTTATCGGGGCAGAGAAAACCCTGCCCCACTATTGTATTGATCAAAAGTTTACTTTTGCCGTCTTACTTGATAAGACCTTTCTTAGCACGAACCTTGATCGGAAGTCCGAAGAGGTTGATAAATCCTGCACTGTCGTTCTGATCGTAAACCTCGTCCTCATCAAATGTTGCAATCTCCTCGTCATAGAGTGAATACGGACTTGTTACGCCTGCGTCAATGATGTTACCCTTGTAAAGCTTTAATTTAACATCGCCTGTTACATACTCCTGAGTGCTGTCAACGAATGCCGACATAGCCTCACGCAGAGGTGTGTACCACTTGCCGTCGTATACAAGGTCTGCAAAAGTGTTTGCAAGGTTCTTCTTGTAGTGAAGAGTATCCTTGTCGAGGCAGATTTCCTCAAGCTTATCGTGAGCGGCATAAAGAATTGTACCGCCGGGAGTTTCATAAACGCCCCTTGCTTTCATACCTACAAGACGGTTTTCAACGATATCCGTAATACCCACACCGTTTCTTCCGCCTATTTCATTGAGCTTTTTAATCATCTCAACAGAGCCTACAGCTTCGCCGTTAAGCTTTGTCGGAATACCCTTTTCAAAAGAAATAGTAATATATTCAGGCTTATCGGGAGCCATCTCGGGAGAAACGCCAAGTTCAAGGAAGCCCTCCTTGTTATAGATCGGCTCGTTTGCGGGATCCTCAAGGTCAAGACCTTCGTGGCTCAAATGCCAGAGGTTTTTATCCTTTGAGTAGTTTGTTTCACGGTTAATCTTAAGCGGAATATTCATTTTCTCCGCATATTCAATTTCTTCCTCACGGGACTTAAATTCCCATGTTCTCCACGGAGCGATAATTGTCATATCGGGAGCATATGCCTTGATTGCAAGCTCAAAACGAACCTGGTCGTTGCCCTTACCTGTGCAGCCGTGGCAAATTGCGTCCGCACCCTCTTTTTTTGCAATTTCAACAAGTCTTTTTGCAATAATCGGGCGGGCAAATGATGTACCGAGGAGATATTTACCCTCGTAAACTGCACCTGCTTTAACTGTGGGGAAAATGTAATCCTCAACAAACTCCTTGTTAAGATCCTCAATATAAAGCTTTGAAGCACCCGTCTTAATAGCCTTTTCCTCAAGACCCTCAAGCTCTGTACCCTGTCCTACATCACCGGAAACAGCGATAACCTCGCAGTTGTCATAATTTTCTTTAAGCCACGGAATGATAATTGATGTATCAAGTCCGCCTGAATAAGCCAAAACTACTTTCTTAATCTTTTTATCAGCCATTACAAATTCCTCCGAATTAAATATATTTTGCGTTACAATTACATTATACACGCAAATTTAAAAAAATCAAGAGTTTTTGAATAAATATTCAAATATTTTTATTTGCATTTTTTGCACGGATTTATGCCCTTTTTACAGCATAATCGCCGTATATAAGCGGTATACAAACGCAGTCACGATCTCGGTTCGGAATAAAATGTATATATTCATTTAAAATGAATATTCACAATATTCATTATTTTATTCACTGTAATGAATATTATCCGCACCGTATTAAAATTATTTATTAAATCATTTATCCTAAAAAGGCTCAAAACATTCCCTGTGAATACCTGCCGTATTGAACAGCAAATGCTTTTCTGCTATAATTAATCTCAAGCAAATTGCATATTATTATGAGAAAGGATGATTTTATGTCAGCGTTTAAGGAAATTACCCCCAAGGAAATAACAAACAATCCGTTTGAGCTTATCGGCGATGAATGGGCACTTGTAACAAGCGGTTCAAAGGACAAATTCAACACCATGACTGTAAGCTGGGGCGGTGTAGGAATTATGTGGGGCAAGCCCGTTACCTTCGCATTTATCCGTCCGCAGAGATACACATTTGAATTTATTGAGAAAAACGGCTTTTTTACAATGAGCTTTTTTGAGGAAAGTATGCGTGACGCTCTTAAATTCTGCGGTTCAAAAAGCGGAAGAGATTATGACAAGGTAAAAGAAACAGGGCTTACTCCCACATTCACCGAAGACGGAATCCCCTATTTTGAGCAAGCTAAGCTTGTGCTTGTGTGTAAAAAAATGTACGGACAGTTCTTAAACGAAGAAAGCATAATCGACAGCGAACAGGTGTCAAAGTGGTATAACGGCGACTATCACAAAATGTATGTGAGTGAAATCGTCAAAGTTTTGACAAAAACAGATAATTGATACTTTCAGGTCACTCGGATAAAACAACGAGCAAACTCTGTAAACAACACAAACCTTTATTTTGTTATAATTACAGCTTACAGCAGGGGCAGATGTAAATTCGCTTCTGCTGTTTTACATTATGATTGATTTTTAAATATTTTGCCGATAGCTGTGTAACCCCTCTCTGAGAGAGCACAATTATTATGATGCAAATAAATTACATTGTTTTTTCACTTTAAATTTTAAATTGCAGGTTTGAAATCATAAATTTTAATATAAAATAAAAAAGCCGAGTACCTCGACACGCAATTTGAGCAAACAGGTTGATATTATCAAACCTTCCTTGCCCGACCGTTTTCGAGCAGTTTCCTATAAAGTAAAACAATCGGTACACCTCATATGTGATGTACCGATTTGTTTTAATAAAAATTATTTAAGGTATGCACCGTTTGTGCCGATCTGACCGTCAATTCCGGTGAATCCCGGAGCACAGCATACATACACTCTCATATTTGCTGTACCTATGGAAGGCACCGTGAGTGTTCCGTTTGTAACATTCTGAATATCGCCCGTAACTGCGTCAATATACTTGCCGTTAGGAAGATTCTTGAATGTTGCTCCGCCCGAAATTGCTACGCAGGCAAGGCTGTCAACGCCTTCCTCTGTACTTGTGTAGCGGCGGATAAATGCCATATTTCCGTTTGAAACATAATTGCTGTCAACTGTGTACTGTCCCTTTTGAAGAGCAGGAATAGCTCGTCTAATCTGGTTAAGCTGCTGAAGATGTACAGCAAGCGGAGAACTGAGAGTTTCTGCAGCGGCACCGTCAGCGGTATATTCGCCGAAATCGGTTGCTGTAACATTACCCTCGATGTGGTCACCGAAGTAAGCACGACCTGTTGTTGAAAGAGGAGCGTTCGGGCCTACATCCATGGGAACGCCTGCCTGGAACTGAATCTCACTTCCGTAGTAAAGACATGGGATTCCGCGGAAAGAGAAGAGCAAGTCGAGATTCTCTGCCCAAGACTGAGTTGAACCTGTGTAACGGCAGTCCATATCAGGGCCGTAGTCATGAGAATCAACATATGTTACATTCCAAGTTGAATCGTTGTAATACGGATCTTCCTCCAAAGCACGGCGATATGCGTTGTTTGCGCTGCCGAAATTCCAGTGCATCGGGAAGTCAATAACGCCTGTTCCGTTTGCCTCGCTGTAATCGGGAGTATGATATGTTATTCCGTCAAGATAAACATTGTCGGAAGTAGGCTGATTATTTGTATTGTTGTGGGAATTGTAATGATCTACCGTTATATCGACATTTCCTATCGGATCATCGCCCAAAACATAGTCGTTATCCACTTCTGCCCAAGTATAGAACGGAGCGGAAATTGAAGCGTTGCCCTTGTTCCAGAACTCACTTACACGGGTACAAACCTCACCGAAAACGAAGAAGTTGCTTCCGCCTGCTTCGTTCCATGACGGGAAGAAGAACTGATTTAAAGTAAGTCTTGAAACATGCTTTTCGGTGTCAAGTCTGAAACCGTCAACACCCATGTCAATATAGCTGTTATAAGCATCGTTTAGATATTCTGCTACAACAGGGTTTTCGGTGTTAATATCAACACAGTCACCTGCAATCTGTCCTGTCTGAACAGTCGGGCTTTCCCAGCTTAAATCCTTGTAGTGATGGAAGTAGTTTTCCTCATCGTGAGTTTCCTGTGAAAGCTCTTTTGTATCCTTCATGATGTTGAGCCTTGCCTGATACTGGTAGCCCGGCTCAAGAGTATCGTAATTCGGGAAAGTTTTTGCCAAGTCGGAATCGGGAATAATCTTCATACAGTCTATTGAACCGAGATCCTGAACTGTTGAATACTCCTTTGTAAACATAGGAGCAAGGAATGCTTCGCCGAAGTTGCCGGCATGGTTTATAACAACATCCTGAATAATCTTCATTCCCTTGTCGTGTGCAGCGTAGATAAGATCCTGATATGTAGTATCGCTGCTCTCATAACGGGGATCAACCGTTGTAAAATCAAATGCGTGATAGCCATGGTAATCATAGCCTGAAGCATTTGAAACTACGGGAGTAATCCAAATTGCCGAAAAGCCGAGGGCTTTGATATAATCAAGCTTTTGGATAAGACCCTTAAAGTCGCCTCTCCAAGCAGGGTCAGTATCGGGGTTATTTGCTGTTGAGTCATCCCAGCAATGAACATTGTTTCCTGTGTCGCCGTCATAAAAACGGGTTGTAATTACAAAGTAAATCGAATCCTCACGAAGGTCGGTTCTCGTCCAGTCGTCAGCCTCGCCGGGATCCTGGCTGTACCATCTGCCGTTTCTGTACCACCACTCACCGGTATTTCTTGTAAGTTCCTTTGACTGCTCACCGTTTGTAACAAACATCATATTGATTTTTGTTACATTTTCAAATGTGTAGCCGTAGTAGTTATTTCCCTCGTTTACCATGGTCTTGCCGGGGTAATCGGTTGAAATATTTTGCGGAAGGCTGTTCCAATAATAAATTGTAGGCGTACCCTCCTCACAGTAATAGTGCACCTTAATGCTGCTTGACGCGGAAGTGTTGCTGTCGGAGTCAACTGTAGCTGCATTTACAGATACAACTGCGACAGTGCATACAACGCAAACCGCTAAAATCAAAGCAATTAATTTTTTCAGCTTTGCCATTGATTTTCCTCCTAATGACATATAATGATACGCTTATATTATAGAATACCGTTATTTTAACTTATTTCTAAAAAAGAATTATTTACCTTTATCATATGCCAAAATTTATCCCTCATATTTAGATATAATAACCAAAAAAATCGCTTTTCTCACAATAATCAAAAAACAAATTCCAATTACTTGAGAAAAGCGAATAATATATTGCAGTATTTAAGGTTTATTTTTTCAGAATAAATCTGTCAAATGTCTTTGCTATTCCGTCATCATCATTGCTTTCACAAACATAGTCTGCAATTTTTTTTACATCAGGCTCTGCATTGCCCATTGCCACACCGAGTCCCGCATATCCTATCATTGTAATATCGTTATAGTTATCGCCGAACGCTGCAAGCTCGTCACGGCTTATATTCAGCTTTTTAAGCAAAAGCGGCAGCATTGACCCTTTTGTTACTCCAAACGGCATTATTTCCAGAAAATACGGTGCACTTTTATAAACATCAAGCAGTCCGTCATAACGATCCGACAATATTTTTTGATATTTATCAAGCTCATGAGGCTCGCCAGCAAGCAATATCTTGTTTATATTAAATTTAATTGCCGATACAAAATCGTCAACAACAACCATTTCCGCCTTAATAACATCTTTTTCTACATAAGTGTAATCATTTACCTTGTTGTCGGAAATTATTCTGTTGCTGTCATAGGTATTAATCGTAATATTTGAATCTTTCAGCACACTTACAATGTCAGAAAGATACTCAAGCGGAAAAAGCTTGCTTACAACGGTATTTCCTGTTTGGCAGTCGATAATCTGACCACCGTTAAACGACATGATATAACCGCCGTATTTATCAATCATCAAATCCCTTGCAATGGGATAAATACCTATAGGGTGGCGTCCCGACGCCAAAACAATTTTTTTGCCCTGATTTTGTGCCTCAAGCAGGGCATACCTTGTACGGGGCGTAATTTCCTTCTTGGAATTGGTAAGCGTCCCGTCAATATCAAGTGCTATTAACTTGTAATCCATAAAATCACCTAAAATAAATTTGTGCTTAGAGCACCTTGCTTCAAAACTTCCGATACTCAATATAACATAACAACAAAAGAATTGCAATAATATTTAATTGTTAATATTTTGTTTATCAGCAATTAAATGTATTTTTCGATAATTCGGAAATGTTTCAGTATTGCTGTCAAAAGCATAAAAATATATCCGCAGATATTTTCTTATCTGCGGATCATCTGTAATTTTCATTAAATTTTAATTGCTGACCTTTTTGTACATTCGCCTAAACAAAAAGTACAGTCCGATTCCTGCAAGCAAAAGGAAAAGTGAGCAAAACAGCACGGCAATACAAGCGTCGCTCGATGCTTTAATAAAGAAATTATACAAAGCACGTGAAACAAGATTAATGTGAGTAAGCTTACCCGAAATTAACAGATACAGCGGTATTACTGCGGTTGAAAAAGCGGCACCCAGAGCCGCACATGAGATATACTTAACCGCCCTGTGTTTCCATTTGTTCGCCTTAAAAAGAACAAAACAAACTACAATGCAAAACAGCAAAAGACCGTAAATTGCAAACGGAATAACCGATTTTGCATTTAAAATATACGCCGAAAATCTTGAAAACATAGGTACTCCAAGCGACATACGGTAAATTTGTGCCGCCTTGTTGATGAGCATTTCCCGACTTTCGCCGTCAACATTTTTAATGTTATTTTCTTCAATATACTCGTCAAGGGCTTCATTAAAGCTTTGCTTAAACTGTGTTACATCAATTACCGTTCCTTCTCCGGCATAGTAATTGTCAAGATATTCCTTTGTATCGCTGCTTATCATTACCTCATCGACAAAATCTTCAAAAAACGCCTCATCAAGCCCGCTTGCATGACCCAAATCGGTAAGACTGACCGTGATTTCGTCCTTTTTGTCAACAAAATAATTTGATGTATTCATACTGCTGAAAATAAACTCGCTGTTGAATATAGTTGCAGTTAAAACGGTTGAAAATGTAAGCAAGAATAAAGCAAGTGACAGAAAAAAAGACATAAGCAGAAAAACTGCATTTCTGATTTTTGAAACGAGGGGTTTCTTTGCCATAATCACTCACCCTCCGTTAAATTTTTTTGAATTATCGGACCCGAAACATATTCGGCGTACACAAAAAACCTGTAACTTGTAAGACCTAATTCATCAAAAGGATAACAGGTGTACATTACAAGATTTTCATAATCCGCCTTCAAGTCATATGCCGTTTTGTCGTTTGCCTTTTTAACGGCAGTATTTGTAATTTTGTACTCATAGTTGCCGTAGCTTGTGCGAATAACAACGGTTTGTCCCTCTTGTGCATACTTTAAACCGTTAAAATATGTGTTGTTGTGACCTGCAACAAGAATAGTTTTGCCGTACCCCGGAATAAAGCTTCCGCTGTATAATCCCACACCGTTTCTCAGTGCAACATCTCCGTCACCAAAAAACAGTTTATTTTCAATTCCGCAGTCTTCAATTATAAGTTCTCCGAATTGATTTCCGTAGCGTGGATATTCAATTTTATCAATATCAATATACTGCTTGCCGTCCTTTACATCAGATGACAACGCAGAATCATCCGAAACAGGCACAAATATATTTTTGTAGTCGGTAGAATAGTCCTTCTCACTGTCAGAAAATAACATTCCCGCCGCCGAAAAAAGTGTGCTGAAACTTGGAGCAAGTGCAAAATACAGCACGAGATAAGTTCCTACAAAAAATATAATGGGAAGAATTATAAAACTCTTCCCATCAGCTTTTCTATGCCTGCGTCTGTTTTTGTTTTCAGACATCTAAAATCAAGCTCTTTCTTTCTTGGTCTTAAGAACAAAAATTGCTCCGCCTGCAGTAAGAACAACCAAAGCTGCACCGAGTACTGCAAATCCCATAAAGTCAGCAGATGCACCTGTTGTCTTAATCGGATTCTCAACAACAGTACCGTCCTTTGAAAGCGAAGGAGATGCACTGAAAGCAACCTCACCGTCAGCACCGTAAACAGTAAGAGTTTTTGCCGAAAAATCGTAAGACATTGTCATACCGAGAACTGCAACTGCCTTTTCGCCGTAACCCAAAAGAACCTCTTTCTGCTCAAATGTGAGGTCACGGATGTTTGAAGCACCTGAACTCTCAAGGAAGCTCTCGCCCTGCTTAATAACAGCGATAATTTCTTCGGATTCCTCTTCAGTCATATCAATCGTGTTAAAATAGCTTTCAGCCTGATTGATGTACTCGTCGGGAATATACATTACTCCGTCGCTCATCGAAACGCCCTTGCTGAGTTCATCAAGAACAGCCTGTTCGCTGCTGTTGATGCCTGCTGCAAAAGCTGACACTGCGGAAGCCGCAGCCAAAACAACGGAAATTAAAATTGCTGATAACTTTTTCATATCATTCTACCACCTTTTATTTGTGACAACCACAAATCGTTTACTTCAAGTGCATTATATCACTGTCACTCTTATTTGTCAAATGTTTTTTTGATTTTTTGTTATTTAAAAAAACAGCTAATATTGCCAAATAACACGGAACAAAAACAAATTTTAAGGATAAACTAAATTAATAATTTCCCTTTATCTCTTAAAAAACGACAATATTTCACAATAATGCTATTAATTACACAAAAAAATAGAAAAATCATCTCTGTTTTTCTACTATTTACTTGTAAACATTTAATTGCTAAAGTTTGAATTTTGTTATATAATGTATTCTCGCGGTTTATGCAAAACGCTTTTTCTTATTTCTGATTTTTTATAAAGGGAGCTTTTATATGGAAATTTCGTTTAAAGACATACTCAGGATAGTAAAGAAAAACATCATCTTTGTGATTATCATTTCTCTCCTTTTTTCGGTATGTTCTTTTTTTGTGACTTCGTTTTTTATAAAAAAGACATATACAGCAACGGTAAAGTTATATGTAAGTGCCGAATACACGGAAAGCGGAAGCGGTTATGAGGACTTAAACCGATACAATCTTTCCTCCAAGCTTGTTGCAACTTACATAGAGCTTCTTGATACAAACAATTTCTATTCCGATGTATCTAAAACGCTTAATAACAAATACACAGCCTCACAGCTTAAGTCTATGATAAAATTTACGGGCGTTGAGGACACTGAGGTTTTTAAGGCTGATGTTGTTGCAGACAGCCCCGCCGAAGCAAAAAGCATCGCAGACGCTGTTGCACAAACCGCACCCGTTACAATTTCCGAACTTTTGAGCAGCAATTCAAAGCTTAAAATTGTTGACGAGGCTACAACTCCGCAAGCTCCCACATCGCCGAGCGTGCCCAAAAATGTTTTAATCGCATTTCTCCTCGGTCTTGTAATTTCGCTTGTTATTGCATTTGTAAGAGATTATTTTGATGTAAAAATCAAGTACGACGACGAAATGACTACAATCTGCAATGTGCCTGTCCTTGCATCAATACCGGACTTTGAATATTTTTCAAAAAACATTAAATCGGCACATTCAAAATAAGGAGGGTTAACCGTGGCTAAAACAAAAATAGACCGTTCTATAGATACAGAAGCTTTGGGATTTCAGATAAGAGAATCCTATAAGACGGCAAGAACAAATATTGCTTATTCCATAATTAAAAAGGGCTGCAAAAAAATCGCCTTCACAAGCTCGTTTAAAGGCGAGGGCAAAACCGTAACGGCGATGAATGTTGCGTCAGCTCTCGCACAGCAGATGGATACAAGGGTGCTTGTAATTGAATGCGACCTTCGCCGTCCTCAGGTTCATTCGGCACTAAAACTCACCCCTACACCCGGACTGACAAATTTTCTTAATGACGAGTGTACAGAAGAGGATATAATTAAAAGCACCAGGCTTCCGAACATGAAAGCCGTTTGCTACGGTGCAGTACCGCCCAACCCATCTGAACTGCTTGCAAGCGAGGCTATGGCTGAATTTATAAAGAGTGTTGAAAAAGACTACGACTACATTATTTTTGACACTCCTCCTGTTGGAGTAGTCATTGATGCTGTTCCGATTATCAAAGCTTCAGACGGTGTTGTGGTTGTAGTAAAAAACAACTCAACAACATATCCGCAGCTTAACAAAACACTTGAATTTCTCGAGCGTTCCGGCGGAAAAACGCTTGGAGTTATCATCAACAAGGTAAAGCCCTCTGAAACTAAAAAATACAAAAAAGGCTACAACGGATATTCATACGGATATTACGGATATTAAATATTTTTCAACAATTTTGGGAAGGTATATGGACACGGCTATGATAAACAATAATGTTGATACTGCAAAGCTATGCGGTAGCGGCGATAACACCGGTAATAAACGCATACAAAGTAAACCTGTCTATGACTTTATAAAGCGTATTATTGATATTGTCTGCTCTTTATTAGGCATCATACTTCTTTCACCGTTCTTTATAATAATAAGCATAATTATAAAGACAACAAGCAAAGGCCCTGTGTTTTTTGTACATAAAAGGGTGGGCAAAAACGGAAAGGAAATAGGCATTTACAAATTCAGGAGCATGGTTGTAAACGCCGAGCAGCTATTGGACACCCTTACCGAGGAGCAAAAGGAAGAATTCAGGCAAAACTTCAAGCTTGAAAACGATCCGAGAATTACCAAAGTCGGAAATATTTTAAGAAAGACAAGTCTTGATGAGCTGCCTCAGCTTTTTAATATACTGAAAGGCGATATCTCAATAATCGGTCCACGCCCTGTAGTAGAAGCAGAAATCAAATTTTACGGCAACTATAAAGATTTGCTTTTAAGCGTAAAACCCGGTCTTACAGGTTTTTGGGCGGCAAACGGCAGAAGCGACACAAGCTACAAAAGACGCCGAGCAATGGAAATTTACTATGTTAAAAACCGCTCATTGCTGTTTGACTTTAAAATTTTCTTTAAAACCTTTGTTTCCGTTTTCAAGGGCGAAGGTGCCAAGTAGTTTTTCGGGCAGAACTTTTTGATTAATCTTTACGGGGGTATGTTATGAAAGCAGTAATCCTTGCAGGCGGATTCGGAACTCGAATTTCCGAGGAATCTCAGTTTAAGCCAAAGCCGATGATTGAAATCGGTGAAATGCCTATTATCTGGCATATTATGAAACTTTATTCAGCATACGGCGTAAATGAATTCGTAATTTGTGCAGGCTACAAGCAGCATGTCATTAAAGAATGGTTTGCCGACTATTTTCTGCACACCTCTGATATTACCTTTGATTTTACTCAGGATGACAAAATTATTGTTCATAACAAGCGAGCCGAGCAATGGAAGGTTACGGTTGTTGATACGGGACTTAACACAATGACAGGCGGCAGACTTAAAAGAGTTAAAAATTATATCGGCGAAGAGCCGTTTTTTATGACCTACGGCGACGGCGTTGCAAATGTTGACATAGACGCCCTGCTTAATTTTCACAAAAATCACGGCAGGCTTGCCACTATGACGGCAGTAAAGCCCGACAGCCGTTTCGGAGTGCTTGATCTGTCGGAAAATGACGAGGTCAAGGCATTCCGCGAAAAAAGTGCCGTTGACTCAGGCTACATAAACGCAGGATTTATGGTGCTTTCTCCAAAGGTTCTTGACTACATAAAAGACGACACAATAATGTTTGAGCGTGAACCTATGGAGCGTTTGGCACAGGAAAATCAGCTTATGTGCTACAAGCACGACGGCTTTTGGCAATGCATGGACACCCTGCGTGACAAGGAAAGACTTGAAAAGTTATGGAGCGAAAACAAGGCTCCGTGGAAGGTATGGAACGACTGATGCAAAGCTTTTACAAAGGAAAAAAGATTTTTATAACGGGTCACACCGGCTTTAAGGGAAGCTGGCTGTGCAAAATGCTCTCTGACTTCGGAGCGGATGTTACGGGATATGCACTCACGCCTCCCACATCTCCGAGTCTTTTTGAAGAAGCAAAAATTGACAGGGACATAAAATCGGTTATAGGCGACATTCGTGACCTTGATTCTCTTAAAAAGGCGTTTGACGAATATCAGCCCGAAATTGTGCTGCACCTTGCCGCACAGCCGATTGTGCGTGACAGCTACAAAATGCCCCTGTACACCTACGAAACCAATGTTATGGGAACGGTAAATATACTTGAATGTATGCGAAATTCAAGCTGCGTTAAGTCTTTTCTTAATGTTACAACCGACAAGGTGTATGAAAACAAGGAATGGCAGTGGGGCTACCGTGAAAACGAGCCGCTTGACGGTTTTGACCCCTACTCAAACAGCAAAAGCTGCAGCGAACTTGTAACGCACAGCTACAAAAATTCGTTTTTCTCGGATTCAGCGGTCGCTGTTTCAACCGCAAGAGCGGGAAATGTAATCGGCGGAGGAGATTTTGCAAACGACAGAATCATTCCCGACTGCGTGCGTGCTCTTGAAAAGGGCGAGAACATTGTTGTGAGAAATCCGCACTCGACCCGTCCGTATCAGCATGTATTGGAACCGCTTTACGCATATCTTATGATAGCAAAGGCTCAGTATGAGGATAAATCGTTTGAGGGTTACTACAATGTAGGCCCCGACGAGTGCGACTGCGTAACGACAGGGGAGCTTGTCGATTTGTTTGTTAAATACACGGACGGTGCGGTACGCCGCATTGACAGAGCCGAAAAAAATGCCGTCCACGAGGCAAATTTCTTAAAGCTTGACTGCTCAAAGCTAAAGAGTGTATTTGGCTGGAAACCCCGCTGGCATGTCTGCGACGCGGTTGAAAAAACAGTTGAGTGGTCAAAGATATGGCTTGAAAACGACGATGTAAGAAAATGTATGGAAAAGCAGATTGATGAATTTTTAAACATTTCGGTATGAGAGGTCAGGTTATGAAAAAAGCGATTGTTACGGGAGCGAACGGCTTTGTCGGCTCAAATGTCTGCAAGGAGCTGTGCGAAAACGGAGTTAAGGTTTTTGCCGTAGTAAAAGATACAAATGAAAATATAAGCAATATTGAAAATCTTTTAAATATTGAAATTATATACTGCGAGCTTTGCGAAATCGACTCGCTGTGTGATAAAATTTCCGACAGGGATATTGATGTTTTTTACCATTTTGCGTGGGTAGGCTCGGCAGGAGAGCTGAGGTGCGATGAAAAAGTACAGCTTCAAAACGCTCTGTGGACAGCCGACGCACTCAGAACAGCGGACAAAATGAGATGCAGAAAGTTTGTAAATGCAGGCTCTATTATGGAAAAGGAAACCTACACCGCTGTTTACACCCAGGAAAGCAAACCGGGACTTCCCTACATTTACGGTGCCGGCAAGCTCATTGCCCGTGCAATATGCAAGCCCATTGCAAACTCACTTGACATTGACCTTTGCTGGGCGGTAATCACAAACGCCTACGGTGCAGGAGAATTTTCTCCGAGATTTGTAAACTCTACCATCAGAAAAATTATCGCAGGCGAACCGCTTTTGTTTACGGCGGCTACGCAAAACTACGATTTTATCTATGTTACCGATGTTGCAAAAGCCTTTGTCGCAATCGGCGAGTACGGTGTTGCAAACAAGGAATATACAATAGGAAGCTCAAATGCAAAGCCGCTTAAGGAATTTATACTTGAAATGCAGCAGGCACTTGCTCCCGACGCTAAACCGATTTTCGGCGATGTGCCTTTTACAGGCGTAAATATGCCGCTTGAAGCATTTGACACAACGGATATTGAAACCGACTGCCATTTTAAGCCGACAATAAGCTTTGCGGAGGGAACAAGGCTTACAATGGAGTGGATTAGGTCTGTTGACTAAACTACGGGCGGACTGTGTTCGCCCTTTTTGCTGTGTTTTGGTTTTGAGAGTTTAGGATTATCAAAGTGATTAAAAATTTGCGTATTGGAGAAATGTTTTATGATACAGAAATTTGAATTTTGCAAAACCGACTTTGACGGTGCGTTTCTTATCAAGCCGTTTTGTGCTACCGATGTAAGAGGAGCGTTCATCAAGGACTATTCCAAGGAAGTTTTTGAAGCAAACGGTCTTGAGCACAACCTTGCCGAGGTTTTTTACACTGTTTCTCACAAGGGCGTTATCCGTGCCCTGCACTTTCAGCGTGTTCATGAGCAGGCAAAACTTGTAAGATGCGTAAAGGGCAAAGTTTTTGATGTGATTGTAGATTTGCGGAAGGACTCTCCCACCTTTAAAAAGTGGCAGGGCTTTTATCTTTCCGAAGAAAATATGAACGAGCTTTATGTACCTGAGCATTTTGCCCACGGCTATCTTGTTTTGGAGCCGTCAATCGTTTCATACAAATGCGGAGAGAAATTCTACGGAGAATACGATGACGGAATTATGTACAATGACCCTGATTTGGGAGTTGAGTGGCCGTTTGACGAAATCGGCGGAGCAGAAAATCTGATTCTTGCCGACAAGGACAAAAATCTTCAGTCATTTAAGGAATTTGAGGAAAAATATCTTAAATAAAAAAACTAAAAATTTGAGGGATAAAATGAACATCGTATATTCAAGTTCTGACAGCTATTCGCCCATTGCAGGCGTTTCTATATGCTCTTTGCTGTATAACAACAAGGACGCCGACGAAATCAACATTTTTATGATTGACAATAACATTTCCGACGAAAATAAAAAACGCTTTACGGATTTAGCCGAGCAGTACGGAAGAAAAATCGAATTTATCAAACAGCCCGACTTAAATAAACAGGCGGGCGTTGAAATTGAAGTCGGCAGATGGAACATCAGTACATTTTTCAGACTGTTTCTATGTACGATTTTGCCCGACAATATTGACCGCTGTATTTACCTCGACTGCGATACGGTTATCCGTCACTCGCTTTCAGAGCTTTGGAATATGGATTTAGGAAAATGCGTCGTTGCCGCCGTTGATGACTGCCGAAGCGACCGCTACAAAACAGAGCTTGGTCTTACCGCCGACAGCACCTACACAAACAACGGCGTGTTGCTTATCGACTTAAAGAGCTGGCGTGAGATGAATGTTGAAAAGGATTTTCTAAAGTTTATCATTGCACATAACGGCAACATAACCTATGTTGATCAGGGGGTTTTAAACGGTGTTTTGTCCAAAAAGGGTCTTGTAAAGGTTATCCACACAAAATACGATGCCATGACGGTTTTCTTTGATTTTAATTTTAAGGATTTAATGAAAGTCCGCAGACCCGAACATCACCTGAGCGAACAGGAATACAACGAGGCGGTAGAGGATCCGTATATAATCCACTTTACCTCCTGCTTTATGTCGGGAACACGCCCTTGGAACGACAACAACAGCCACCCATTTAAAGACGATTATCTAAAATATAAGGATATGTCACCTTGGAAGGATTTTCCGCAGTACCCCGATGACCGCAAAAAGGCAAAAAAGCTTATGACTGCCGTCTGCAACATACTTCCTAAAGGTCTTATGATTGCCGGAATTTCGCTTGTTCATTCAAAGCTCTATCCCATGGTGCGTTCACTCAAGGGAAAAAACAATCACTGAGGTAAAAAATGAAAATTTTACTTGTAAATAAATATCACTATGTAAAAGGCGGAAGCGAAACCTACTATTTCGGACTTGCAAAGCTTCTTGAGAGTCACGGTCACGAGGTAATATACTTTGCTATGGCGGACGAAAAGAACTTCCCCTGCGAGCAGGAAAAGTTTTTTGTAAGCAATGTTGACTTTAACGGCGATATTTCAAAGCTTCAAAAAATAAAAGCGGGCTTTCGTGTACTTTACTCCTTTGAAGCAAAAAAGAACATTTCGGCTTTAATCGAAAAAGAACGCCCCGATGTTGTGCATATTAATCTTGTGCACCGCCACATAACGCTGTCCGTTGTGAGGGCAATCAAAAAGTACAATATCCCCATTGTTTTTACGATACACGATTTAAACTGTGTTTGCCCGAATCACGAGATGCTCTCAAACGGAAAGGTTTGCGAGCTTTGTCTTCACGGAAAATATATTAACTGCATAAAAAACAAGTGCGTAAAAAACTCAGGTGCAAAGAGTGCTCTTGCGGCACTTGAAGCAATTAACTACAAAAGAATGGGAATTTACGACGATATTGATTTGTTTATCACGCCGTCCGCATTTTACAAGAAAAAACTTGAAGAATCCGGTATAATTCATTCAAAAATTATACACATGAAAAACTTTCTTCCGACAGATACTGTCTATTCATGCGATAATCCCGACAAAGGCTATCTTTTGTATTTCGGAAGAATTTCCGAAGAAAAGGGCGTACTTACTCTTGTAAAGGCAGTTGAAAAGCTAAATAACAGCACTCCGCTTTATATTCTCGGCACGGGATCTGTAGAAGATGAAATTAAATCATATATATCAGAGCACAATCTCAACGGAAAAATTAAAATGCTCGGCTTTAAATCGGGCGACGAGCTGAAAAAATATGTAAGTCAGGCAAAATGCATTATTCTCCCCAGCGAATGGTATGAAAACGGGCCTTACGCAATTATGGAAGCTATGTCGCAGGGCAAGCCTGTGATAGTAAGCCATTACGGCGGACTGCCCGAAATAGTGGAGGACGGAAAAACCGGCTTTATCTGCAAACCGTTTGACAGTGATGATTTAGGAAGCTGTATAGAAAAAATTTGCGGTTTGTCAGAGGGCGAATACAAGGAAATGAGTAAAAATGCAGTTGAATCCGCACTTGCAAATTTCAGCCCCGATAAATATGCCGAAAAAATAATATGTCTTTACAAGAAATTAATGGAAAAAAGAAAGCAGGTTAAATAAAAATGATATTACAGAGATTTAGGAAAAGAGTCAAAAGAAAATATGTCATATTAAGACTTTTGACCAAAAAAACGGTATTCTGCGTGCTAAATTTTTAAAAAAGCACAAGATACTCGGCAGTGTCGGTGAAAACTGCTGGTATGAACCGTTTAAAATTCCGTCCGAAAGCGACCTTGTTTTCCTCGGTGATAATGTCACGGTTGCGACCGAAGTTCTTTTTATGAATCACGATTTAACCGCGACCATGCTCAACAGAGCTCTTAACACGGACAGGTTTAAGTTCAGAAAAGGCGAAATACACATCGGAAACAATGTTTTCATCGGTGCACGAAGCACCATTCTTTATGGAGTAAACATAGGAAACAATGTTATTATAGGAGCGGGATCCATAGTCACAAAGGATATTCCAGATAACAGCATTGTAGCCGGAGCTCCCGCTAAATTTATCAAATCTTTTGACGACTATATAAGCAAAATGGACGAACTATCAAAGGAATAAAACTATGGAAAAAAGCAAGCAAAAAACAGTTGCCTATCTCACCCGCCACACGGTTTCAAATTACGGTTCCGTGCTTCAGGCTTACGCAACTCAAACCGCCCTTGAAAAACTGGGCTGCGACCCTGTGTGCATAAACTACTACAGGAGCGACGAGAAGCCAAAGGAGCTTGTTCACACGCTTTTACAATGCTCAAAGTGGAACAAAAACGCCCTTACACGCCTTGTATATATGCTAACTCAAAAACCGGTTTACAGCTATGCGGGAAAGAAATTTGAGCAGTACCGAAAAATAGTGAAAATAACAAAAGATGAATACAACAGCGAGCAGGACTTGATTTTAAACTGTCCCGAGGCGGATATTTATATGACGGGAAGCGACCAGGTGTGGAACACAATTACCCTAAATAAAATTGACCCTGTGTATTTTATGTCGTTTCTAAAGGACGGGCAAAAACGCATTGCATACGCCGCAAGCTTCGGCTCATCGTGCGTCAAAGACGAGGACAAGCCCGTCATGTCAAAACTGCTCAAAAAATACGACTTCATATCGGTGCGTGAAAACAGCGGCATAAAAATAGCAGAGGAACTCGGCGTAAACGCAAGCCAGGTGCTTGACCCTACGCTCCTTCTGACAAAGGAGGAGTGGGAAAAAATAATTCCAAAGCGTGAGTGTGCTGAAAAATATGTTCTTGTTTATCAGCTTCACCCGAACAAACGCTTTGACAAATACGCAAAAGAATTTGCAAAGAAAAAGGGATTAAAGCTCTATAGAATAAGCCATTGCTTTCACCATATTGTGCGAAGCGGAAAATTTATCTGCTGTCCCAAAATTGAGGACTTTTTATGGTACATCAAAAACGCCGAATACTTTTTGACGGATTCCTTTCACGGAACAGCATTTGCAATAGGGCTTAACACTCAGTTTGTCGATGTTCTACCCAAAAACTACAGCGAGCGTATTTCAAGCGTTTTATCACTCATCGGTTATGAAAACAGAATCCTGAAAAGTTATGATGATTTTTCACTTGCCGATAAAGAAATCAACTTTGAATCGGTAAATCAAAAAATTAATTCACAACGCCTCAAATCATATGAAATTCTGAAGAATATGTTAGGTGAATGTCTTGGATAATATAATGAAAATCGGCAAAGACTGCTGCGGATGCAACGCCTGCGAACAGCTTTGCCCTAAAAAATGCATTACATTTGAATACGACAGCGAGGGATTTTTGTACCCTCAGGTTGATAAATACCTTTGTATTGAATGCGGAATATGCACAAGCCACTGCCCGGTAATACAAAAGGTTGAGTGCGGAAAAAATCCTGAAGTCTTTGCGGCAAAATACACCGACTCATACTCCGTTTTTAAGAGCACATCGGGCGGAATTTTTATCCCTCTTGCCCTGAATGTGCTAAAAAAAGGCGGCGTGGTCTTTGGCTGTGCCTATGACGGCGAGCTAAAGGCAAAGCACATTGCGGTTGAGAGTGAAAAAGAGCTTTGCAGGCTTCAGGGTTCAAAGTATGTACAAAGCGATACAAGGGGAGTTTACTCAAGGGTAAAAAAGGAGCTTGAAAAGGGCAGATATGTGCTCTTCAGCGGAACAGGATGTCAATGTGCCGGCTTAAAGACATATTTAAAAAAGGACTATGAAAAGCTTTTGATTTCGGATATTGTGTGCCATGGTGTGCCGAGTCCTAAACTTTTTGAAAAATATATTGAATATATGGGCAAAAAGCTCGGCGGTAAACTTACCGAATACAATTTCAGGAGCAAGGAAAAACGAGGCTGGGATTTGTATTACAAGGCAAAAAACACAAAAAAGAGCAAATCCGATTACGGCTTTTTTGACCCGTACTACAATGCGTTTCTCACGGGGAAAACCTACCGCGAGAGCTGTTATAAATGCAAATTTGCAAATGCCGCAAGAGCGGGCGATATCACCCTCGCCGACTATTGGGGAATACAAAAAATGCACCCCGATTTTTACGACAAAAACGGAGTTTCCCTTGTGCTTATAAACAGCGATAAAGGCAAAAAAGCGTGGGATGAAATCAGCGGCAGAATAAAAGCTGTCCCATCGACAATAGAAAAAGCGTCCGTTATGAACAAAAACCTTGTCGCACCGTCAAAACGCCCCGATTGCCGTGACGGTATTTACGAGGGAATGGACGGTGATTTTGACTTATATGTTAAAACAAAGCTTAGTTTTAAGATAAATCCCAAAACAAAAATTAAAAAGATGATACCGCAATCACTCAAAGAAAACATTTTAAAACTAATAAGGAAATAAAAGAAAGATTTGATAATATGAAAAAGCTTGGAATATGTATTTGCTATCAGCACAGAAACTACGGAAGTCAGCTTCAAAGCTACGCTACTACAGCGGAACTTAAAAAAAGAGGAATTGACTTTGAGATTATAAGATACAAAAAAAAGCTCAATTTAAAGCTTATAATAAAGCTTATTCCGAGACTTTTTAATCCTGTTTTTTTAAGTGACAGAGTGCTTATAAGATATCAAAAAAGGTTTAAACTGATGCTTCGCCCGGGGCTAAAAAAACAAAACGATATTCGTAACAACCGTCTTGCAAAATTTTCAAAGGAACGCTTTACCGCCCTGTCGCCTGTTTACTGCGGATACGATGAGCTTTGCCGTGCTTCTCAAAAATATGACGGGGTTATGGTGGGAAGCGACCAGCTGTGGGCTCCCGGAGGAATTACATCTAATTTTTACAATCTTATGTTTGCTCCTGATAAATCGGTTAAAATTTCTTATGCGACAAGCTTCGGGGTATCTCAGATAGAAAAAAAGCTTCACACTGTTTATTCAAAATTTCTGTCAAGAATGGATTATATAAGCGTGCGTGAAAACAGCGGAAAAAAGCTTGTTGAAAGCCTGAGTGACAAAACTGCAGAGGTTGTAGTTGACCCTGTGCTTCTTCTCACAAAAGATGATTGGGACAGAGAAATTCCCTGCACAAGAATATATGACCAACCATATATCTTTGCTTATTTTCTCGGAAAAAGTTCTGAATACAGAAACAGAGTAACGGAATTTGCACGCAAAAAAGGCATAAAAATCGTAACTACTCATCATATGGACAGCTACAACAAAGCGGATGAAAACTTCGGCGATATTGTATCGTTTGATATAGGTCCCGCAGAGTTTGTAAATCTTATAAGGAATGCTGAATATGTATTTACAGACTCATTTCACGGTTCTGTTTTCTCTGTTATTTATGAGAAAAAATTTATGGTATTTGACCGCTACTCAAACAACAGTATATCCTCTAAAAACTCAAGGATTGACAGCTTCTGCACAAACTATGGACTCCAATCCCGCAGATATGAAAATGATATTTACGCTGTTGAAAACGAAATTAACTACACCGCTGTGCTTGACAAGGTAAATGAGCACAGAAAAATCTCCCTTGCTTTCCTTGACAGGGCTTTGGGAGACTTTGCATAACGGAGGGCTGTTATGATAAATATTACAAACGATAACAAAAAAGACTGCTGCGGCTGTACTGCCTGTGCAAATATATGCCCCAAACACTGTATCACAATGAAAGAAGACAGAGAAGGATTTATGTATCCGTCCGTTGACAAAACAAATTGCATTAACTGCAATTTGTGCGAAAAGGTGTGCCCCATTATTAATACACAGCCCTCACAATCTCTCCCCGATAAAGCATATATTGTACGCAACAAGGATTGTGAAATTGTCAAAAACAGCACCTCTGGCGGTGCCGTAACCGCTTTTTGTGAAGAGATTTTACGCAAAAACGGCATTATATTCGGAGGAGCATTTGACGAAAATTTCAATGTTTTGCACAGAAGTGCGGAAAGCGTCGAGGATTTGAAAATTTTCCGAAGTTCAAAGTATGTACAAAGCGACTTATCAGACACCTACAAAAATGTCAGACAAAACCTTGACAACGGAAGGTATGTTATGTTTACCGGCACGCCATGTCAGGTTGAGGGACTTTTAAGGTTTTTAAAAAAGCCGTATAATAATTTGTTTACCGTTGACTTTGTGTGCCGTGCAGTTCCGTCGCCGCTTGTATGGAAAAAATACAGAGAGCTCAAAACAAAAAAATATAATTCCGAAATAACTTATGCAAACTTCAGGGAAAAAACATACGGCTACCACAGTGCAAACCTAACATTACGGTTTGCAAGCGGGAAAAAAAGCATAGAAAACACAAAAACCGATTATATGCTTAAAAGTTTTTTTGACGGCATTTGTTCACGCCCGTCGTGCTATGAATGTGCATTCAGAAAAGCCGACAGAGTGTCAGACTTAACTGTATTTGACTGCTGGAATATAACGAGATATGTTCCGAATCTGCCGGATGACGACAAGGGTTATACGGCTGTTATTGTGCAAAGCGAAAAAGGTGAAAAAATGCTTTGCGATGTAAGCGATAAACTTATTATGCATAAAGCTGATGTTGAAACACTTATAAAGCATGACGGATTTATGGCACTTAAAAACCCGTACAAGCACCCCAAAAGAGACGAGTATTTTAATATGCTGTCAAAGGGCGAAACGCTTGACCGTGCCGTACAAGCGTTTGTGCCGATAAAAAAAAGCAGACGGCTGCTGGGAAAAACACGATTTATTCTTTACAAGCTCGGACTGCTCAATTTAATCAAAAAGCTAAAATAATTTAAGGTGAAAACTGATGACTTATCCCAAAATTTCAATTATCGTACCTGTTTATAATTCGGAAGCTTATCTAAAAGCTGCCGTCGAAAGTCTTTTAAATCAGACATACAAAAATACTGAAATTATACTTGTTGACGACGGTTCAACAGACAACAGCCCGGAAATCTGCGATGAGTTTGAAAAAAGCTATACAAATGTAAAGACAATTCATCAGAAAAATCTGGGCGTCTCTTCTGCACGCAACGCAGGAATTAAGGCCGCAAGCGGTGAATATATCGGTTTTTGTGACGGTGACGACACAATTGACGAGGATATGTACGAATTTCTGTATAATCTAATAAATACAGAAAACGCAGACATATCACTGTGTGAGGTAAGGTTTGTAATGTCTGACGGAAGTGTAAAGAACATTGCCACGGGAAAGCGTCAGGTTTGGGACAGTCCGCAAAAATTTTTGGTTGACTTTTTTTCGGGCGAAGTAAAAATGAGCGTAAACACAAAACTGTTTAGGCGTGAGATTTGCAAAGATATTGAATTTCCCATTGACTGCAAAACAAATGAAGACAAGTATTTTTGCTTTCTCGCTTCACTTAACGCACAAAAAATCGTAAGCAAAAATGACGCAAAATACACCTATTACAGAAGGACAGGTTCTTCGTCGATCACGAGTTTTTCAGCAAAATACTTTGACTGTATTTATCTTGCAGACAAAATGATTGAAAAAACACAAAAATACTGTCCCGATTTGATTGACCACGCAAAATGCAACAAGCTTGCTACTGTTTTGAGAATTTATAAGCTTATGTATATGCGTGGAGGACTGCGGAAATTTAGTACAGATGCAAAAAAAATGGTTGACTATGTAAGAGCTTTTGACAAAAAAAATGCAAAAAAATATTTAACTCAAAAAAACTATATTCGCTACAAAACCCTTTGCATAAGCAAAACCGCATTTATGCTTATGACTAAATTCTTTGACAAGTATTAATTTGGAACGGTGAAAAAATTGATTTATCTTGATACCTCAAAAATTACTGTAAAAAAAATACTTTATGCTGTGCTTACCGTGCTTATCCCCATAATCTGTGTTGGCGGAGCTTCGTATTTCCCATATACATTTCGTTTACCGTTTATGTACATTACTGCAATTATATTTGCGGTAACATTTGTTTTTTCAGACTTAAAAATCAGACTGTCATTTCCGTCTGTATGCTTTTTATTGCTTTTATCATATATTGCAATATCAATTATACTTTCACTCGACCCTGCATCAACAGCAAGTCTGTTTTTGATTTATCTCTGCTCAGCAACAATGCTGTTTCTTGATTTACCTCAAGCGGTTTATCACAGAATAATATTTATAATGTATGTAATTTGTATTATTATCGCATTTTCCATTGTAATAAGTGTTTTTATTGACGACTTCATAAACAAATACCTTTGGATAATTGTAAATCCCGGAAGATCCTCCGAAACCATATCTGCCATTCGCAAAGAGCTTTCTTTGGGGGCATATTCGGGTCTTGCCCGCGAAAAGGCAGAGGCTGCATATATTATGAATGTTGGTATTGCAATTTCGTTCGCAAGATACTTTTCAAAATCAAAGTTTGAAAAATTTGAACTATTGTTCTTAATCATTCTTTTTGCAGCACTTATACTAACAGGTAAGCGTACATTTTTCTTAATACCGATTATATGCTTTATAGTACTCATTACAATATCAAAATCAAAAAACAAAGCCATAAAATTTTTAAGTGTTATGCTTATTTCTGCCGTTGCCTTGTTTGTAATAATGATGTTTTTCCCGGAAATGGCAAATATCTTCTACCGTTTTGCAGATTCGGAAAATATGGAGTCAATGGGAAACCGCGACTTAATCTGGAAATATATGTTTATGATGATTTCCGATTACTGGGCGTTCGGAGGCGGATTCGGCTCATTTAATCAATATGCATACGACCACGGTTTTCGTGTATACAACGAAAAGTGGGAATACAACGCCCACAACTCATATTTTCAGGTTATCGGTGAGTTAGGAATAATCGGCATTACTCTGTTAGCATTATTTATAATATCTTCTCTGATTTTAACAATAAAGCTTATTGCAAAATACACCGATCCCAAAAAGCTTGAGCTTTTGTACGGATCACTTTATATTCAGATTATGATTGCAATATACTCGGTAACAGGCAATCCTCTTTATACAAAGCAAATTCTCTTTATTTGGCTGTTTTCAATCGGAGTTATGCTCTATGTCAAAAACGACTCTGAATATAAAATTAAAACACTACCTGCAAGGAGAAATTACAACTATGGATAAAAAAGTAGGGATAGTTACATTTCACCGTGCTTTAAGCTACGGTGCCAATTTACAGGCTTACGCACTTCAAAACTTTTTGTTCAAGCTCGGCATTGACAACGAAATAATTGATTACAAATGTCAGTATATGATCGACCATTATCAAAAGACTTTTCGCAAAACAAACAGTAACTTTCTAAAGCGTTTGGTATGGAATATTCGTACCGCAAAAACAATAAGACAAAAACGCTTTTGTACTGAAAATTTTGTCAGCCGTCACCTTAAATTAAGCAAACCCTATAACAGTGAAAGTCTATCCGACTGCAATAAAATTTACCGTGCGTTTATTACAGGAAGCGACCAGGTGTGGAGTCCGACCTGCGTAGGTTTTGACCCTGTTTACTTTTTGACCTTTGCAGACAGCGACAAAAAGTACTCATACGCCGCAAGCATTGCAACAAAAACCTTTCCTGATAATTTAAAGTCAGAATATGTCAACAGATTAAAGGATTTTTCGGGAGTTTCTCTTCGTGAACAAAGCGGTGCAGATCTTGTATCGGAACTTACGGGCAAACAGGCTTTAGTGCATATTGATCCGTCTATGCTTCTTACCGTAAACGACTGGAACAAAATCTGCACAACCCCACAATTTGAATCTCCGTACATTTTAATGTTTACCGTTCCGGCACAAAAAAATCTTTTAAACTATGCCTTAAAACTTTCCGAAGAAAAAAACTGTAAGATACTTTGGCTTAATTACTTCGGAAAGAAGCACCGTTCAAAAAGAATAAAATATATATCAGCTGTAGAAATTACAGACTTTATCGGACTTATCAAAAATGCCGAATATGTTTGCACCAACTCTTTTCACGGCAATGCTTTCTCACTTCTGTATCACAAAAATTTTGTTGTTGAAACAGATACTGCATCAAAGAAGAATGTTCGCTCAGAGGATTTGATGCTTTCCCTTGACCTTAAAGCACGAATTTTGTCAACCAATAACAAACCCGATATTGATGATAACACGGACTGGCTTAAAATCGACAAAAAATTAGATGAATTCAGAATGATCTCAAAAGAGTATTTGAGCAAAATATAATTTAGGAACTGATTAATTTATGAGCAATACAAAATCATCAGGAAAACAAATGTCAATAAATGTTGTTGCATCACTGATTTCGTTCGCAGTAACAATGGGAATAAATTTTTTTCTTACCCCATATCTTGTATCATCATTGGGGACGGAATCCTACGGTTTTATAGGACTTGCAAATAACTTTGTTCAATATGCAACGATTGTTACCTCGGCTTTAAACTCAATGTCAGGTAGATTCATATCCATTGCATATCACAGAGGGGACAAAGAAAAGGCTTCAAGAATTTTCAGTTCGGTTTTGGTTGCTGACCTTGCAATAGCTCTTGTCATGCTTATAGCTACCTCTGTACTAACCTTTTACATTGACTGTATCCTTAATGTACCCGAATACCTTGTAAACGATGTTAAAATTACTTTTGGAATTACATTTCTAACATTTGTAATAAGTGTAGTTACCGCAATTTTTACAACCGCTACATATGTTAAAAACAGAATTGACATTAATTCCGTAAGAGATATAATTTCAAATCTTCTCAAATTGGGAATAACCGTGGCTCTTTTTGTTTTTTTGCCTGCAAAGCTTTACTTTTTAGCTATTGCAACACTGGCAAGAGGCGTATTTTTGCTGCTTTCAAATGTAACTGTAAAAAACAAAATTTTGCCTGATGTAAAAATTGACTTCAAAAAATTTGAATTCGGACTTGTTAAAACACTTATTGCGGCGGGAATTTGGATGTCGCTTGCTCAGCTCAGCACAGTGCTTATGTCAGGACTTGATTTGCTGATTTGTAATCTTGCAATCGGAGCTGCTGTAATGGGAATCTTCTCAATAGCAAAAACCATTCCCATGAGTTTTGCCACACTGATTTCAACATTGGCAAGCACCTTTACCCCACACTACACAATATTGTACGCAAAAGGAAATATAAAAGAGCTTGTCGGCGAAATTAATTTTACATCAAAAGTAGTAAGCTTCATTATGACGGTACCTATTGCAGGCTTTATGGTTTTCGGAATAGATTTTTATACACTGTGGCAGCCCACAAAAACACCAGAAGAAATAACTATGATTCAAATATTGTCAATTTTGACCTGTCTTCAATACCTGTTTACAGCACACACCCAATGCCTTACAATGCTAAACTCCGTATGCAACAAAATGAAACTCCCTGTACTGGTAGCACTGGGAATAGGTGTAGTAAGCACTGCGGCGGTACTGATAATTCTTTATTTGTTTGATATGGGTTCAAGCGGAGTTTATATTATCGCAGGAATCAGCTCACTGCTTATGAGTCTTAGGGCAATATTCTTTATACCTATTTATTCCGCGTATCTCTTAAAACAAAAGAAAACTATTTTTTATCATTCAATTTTCAGAGGTTGGCTGACATTTGCCGCAGTTACAATTATATTTATGTTTATAAACAACTTCTTAACAATCAACTCTTGGGTAACGCTTTTCGCAGTTTGTATTCCGGTAGGTATTCTCGGATACATTATAAGCTTATTTTTACTCTTTAATAAAAGTGAAATAAAAAAAATCAAGTTAAAAATAATAAAAAAATAATTTATTGCAATAACCCTGACTGATAGATTTGTGTATTCTCTGCATAATAAGGCCTCCTATACTTACATAGGAGGTCGTTTTTATGCGTTTTTGGGATTTTCATATTTTAATTATTAACAGAATATGCCAAATTACTTATAATACATATTCAAACTTTAAAAACCGTTAAGGCTTTTCACCGGTTAAAAATTCTATGCTTCTTTCAATAGAATCCTTTGAGCTTCCCCATTCCTGTCCCTTGCTTCGGTAGTCAAACATTGAGCAAAAATGTGTGATATCTTTTTTGAGCGATTCAAGATAATTTTTTGTCAGTGCATATGTTTCCGCGTGAAAGTCATTAATATACTTTGACGGAAGTCTGCCTTTTTTGGAGGCTGAGTCCATCACAAAGTAATAGTGCTTAAGGCAGATAAAGGGCTGTTCATTATACAGCCTGCGAAATTCATCGCCTTTCGCCCATTCAACAAAAATTGTGTCCATAAAGTGGTGCATATCACGGTCAATTCTGTCGCACACATAGCAGGAAGAAAGCTCTGATTTAATTTTGTCAAGCTGTTTTTTATCCGGTTTTGATTTTGCCTTTTTGGGCATAAAATTATCAATCATTTCCTGCAGGTGGCTTTCAAGAATAAGAGCGTTAGGGAGCTTTTGTCCCATTTCAAACATCTGCGAAAAATGTCGGTGACAAAAGCCTTTTTTATTTGTTTCGATTCGGATGTTCGGCTCCATCATTGCGTCACCCGTAATAAATTTAACATACTGATCCTCAAGCATTTTTTTCATACGGCAAAAGGGGCAGCCGTCCTTGGGCATAAATATATCATTAATCGGTATAGTACAGATTGTCTCTTTCATTTATTTACCTCCGATATTTTTACTTTATTGTACCATAAAACCGTTTATTGTGCTATAATTAATTTGATGGGGTTGATAATATGAAATGTGTTGAATTAAAAAACGGAATAAAGGTTGACGGGGTCAGTGACCTTGATCTTGCACAAACGCTTGACTGCGGTCAGAGTTTTCGCTGGGTACAGCAGGATGACGGCTCGTTTAGCGGCATTGCCTGCGGAAAATCCGTAAAAGTAAATCTCGAGGGCGATACTTTATACATAGAAAACGCAACTAAGGAAGATTTTGACAAAATCTGGTACAACTATTTTGATTTATCTCTTGACTACGGAAAAATCAGAGCTGAAATTGCAAAAATTCATCCGATTTTGAACGAAGCCGCCAAGTATGCTCCCGGAATAAGGATATTAAGACAGGAGCCGTACGAGGCACTTTGTACCTTTATCATTTCGCAAAACAACAATATAAAACGAATTAAGGGTATTGTGGAAAGACTTTGTGAGTGTTTCGGCGAAAAAATAAACGGCGGATACGCCTTTCCTACACCGGACCAAATGGCATCCCTTACGCCGGATGACCTTGCTCCGCTTAGAGCAGGGTTTAGAAACCGCTACCTTATCGATGCCGCACAAAAGGTAAATTCGGGGGAGGTGTGCCTTGATAAATGTAAAAGCTGTGATTATGAAGAAGCGAGAGCCGAGCTGATGAAAATAAAAGGCGTCGGCGTTAAGGTTGCAGACTGCACATTGCTTTTCGGCTTTCACAGAGTAGAGGCATTTCCCATTGATGTTTGGATGAAACGAGCAATGGAAAAGCTGTTTATTTCAATGAGCGCCGAGGACTTCGGAGAGTATGCCGGGATTGCCCAGCAGTACATTTTTCATTACAGCCGTATGCACCCTGAGTTATTTAATGATTAATGGTATAGATAAGTAATGTTTGTTTGTCTTTATGAACATTATGCATAATTTGTACAGCCGTTGTTTGTATATTGCAAATAACGGCTTTGTTGCTTTTTAACATAATTTTATTCTTAAAATTTACATTTAACAAGGCGTTTTTTGTTTGTACGATATAGGTTTATGTGGTATAATGATTTCGGTTAGTGTTGTAATTGCACAAAATACGAAGATAATTTAAAAATAAAATGGATATTTTTGGTATTGGTAAATGATCTGTCTGATAATTTTCAGCAGTTTTAATTTTTTATCTAAGGTAAAGGAGTAATCAAAATGAAAGCATTAAAAAGACAAATTTCTGTTTTGCTTGCGGTTATGATGATTTTGTGTTCGCTTACTGCGATTTCATTTACGGCAAGTGCGGCAGAAACTCAGGGAGGACAAATCACAGTAACCTCAAATCTTTGCGACCCGCAGGTGTACAGCTATACAAAGAGTGACAAGCAAATTCAGGTTACATATTATCTCCAGTGCGATAATATGATTTTGGATATGCAGGCAGGACTCTACTATGACAGCAATGTACTCAAGCTTGCAGATACAAATACACCTGAAACAACACTGCCTGTTTTTTCAGAGAAGAATGCAGTTATAAACTTTGACTTAGAAAATAAGATATTGTTTAATGCTACAAGTCTGAATCTCTTTGACTTTAAGACAAAGGATGTATTCTTTACTGCTACTTTTGATATTGTGGGCAGCGGAGATACTAATATTGACCTTGATGTTGAAGTTATTACGGCTACTACTGCCGATTCGTATTTTGATCTTTGGGAAGCAACAGATATTCCGCTTGTATCGTATGAAGGCATTTTGGCAGATAAATTTTCGTTCTCATCCCACAGCGAGATTATCGGCGGAGAAGAACCAACAGAGGTAACGTTGAAGTTTGCAGCACCTACAAGCTATGCATCAAGAAACTCATGGAGTGAGCCTG
>DXYF01000030.1 GCA_019415945.1 Clostridiales bacterium
AAATATTAAAAATACAGCAAGTTGGTTAACTACCACTTGACTTTTTATAGGAGAATCAAAATGAAAAAATATCGTAAGATAACAAGCCTGTTGCTTGTTGTTGCTATGGTAATTTCAGCATTTTCATTAACGGCATTTTCTGCATCTGCTGCTTCAGCAGGGTCAAGCGTGTATTTTGATAATTCAAAATACAACTGGGAAAATGTCTATGTCTATGCTTACGGAACAAAAAATAATGCAGAATGGCCCGGAGAGCTAATGGATAAGACGGAAAGCGGTCTTTATACAAAGTCTTTTCCGTCAACCTATAAGTCTGAAAATATTATTTTTAACAACGGACTTGAAGAAGATGCGGGCAAGGAACAGTATCCTACAGGGGCAGGATTGTCACTTAAAAGCGGAGAGTGCAAATTGCTTACAGCTGATTTGAACTGGATAGATTACGGAAAACCGGACGATCACGGTTACGGATTTTCTTATCTGCCTACAGGTATGGCTTTTTCCGGCGATACACTCAGTGTTAAGCTTGGATTAAAGAATGCGTCAAGCGGTTATTATTCTATTGACGGTGCCGAAAAAATTGCTTATTCTGACAATGAAACGATAACAATCGGTCAGGGGAAAATCGGTAATTCCGAAATTACCCTTGATTTGTTTGCAACAGGTTCAGACGGTGTTGAAACAACTCAAAGCTACACTTTTAAAAAGACTTTTTCAGCTACCGATACAACTTTTTCTGCTCAGTCAGACGGGCACACAACTGAAGCTGAAAGCGGATATTATTCTACCAATCCCGATCTTCAGCTCGGCAAAAATAAAACGATAACTGTTGACGGAGATGTAAGTGACTGGGATAGCTCAATGATTATTGCTCAGGGCGTTGCAAATGACGACCCGAGAGTTTATATGCCGTCATCAATGCATGAGCAGCCATGGGACGCATATGCACTTTATGCAGCGTGGGATGATGAAAATCTCTACTTTATGTGGGAGATGACAAATACCACATATATTGTCTCACCTGAGGATAATTTTGCTGCTTCAAATGAGGCAAGACCTTGGAGAAACAGTATTCCGATGTACTTGGCACTTTCAATTGACCCCGAAAAGCAGGCAACGGGAAAGGCTGTAGGTACAAACAAAGACGGTTCTACATATACAAACCCGTTTGTATGGGGATGTGACGGAGGAGTTGCAAAAAACGGCGGTACATCTTTTACAACACATGTGGATACTCTGATTGCTATGGATTCAAACAATTCTAACGGCGGAGCTTCAATTTACAAGGCAGATACACTTGATACCGACGGAACATATATGTTCAACTACGACACAAGAGTGCCTATCGGCGTAAAATCGTTTCAGGCTCAGGACAATCAGAACGGATTTAAAATCAAGTATGCAAACGGAACTGCAAGCGATACAATTTACGGCATTAACAGCCCCAAGGGGTCTCGCATAATGGGCGACAATACAGATATGAACTCAAATTGGGTTGATTTCTTTGATTTAGGTTACAAGGACGAATACGGTTATATTTATGAGATAGCTGTACCGTATGCAACTCTCGGAATAGATAAGGAATATGTTGAGCAAAACGGCGTAGGAGCTATGCTTATTCTTACATACGGAACATCGGGAATGGATACGCTTCCGCATGACCCGTCAATGCTTGATAACGCAGATGTTGAGTACAGCTACGATCCGTCAACATCTCATGAAAAGGAAGATGTTGACAACATTACGGTTCCGCTTGCAAGACTCGGTGCACTGCTTGATGATACAGTAATAAGCTATGCTCCGCTTGAAGTAAACTTCGGTGCCGATTTAAATTCAGGTCAGGCAGCAGGAACTTCAATTAACTTAACGGCACAAGCTTACAATGCTAAGGGTGCTGTAGAATATGAGTTTTTCATCGACGGAAAATCCGTGCAAAAGTCATCGGCAAACAAATTTGCTTGGACTCCTGCCGAAACAGGTACATATAATCTTTCGGTAACTGTAACCGATTCCGAAGGAGAAACTGTGACAGAACAAGTAGTTTACACAGTAGGTAGTGCCGATAAGACTTATCAGATCGGTGATGTCAATCTTGACGGCAAAGTTAATGTCCTTGATGCGTCCGAAGTTCAAAAGTACTGTGTTGATTTGGTTACATTAAGTGAATTGCAGCTAAGCCTTGCTGATGTTGATAAAAACGGTGTTGTGTCAATTACTGACGCAACCGAGATTCAGCGAATGGTTGTCTTCGATTGAATTTAAATAAAGTTTAGTATTAAAATTCAATTAACTTCAACTTCAGAGAAAACAAGCGGCGTCTAATTGCCGCTTGTTTTTTATGTGAAAATTTCGGCAAATAATACTCCGCATAAAAAGAGCATATTTGAGGGTTTTTAATTTCCCTGCAAATATGCTCTTGATTATTGTTTAGCTGTAATTATTCAGATTGTTAAATAATTTTTTTCTTAGCCGTGATTGCATGTTTTTATCAGTCGTCATAATCTGATTCATATTCAATAATTGCACCCGTTGTTGCATTGATTGTGTACTCATATTCCATGTTGTTTTTATAGAATTCCACTTCATAAACTTTTCTGCCGTCATCGCTTTCAAGCTTTGCTTTTGAAAATGTTACGCTTGATACGGAAAATCCCGCATGGGTGACTGCAATCGATTTAGCTTTATCAACACCGATATATCCGGAGTCAGCGTTGCCGCTTGAAGACCCGTCGGAGCTGTTTTTAATGGGGTCAATGTCTTTGCTTATTACTTTTCCTGTCTTTGCGTTGATTTCATATTCATACTTATTTGACGAAGTGTAAAACTCTATTTCGTAAACAGCAACGCCGTCATCGTAATCTAATTTTGCCTTTGTATATTTTACTTCAGATGAGCTAACTCCGGCGTTATCAAGTGCAGCCTTTTTTGCGGAATCAAGGCTTATATATGATGAACCGTTTGATTGATTGCTGCTTTGAGAGCCGCTGTTTGCGGACTGATTATTGCTTTGCGAGTTGTTGTTTGCCGATTGATTGTTGTTTTGTGATGAGTTATTCGATGACTGATTTGTATTTTGCTTGTCATCATCGGATGATGTGTTTGTTTTATCTTCGCTTTGAGAGCTGTTTGAAGCATTTGTTGCCGCAGTCTTTAAAGTTTCCTTGCTCTTGCTGTAAACTGTATTTGTCGCTGCGTTGATCTCATATTCATACTTATGAGTTGATGTATAAAATTCAATTTCATACATTTCCGTTGTGTCATCATAATCAAGCTTTGCCTTTGTGTAGGTAACATCACTGCTTTTTAAACCGGCGTCATCCAACGCAGTTTCTTTTGCCTGATCAAGTGTTATTCTGTCCGAAGAAACAGGACCTTCTTCACCGGTAACAATATTTTCAGATGACTTTTTAACAATGGCTCCGTCAGACGCACGAACCCAATACTCATACTCAATATCATTTGCTATGAATTCTACATCATAAACAAACTGACCTTGCTCAAATTTAAATTTTGTTTCGGTGACCTTAGCGTCAACAGGATCAACATTGGCGTCTGCAAAGGCGAAGTTTTGTGCGTTCTCGGCACCGATCGAAGAGCTTTCCGCAAATGCACTTACCGTAAATGCCGTTGTGAATCCGATTGCAGTCAGAGCGAATACGGTTGCTAAAACAGTTATAATTGCTTTTTTGGGGGTTGAAAACAGACTTTTAATTTTTTTCATAATTTTTGACTCCCTTCATTTTGTTGTCTTAATTGTAGCGTATAAATATTAAAGTAACATTAGAAAAAATTAATTTGCGAAAAATTAATTTTTTAAAATTTATAATTTATTTTTAAAACTAAATGTGAATACGCTTCCTTTGCCGAGTTCACTTGTAACAGAAAGTTTTCCTCCGTGAAACTTTGCAATTTCATAAGCCATAGAGAGTCCGAGTCCCGTGCCTTTTCCGCAGCGGGAATTATCCGACTGATAAAAGCGTCTGAATATATTTTTTTGATCGTCCTCTGATATTCCGATACCGTCGTCGGTGACTTTAAGCTCAATTTTGTTTTCTTCGCTTTTGAGCTCAACTAAAATATGTCCGTTTTCTTTTCCGTAGCGGTAGGCGTTGTTAATTAGATTTTGTACAAGTCTTTCTATCAGCTTACTGTTTGCACTGCAAAAAACATTTTCCTGTATTTTGTACTCAAGAGAGATGTTGTTTTCTCTTATTAAAGCCATATCCTCACAAACAGAGGTTGTTAATGCGGAAATATTAATTTTTTCTTTCTGATAATTTTCGGCTTTTCTCTCAATTCTGACACATTCAAGCATATCGTTTATCAGCTTTGACATTTTTGTTGTTTGCCTCAAAATAAGCTGCATGTCTTTTTCATATTCTTCGGCACTTCTCTTATTGTTAAGAGATAATTCACACTGTGCCATAATCACCGAAACAGGCGTACGCAGTTCGTGCGATACATCCGATGTAAATTGCCGTTCCGCTTCAAATGCGTCGTCAAGGCGGGTAAACATATCGTTAAAATTGTCTGCAAGACGGTGTATTTCATCATTGCCTTCACCAAGTTCAATTCGTCTTTTTAAATCGCCGCCCTGCTCAATTTCCTTTGCTGTGTCTGATATTTGCTGAATGGGCCGCAAAGTTCTTCGGGCAATCAAATATCCTCCGATTGCGGCAAGAAGTATCACGACAGGCAAAAATATCAGCGTAAGCTTTGTTATATCCGTCATTTGTGCGGTGCCTTGTTTTTCCGATACAACGCCTCTGAGCCATAGTCCGTCAAGCCCGTTGTTTGTCAGTGCTCTGTCAAACACATAATACATAGTGCCGTCAACATTGATTGTCTGAACCTGAGAATTTACAAGCTCAAGCTCTGAGGTTTCCTTTGAAATCGGATTTTCACCGTACAGGAGCGTAATATCTTCATAATACAGAGATGTATATACCTCGTTTACATGGTTTAGAAAATCGTCGTCAATTTCAAGATAACCGCTTCCGTACTCGATAAAATGATCAACATCCGAAGTGCTTTCCAAAGCTTCGTAGCTTTCAAAATATTCAATTTCGTCTATATTGTTTTCCACCGTAACAATAACGCTGTCGCGAATAGTTTTCAAAAGTATCTGCCTGCTCACAAACAGTACTGAAAACAGCGTGAAAAGAGCAACTAAAATAAGAGCTGCGGTGTACCACAGAGTGATTTTCATACGAATTGAGATTGATTTCATTATTTAATACCTTTCTTTATAACATAACCTTTTCCTCTGATTGTATGAATCAGCTTTGTGTCAAAATCATCATCAATTTTCTTTCGCAAATAGCTTATGTACACATCAACAACATTTGTTCCGCCCTCATAATCAAAATTCCATATGTGATTTTCGATTTTTTCTCTTGAAAGCACGACTTCCTGATTGTGAAGCAAATATTCAAGCAGTGCATATTCCTTTGCGGAAAGGTTAATAATTTTGTCGCCTCTTTTTACGGTGTGTGCGGAACAGTCCATAAAAAGGTTGTCTATGCTTAAAATATTACTTGTTTTTCCGAAAGATACTCTCGTCATAGCACGCAGGCGTGCCAAAAGCTCGTCAAAAGAAAAGGGCTTAATCAAATAATCGTTTGCACCGCTGTCAAGTCCCTTTACACGGTCAGATACGGAATCTCTTGCAGTAAGGAACAAAACAGGCGTAGTTTTTCCTGAGCTTCGCAGCGTTTCAAGAACGGTAAATCCGTCGGCTTTCGGCATATTAATATCCAAAATGATTGCGTCATATTCGGTGTACGAAAGGATATTCACAGCTTCTTCTCCGTCAAAACAGCTGTCAACGCTGTAGCCGTCGGCAGTAAGCTTTTGCGTTATAATGTAATTTAAGTCTTGTTCATCTTCGGCTATCAAAATACGCATAAATAACCTCCTGTGATAATATTAAAAATATTATAAATTCTTTTGTCATTTTACCATATTTTCATTAAAATTTCATTAGAAAATTCAAATTTGCTTTTGTTGCTTGGTTATCTGAGCTTATTTTAATTTTTGCTTTTAATTTTGTTCAAATTATGACCGATACTTCTCTTTAATGCCGTTATAAATATTGATAATTTTATCAAATTGTGATATAATTATCAAAATTGCGTTATTATACCATTTTGTAATAAACTGCGGAGGTAATATCTTGGTTGTGTTCGGAATTGACCCAGGTTATGCGATTGTAGGCTGGGGGGCAATAAGCTTTAAGTCAAATATCTATAAGGCACTTGGTTACGGCTCTGTTCAGACACAGTCAAATACTGATTTTAACAAAAGACTCCAAAGTATTTACGATGAGCTTTATAACATTTTGAGCCGCTGCCGTCCTGACGCACTGGCGATTGAAAAGCTGTATTTTCAGAATAATCAGAAAACTGCAATTATGGTTGCACAGGCGAGAGGCGTTATACTTCTTGCGGCTCAAAAGCAGGATATACCGATATTTGAATACACTCCGCTTCAGGTCAAAACTGCCGTAACGGGTTACGGAAAGGCAAAAAAGCCGCAGGTTATGGAAATGACCCGCAGGCTTTTAAGACTTGATGAAGTGCCAAAGCCCGACGATACGGCAGACGCTTTGGCAATAGCAATCTGTCACGCACAGGCGGCGGGTTCCGATTTGCGGCGGACTATGTTTAGAAAGGGAATATAAAATGATTTATTCCGTAAGAGGCAAACTGATTTTTATGACATCATCGACTGCCGTTGTTGAATGCGGAGGCGTGGGTTATAACTGTCAAACAACAATAAACACACTAAAAACATTAAAACTTAATACAGAGGTTATGCTTTACACATACCTCAATATCAGAGAGGACGCAGCCGAGCTTTTCGGTTTTGCTTCAAAAACAGAACTTGATACATTCAAAACGCTGATCGGTGTAAGCGGAGTAGGTCCCAAAGCGGGTCTTTCCATTCTTTCTGAATTAAGTCCGGAACAGGTAGCTATGGCTATTGCTTCCGATGATATAAAAACAATAACGAGAGCACAGGGAATAGGAAAGAAAATCGCACAGCGTATTGTACTTGAACTAAAGGATAAGCTTATAAAGACATACTCCGATGATTCTTTGCCTGTTGCTTCGTCGAATGCCGTTAATTCTGTAAACGGCAATATTCCAAAGGCAATCGAAGCTCTGGGAGTGCTTGGATATTCACCGGCTGATGTGTCTTCGGTTCTTAGTACTCTTGACAGCTCTTTGCCTGTTGAGCAGCTTATTGCACAGACACTAAAGCAGATGGGAAGAAATTAAGATGAGTAAAATGGAATTTTCGGACGAATTTGACTTTGAAAACAGAATAATGGACGCTTCGGAGCTTCCCGAGGATCGTTCTGACAGCGATAATCCCTTGCGTCCCAAAACGCTTGACGAGTATATCGGTCAGGAAAAGGTTAAGGAAAATTTAAAGGTTTTTATCGAGGCGGCAAAAATAAGAGGAGAATCCCTTGACCATGTATTGCTCTACGGTCCTCCCGGACTCGGAAAGACAACGCTTGCGGGAATAATTGCAAATGAACTCGGAGTGTCGGTAAGAATAACATCGGGTCCCGCTATCGAAAAGCCGGGTGATTTAGCTGCGTTGCTGACAAACCTGAATGAGGGTGATGTGCTGTTTATTGATGAGATACACAGACTCAGCCGTGCGGTGGAGGAAATCCTCTATCCGTCAATGGAGGACTTTGCAATAGATATTATTACAGGCAAGGGTCAAATGGCGGCGTCCTATCATTTGCCGCTGCCCAAATTTACTCTTGTCGGTGCTACAACACGGGCAGGTCAGCTGACTGCTCCGCTTAGGGACAGATTCGGCGTAGTTTTAAGACTTGAATTATATACCCCGGAGGAACTTGCCGAGATAGTCACGAGAAGTGCGGGAATTTTGGGAGTAAAAATTGAGCGTGACGGTGCCCTTGAAATTGCGTCCCGATCAAGAGGCACACCGAGAATTGCAAACAGGATGCTAAAGCGTGTGCGTGACTTTGCACAAGTTATGTCGAACGGGGTAATCACCGTTGATTCGGCACGCACAGCACTCGACAGACTTGAAATTGACGAGCTTGGACTTGACCAAAACGACAGAAGAATGCTTGAGGCTATAATCCGTTTTTACAACGGCGGACCTGTCGGACTTGAAACTCTTGCGGCTGCAATCGGAGAAGAGGCTGTAACGATAGAGGATGTTTATGAGCCTTACCTTTTGCAAATCGGTTTTTTGAGCAGAACTCCGAGAGGAAGATGCATAACCGCCGAAGCGTGCAGACATCTCGGATATGAGTTTCCGAAAGGCACGGTGAATACAATGCCTTCTCAGCCGAATCTATTTGACAATAATTAATTTAACACTAATATCAATACTAAAATAAACTTCAAAACAAACAAAACTGAAAACGGAGGAAAAATTATGGGAAGACTATTCGGTACAGACGGTGCAAGAGGAGTTGCAAATTCCGAACTTACTGCTGAGCTTGCTATGAACATAGGCAGAGCGGCGGCAATGGTGCTTATAAGCGATGAGGTTGAACACCCCACAATTTTGATAGGAAAGGATACCCGACTTTCCGGTGATATGCTCGAGGGAGCTTTAATTGCGGGACTTTGCTCGGTAGGAGCCAATGTTGAACTTTTGGGAGTAGTGCCTACACCTGCTGTTGCTTATCTCGTCGGAAAATATAATGCGGACGCAGGTATAATGATTTCGGCGTCGCATAATCCATTTGAGTTTAACGGAATCAAGATTTTCAGCTCTGACGGCTGCAAGCTGCCCGATGACCTTGAAAACAGAATAGAAGAAATTGTACTTGACAATGTTGTTCCTTATGCCCTTGCAAAGAATGAAAATATCGGTAAGGTAACAAGACTTGAAAATGCTGCCGACGACTATATAGATCATGTTGCAAAGTCAATCGGCTGCGATTTTGAGGGCATGGAGGTTGCACTCGACTGCTCTAACGGTTCTTCATCACGCACGGCAGAAAAGCTGTTTACAAAGCTCGGTGCAAAGGTTCATATGCTTTTTGATGAGCCTGACGGTATCAATATAAACAAGGACTGCGGTTCTACACATATAAACAGACTTCAAAACTATGTTCGTGAGCACAACCTTTGCTGCGGACTTGCATTTGACGGCGATGCTGACAGATGTCTTGCCGTTGATGAAAAAGGCAGCCTTGTTGACGGTGATTATCTTATTGCAATATGTGCAAAGGATATGAAAGACAGAGGTGTGCTGAAAAAGAATGCGGTAGTAGGCACCGTTATGACAAATATGGGATTTAATAAATTTTGTCAGGAAAACGGTATGAACTTTATTTCCACAAAGGTCGGCGACCGTTATGTTTTGGAGGCTATGCTCCGTGAGGGATATAATATCGGCGGAGAGCAAAGCGGTCACATTATATTCCTCGACTACGCCACTACTGGCGACGGTGAGCTTTCAGGTGCAATGATTTTGAGTATTATGAAACGCACTGGCGAGAAATTAAGCAATCTTGCAAAGGTTATGCAGCGTATGCCTCAGGTGCTGATAAATGTAAATGTAAGTGCCGAGGGCAAGCTTGCATTCTATACAGATAAAGAGGTAAAGGCGGAGATTAAGCGTGTAGCAGATATTCTCGGTGACAGCGGCAGAATTTTGGTTCGTGTTTCAGGCACGGAGCCGCTTGTAAGAGTAATGCTTGAAGGCGAAGATCTCGAGGAAATTCAAAACCTTGCACAGGAAGCTGCACAGGTGGTAAGGGAAAGATTGTCATAATGCGTTTATCAGAGAATTGGAAAGATTACGAGCTTATTGATACCTGTGACGGAGAACGCCTTGAACGCTGGGGCGATGTAATTCTGATTCGTCCTGACCCTCAAATTATCTGGTCAGGCAGAAAACGAAGCCCCATGTGGGATTCGGCTCACGCAAGATACCACAGGAGCAATAAAGGAGGCGGCTATTGGGAACAGTACAAAAAAGTTCCCGACCGCTGGACAATAAATTACGGTAAGCTTGTTTTTAATATTAAGCCCATGGGCTTTAAGCACACGGGAGTTTTTCCCGAACAGGCTGTAAATTGGGATTTTACCGCAGAAAAAATAAAGAGTGAAAACAGACCGCTCAAAATTTTAAATTTATTCGGATATACCGGCTGTGCAACGCTTTCGTGTCTTAGTGCCGGTGCATCTGTTTGCCATGTCGACGCATCAAAAGGTATGGTTCAGTGGGCTAAGGAAAATGCCCAGTCAAGCCGTCTTTCCGATAAGCCTGTAAGATGGCTTGTTGACGATTGCGTAAAGTTTGTTCAGCGTGAAATAAGACGAAGCAATAAATATGACGGAATAATTATGGATCCGCCCTCCTACGGAAGAGGTCCGGGAGGAGAGGTTTGGAAGCTTGAAGAACAGCTTTATCCGCTTGTTTCTTTATGTAAACAGGTTTTATCAGATGACCCTGTATTTTTTATTCTTAATTCCTATACCACGGGACTTTCTCCTGCGGTAATGGAGTATTTGCTCGGTGTATTGCTAAAGGATCGTTTCGGAGGCAGAATATCGAGTGACGAAATCGGTCTGAAAGTTACCGGCACGGGACTAGTGCTGCCGTGCGGTTCGACTGCAATCTGGGAGAAGTAATTAATGGATTTTATCTCGCTTGAGAATGTTGTATTTTCTTATAATGAGGAATTTGAAACGCCAAAGGCTTTGGATTCGGTTTCTCTTGATATAAAAAAAGGTGAATTTGTCGCTCTGCTCGGGCATAACGGCTGCGGAAAATCTACCGTAGCAAAACATCTTAACGCAATGTTTTTGCCCGACAGCGGCAAGGTCTTTATTGACGGCGACGATACTGCCGATGAAGAAAAAACATATGAAATAAGGAAAAAAGTCGGTTTGGTTTTACAAAATCCCGACAACCAGCTTGTTGCAAGCATTGTTGAAGAGGATGTTGCGTTTGGTCCCGAAAACCTGGGAATTCCTCCAAAGGAAATTCGGGAGCGTGTTGATTACGCACTTAAAGCCGTAGGAATGTACGAATTCAGAGAGGCCGCACCTTATAAGCTTTCAGGAGGTCAAAAACAGCGTGTTGCCATTGCAGGAGTGCTTGCAATGATGCCCGAGTGCATTGTGCTTGACGAACCCACTGCGATGCTTGACCCGAACGGCCGCGAAGAGGTAATGTCAACGCTTTTAAAGCTTAATAAAGAAAAAAACATGACTGTTGTCCTGATAACTCACTATATGGATGAAGCTGTGCTTGCTGACAGAGTTGTAGTAATGGACGGCGGTAAAATTCTTACACAGGGAACACCTTATGATGTGTTTTCTCAGATTGAACTTTTAAAAAAGCACAGGCTGGATGTGCCGCAGGCTACTGAGCTTGCGTACAAGCTGTGCGGATGCGGAGTGAAATTTGACAAACTTCCTCTTAATGCAGAGGAATGTGTTGCAATGCTCAGGGAGGTGCTGGGATGAGCAGTATTCTTGAGCTAAAAAATATAAGTTTTGTATACGGAATAAAAACACCGTTTGAAAAGAAAGCGGTGGATAATGTCAGTCTGTCGGTAAATAAAGGTGAATTTATCGGAATAATCGGACACACCGGTTCCGGAAAATCTACATTGATTCAAATGCTCAACGGTCTGATAAAGCCGACCGAAGGTCAGGTTTTGTTTAACGGAGAAGATATTTGGCAAAACCCCAAGGATATCAGGAAAATCAGATTTAAAGTAGGTATGGTATTTCAATATCCCGAATATCAGCTTTTTGAGGAAACCGTATACAAGGATATAGCGTTCGGTCCAACAAATATGGGCAAAACCGCACAGGAAACAGACGCTGCCGTGAAAAGAGCGGCAGAGTTTACCGGACTTAATTTTAACCTGCTTCAAAAGTCTCCTTTTGACCTTTCGGGCGGTGAAAAGCGTCGTGCCGCAATAGCAGGTGTAATTGCGATGGACCCGGAGGTGCTTGTGCTTGATGAGCCCACTGCGGGTCTTGACCCGGTGGGCAGGGATGTGCTTTTGTCGCAGATTGTGCAGTACCATAAAAAACGCCAAAACACTGTTATTCTTGTTTCTCACAGTATGGAGGATATTGCAAGGGTGGCAGATAAAATAATTGTTATGAGCAAATCACGCCTTGTTATGTTTGATAAAACAAGAGAAGTTTTTTCCCGCGGCAGAGAGCTTGAAAAAATCGGTCTGCGTGTCCCGCAGATTACAAAAATTATGCTTGAGCTTAAAGAATCGGGATATGAGCTTCCAAACAGTGTGCTGACTGTTGACGAGGCGTTTTCGGCTTTGTCAGCTCTTCTGAAAAAGGAGGGTAAGCTATGGTAAGAGATGTGGCTTTCGGTCAGTATTTTTCGGGTAATAGCTTTATCCACAGACTTGATCCGCGAGCAAAGATACTTTTACTTATTGCGTATCTCGTGATAATTTTTTGTACTTTCAATTACTTTTCACTTTTAATTGTTACAATATTTACCGTTTTGATGATAATGCTCAGCGGCGTGTCGCCGAAATTTTATTTTAAAAGCTTAAAGGTGATTATTTTTATTGTAATAATTACATCGGTTTTAAATTTATTTTACGGTACGGGCGAGCCGTTGTGGCAGTGGGGAGTATTAAAGATAACACTAAACGGAATAAACCGTGCTGTTTTTGTTACGGTGAGAATAGTGTGCCTTATTATAGCAAGCTCATGCCTTACATTTACCACATCGCCCACGGAGCTTACAGATGCAATCGAACGGCTTATGAAGCCTCTAAACAAAATACATTTTCCCGTTCATGAAATAGCAATGATGATGTCGCTTGCATTGAGATTTGTGCCTACCTTGCTCGAAGAAACCGACAAAATAATGGCGGCACAAAAGGCAAGAGGAGCCGATATGGATTCGGGAAATCTGATAGCAAGAGCAAAGGCGTTGATTCCGATCCTCATTCCGTTGTTTGTTTCGGCTTTCAGACGGGCATATGACATTGCAACGGCTATGGAATGCCGCTGTTACCGTGGGGGAAGTGGCCGCACTAAGATGAAGTCGATTCATATGTCAATGCGTGACGCTGTGGCTTTTGTTTCAATCGCTTTGATGATTTTGGGAGTAATTTTATGCAATCTCTTTATTCCGGCAGTAATCTGAAAAACCTGCTGATTACAATTTCATACGACGGCAGACCCTTTCACGGCTGGCAGATTCAGCAGAACGCCTTGACTGTGCAAGAAGTTTTTCAAAATTCACTAACCAAAATAATAGGCAGTGAATTTGATGTTAAGGGATGCAGCCGAACCGACAGCGGCGTTCATGCAAATATGTACTGCATCAGCCTAAAAATCACTCATCCTATTTTGCCCGAGCGTCTTAAAGCCGCACTTAACCGCTGGCTTCCGAAATCTGTTGCGGTGCTTGACTGCATTGAGGTACCTCTTGATTTTCATGCCCGTTACAGCTGTGTTAGCAAAGAATATATTTATAAAATATGGAATAATGAGGTCAGAAATCCGTTCCTTGACGGATATGCACTTCATTACAGATATAAAATAGATGAGAATTTGCTTAATAATGCGGCACAGGCTTATATTGGGTATCATGATTTCAGCTCTTTTTGCACCCTTGACAGCCGTGAAAAGGGTGATATGCGAAGAAATGTTATGAGTTTTTCCGTTATGCGTGACGGCGATCTTGTTACAATGAAAGTCGAAGCAGACGGCTTTCTCTACAATATGGTAAGGATAATGGTGGGAACACTTTTGCGTGTTCAGCAAGGAAAAATTAATCCCGATGAAATATCAAAGATTATAGAAAAAAAAGACAGAAGCTTTGCAGGTCCTACTGCCCAAGCTTGCGGCCTTTATCTCAACAGGGTAAACTATAAGCTTTAATATAACGATATTACATATGAGTTTTCAGAATTGCAACTTTGAAAATTCCTTGCATTAATCACAAAAGTATTTGTGTTATATTTAAGGAAGGGGTGTAAGGTGTGTTTAAGAAAGTCAAAGGTCATTATATCGATAACAAAAAAAGTGATCGTGAAGTTATCAGCTATGAAGATGTACCGCTTGATGATTATGAACAGGAAAAAACGGAAATGTCTCCAGAAGCGGTTAAAAAAATTATTTTGGGCGTATGCCTTGCCATAGTGGCAGGGCTTATCGTGTTTGCCTTTGCAAACCGCGATAACCTCACTGCTGACAACATTTCAAATTGGTGGACATATGAGGTTTTGGGTAATGCCGGCAACGGATTTCCCGTCAATGTTGTGGGCACCGATGTAAAATCGGGTAATTTTACCGTCAATCAGGGACGCGTTGCATATGCGTCCGATACCTCTTTTGTTACTCTTAATTCTAAGGGTAATGAAATTGCAAATGTTCAGCTCAGATATTCAAAACCGGCGATGAAATCATCCGGCGACAGATTTTTGACCTATGGAATAGGAACCAACGGCTATCAGATTCACGATTTTGACGGTATGCTTTATTCCGATGAGGCAGAGGGCTCTATATATACCGCAGATATTTGTGCAAACGGAGTTTACGGACTTGTTACTGAGGGTAACGGTTATCTTACCGTACTTTATGTTTTCAATAGCAGTAACAACAGAATATATAAATACTCTTTTTCGGAACACTATATAACTTCTCTGGCAATCAACAGCGACGGAACGGGATGTATTGCAGTCGGAATTTCAAGCTCTAACGGTGAGGCTGAAACAGGAGTTTATGTGCTTGATTTTACAAAGGAGGAACCGGTTTCTAAATTTGCTATCAGCGGAGATACGGTATTAGACAGCCGGTATCTTAACAACAGCAGTGCTGTGCTTATCGGCAGTGCGGCGTCGTATATAATAAAAATCGGTGAAGAAGATTATAAAACGGTGGATTACAGCGGAAAAACGCTTGCAAACTATTGTTTTAACACAAGCACCAATTCGTTTGCACTTGCTCTTTCAAAAAGCGGCGACGGAAGAAGCTGTGATATTGAAACCTATAATGACAACACTGAAAAAACAAGCTCAATCAGCACTCAGTATGGGGCGGAATCGTTGTCAATGTACAAGGGAATTGTTGCAGTGCTTGACGGAAATACCGTGTACGGCTTTGACAAAAACGGCAATGAACTTTACTCGTTTGATACGGGAACAGGTTCAAAAAAGATTATTCTTACTTCCAACAATACAGGATATGTTTTAAGCGTAAACCAGATAAAGTTTTTTGATTTCAGCGATTCTTCAACGAAAGACTCGGTTAATTAAATCGGATAAATATATTTAACGGTGAGATATATGATAATAGATATACTGATAGTTGCGGTAATACTTTTGTTTGCTGCAATCGGCGTAAAGCGTGGAATAGCTAAAACCTTGCTAAACATTGCAGGAATTGTTGTTACAGCAGTCTGTGCGTACTATCTTTCGGATTTTTTGTCACAGGTAATATATGACGCTTTTATCAAGCAGACTGTAATATCAAATGTCACACAGATTATTGAAGAAAACGGCCTTGACTACGCCCTGTCAAATTCACTTCTGGCATTGCCCGAGTGGCTGAGCGGATTTATTATTTTTGTGTCATCGCTATTCGGTATTAACGAAACAAAGCTTCAGGATTCCCTTGTGTTTTCAGATGAAATATCATCATCTGCGAGCAATATGATTGAAAGTGCGGTTGCTCCGTTGGCAACATCGCTGCTCAGTTTTATTCTGATAATAGTTTTGTTTATAATAATATTTATATTAGTTAAAAAGCTTATTAAGCTTGTAGCCAAAGCATTTTCGATACCTGTAATCAAACAGATTAATCAGCTTCTCGGCGGAGTGTTTGGTATAGCAGAGGGGCTTATTATAGTATGGATTGCAGTGAATATATTGAGTTTAGCAGCAGTACTGTCCGAGCAAAATACTATTGAAAGTGTTTTGCTCCAAAGTACACTTTTTAAATTTTTCAGCGTTGCAGTATGATGCATTGCGACCTTGAATTTACTGAGGTGGTTTTATGGGTAATAACGAAAAATGGTCTTTCAAAAAAAGCGACCTTATTACAATACCTAATCTATTAACATATTTAAGAATTATACTTATTGCACCGTTTGCTTATTATTTTTTGGTTGAAAATTATATTGCAGCTGTAATTTGTATTGTAATTTCCGGTCTTTCAGATTGCTTTGACGGTATGCTTGCACGCAGACTAAATCAAGTTACATCTTTGGGAAAAATACTTGATCCCATTGCAGATAAGTTTACTTTGCTTGCCGTTGTTGTTTGCATGGTAATTTATGTGCCTGTTGTTTTGCCGGTATTAATAACACTGCTTTTAAAGGATGTTTTAATGCTTCTCGGCGGAATGGATTTAATAAATAAGGGCATAACACCCCCTGCGGCAAAATGGTACGGAAAGGTCGGCACTGTTGTGTTCTATGTTTCCGTGTCAATAATAATTTTTCTTAAAGCAGTGTTTAAAATAGAAAACTTTGCACTTGATGTTGCATTGCTGTCTGTAACGGCTGCAACTATGCTTTTTGCATTATACCAATACGGCAAAATATATTTTCAGTTAATTAAAGAGAATAATAAGAAATAATTTATACCAATTAAAAACAAATTGACAAAATACCATTGAATTTTATAGCATTAACATATATAATGTTTATTAATTAATCTTTTTATTTTATATCAAGGAGAAAATTATGCTTTGTAGCAGATGTAAAAAACGGCAGGCTGTCGTTTTTGTTTCAAATAACAGTTCAGCAGATGCTCCCACAGCAGGCTATTGCCTTACCTGTGCAAAGGAGCTTGGAATAAAGCCGGTTGAAGATTTGATCAGCAAAATGGGAATTTCCGATGAGGATCTCGAAAATGTTCAGGATCAAATGAACAGTCTTATGCAAAATATGGGTGAAAACGGAGATATTTCCCAGCTTATGGAACAGCTTGGTGCAGACAACCTTGCCGAGCAAATGGATCAGTTTTCACAAAATGACGGCGATGACGATTTTTCGCACGGAGCTCCTGCGTTTCCCGCTTTTTTTAACAATATATTCGGAAACGGTCAAAAGAACAACTCAGTTAACTCAAATGACGGCGGCAAGTCTAATAAAACAGAAAAAAAGGATAAAAAAAGGAAACATATCGGCCTTTACTGCGAGGATTTGACCCGTAAAGCAAGAGAAGGAAAAATTGACAGAATTATCGGTCGTGATGCCGAGATTGAAAGAGTTATCCAAATTTTATCCCGCAGAAGCAAAAATAACCCATGTCTTATCGGTGAGCCTGGCGTAGGTAAAACAGCAATAGCCGAAGGTCTTGCTTTGCGTATTGCAGAAGGCAATGTGCCGCAAAGACTTAAAAATAAGGAAATTCAGCTTCTTGATTTGACATCTCTTGTAGCAGGCACCCAGTTTAGAGGACAGTTTGAAAGCCGCATAAAGGGCCTTGTATCTGAAATCAAGGAAAGCGGCAATATAATTCTCTTTATTGATGAAGTTCACAGCCTTGTCGGCACAGGCGACAACGAGGGAACCATGAATGCGGCAAATATTTTAAAACCGGCTCTTTCAAGGGGTGAAGTTCAGGTAATCGGTGCAACAACCTTTAACGAGTACAGAAAGTACATAGAAAAGGATTCTGCACTTGAGAGAAGATTTCAGCCTGTAAAAGTCGGTGAACCGACTGTTTCTCAGACTATTGATATAATTGCCGGTGTAAAGGATTATTACGAAAAGCATCACCGAGTAATTGTCGACGATGATATTGTCCGCAAAACGGTTGTTCTTTCAGAGCGTTATATAACTGACAGATTTTTACCCGATAAAGCTATTGATTTGCTTGATGAAAGCTGTGCTTGTGCGGCACTTCGCAATAAAACAATGGAACGCTTTGATAAGTTAAGTGATGATAAGTCAAAGCTTGCTCAAAAAAAGGAAGAGCTTACAGCTTCAGAGGAAATTAATTATGAGGCTTTGGCAGAGGTCAACACAAATATAGCGAGAATTGACTCTGAGCTTTCCGAAATTGATCCCGAAAGCGTTACATCAAAAGTAACCGAGGAGGACATTGCAAAGGTTATTGAGCTTTGGACAGGGATTCCCGCATCAAGAATAAAAGAAAATGAGCTTTCAAAGCTTGCTGATTTGGAATCGGAGCTTAAAAAGAAAATAATCGGACAGGATGAAGCTGTCGAGGTGCTTGCTTCTGCTATAAAACGCAGTCGCTGTCAAATTTCACCACGCAGAAGACCTGCGTCGTTTATATTTGTAGGCCCTACAGGTGTGGGAAAGACTGATCTTGTCAAAGTGCTTAGTCAGCAGCTTTTTGATACTCCTGAAACTCTCATAAGACTTGATATGTCGGAGTTTATGGAAAAGCATTCCGTTTCCAAAATTATTGGCTCACCGCCCGGATATGTCGGATACGATGAGGCAGGTCAGGTAACGGAGAAGGTTCGCAGACGCCCCTATTCCGTGCTTTTGTTTGATGAAATTGAAAAAGCCCATCCCGATGTTCTCAATATTCTGCTTCAGATTCTCGATGAGGGCAGGGTAACGGACGCTCACGGAAGAGTTGTCAATTTTGAAAACACTGTTATTGTTATGACCTCTAATGCGGGTTCTGCTAAAAGTGACAGTGCTCTCGGATTCGGCAAAACCCAGGAGGATGCGGCAAAAGAAAAGGTTATGAAGGCACTTTCGGAATTTTTGCGTCCTGAATTTATCGCAAGAGTTGACGAAGTTATTGTTTTCAATTCTCTCACAAAAGATAATTTTGTCAAGATTGCAGATCTAATGCTATCAGAATATGTGCCGACTCTCGAAGAAAAGCATATAAAGTTTACTTTTGATGATAAAGCGTGCGAATATCTTGCTGAAAAATCATGTGATGGCAAGAGCGGTGCCCGTGATTTGAGAAATGCGATAAGACGCGAGGTTGAAGAAAAAATTGCGTCAGCTATGATTGAATCCGACAACGGTATAAGTGCGATTAATGTCACATCTGACGGAGAAAAAATTATTCTTCAATCAATTTGAAATTAACTATTGACATTGCAACGGATTAGTGATATAATTAATACCGTTGCAGATAAGCGGATGTAGTTTAGTGGTAGAACTTCAGCCTTCCAAGCTGATCGTGTGGGTTCGATTCCCATCATCCGCTCCATCAGTAAGGTGATTTAAGCAGCCGAAAAGCTGTTTAAATCGCCCGGCTGAAAAAATTGTTTGTTTGAAACTTGATGATTATTTTTCCTACGGTCTTTAATCTGCTCTATTTGCATAGGGATTGTGCGAAGCTCACGCAATACTGCGATTTATGAGTCTTGCATCCAAATGTATCGTTCAACAGCCTTGCCAGCAAGGGGTACAGATAAACCTTTTCCTTTCTCTTTGTACACGATATTGGCTTTGTTCACGGATACACGAGGATTTACGCAGCCGTGTATTTAGCAGGGCATGTTAGGCTCTTTCATCCTTTTTGTTTACGATAATCTTAAGTAGCAACACTTGTGCATTAAGTGTTG
>DXYF01000031.1 GCA_019415945.1 Clostridiales bacterium
AATAGCCCCTTATAGGGGCAGTGCAAACCACCCGTTCAACGGGTGGTTTTGATTTTATATTATAATATAAACCGCTCAATACCGATTAGTTGTTGATGAGCTTGTCCTCGTCAGACCAGCTGTAAAGCTTTCTTACTTCCTGACCGATTGTTTCAGCGGGAGCTTCAGCAGCGAGCTTTCTCATTGCACGGAAGTGAGCCTGACCGCCTGCCTGTGACATGTCAAGGAGGAAGTCCTTAGCAAATGTACCGTCCTGAATGTCAGAAAGAACCTTCTTCATAGCCTTCTTTGTTTCATCTGTGATGATCTTGGGACCTGTGATGTAGTCGCCGTACTCAGCAGTGTTTGAAATTGAATATCTCATGCCTGCAAAGCCTGACTGATAGATAAGGTCAACGATAAGCTTCATCTCGTGAATACACTCAAAATAAGCGTTTCTCGGATCGTATCCTGCTTCGCAAAGTGTTTCAAAGCCTGCCTGCATAAGAGCACAAACGCCGCCGCAGAGAACAGCCTGCTCACCGAAGAGGTCGGTTTCTGTTTCTGTTCTGAAGTTTGTTTCAAGAACGCCTGCTCTTGCACCGCCGATTCCGAGAGCGTAAGCAAGTGCAATGTCCTTAGCCTTTCCTGTTGCATCCTGATGAACGGCAACAAGACACGGAACACCCTTGCCTGCCTGATATTCGCTTCTTACTGTGTGACCCGGTCCCTTTGGAGCAACCATAGTAACATCAACATCAGCAGGAGGAACAATCTGCTCAAAGTGAATGTTAAAGCCGTGAGCAAACATAAGCATATTGCCTGCCTCGAGGTTAGGCTCAATGTCGTTTTTGTAAAGTGCTGCCTGCTTTTCATCGTTGATAAGAATCATAATAATGTCAGCCTGTTTTGCAGCCTCAGCAGCCGTATATACCTTAAAGCCCTGAGCTTCTGCCTTTGCCCATGACTTGCTTCCCTCGTAAAGACCGATAATTACATTACAGCCGGATTCTTTAAGGTTAAGAGCGTGAGCGTGACCCTGGCTGCCGTAACCGATAATTGCAATTGTCTTACCGTCAAGCAAAGAAAGGTTACAGTCTGACTGGTAATAAATTGGTGCCTTCATGTTTTTTTTGTAGTCTTTCATTTTAATGAATCCTCCTTACCGCAAAACTGCGGCATAATTAATATATATGCTATACTGTAAGATTAAACGGAAACCGAAGCTGTGCCTCTGTCAATGGCCACAGTGCCTGTTCTTACAATCTCACGGATACCATAAGGCTTTAATAAATCAATAAGAGTATTTACTCGGCTTGCACATTCGCAGTATTCAACCGTAACGCAGCTTGAAGCAACATCAACGATTTTAGCCTGCATAATTTCAGCCGTTTTTATAATTTCTGCACGCTTTGCGGCGGCACAGTGTACCTTAATAAGAATAAGCTCTCGGCTTATAAATTCGCCTTCTGTAAGACGCTTTACCTTGATTACGGGAATTAGCTTGTTGAGCTGTTTTTCAAGCTGTTCAACAACATATTCATCGCCGTTTGCAACTATTGTAATTCTTGATACATTAGGAGTGTTTGTAACTCCCACTGCAAGAGAGTCGATATTAAAACCTCTGCGGGAGAAAAGTCCCGAAATTTTAGAGAGGACGCCCGCCTGGTTTTCAACAAGTATTGATAATGTGTACTGCATCTTCTCACCTCATTTAAATAGACGGAGTGTCCGGATAAACATTGCATACAAGTATAAACGGCTTGTCAGAGTTTACTATGCCTTTTATAATGTTTTCAGCCTCGTCATTTGAGCTTGCCTGTGCACAATCAATTCCGTAAGCCTTTGCAATGCCCAGAAAATCAGGGTCACCCTGAAGAATTGTTGCACTGTGTCTGCCCTCGTAATTTTTGTCTTGCAGTTCACGCACCATTCCGAGTCTTGTATTCTTCATAATAATGATTTTTATATTCAGATTGTTTCCCGCAATGGTTGCAAGCTCGTTCATACCCATCTGAAAGCTTCCGTCACCGCATACGGCGATAACATCTCGGTCAGGCCTTGCAAATTTAGCACCCACAGCAGCGGGAATTGAATAGCCCATCGTACCCATTCCGCCTGTTGTCAAGAATCTGCCTTCGCGGATTCTGAAATTATTTGCACACCAGATCTGATTTTGGCCTACATCGGCAACAAGAATTGCCTTTGAGCGAAACATTGCACTCAAATGACTCATAAGAGTTCTCGGTTCAACAAAGCCGTCAAAAACAGGGGGAGTTTTATACAAGTCCTTTTTCCATGCGTTAACTGTTTGCTGCCATTGTTCGGGTACGGTATAGTCGCCGATGTTTTCAGCAAGCATCTTAAGAACATTTCTCATATCGCCGACAATCGGAATTTCGGTTTTAACATTTTTACCGATTTCGGCAGGGTCAATGTCAATATGTATTACAGTGGTGTTGTTGCTCATTTGGTCGGGAGCGGCTACTGCTCTGTCGCCGAGCCTTGCACCGCATACTATTACGAGATCCGCCTCGTGCAACGCACGGTTTGCAACCGCCTTGCCGTGAGTTCCGAGCATACCCAGATAAAGTTCATTATCGCTGGGCATTACGCCTATTCCCATCATAGTCGAAATAACGGGAATTCTTGTTTTAAGTGCGAAATTCTGAAATTTCAGCTTTACGCCTGAGCTAAGCACACCGCCGCCCGAAACTATTATCGGACGCTTGCTCTTTTTAATTGCTTCAACCGCACGCTTAACCTGTACAGCATGACCTTTTGTGTTCGGCTTGTATCCGATTATATTGACACTGTCGGGATAAACAAACTCTTCAATTTCATTGGTTTGAATATCCATAGGAATGTCGATAAGCACGGGACCCTGTCTGCCTGTTGAAGCAATATGAAACGCCTCTTTAAATATACGGGGCAAATCCTCCGTTTTGCTGACAAGATAACTGTGTTTTACAAACGGCTCGCACGCCCCTGTAATATCAGCTTCCTGAAAAACATCTCGTCCGAGAAGATCCGAACGAACCTGACCCGTGATAGCAATCATAGGAATTGAGTCAGTGTATGCTGTTGCAATACCGGTAATAAGATTTGTCGCACCGGGACCGGAGGTTGCAACACAAACACCCGGCTTGCCGCTGCATCTTGCGTATCCGCTTGCGGCATGAGCGGCGTTTTGCTCTTGACGAACAAGAACATGTTTTATATTTGAATCATAAATTTTATCGTAAAACGGACATATTGTAGCACCCGGATAGCCAAAGACGACCGAAACACCCTCAGCTTCCAAACATTTTACCATAATTTCAGCACCGCTAATCATTATGTTTGTCCCTCCTGTCCTTTTTAATATATTGAAAACGACTGCATATATAATCGTTTACTTTTAAACTACATTATACAACAAAGAATGTAAAAAGTAAAGAGATTAGGGCAGGGAAAAAGCTTTATAATTTTAAAACAAAATTATTAGTTACAAAATTTGATATTCTTTTTTAGGGTAAAAAATATTTATAAAAACACAAAATAATATTGACTTTTACCGCAAAATGCAGTAAAATATAAAAAACAGAGTTCCAAAACGAAATTAATGTTATTTTTCATCGACAAGACCCAGAATATAGTCTGTACTTGTATGGTAATATTTTGCGAGAGCTATTAATACAGATGTTGGAATATCTCTTTGTCCCAGCTCATAATTACTGTAAACCTGCTGCGAGCAAAATAAAATTTCGCTTACTTGTTTTTGTGTTAAATCTGCGTCTTCACGAAGCTCACGGATTCTTTTGTACATAAAGGCGTCACCTCTAATTGAGTATATCATAACGCAGTTTACTGCATTATTTTCTACCGCATTTTGCGGTAGAGTCTTGATATAAATATTTTAAATATAAAGGGGATTTATTATGCGTAAGGGTAAATTAATTTCGGCTTTTTTAGTGTTAGTTTTTTTGTTTGCCATGTGTTCTTGCAGTAATAAAAGTAATAATGATTTAAAATTGCAAAGTAATAATAAAACTCAAATTGAATCACAGATAAACAGCAGTAAATATACGTTAGATTATGTAGAATCTTTCAGTGAGGGATATGCTTGGGTACATGTAACCGAAAATGAGACCGGAGAGGGAAAAAATGCTTGCATAGATGAAAACGGAAAAATTAAATTTATACTTGACGATATCGTAGCAAACAGTAAGGAAAAAAAGGAATTTATGTCGGGCTACAGTGTGGTAATTGACAGCGAAGATGTTAATTATATTTTAAGTTCAGACGGGAAAATTATTGCTTCATCAAGTGACGGTAATTTCGATAATGTAGTTGCTTACGGGGGAGGTTACTTTGCCGTTGTTGACTATGTAAATGATTTTCACACAGTGGAATATGTTGCTTCAATCTTAGACAGTAACGGAGATTATGTCATAAAGGATTGGATAAAATCAGATGCCCAGATACAGATATCTTATAGCGGAGACGGTATATTTAATTATTTGTCAGTGGACGGTTACTATGAAAATGACTATAAATGTTACAATGCAAAAACTAAAGAAGCATTTGATATAAATCAATGCAGATGGTCGGGTGTTTTTAGCAACCAAAAGACGGTCATATACCACTATTTTGATAATTATTATGAGTTAATTGATTTAAGCGGTAATACAAAGAAGCTTGATACAGATCATATTTCTATTGTTTCTGATAAAGACGACAATATGATTTTTGATAATGCATTAGTATACGAAAAAGACGAAAGCTTATATTTGTATGATATTTCATCAGGCAAAACATCTTCTTTTTATCCCTGCGGAAACGGCATAAGAGTAGAGATAGTAGGCTATGAAAACGGCGTTTTCTGTCTCAATATACGCGGTAAAAATAATTCTAATGCAAAAGGTAATTGGTTTGTTTTGGTAGATCAAAAAGGAAACAACCTTTTTGACCCCATTGAGGGAGAGGTCATGAGCTATTCGTGCGAACGGATAATTACAAAGGACAGAAAAGTGTACGATTTAAACGGAAAAAGTATTGAAATTCCTAAAGATTATGAAATAGACAATTCATTCAATAACAATTTACTTCGTGTAAAAAGTCCGTATTATAATTATGCGGGATATGATGACTATATGGACAAGAATGGCAATCTTATTTTTCCGAATAGAAATATAGAATGATGTATTAACAGTACTTGTGTGGTTTTGTTATTACAAAAAAAATTAAGGGGTTGGCAGAATGAAAAAATTATTAACAGTTTTGCTTTCGGCTATGCTTATCTCAGCGGTTTTGTACGGTTGCTCAAACCCCAAAAGCGTTATTGTCGGAACTTGGACAAGAGAGAACAGTGCGGATGTATTTCAGTTTTACGAGGACGGCAAATGTGAGTTGCCGACATTCACGGGAGGGGGCTACGGAGAGGAAAGTTATACAATCGACAGCAATAATATGCTTAAGCTTACAAATTACTATGGCTCTTCCGTTACCTTTACTTATGTTTCTCCGCAGGACAGTGACGAGTTTGTAGAGAATAATCCCGACGCTTACTGGTGGTACATAGAGGATGATAAGCTTTATATAAATTCAGATGCATATTATATTAAGCAATAGATTATATAATAAAATAAATGAAAGAGGTTGATAAAATGGTATGTCCAAAATGTCAAAGCGAAGATGTAACAATGCAGGCTGTTGCAGAACAGAAAAAGCGAAGTTGTCTTTTTGTTGTTTTGATAATTATTTTGCTATGTATTCCCGTTATAGGCTGGATAGGTTTGTTCTTCCTGCTTAGGGGTCGAAAGACAGAAACCAACACATATGCAGTTTGTCAAAATTGCGGTAACAGGTGGAAAATTTAAATAGTGTTTGCAATATAATTTAGTTTTCTGAATATTGGTTATAACAATCAACAAAAGAGGAGACATTTCATTATGAAATGCCTCCTCAATTTTTGAAAAAGGGATTTTAAGATTTTTAATTTTGCAATATAAAATTTAATTTTCCGTACTCACTGTCTGCAATAAATGAAAGAGTGATTGGGGTTGAGTAGATGTTTATAACAATTATCCCTTAACAGCACCCGAAACAACGCCCTCGATAATGTATTTCTGACAAGCAAAGTAGAAAATTACAATCGGCACAATACTCAACACAATAAGCGACATTATCGCACTTGTATCGGTATGTCCGTACGAGCCGTTAAGGTACTGAATATGAATCGGTATTGTTCTGTATGACTTATCAAGAATGAGGTAGGGCAGGAGGTAGTCATTCCATATCCACATCGTTTCAAGAATAGCAACAGAAATAAATGTCGGCTTCATAATCGGAAGTACAATACCGAAGAATGTTCTCAGCGGACCTGCTCCGTCAACATCTGCGGCTTCCTCAATCTCAATCGGAATTGATTTTACAAAGCCTGAGAACATAAATACCGCAAGACCTGCTCCGAAACCCAAATAGATTATGAGGATACCCCACGGTGTTGTAAGCTTAAGATCGTCGGCGGTTTTGGAAAGTGTGAACATAACCATCTGAAACGGCACAACCATAGAAAAGATGCAGAAGTAATAGATGATTTTGCATATGATTGTGTTTGAACGGTTCAGGTACCATGCACACATAGATGTACACAGCAAAATCAGAACCACACCGCCTATTGTAATGAAAAAGCTGCACAGGATAGTTTTCCAAAACGGAAAATTGCCGTAAAACATACCTGTTATATAGCTTTCAAAACCCTGGAATGTTTCCGCTGTAGGAAAAGCAAACGGCTCTTGGCTTATTGCGGCGTTTGATTTAAATGAATTCATAAAAACTATGAAAACAGGAGCAACATAAAAAATGGAGATTAATGTAAAAAGAACAGTCAGTATTTTCATACCAATGGTTTGTTTTTTTACCGGGCGTTTGTCTTTTGCTTTAACCTTTGCCATTACTGCTGCACCTCTTTTCTTCTTGTGAAGTAGAGCTGGACAAGGGCGATAATAACAACAAGAATAAAGAATATTACGCCCTCTGCCTGACCGACGCCTCTTGAATTCTGGTTTGAGTAGAAGGTGTTATAAATGTTAAGAGCCATCATTTCCGTTTGGTATATGATAGTTCCGCTGTCTGTTATAACACCGGGCTGACCGCCTGTCAATGCGAGGTTTTGGTCAAACAACTTAAATGAATTTGTGAGTGTAAGGAAAGTGCATATTGTAATTGACGGCATCATCATAGGCAGTGTTACATTTGTAAGCAGCTGCTTTTTGCCTGCACCGTCGATTCGTGCAGCTTCGTACAAATCAGCCGGAACGCTCTGAAATCCTGCTATGTAAATTATCATCATATAGCCTGCCTGCTGCCAGCACATCAGAATAATCAATCCCCAAAATCCGTAGGTAGCGTTAAGGTTGATATTGGTGCCGTAGTTGTGCAAAATGCCGTTGAAAATAAGCTGCCATATATATCCGAGGATAATACCGCCTATAAGATTGGGCATAAAGAATACCGTTCTGAATATATTTGACCCTCTTATTCCTATCGTAAGTACATATGCCACAAAAAATGCAATAAGATTTATAAGCACTACCGATACTACCACAAACAAAGCGGTAAACCAGAATGACCGTATAAAGCCCTCATCCTGAAATGCCTTTATGTAGTTATCAAATCCGACAAATGTTGCATTGCTTGTGATTCTGAAATTACAAAAAGACAAATATATTCCGTTAAAGAACGGATATACAAAACCGATGATGAAAGCGGCAAAGGTAGGCAGTACAAATATTAGAGAATATATTTTTCTTGATTTTTTCTTAAACATAACTATTGCCTTTCGGTTTAACAAAAGAGGGGGACGGCTTCGTCCCCCTCCCGAACTTTTGCTTAGAATTTTTAAGTTAAATTATCCGTTGTTAGCAGCATACTCTGTTTTCCAGCCGTCTACAAATGCCTTAACAACATCATCCCATGAGCCTGTGCCTGCTGCATACTGTGTAAGAGCTGTTCCAACGCCGTTCTTCCAGTTTTCTGAAGGCATTGTTGTGAAGTTCCAGCTAACAGGTGTTTTGCCTGCTTCTGTAAGCTCTTTGTCGATCTGTACGAACTTGTTTGATGCTTCCTTAGCATTCTTGAAAGGAATTACAAAGCCCATATCGTCAGAAAGTGCAGTTGTTCCTGCTTCGCTTGTTACACACCAGTTGAGGAATTCAAGAGTTGCAGCCTGATCGTCTGCGGAAGCCTGGTTGTTAACGCACCAGTAGTTCTCTGAACCTGTGCAAAGACCCTGATTAGCTTCGTCGCCAACGCCGATGTAGATAGGAAGCATACCGATATCATCATCTGTAAGTCCTGCTTCTGTGATGATTGAGTATTCCCAAGAACCGTTCTGGAAGAATACTGCTTCGCCTGTTGTAAATTCTGTTTCTGCGTCAGTACCTGTTTTGCTTGAAAGCACTGTAGGATCGCAGGTTGAATTGTTGATGTAAAGGTCAAAGATGTTCTTGTAGTTATCAAGATATGTGCCTTTGATAGCGTCGGTGGAGGTTATGCCTTCATCCTGATACTCAAAGTAAATCGGGAGGTTAGCAAGGTGTGTTTTAAATCTCCAGTCAGAAGATGAATCCATACCTGCTGATGTGAATGCACCCTTAACTCCGAGTGCGTCCTTGTTAGCCTGAATTTCCTCGGCAACAGTCTTTAACTTGTCAAAGCTGTTGATTTCGTCTATTGACTTAACTGTTGCAAAGTCAGAATCGCAATACTTCTGAAGAAGAGTTTTGTTGTAGATGATACCGTATGTTTCAATAACATATGCTATGCCGTAAACAGCGTCGCCTTCGCTGAGAGCGTAGTCTGTACTTGTAAGCTGTTTGTAAACTTCCGAATCGCTGAGATCTGCACAGTAATCTTTCCAGTTTGCAAGACCTACGGGACCGTTAACCTGGAAAAGTGTAGGAGCTTCGCTCTTATCCATCTCGGCTGTAAGCGTTGATTCATATGTACCCTCGGCAGCTGTTTTTACAACAACTTCAACTCCTGTTTCTTCGGTGTACTTAGCTGCAAGATCCTGCCAAGCACCATCCTGCTCGGGCTTAAAGTTAAGATAATAAACTTTTCCTTTTGAAGCGTCACCGGCAGTTGAGCCTCCGCTTGATGATGTTTCGCCGCAGCCGGCAAGAGCCGAAGCTGCCATAAGACCTGCAAGAGCTAACGCTGCAGTCCTTTTAATGTTTTGTTTTTTCATGTTATTTCTCCTTTTCTAAATTATAAAATTTATCCGATATTTCAGATAAATATGAAGGGATAATTGTTTATTGTGTCCCTTGAACAAGACCATAATACCACATATTATATCAAAATGCAATATATTAGCAAAAAAATTTATATAAAATTTAAAAATAGTGTGTAAACATTGCAAATAAGAACAATTATATGCTTTTTAAAAAAGAATATAAATTTTTAACTGATTATATGACCTAAGCTTGAAATTAATATCTGTTATATGTTAATATTAATTCATTACAAAATGATAAGGAAAGACAATTATGAAAAAATTCAGTCAAACAGCTTTTTCAAGATATTTTGTAAAATTCCCGAAGCTTTTGCTTGCAGGGTCTTTGTATTCGATTTCGTTAGCTTTGTTTACGGGCGTTTTTGTGCTGGTAAGTTATCTAACTGGATTCAACAATGTTATAGTTTGGGGACTCGGAATTATTCCGTCAATGCCGTTTTTGGCAGGACTTACAATGGTTGTAAGAAAATATGCCGTTGAAAAGGAAGATGTCAAGGTTGTAAGCACATTTTTTACAACGGTAAGGGATAATTTTTTAAAATTTCTTGTGCATGGCGTTGTCGCATATTTGATTACTGCCTGTTCGTTTTTTGCACTGCTTTACTACTATACCCTTTCAAAAGTAGATGTTGTATTCGGTTCAGTGCTTACACTTTATCTCATCTTCACTCTGTTATTAATTGTTATGATGTACTATGTTCCGATTATGACAATTACATATGAGCTTAAGATGAAAGATATATACAAAAACGCATTTTTGCTTATTTTCGGTAAAATACTGCGTAATCTTATTGCAACTGTGTGCATTGCGGTTGTGTCCGCCGGGGCACTGCTGCTCCTTATATTTTCAAAGGGAATATTCTTCGGAGTTTCGGTAGCTTTGGTCACATTGCTTTTTCCGCTTATTGCGGTTTATATTGTTGTAGCAATTATTTCCGGCGGACTTCAAGATGCTGTAGGAAAATTTGTGGGAGTTAAAGACGAAACGGAGCCGGATGAGTTTGATGCGGCACATCTAAACGAGGTTATATCAAACACCGGCAATAACAGCGACTATGTTTTTGTAAACGGAAAAATGATAAAAGTAAAAAAAGAACAAGACAAATCTGACTGATAGGTTGTCACTTTTGATATATTAAAATTAATCCATACACGGTACCAAATATTTTATTGCAGGATTACTCCGTGATTTCCTCTTGATGTATATACGCTTTCAAAGTCACTGCGGCTGTATTCGGTTCTTCCGCTCAGCGGGTCAGCTATGATTACCGTGTCATCGGTGTATCCGACAAGAACGCCTGCGTGGTCGCTTTGACTCCATTCAACATAATCTCCGTCGTCCGTGTACCAGCCCTCGGTTTCACTTCTCTGCTGCATTCCGATTGTTATCCACACAACAATCGGAGTGTCGTTTGCCACAAGCTCGTAAAGCTCATCAAACGAATATCCCGTTATGTCATTTGCACTCAGTGAACTGCCCGAGTCTGCAAGATAGCTGTTTGCGGCAGTAACAATGGCATTTGTTCCGCAGACATAATCGTAAACACTTTGCGGGTCGCTGATGAAATAATCGTTTAAATCTTCTCCGTGCATTACTCCGTATTCGTCGTAATACATATCGGCAGGCACCGTAGGCAGATATTGAGTTGCCATTGTCAGTTTATCAACATTGCAGCCGTAATAGTTGAGAGCCATGGTGAGAGCCGTGATTTCGCACCCTGTAGGAAGTTCGGGAGTTTGCAGTGTGTACGGAAAGTCTGAAATTTCATATTTCGACGGTATAACGCCTTCTGATTCCGATGTCGCTTCTGCTATGTAATTTTGAGCGGCATCGGATTTTGTTGTTGCGTCAGTTATTTCTTCGGTTTCAGCGGCGGCAGTTTCACTGTCGCTTTTTTGTTCGGTGTTATTTTGCAAGACAAAACAAATGTAACTAAATATTGCTCCTACACAAAAAATAAGTAAAACAGACAGTATTTTTTTCAAATTAATTTCTCCTTATGTTTGCTTGCACAGTCTGAACACTACATCCGATTCTTCTGCAACAACAGGAGAATGTGTAACGATAATTATGCATTTTCCCTCGCTTGCAAGCATTTTAAAAATCTCTATAATTTCACTTTGGGCTTCACCGTCAAGGTTGCCCGTTGGTTCGTCGGCCAAAATAATGTCGGGGTCATATGAAATTGCCCTCGCTATCGCAACACGCTGCTGCTGACCGCCGGAAAGTTTAAGTATCCGTCTGTTGGCTTCGTCTTCCGACAGACCGACTTTTTGCAAAAGTTCCATGGCAATTTCGTTTTTGTTTTTATCGCTGAATTTTTTACCCGAGATATTCATTGAAAGCACCACATTTTCAAGGGCTGTAAGGTGGGGAAGAAGATTGAAATTTGAAAGATTCCCCCCACATAATTACTTCGGAATTTATATTTGTCAATTTTTGCAACATTTTCGTCTTTCAGATAAATACTGCCCGATGTCGGGGCGGCAAGACTTGACAATATTGAAAGTAAAGTGGTTTTTCCCGCTCCCGATTTTCCGACTATTGAATAGACCTTTCCTTCTTCAAATTCATAACACAGATCTTTAAGTACAAAAGGTGAGCTGCTGTCATATCTGTAGCATATGTTATCCAATTTTAGTAAACTCATAATTATACCTCGTTTTCATAAATATTTTTTAAGTGCGGTCAGATAATATTTTAAGGGGTTCATATCTCATAATGCTTATCAGAGCGGCAAGGCTTGATATAACGGTAAGGAACAAACCTATACCGATGAGCTGCATTATAACATATATATCGGTAGCACTTGAAACGGAGTCAACATAATCCGTTGCCTCAAGACCGAATCTGTCCGGTTTGCCTGAATTATCGTCAGCGTTCATATTGGGTTCGGGATTTTGAGCGTTGCCTAAATTGTCATTGTTGTCAAACCCGAATTTTTGATTCAGATTGTCCTGCGATGTCTGAGAACTTGTAATCTGATTTTCAAGCAATGCATTGGTAACCGGGACGGAAACGCTTGCTCCGATTATTGTGCCGATAATTATGGCGATAAATGTAACTATGAAAATTTCTGTGAGGAATTGCAGAGATACCTTGGATTTTTTCATTCCGATTGCTGTAAGCACGCCGACCTCGTACTTTCTTTCACGGAGGTTAAAGATATTCAGAGTAACAAGGATTATTCCTCCGACTATCAGTACGATTACGAAAAACCACATAGCAGTAGTGCTGAGTGTTTCAAGAGGTGCAAGGCTGTTTTCAAAAGCAGTAAGATCAGACGATGAAACTGTATACTCATCGCTCAGCCCGAGATCATAAACCTCTTTTGCAAAAGTGTCGTAGTGGTCTATATCGGCAAATTCGTAAGTAAATGAAATTGTGTTTTTAAGTACAGTCGAGATTTCTTCGCCGTTGCTGTTTTCGCGGTAACATTTCCGTCAGCTTCGGACGCCTCAACAATCGACGATAAGGAGCCGTAGCTCATAAATATTTGATTTGCTGGATCAGTCATCGAAAAACGAGCGTTTTCATCCGATGAATCAGAGTTTGTATATATTCCGCTGATCGTCAGGGTGTAGGTTTCATCTTCATAAGACGGATTGCTCAGTACAACGGTGTCGCCAACCGACAGGTCGTTATACAGGGCAAGCTCATCGCTGATTATGCAGCTCATATCCGATGATTCTTCGTCAAACATTTCTCCGTCGGATATCGAGTAACTTCCGTCATTGCCGAACATTGCAAGCATGGCGTAGTACGAAGAATATCCGGTGACTGAAAAATCTCCCTGTGATGACATATTCATACCGCCGCCGTTCATGCCTCCGCCCATAAAGTCTTTGCCGTTTTGCATAGGAGAATCGGGGGAGTCGCTGCTTTCATCGTCGGATGAACTGTCGTCTGTGCTTTCTTCCGTTCCGTAAGGAAGAAGATCACCCACGGCTTTGAGAGAAACAGACCCCGAATAGTAATAGGAATCTCCGTCCTGCAACGCCTCGGTGTAGGTCATATAATCTTCGAGAGAAAGCTCGCTTGACAGTGCGTCAAAATCAAATTTTCCGCGGTCAAAACCATTGCCTGAAGAATCGCCTCCGTCGGACGCTTCAGGAGGCGTTGCGTCTTCGCCTGTATCTGCCTTTTCTTTCATTGCACTCGTTCGGTCAAATGAAATTTGTGCGGTAACAGACATACTGTTTAAAGTGTCTGTTTTTGTTGTTTCCGCAGCTTGCCTTATTGAAAGTGCAACGCAAGCCGACACGGCAATAACAAGCACGATAATTCCTATCAAAATGTTTCGCAGTTTGTTTCTTGTGATACTTTTTAATGCATTTTGGATTATGTACATCTAAAACTACTCCTTTTTGTTTTTTTGCATTTCACAATATAATTTTTAGTAAAGAAACTTAAAAAAACCTTAAATATCAGATGAAATCCAAACACATAACCCATATTATACTACTGCTAATATGAATATTAAAGCAGTATTTTGTAAGATTTTATTTGATATGAGTTTTTAGTTACAATTTGTTAATTCTTTCTGCGAAAAATATTGATTTATTTATTTCTATATAAGAATTTATAACAACATATTTTTTAAATTGTAAATAATTTAAATAAAAGTTACGGATAATTAATAATTTGAGTACAAGTTTGCTAAAATTAGGTTACAGATTTAATATTCCGTTGACTTTACTACAAAATTGTAGTATCATTTTCTGTATGAGAATTGTGGCGTAACATGTGCGTAACCACAATGGATAGTGTGTTTTAATTAATCTGTAATATATTTTGTATTATTCTTGATTTTATCCTTGTTTTTTTATAAATCTACACTTATTCGTTATTGCAAGTCTGAACAATACTGTATTGGAGTGTAAACAATTGGAAAAATTCGTAGTTACCGGCGGTAAGCCTTTGTTTGGCGAGGTAAACATCAGCGGGGCAAAAAATGCTGCCGTTGCAATTATACCTGCTGTCATACTCTGTGATGAGCCGTGTCAGATTGAAAATATTCCTAACATAAGCGATGTTTCTCTTATCAGCCGTATCCTTCAGCAGATGGGGGCCAAGATAAGAAGAATTAACAAATCATCTTTATATATTGACCCAACACAAATAAAAACTCATTGTGCCGTAACAGATATGGTGCGTGGTATGCGTGCGTCATATTATTTGCTGGGTGCTTTGCTCGGAAAATACGGCAAAGCCAAGGTTGCTCTGCCCGGCGGCTGCAACTTCGGAGTTCGCCCCATTGACCAGCACTTAAAGGGCTTTGAGGCTATGGGTGCAACGACTGCACTTGTTGACGGTGCAATCATTGAGGCTGAATGTGAAGGCTGCCCCGTGGGTAATCATATATATCTTGATGTTGTGTCTGTTGGTGCCACCATGAATATTATGCTTGCGGCAAGCAAAGCACAGGGCATGACTATAATTGAAAATGCGGCAAAAGAGCCGCATATCGTTGACCTCGCAAACTTTCTTAACTCTATGGGTGCCGACATCAGGGGTGCCGGTACGGATGTTATCAAAATCAGAGGTGTCGGTTATCTTCACGGAGTAACATATTCGATTATTCCCGACCAGATTGAAGCGGGAACATATATGTGTGCCGCTGCCGCCACGAGAGGCTGCATTACCGTAAATAACATTACGCCTAAGCATCTTGAGTCAATTACTGCGAAATTGCGGGAAATGGGCGTTGTAATCACTGAATATGATGAGGCAATCAAGGTTGACGCAACGGTTAATCCTTTGAAACGATGCAACATTAAAACCATGCCTCACCCCGGTTTTCCGACCGACTGTCAGCCGCAGTTTGCGGCACTGCTTATGAGCGTTCCCGGCACAAGTATTATAAATGAAAATGTTTGGGATAACCGTTATCAGTATGTCAGCGAGCTTATCAGGATGGGTGCCCAGATTTCGGTAGAGGGCAGACTTGCTATTATCGAGGGCGGAGCACCGCTCACTGCCGCTCCCGTAAAGGCTACCGATTTGCGTGCGGGTGCTGCAATGATTATTGCGGCGTTGGAAATTTCCGGAACGACTGAGATTTCAAATATCCAGTACATTGAGCGTGGCTACGAGGAAGTTATTGAAAAGTTCAGAGCACTCGGTGCCGATATTAAAAAGGTTTACTTCACAGGTGACAACGAGGAAGAGCTTGGAGCTTAATTAAACACAATATATTTTAGCCGTTTTCAAGTGAAAGCGGCTTTTGTTTTAGAATTCGGTGAATAAAAATGGGATTTTTATTTGTAGGGCTCGGCGGTGCCGTCGGTGCAATGCTTAGGTACGCAATCAGTCTTATACCATACAAAGGGGATTTTCCGATTTTAACCTTTATAACAAATTTAATCGGAGCTGTTTTAATCGGTTTTATAGTCGGATATGCGTCAAAGCGTGGTGCAGGCAGCAACGCTTTGTTGTTTTTTAAAACAGGTCTTTGCGGCGGTTTTACAACATTTTCTACTTTTTCGCTTGAGGCATATAATCTTTTTGTATCGGGCAGCAGGATGCTTGCCGCAGGTTATGTCGTGCTGAGTGCGGTGCTTTGTATTGCAGGAGTGTGGGCAGGAATAACACTTGCGTCTGTTGTTGTAAAAGAATAGATAATATGTTATTATCTATGTTACAGAATAAGTTTAAGGGTTGATAGATTTGGCAAGAGCAGTTCCGCTTTTCAGCGGCAGTAAGGGTAACAGCTATTACATAGGCACTGCGTCAGAGGGCGTGCTGATTGACGCAGGCAGATCGTGCAGGCAGATTGAAAATGCAATGGAGGCAAACGGCCTTAGGATGCAGAATATAGGTGCGGTTTTTGTAACTCACGAGCACTCCGACCATTGCAGTGCGTTAAAAGTGCTTGCAAAAAAATACGATTTCAAGGTTTTTGCAAGCAGGGGAACATTAAACGAGCTTATACGCGGACAAAAAATTCTCCCGACGGCAAAGATCGATGTAATTGAAAACGAGGTTGCAATAGGCAATATGCTGATACAACGCATTGATACGCCTCACGACGCGGCAGAAAGCTGCTGCTACAGGGTGACAACGGCGGACGGAAAGTCGGCACTTGTTGCTACCGATATGGGAGTAATGCTTGAACAGGTGAGAGAAGCCGCCAAGCAAAGCGACTTTGCAGTGCTTGAGTCAAACCACGATGTTGAGATGCTCAAAACGGGAATTTATCCTTTTTATCTAAAGCAGAGAATTCTCTCGTCTAAAGGACACCTGTCAAACTCAGACTGTGCCGCAGAGCTTGCAAAACTTGTAAAAAGCGGTACTCTCCGTTTAATGCTCGGACACCTTAGCGAAGAAAACAACACGCCGCAGATTGCTCTTGCAACGGCAATTTCAAGCCTTGAAAAAGAGGGACTTAAAGTCAAAAGTGATTTTACTCTGGATATTGCTCCGAGTGAAACGAGAGTACAGTCAGTGATTTTTTAGCATTATGATTAGAGTAAATATAATTTGTATAGGAAAAATCAAGGAAAAATATTTTACGGACGCTGTTGCAGAATATGCAAAGCGTCTTACGGCGTTTTGCAGATTTTCGGTAACAGAGCTTTCTGAGGAAAGGGTAAAAAGCAATAACCCGAATCAATCTCAGACGGATGAGGTAATAAAAGCCGAGGGAAAAAGGATACTTCAAAAAATCGGTCAGTCGGATTATGTTGTTGCAATGTGCATAGAGGGCAAAATGCTTTCAAGCGAAGAGCTTTCAAAAACTCTTGACAACATTTCGGTCGGCGGAGTAAGCACGGTTGATTTTATAATCGGCGGAAGCTACGGACTGAGCGACGAGGTGAAGAAAAGGGCAAATTTAAAGCTTTCAATGAGCAGGATGACATTTCCTCATCAAATGGTAAGGGTGATTTTAAGCGAGCAGATTTACCGTGCGTTTGAAATTTCAACTAACGGAAAGTATCATAAGTAATTAAATAAAAACAGGTGGATATATGGCTCTTGACGGAATTTATTTAAGACATATTAAAAACGAAATAGAAAAGCAGGCACTCGGTGCGAGGGTATCACAGATTTATCAGCCCAACCGCGACGAGCTTGTTTTTACGCTGAGAACCTTTGACGGCAACAAAAAGCTATTGATTTCCGCACGGGCAAATTCACCGCGAATTAATTTTTGTGTTAAAACTCCCGAAAATCCAGCACAGCCGCCAATGTTCTGTATGCTTTTGCGAAAAAGACTCGGCACAGGTAAACTTACCGCTGTTCGTCAGATGGAGTGCGACCGAGCACTTTTTCTCGATTTTGAGTGTGTAAATGAGCTCGGCGACACCGTGATGATTACCGTTGCAGTCGAGATCATGGGAATGTACAGCAACATAATCATAATAAATTCAGACGGTGTGATTATTGATTCGCTCAAGCGAGTTGACCTGACAATGAGCAGTAAGCGAATTGTACTCCCTAACATCAAATATGAATTGCCTGAGCCGCAGAACAAGCTCAATATTTTGACTTCATCGCCTGAACAAATAGCTCAAAGGATAATCAGCTTTACCCCAAAAGCAACGCTCAATAAGGCGATTTTGGGCGTTATACAGGGCGTTTCTCCTATCGTGTGCCGAGAGCTTGAATACAGAGTGTCGGAGGGGGTTTCAAACGACCTTGAGGGAGAACTGTATCAAAAGCTTGTTTGTGAGATAGAAAGGCTTAAAAACATTGCCGAAAACTGCAATGAAAAACCGTGCATTGTTTACCGTGAGGATTCAAAGCCGATGGACTTTTGCTTTATGCCGATAGAGCAGTACGGGAGTTTTGCAAAGGTGGAAAGCAAAGCGGGCTTTTCGGAGGTTCTCGACGCTTTTTACGATGAGCGTGATTCTCGGGAGCGTATGAGGGTAAAGTCGCAGAGCCTTACAAAGCTTTTGACCAATACGGCAGAGCGTATTGCACGCAAAATATCAAAACAGCAAGCGGAGCTTTTGCAGTGTGCCGACCGTGAGCATCTCAGAATCTGCGGCGATTTGCTTCAGGCTAATCTCTATAGAATTGAGCGGGGTGCCGAGTTTGCAGAGGTTGAAAATTATTATGACGAAGAGGGCAAAACGATAAGAATAAAGTTAAACCCCGCAATATCTCCTGCTGCAAATGCACAGAAGTTTTACAAGGATTATCAAAAGGCAAAAAACGCCGAGGCGGTTCTCGGCGAGCAGATAGAAAAGGGCAAGTCAGAGCTTGAATACATTGAATCTGTTATTGACGAGGTAACTCGTGCCGAAAATGAAAAGGAGCTTGCTCAGATAAGGGAGGAGCTTACGGAGCAGGGTTATCTTTACCGCCAAAAGGGAAAGCAAAGACCGTTGTCGCTGCTTCCGCCGCTTGAATTTTTATCAAGCGATGGATTTAGAATATTTGTGGGCAGAAACAACAAGCAAAACGATAAGCTGACATTAAAAACGGCTTCCAAAAACGATATGTGGCTTCATACAAAGGATATTCACGGCTCACATACGATAATTGCAGGTCACGGGCGTGAAATAAGCGAAACGGCAATTTTGGAGGCGGCACGCCTTGCGGCATACCACAGCAAGGCAAGAAACAGCAGTCAGGTGCCTGTTGATTACACTCTTGTGCGTTATGTCAGCAAGCCAAACGGTGCAAAACCCGGAATGGTCATATATGTAAACAACAAAACGGTTTATGTCAGCCCGTCGCAAGACGGCAGAGAGCAGCCGTGAAAAACTAACATGATATTAGCCTGATATATCGGGTTATAATTTATGGGTAAAGTAAAAAAATGGACGGAGTTTAATCCGTCCATTTTTTTACTTTCTTTATAGGAAACTGCTCGAAAACGGTCGGGCAGAGAAGGTTTGATAATGTCAACCTGTCTGCTCGAACCCAGTGTCGAGGCACTCAGCTTTTTTACTTTATAGGAACTGCTCGAAAACGGTCGGGCAGAGAAGGTTTTATAATATCAACCTGTCTGCTCGAACCCAGTGTCGAGGCACTCGGCTTTTTTACTTTATAGGAAACTGATAGAAAACGGTCGGGCAAAGAAGGTTTGATAATATCAACCTGTCTGCTCGGGTTGCGTGTCGAGGCACTCGACTTTTTTATGAGTATCAGGGCAGTTGCAAAATTATTATGAAAACTTTTTGTATATCACATAATTACAGCACTGCTGACTTTAAGTTATTAATATTTTATTAAAACTTAATTGAATTTTCTACATAAGTGATATAAGGTCCGGCAGGTCGAATTCGTTTTGCAGTGCACCGTTTAATGCAAAAGCTATCAGTCTTGACGCCCTTTCTGTCAGCAAATCAATTTCTCTCGGAATTACAACCATTCGCCTGCCGTTTGGTGAAATTTGATTTTGAGTGCTTGCGTCAAAGTCCTTTCCGAGCAGGTCGTTAGCAAGTGTTTGAACATCAACTACCGTCGGCACACCTATTGCAATAACGGGTACTCCTATAGTTTCCTTGCTTATTTTTGTTCGGTGATTGCCAACACCCGCACCCGGAGATATGCCCGTATCGCTTATTTGAAGCGTACAGCCAAGCCGCTCAAGCCTGCGGGACGCAAGTGCGTCAATGGCTACAACTGCCGTGGGCTTTATTCGCTTTACTACGCTTGATATATATTCTCCCGTTTCAATTCCCGTCTGACCCGTAACACCCGTTTGCATAACCGCAACGGGGCGTAGTTTATCAAGTCCCGTTGACCTTGCGATTTCACCTGTTATATGTCGGGTCGCAAGAACCCGCAGACTTGCCTTGGGACCGAGAGAGTCGGGCGTTATTTCGGTGTTGCCGAGCCCCGCCACAAGCACAAGACCGTTTACCGGCAGAAGCCTGCGTATTTCTTCTCCTATCGTTACAAGCCGCTCATCTGTTTCGGTAAAATTATCCGTGAGCGACGGCAATTCTATTGTAATATATGTTCCTATGTCTTTGCCCAGTGCCTGTTTTGCCTTTTGATTTTTTACAGTCAGACGGGAGATTTCAAGCCCGTTTTCACTGTAGGTTTTAAATTCCGTTCCCGCAATATGTTCTCCCGCTATTTCTCTTGCCTCTACTGCAAGGTCTGTACGAAGCTGCATAAAAATTCCTCCCGCTTTTCTTATATTATTGGTGCGGTGGGGAATTTATATTCTTTACAAATAATTTTACTTTTGGTATAATTCAGTTACAGCATTAAAAGTATATTTTATTTTATAAATTCGGAGTATTATTATGAAAAAGAGTAGTATAATCAGAGGTATAACTGCATTTGCCGTATCGGCAAGTTTGTTGTGTGTTTCTGCTTTGACAGCAGGAGCCGTTGTAATAGACGATGAGCTTTTGCCCGCTTCATCCGACAGCAGTCTGCAAACACAATCTGTTGATACATCTCTGCCGCTGAAATACAGCTCCCGTGATTTGGGACTTGTTACGGATATAAAGCAGCAGCTCTATAACGAGTGCTGGGCGGTATCGGGTGTGTCGGTTTTTGAAACGAAGCTGTTAAAAGAAGGCTTTGCTGTTGATAATATTTCATTTGATCACCTTAATATATGGGCGACAAAGCACAGCGACGGAACAGGCTGGCAAAGAACATACAAAGACGGCGGATATTCCTATTCTGCCATAGGATATTTTACATCATGGCAGGGCGGAGTTGAAACATCCGATTTAGGCAAATTTGATGTCACAAGCGGCGTTACATCGGACGATATAGATACCACCCTTGCAAAATACGGAACTACTGCCGTTGAGTATCTTGACAGAAACGATACCGACGCAATTAAGCGTGCAATAATGGAAAACGGCGGAGTTTATACTGCTTACGCAACTGCTGCGTCTTGTTTAAGTTCGGATAAAACCTCCTACTTTATGCCCGAAAGCTATGACGGTTATTCGGTAAATCACGGAGTAGAGATTGTCGGCTGGGATGACAGCTACGACAAGGCCAAATTTAACGGCTCAGTAGGCGAAAAACCCAAAAAGCCCGGTGCATGGCTTGCACGAAACAGTTATGGAGACTACAATTCACTCGGCGGATATTTTTGGATTTCATACGAGGATACTTATGTTTTCGGAGACAAGTATAAGCCGCTTTATTCAATAAAGTCGGTTCAGAAAATTGACGAGAATACAAGGCTTGAACAAAATGAAATATACGGTGCAACATTTGATATTGAAATTAAGGGAGTAAACGAGGTTGCGTATTTAAACAGGTTTGATTTTTCAAACGGTTACAATACACTCGACAAGGTGATTTTTGAAACTGAATGTAAAAATGCCGACTACACGCTTTATTATGTTCCCGACAATGGTGTAAGTCAGCCTGAATCAGATAAAAGCAAGTGGGTAAGGCTGTATGAGGGAACGGCGGATTATGCGGGATACATTTGTGCCGATATTTCTGATTTTACTCTGCCTTTGGGGTACGGCTCAATCGCAGTCGTAATAAACACGGAGAAGCTCAATGCAGGACTTGACAGCTCATCACAGGATTATAAATATCCGTCGCTCGGTTCGTGCGAGTGGATGACAAATTCGCAGACAGGGCAGTATGTTCTGATTAATGATCCGAGCTACGGCGACAGTTTTATTTACTACAATAATGAGATGCGCGATTTGCTCGACTGGTATAAGGAAGAAAATAATGATGACCTCGGCGGTACATTTGTTATAAAGGCTGTTACAACGGGCAGCGGGGCAGAGGTTACTGTTCTCGGCGATGTTACGCTTGACGGCAAGGTTAATGTAGCAGACGCCACATATATTCAAAAATATCTCGTCGGAACCGAAGAGTTTTCCGAGGTGAGAAAGCTCAATGCAGATGTTGACGGCGACGGTGAAATCAGCATTGCGGACGCAACCGCAGTTCAAAGAATGATTGCGGGACTTTCATAAATTTAACGGCAATAAATTAACGGCTGAAACAGTTTTTTGTAACTGCTTCAGCCGTGTTTTGTTTAATATGCGGCAAGTATTGGGGATATTCCCAAAGCCGAGTGTTTGTCAGCTTCACCGATAAACCCGATTGCCTTTCCGCAGCCCATTATTACACAGTCTGCTGCGTTTTTGTGAACCCTTACTCTTAGCTTTGTTGCCTCGCTTATAAGCTTTGCAAAACCCGTAAGCTTTGCAAGACCGCCCGTGAGTATGATCCCGTCAGTATAAATGTCGCTCGTAAGCTCGGGCGGCGTCTTTTCAAGCACATCTTTGATTGAATTTACTATCGCAGCGGCAACTTCCTCAATCGCTTCCTTGATTTCGGCAGATGTTATCTCAACAAACCTCGGCATACCGCTTACTGCGTCTCTGCCCTTTACTCTAAAGGTTTTTTGCTCGGCAGGAACAATAACACAGCCTATGGCTTTTTTGCAGCTTTCAGCCATATTTGTGCCGATTATCAGATTGTACTTTTTGCGGACATATTTTACAATTTCTTCGTCCATTGCACTTCCTGCCTGTCTGACCGTTTTGGAAACAGATATTCCGCCGAGCGATAATACTGCGATGTCAGCCGTACCGCTTCCTATATCGGCAATCATAACGCCGTGCGGTGTAGTTATATCTATTGAACAGCCGAGTGCCGCCGCCTTTGGACTTTCGATAAGGTAAACCCGTCTTACGCCGAAAGAGCTTACTGCATTTACAACAGCTCGCTTCTCTACCTCGGTAACATCACAGGGAACAGCGGTAATTACTCTGGGCATTACGACTTTTACAGAGCATACCTCTTTGAGCAGTATTGAAACCATATCCTCAACAAGCTCTGAACGGGCGATTACACCTCCGTCAAGCGGATGAGCGGCTTTTACGCCTACAGGTGTTTTGCCTATCATCGTATACGCTTCGTCGCCGACCGCATATATTTCTCCCGTGTCAATATCGTAGGTCACAACGCTTGCTTCATCAAGTACCTTGCCTTTATTTTCGATAAACACTCGTGTTCTGTCGGAACCAAGGTCTATAGCTATGTCCATAAAATCACTCCGATTACAGTTGATTAAGATTTATTATATAATAATTATATTATTTCTTCAAGGCTTAGAACTCGGTTACCGCACATACAACGGCACAGTTTACCGATTTACAGCCGCCTTTAATAAGCACTCTTGCACACTCGCCGAGTGTATTGCCTGTTGTTATAATGTCGTCGATTATAAGTATTCTTTTGCCCTTTATAAGCTCATTGTCTGTTACTTTGTAGACGCCCTTTACATTAGCCGCTCTTTCTTTTGATTTTAATGTGTGCTGGATTTTGTTTTCTTTAAATTTTCTAAGCGTGTCCGCATACGGTATATTCATAATTTTGCTGCATTCAACGGCAAGCAGTTTTGCCTGATTGTAGCCACGCTTTTTAATATGCTTTTTGTGCATCGGCACACAGGTTATTATATCAAAAGTATTTTCGGGAAAGCTTTCAAAAATACTTTGCACAAGTACAAAGGAGAGCTGTTTTGAGTAGCTTCCGCAGTTTTTGAACTTAAAATTTGTAATTGCCTTTTTAAAAATCCCCTCATACGGAAACGGTGCTGTGCAGGGAAAACCGCCTACGCAGTATTTTTTTATCGACGGAGCGGGAAACTGCTTTTTGCAGCTTTCACAGGCGTATTCGTTTTTATCAATTATTTTTTCACAGTACGGGCATCTTACGGGAAATAAAATGACCGTTATGTTTTCTTTTAGCTTATGTATAAAGTCCGTCATCACGCAATAAAAATTCCTTTAAACCGCTGTACCGCTTTGTGCGGCGATTGTTGTTTACCATATATTCCACTGTATGCGGATTGCCTACAAGAATAAGCGTTTTTTTCGCCCTTGTAACCGCCGTGTACAAAAGATTTCTGTAATAAAGCTGAGGAGGTCCCGAAAACATCGGCATAACTACCGCGTCAAACTCGTTGCCCTGGCTTTTGTGCACCGTAACGGCATATGCAAAATCAAGGTCGGACGCACTTTCGTATGTATAAGACGCAGTCTTGTCGTAGAAGCATATTTTTATAATCTTGGATTTTTTATCAATCTTAGTTATTATGCCTATATCTCCGTTAAAAATACCCTCTCCTTTTTCTCCGTTATCTTTGTACCATACTATATCATAGTTGTTTTTTACCTGCATAACCTTGTCGCCCGTGCGAAAGGTTTTTGAACCTATCGTAATTTCACCGTCACCTTGTTTTTTTGGATTAAGAGCATTTTGAAGCCTTAAATTAAGCTGTACAGTACCAAGCTCTCCTTTTTTTGACGGTGACAGAACCTGAATATTATCAAATGCTGAATATCCGTATGCCTTTGGCAGTCTGTTTTTGCAAAGGTCTGTAATAACATTTGCTATATCTTCTTTATTGTTTTTTTGAAGAAAAAAGAAATCCTTGTCGGCGTTATTAAGCACCGGCATTACGCCGTTTACAATTTTATGAGCGTTGGTAACTATCAGACTTTCCTGAGCCTGTCTGAAAATTTCGTTTAATCTGACAACAGGTATAATATCGCTTGCGATAAGGTCGCTTAGTACATTGCCGGGACCGACTGACGGCAGCTGGTCCGAATCCCCGACAAGTATAAGACGGCATCCCAGCGGCAATGCTCTCATAACGCTCTCAAAAATACAGGTGTCAACCATAGAAACCTCGTCGACAATGAGTGCGTCGCATTTAAGCTGATTACGCTCGTTTTTGTTAAATACAGGGTTGTCATTCCTGTCCCAGCTCACCTCAAGCAGACGATGCAGGGTTTTCGCTTCGTCCCCTGTAAGCTCGCTCATTCTTTGTGCGGCACGGCCTGTCGGAGCCGAGAGCAAAACCGTTTTTCCCTTTCGCTTGAGTATTTGTATAATGGCGTTTAGGGTAGTTGTTTTACCTGTTCCGGGACCGCCTGTTAAAATCAGCATTCCCTCTGTAAGTGCGGAGCTGATCGCCTGCTTTTGCAAATCTGCGTAACAGATTCCGTCGTTTTCCTCACACAGTTTTATTTCCCTGTCGATATCTTTTATCGCTTCTGCGGGGAATTTGAGAAGCATTTTGATTCTTGAAGAAATATACATCTCGCTTAAATGAAGCTGAGGAGTAAATACAAAATCCTGCCCGTCCATAATTTCGCCGATAAGCGAACGGTCAAAGAGCATTTCATCCATGCATTTTTCTGTTTTATCAGTTTCAACGCTCAAAAACTCGGCAGAAATTGAAAGCAGCTTTTGCTTTGGCAGACAGGTATGACCGTTTCGCTCGTTATGGCGTAAAATATATGTAATTCCCGCTCTCAGGCGTACTGTGCTGTCAGATTCAAGTGATTCCTTTTTTGCTATAAAATCGGCACTTTCAAACGATACGCCGAAATCTCCCTCGCACAAAATATACGGATTTTGCTTAATCCTTTCAACACAGTTTGAGCCCAAAGCGTTAAAAATCTTGACGGTAGATGTGTTTGAGATTCCGTATTCTCCGAGGTAGAGCATCAGCTTTCTCACTCCGGTATTTGCCTTGAGCTGACTTGAAAAGTCCTCTGCCTTGCTCTTTGAAATTCCCTTTATCAAGGCAACCCGCGACGGCTCGTTTTCCATAATGTCAAGCGTTGCTTCCCCAAACTCACTGACAAGCGTTTTTGCAGTTGACGGTCCTATTCCTCTGATTGCACCCGATGAAAGATAACGCAGTATATCGGCACTTTCCGTCGGGCGGCAAACTTCACAGGTAGCCGCCGAAAACTGTTTTCCGTAATTTTTGTGATTTGTATAAAATCCCGTAAGCCTTACGGTGTTTCCCACGGACGCCTGCGGCATAATTCCCACAGCAGTAATATAATCGTCGCCGTTTGCAATTTCGATTACCGTATATCCGTTTTCTTCATTTCTGTAAACAATATTTTCAATTATTCCTTCAAGCTCAAGCAGATTTTCATTATTCATAAAATTTTCCTTTTATCATAATTGATTGATATATTTAAACTTACGGTTGATAATTTGATGTAAATAATATATAATAAACAATGTCATATATTTTAAGCCAACGCTTTGGAGGTTAATGTAATGGAGTTTGTTGCAAACGAAGGTAAAAATGTAGAAATTACGGTAAACGGCACTACATATATGCGTCATGCTATAAAAACTCACTTTGTAAAGCAGGGTGAGGATTACATTGAAATTTTTAAAAAATATGTATCTCCTTTGTATCAAGAGGGAGATATTGTTTCGTCAAGCGAAAAAATTATTGCACTGTGCCAAAACAGAGTAGTTAAGCGTGAAGACCTCAAAATAGGATTCTGGGCAAAATTTCTTTCAAAGTTTGCTTCTCACCCCGACACCGGCGTAGGCGTGGGCGAAACCATAAAAATGCAGTATGCCATTTCAAAAGCGGGACTGCTCAAGGTTTTGTGGGCAAGCTTTGCGGGCGGAGTATGTAAGCTCTTCGGCAAGAAAGGTGTATTTTACGAAATAGTCGGAAAAGATGTTGCCGGACTTGACGGCTTTTACGATCATATTTGGAGCGAATACCGTGACATCGGTATCGAAAATCCCGAAAATCCGTCGGGCGTCTGCGATGAAATAAAAGAAAAGCTCGGCATGAGCTGTATGATAGTAGACGCAAACGATCTCGGTCAGGAAATTTTGGGTTATTCTTCGGACATAACGCTTTCCGAGGAGGAGCTTTTGGGACTTATAGCCGACAACCCATGCGGTCAGGGTAAGCAGACTACTCCGATTATTCTTATAAGAAAAAAGCAGTAACAGTAAAGTCTGTTATTATTTGTATGCTTTTAATTTTATCATAACGCAAAAAATAAATCAATTAAAACACAAAGCAAAACAAGACTGTCTAAAATGATATTTAGTCAGTCTTGTTTTATATTATGATAAATTATTTTTTATTTTATCATTTCAATAAATTCATTTTTACTCATTAGTTTTGCAAAACCGTATTCCCTGCAAATTTTTTCACAAATCCTTTTTGTTTCATCATCCATATCACAGTCAAGGCAAATTACATAATCGTGTTTGAAGCGGCTTATCCATTTAACTCTTGCCGCAGCACTTCTGAGCATAAGCTCAGCGTCGTCACACTTTTTGCCTATCGGCGTAATAAACATAACAGATCCGTCGTTTTTGTATCTGAATAAAAGATAAGTTAATTCACGAATAAACGAAATCACGCCTATAACGGCAAATACAACGAGTAATACAGTCGATACAACATTCATATGGAATTCACCTCAATACATTTTATTATAAAAATTAAAATGTGTGCGTATAAATCGGCAGTCAATGTAAAAAATATTAAAGACAAAACCGTACTTAATGTGCGGTGCTGTCAAAAAGCGATACCGCACAAATTTAATTGAGGTGAAGAAAAATGACAGACAATTCTTATGTAAACCAGAGCATTGCTTGCACAGTAACAAACTGCAAAAACCACAACAGTTCAAAAAACTACTGCTCTCTTGAATCAATCAGAGTAGGTACACACGAGGCTAACCCGACAGCCTGTCAGTGCACAGACTGCCAGAGCTTTGAGTTAAAGAGCGGCTGCAAGTAATTTCCTTGCACACGGATTATAATTTCAAAGCAAATTTGAGATAGTTCTCAGGTTGTCATCGCCCTCAACCTCCAAGGTTGGGGGCTGTTTGATATTCTGCAAAATTTGATTGTAATATGATTAACGGAGGAAACAATATTGAACAAAATTATAATTTCAACCGAAAGCGGTTCTGATTTGCCGTGGAAAATCAGTGTTCCCAACTTAATTGAGATTTTGCCTATGCATATTTCGTTTGGCAACAAAACTTATCTTGACGGTGAGATAAGCCTATACGATACAGAGCGTTTTTTCAAAGAAAAAAATATGCTTCCTGTTACCTCCGCTCCGAATCCCGATGAGTATTCATCTCATTTCAAAAGGATATTTCAAAAATATCCCGAATGCAAAATAATTCACATAGCTTACTCCTCAAAGCTTTCTGTTTCTTATCAAAACGCGGTAATAGCCTCAAAAGAGTTTTCCGACTCACAGCTTCAAATAATAGATTCCCTCAGCGGCTCAATCGGTATAGGTGCGTTAATAGTCAGAGCATGCGACATAATCACAAAATTAGGCGGGCTTTATCCTTTTGATAAGTATGTATCCATAATAAAAAATCAAACCAATAATCTGTGCTGTTCTTTTGTGCTTGATACGCTTGATTATCTTAAAGCAGGAGGGCGAATATCGGCAGCAGCACATTTTACCGCAACGGCTCTGAGCATAAAGCCCAGTATATCAATAGAAAACGGCGTGCTTGAGCAGAGCAAAAGGTACAGAGGAAGTATATACAGACTAGCAAATGCTTTTTTGACTGATTTTGTAAACAAAAATAATCCTTGCCGTGATTATCTTATAATAGGATACGGTTTTAAGACAAACAAGACTCTTTTGTTTGCTTTAAAGCGTCAGGCACATAAAATGGGGTTTAAAAAGTCTTGGTGTTTTCAGCTCGGCAGTGCGGTTACCGCTCACACGGGGAGTGAATGTATCGGTTTTGCCGCAATTAAGCAATAGGCAAAATTATTTAGCTCAATTATTTTAAAATTATAGTTGAGTGATTAAATCAAATTAAAAGTAATAATATATTTAGGTACAAAAAATCTCCTGCACCGTTTATTAACGCAGGAGATTTTAATTTTAATTAACTGTTTTACTGTATATTTTATTTTCAGTGTCAAACTCAATGAGATGAATAATTATGTGCCTTATCAAGCAGCATATCTTTTACTTTCATCAGCCTTGTGCGGCTGCTGCGGTCGTTTTCCTCAAGCTTCATTGAAATATACTTTATTGTATCTTTGTAGCGTGGTATCATAACATGCTCAAGCGAGTTTACACGCCGCCTTGTTTTTTCAATTTCTGCCGACATCAACTCACAGCTTTTTTCTATTTGTGCAAGCCTAATTAGGTCGGGAACAAGTTTTTGAAGTGACATTACAGCGTCGTCAAGCTCAAACGAAGTAAACGCAAATCCGTACGGAAAAATATCTCCGTCATCGTTTGTGCGTGTGCTTTGGGCAAAAACAGGCGTTTCAACGCTCATAACATTGCGTGAGTCAACCTCTATTGTAAGCTGCTGTTTTTGCGACATAAGCGATGCGTCAAGAGCCTGCTTTGACATAACAGCACTTGCATTGACAAAGTGTGAATTGCACTCTGAAAGCTCGTATTCAATTTTTTCACGCAAGACTTTTGTTTCTCTGATAAGGTCAAGAAACTGCCGCATAAGCTCATCAAGCTTATCCTTTAACATCTTGTGTCCGCGAACCGCAGTTGTAAGCTGTTTTTTTAGCTTTGAAAGCTGCATACGCGTTGGATTTACATTCATAATAGCCATAAATCAGACCCTCAGTGCTTATTCTTTGCCGTAAAATTCGTCGAGCATATCGTCCTTGATTCGCTTCAGTTCGCTTCTCGGAAGAATTTTCAGCAGCTTCCAGCCTATATCAAGAGTTTCTTCTATCGAGCGGTTTGTTTCATATCCCTGAGAAACATATTCTTTTTCAAACGCTTCGGCAAATTCAGCGTATTTTTTATCCATTTCGGTAAGTGCCGCTTCACCCAAAATAACCATAAGCTCTCTTGCGTCCTTGCCTCGTGCGTACGCCGCAAAAAGCTGGTTCATCGTTGCCGCATGATCCTTTCGTGTACGGTCGGGACCGATACCCTTGTCTTTAAGTCGTGAAAGCGACGGAAGAACATCAATAGGCGGAGCAATACCCTTGCGGTACAGCTCACGGGAAAGAATAATCTGTCCCTCGGTAATATAACCCGTAAGGTCGGGGATAGGGTGCGTTTTGTCGTCTTCGGGCATTGTAAGAATCGGTATAAGAGTAATAGAGCCGTCTTTGCCTCTCAGACGCCCTGCACGCTCATAAAGGGTTGCAAGGTCGGTGTACATATATCCGGGGTATCCTCGTCTGCCGGGAACTTCTTTTCGTGCGGCGGATACCTCGCGAAGTGCGTCGGCATAGTTTGTTATATCCGTCATAATAACAAGCACATGCATCCCAAGGTCAAACGCAAGATATTCTGCGGCAGTCAGTGCCATTTTCGGAGTTGCAATTCTTTCGATTGCGGGGTCGTTTGCAAGGTTTACAAACATAACCGTCCTGTCAATGGCTCCCGTTTCCTTAAACGATTCTACAAAGTAATTTGATTCTTCAAAGGTAATACCCATTGCGGCAAAAACAACGGCAAACTGTTCGTCCTTGCCTCTTACGGCAGCCTGTCTTGCAATCTGAGCCGCAAGCTGTGAGTGGGGAAGACCCGAAGCCGAAAAAATAGGCAGCTTCTGACCTCTTACAAGCGTATTAAGACCGTCAATCGCCGAAACTCCCGTCTGGATAAATTCCTGCGGATAATTTCTCGCGGCAGGGTTCATAGGTGTTCCGTTAATATCAAGGCGTTTTTCGGGGATAAGTGCAGGATCTCCGTCAATCGGATTTCCCAGGCCGTCAAAAACCCTTGAAAGCATATCGGGAGAAACAGGAAGCTCCATTGACCTGCCCAAAAATCTCACCTTTGATTCGGCAAGGTTAATACCTGCGGCTGATTCAAAGAGCTGAACAAGAGCGTTGCTTCCGTTTACCTCAAGAACCTTGCAGCGGCGTGTTTCGCCGCTTGGAAGCTCAATTTCGCCGAGCTCGTCATACTTGACGCCCTCAACATCGCTTATCATCATAAGAGGACCTGCAACCTCTCTTATCGTGCGGTATTCCTTAGGCATCAGTCATCACTCCTTTTGAGCACATCTGCAATCTCACTGTCAAGCTGTGCCTCTATTTCTTCAAATTCCTCGTTGATTTTTTCTTCTGCAACATATTTGAATCTTCCGATACGCTCTCTTACCGAAAGACCCACAAGCATTTCAATATCGGCACCGCTGATAAGTCCCTCAAGTGCCTTGTCATAGTAGCTCAAAATCGCCCTCATCATAAGCACCTGCTTTTTAAGAGATGTGTAGGTGTCTGTCGGGTCAAAAGCGTTTTGATGCAGATAGTCCTCTCGAATTGAGCGTGCCGACTCAAGCTTTAGCCTGTCGGGAGAGGATAGAGCGTCCATACCTACAAGGTTTACAATTTCCTGAAGCTCTGACTCGTCCTGAAGCAAAGACATTAGTCTTGTCCTAAGCTCCGAAAAGTCGGGAGCGGCGTTTTCTGCATACCAGTCCTTGAGCTGGTCTGAGTAGAGCGAATAGCTTGTCAGCCAGTTTATAGCGGGGAAGTGGCGTTTGTACGCAAGGTTTGCGTCAAGCCCCCAGAACACCTTGACAATTCTCAGAGTTGCCTGCGAAACTGGTTCCGAAATGTCGCCGCCGGGAGGGGACACCGCACCGATTACCGACAATGCTCCCTCAGTGTCACCGCTTCCGTTTACAATGACGCGGCCGGCTCTCTCATAAAACTGTGCAAGACGGCTTCCGAGGTATGCGGGATAGCCTTCTTCACCGGGCATTTCTTCAAGTCTGCCCGACATTTCACGCAGAGCCTCTGCCCAGCGTGAGGTTGAATCCGCCATAAGTGCAACCGTGTATCCCATATCACGGAAATACTCCGCTATTGTAATACCCGTATAAATTGACGCTTCTCTTGCCGCAACAGGCATATCCGATGTGTTTGCAATAAGCACGGTTCTCTCCATAAGAGAGTTGCCTGTTCTCGGGTCTTTCAGTTCGGGAAATTCGTTTAAAACATCGGTCATTTCGTTTCCGCGTTCACCGCAGCCGATATAAACAATAATGTCCGCCGCCGCCCACTTTGCAAGCTGGTGCTGAACAACTGTTTTTCCCGAGCCGAACGGACCCGGAACAGCCGCTACGCCGCCTTTTGCAAGGGGGAAGAGCGTGTCAATCGGTCTTTGTCCCGTAGTAAGAAGAATATCGGGGGACAGCTTTCTTTTGTACGGTCTGCCCACACGAACAGGCCAAGAGGTAAACATCTTAATCTCTGTGGTGGCATTGCCGCCTTTTATTACGGCAACAACCTCGTCAATGGTGAAGTCGCCCTCTTTTATGTTTTCAACTACACCCTCTGTTTTATTGGGTACAAGTATCTTGTGCAAAACGGCATTTGTTTCCTGAACGGTTCCGAGCACATCGCCCGCACAAACGCTGTCGCCGATTTTTGCTGTCGGAGTAAAATGCCATTTCTTCTTATGGTCAAGAGCAGGAACATCAACACCTCTTGTAAGATTGGTGCCTGCTACTTTCATAATCTCATTTAAAGGACGCTGGATACCGTCATAAATTGAGCCTATAAGTCCCGGACCGAGTTCAACCGACAGAGGTGCACCTGTTGATTCAACGACTTCTCCGGGACCGAGTCCCGAGGTTTCCTCATATACCTGAATAGACGCTTTGTCGCCGTGCATTTCGATTATTTCGCCGATAAGCCGCTTGCCGCTTACTCTGACGACATCAAACATATTTGCGTCACGCATTCCGTCTGCAATTACCAGAGGGCCTGCGACTTTTGTAATTATTCCTTGTTTCAAATTATACACCTCAATCGTTGAAGATTATATCAGAGCCGACCGCCTGTTCGACAAATGACGAAAGCCTCTTAATTCCCGTGCCCGTATTGCCCTTTACGCCTGGAATCGGAATAATTGCGGGAGTCAGTTTTTCTTCATAGCGGCTCCTTTCTTTTCCGACCGAATCAAAAAGTTCTTCGGTAAGAAAGATAATTGCGTAGCTGCCGCCGTCTGCAATTTTACGCAGAATTTGACCGCAATCGTCACTGCCGCCGCAGGCGTAAATATCAATTCCTACTGCACTAAAGCCTTTAATGCTTTCTCTGTCGCCGATAACGGCAATGTTTTTAGCCATAAAAATCACGCAGCCTTTCTCTGATTGTATCTGCGTCGGTTTTGGTTCTCAAACCGCTTGCAATTATGTGAATCACCTTTTTTTCGTTTTCACATCCAAGATAATATCCCAAAATCGGCTGAGCACCCTCGCTTGAGCGTTTGCAGTTTTCTTTTGCAATATTAATCAGCTTGTTATCAACAAACCTTTCAAATGCTGACGGAGATTTTTTGTATTCTTCAATCGCGTTTTTGCATACGTATTCGCTGTACTTTGAAAGCTCGTCAACAAGCGAATCACTGCCCTTTAAAGCGGCAGAAATTACAGAGCTTTTTCTGAAATCGTCAACATCGCACAGAGCTTTCAGCAGATAATCCATACTTGTGCCCGTGCGTGAGCTCCGCAGTGCAATTTTTATATTGCTGTAAAAAACATATGTCTTAAAATATTCTCTTAAAAATTGTGAATCTGATTTTTCCGCCGCTTCAAGCATTTTTTCCATAACTGCCTTGTCAATAACGGCGTCGCTGATTCTCGCGTCGCCCGTGTGAGCAAGAAGCTCGTACGCTTTGTCGGCGGCGTCTGACAGCCACTTAGGCAGTAAAGAGAATTTTCTTTTTTGAACCGCCTCTTTAAGTGCTTCATCGCTTATTGTGCAAGGCGTTAAAAGAAGCTCTTTGTAATCCGTATCGGACATTATCCCTTTCAGCACAACCTTTAAATTATGAACATCGTTCTGATAAAAAAACGGTGCAAAAATATCAAAATCGGGTGCAATGCTTTTTAAATATTCCCACATAGCTTTTGTGTGACTGTCAAGAATTTCGTCCACGGTTTTGCCGTCGCCGTATCCTTTGTCTGAAAGAAGCTCTGCAAGTTCGTTTTCGCTTTTACAGCTCAAAAGCCGTTCAACATCGGCGTTTGAAAAAAGCGATACTTCCTTTGCCCGTACGGAGCCTATGGAAAATTCATATGATAATGCCATTGAATTCCTCCTTACTCCGAAAACAACCCGCGGTTTATCAAATCCTCGAGTTCATCGCTTTTTTCGCTTATAAGTGCGGCAAAGTCCATATTTTCTTCAATATCGCCGCTTTTGAGTATAAAACCGCCCGAAATATCTGCCGCCGTTTTGCAAACCACTGCATTTAATCCGGACTTTGAGAGCTTTTCTTCAAAATCAGACGGAAGCCGTGCAATATCCTTTGAATTTAAAAGGATTTCGCCCTTTTTGCCTTTAAGTTTTGAGGCAAGTTTGTAAATTATTTCAAAATAACCATTGTCATCAAGAGCCAAAAGATAATCAAGAAGCTTTGAAACGGTAATATCGATTTCACAGCGTCTTTTTTTGAGCAGAGCGTTTCTTATTTCAAGCTCGGCTCTGCTTTTTGACGACGCATTTATCTGTTTTACTTTCAGTTCGGCTTTTTTTGCAATTTCGAGGGCTGCTTTTTCAGCCTGCAATTTGCTTTCCGAAAAAATCTGCTCACATACTTTTTCGGCGTCTGCGTCTATTTTTTTTATGCTTTCGTCGCAGTCTGACTTAATACGGTCAAGGATTTTATCTTTGCCGCTCATACAGACCCCACCTTTCTTTAAAAATTATCAGATCTCAAGTCCCGGTACCGAGATAACTACGAGAAGTGAAACAATGAAAGAAAGAAGAGCATAGATTTCTACCAGCGTAACCGAAACCATTGCTTTCGAGAAGTTTTTGTCATCCTTGGCACTCATCGCAATACCCGAAACAGCCGCTCTGCCCTGTGCAAAGCCCGAAACCATACCGCCTATTCCGATAGCAAGAGATGCACCGAGGTATGCAAGACCCTGTCCCAAAGTAGGCATCTCGCCGCCGAGAACGCCGCAGTTTACAAGGATAAGAAATCCTACGATAAAGCCGTAGAGTCCCTGTGTACCCGGAAGAAGCGTAAGCACAAGCATTTTACCGAACTTTGACGAGTCCTCGGATAAAACTCCCATCGAAGCCTGAGCGGCACCGCCGACGCCCTTTGCCGAGCCAAATCCTGCGAGAGCAGTTGCTATTGAAGCACCTACAAGTGCAAAAAATATTCCGTTCATTTTAATTTGTCCTCCTGAATTTTAATATATTTGCTTTTTAACGAGAACGGTTCAAACTCCTGTCCGCCGCCCTCGTAAAATTTACTGAACATTTCTACATACTGCAATCTCATTGTGTGAACATATGATCCGAGTGCATTAAGACCGATGTTAATTGCGTGTCCTATTATCAGGATAACCACCATGATTATTGTGCCGACAACTCCCGTGCCGAACATAGTGGCAAGCATATTGAACACCTGAGCCATAACACCCGTTGTAAGTCCCAAAGCCAAAAGTCTTGAGTAGCTTAACAAATCGCTGATGTAGCTTGTTATGTCATAAAGCGAAGCAAGTCCTCCGATTACCTTGCCAAAGCCTTTTTTGTGCCTGCCCTGCGTCAGTACAAGACCTACCGCACAAGCTATCGCGATTACCGCTCCCACATAAAGCAGAATATTTGACATAAACATTCCTGCCGCAAGCACGGCGATTCCTATTAAGAGAAGCATCCAAAGTCCCGTATCAAAAAACGCACCGCCGTAGTCCTTTTGTTTAAGGCAAATATAGAATTTGCACCCCATACCGACTAAAATGTGAACAAGACCGAAAGCTATGGAAATAACCATAAGCGTTAAGGCGTCTTTCTGCGGGTCGATGGTAGGCCACGGAAGAAGCTGAGCCATTGTAATGTCTGCACCTGTAAAATGGTTGTACAAAACCGCAGGAGCGTCACCGAAAATACTTCCGAACACAAGTCCCCACAAAAATGTCGAGATACCGCAGTACTGAAACAGCTTTAAATTGTTTCTCATTTGTGTATCGGGTTTAAATACCTTTAGGACTACTCCCATTGCAACCGTCATCAAAAGTCCGTAACCCGCGTCGGAAAACATCATTCCGAAAAAGAAATAAAAGAAGAACGCAAGCAGGGGAGTAGGGTCAATATCACCGTGAGACGGGGGAGAATACATATTTACAATGCCTTGTGCAGGCTGTGCAAATTTGTTGTTTTTAAGCTTTACGGGGGCGTCGTCATTTGCGTCTGCAAAATCAATGTGACAAACCGAAACTCTGTTGCAAAGTTTTTCAAGCTTTTCGCAGTCCTCTTCGGGGATATAGCCGTAAATCACAAATGTGTGCTTTGAATGTTCAAGTTCCCCGATAACACGGTATTTGTCGGCTCTTATTCTGAAATAATCCTGAGTATCGCAAATGTCTCCGCGTCTGTCTGCAAAGGATAAAATTTCTTCCCGTGCTTTTTCTGTTTCCTTATAAAGTTGTTCTCTCTTTTTTACAAGACGCTCCGATTTTTCCTTGGGAGTATGACTTGTAGGACTCATAGGTTTTGCAAAGCCTATGTTTCTCAGCACATCCTCCGCCATCGTTTTTTGGCTTATAGGAGTAAATATTACCGCACATGTTATGTTGTTCTCCGAATGTTCTATTTCAAATTCAAACTCAAGTTTTGGATTTTGAGCGGCAATTTCCTCCGAAAGCGACTTTTCGTCGTAATATTTAGGAAAAGTACCGATAAACACTGCGGTGGATTTTGTATCTCCTGTATTAAGCGGAATGTCAAGATTTTGCCACACCTCAAGCTGTGCAAGAGATGTGCCGATTCTTATCTGCTCGGCGGCATTGTCGGCACATTTTTTGCTTAGTTCCGTTATCCTTGAACATACGCTGATTACATCGCCCGCTTTTGATGCAATAACTCCTATTTCGTCGGGGTCGATTTCACGCCGCCCCGAAAAAGAAGAAAACATACCCTTTTTTTCGTGAGCAATCTCGTCAAGCACCTTAAGAGCCTGCTCTGTGAGAGCAACATTTCGTTCAAAAACCTGCGTCTGCGAGGTTAAATCTACCTTTGAAAAGCCTTCGGTACAATGTTCATTTTTTTTAATCTGAACAAGAGAGCTGTCCTGCAAATGCTCAAGAAGCCGTTTTCGATCTTCCCTCAGGGCGATAATTCTAACGGTTTTCATTTTTAGTTTTGCCAATTTATATCACCACACTTTAGCTTTTGCTTTAATCAGCCGATTAGAAAATCTACTGCGTTTTTTATAACTTTTGTGCGATTTTTTTCTGCTGTCTGAGAAATTCGAGAGCATTTTTCGTCTGCAAGTGCCCTTGCCGCCTTTAGCTCAAGTGCCGCGTCCGAATTTGCTTTGTCAAAAGCCTTTTGAGCGTTATCCTGAGCATTCGCAACAGCAGCTTCAATCATTTTTTGAGCCTGTTTTTTTGCATCGGTTATTTTCATATCGGCTCTTGATTTTGCGTCCGATACACGAAGTTTGCACTCGTTTTCCGCTTCCAAAACAGCGTTGAGCATATCCTTTGCCATAATAATTCTCCTTGTTTGTAAAAGGGTTTATATCCGAAAAATAAAATTTTATTGTAAATCGCTATGGTTTTACAGGTTTAAATTAATTTACTTTAACTACAAATATATCATACAAGTAGTGAAAAATCAATTATTATTTAATAAAGGAGCTGAAATAATTAGTTAAATTACACCTTATATCAAAAATATATCTGCAAATATTATATTATTCTGCAAAATATTATTAATAATAGTATATACTTAGTTTCAACTGTCGTATAAATATTATTTTATAATTTTTTCTTGTAAATATTAAAAAACCGTGTATTTTAATTGTTGCAAATATAATTTAATTTTGTTATTCTATTATTAATCCTAAAAAAGGCAGATGTTAAGCAATGGCAGAATTTAAAACAAATGTAATGAGAATACTTGATAAAGAGGGAGTGGATTACATTTCGCACGAATATCCGCACGGCAAGGATGCTGTTGACGGAATAAGTGTTGCAAAACTGCTCGGTCAAAACCCCGACTTTGTTTTTAAAACCCTTGTTACAAAGGGTGCTAAAGATTATTATGTATTTGTAATACCCGTTGCATGTGAGCTTGATTTAAAAAAGTGTGCAAAGAGCGTCGGCGAAAAGTCAGTAGAGATGATTCATGTCAAGGATATTACCAAGGTGACGGGGTATGTACGCGGGGGATGCTCCCCGATTGGCATGAAAAAGCATTACAAAACTACATTTCACATTACTGCACAGCAAAACGAGAGGATTATTGTAAGTGCGGGTAAAATAGGCTATCAGATTGACCTAAAGCCAGATGAGCTTGTGCGGCTGACAGACGGTCAGTATGCCGACATAGTAAAATCGGTGTAAAACAAAATATTTTCAGATAACAACAAAAGCGAACGGGATTTTTCCGTTCGCTTTTTGCATATCGTTATATAAATTTTACCGCAGTTCCATACGCCAAAATCTCAGCCGCCTGCTGCATAATTGAGGCGGTTGTATATCTTACATTTACAATGGCGTCCGCACCCATAGCCTGAGCCTGGGCAATCATACGCTGGGTAGCAAGATCTCTCGCTTTTGTCATCATCTCGGTGTAAGCCTTAAGCTCACCGCCTACCATGGTTTTAAAGCCCTGCCCGATATCGCTGAACATATTTTTTGACTGAATTGTGTTACCTGTTACAAGTCCCAATGTTGCACAGTTTCTTCCTGTGATTGTGTCTGTTGTTGCTAAAACCATAAAAATTGCCTCCTAACAACTATGATTAACCATTTTACAATATAATTTATTATTCGTCAATAGGTGACAGATCGCTTTCCTCTACAATTCTGGGATTCTTTTTGTTGAATGCGTCATAAATTGCCGGGATTATATAAAGCGTCATAAAGGTTGCATAGGTCAGTCCTCCGATACATACTATCGCAAGCGGCTGCATCATCTCTGCTCCTGTTCCTATTCCCAAAGCCATAACGGATAGTCCGAGAATAGTAGTAAGTGCTGTTATTAAAATCGGTCTCATTCTTGTTTTTCCTGCTTCTACAATAGCCTCAACACGCTCTTTGCCCAAACTTCTCAGCTGATTAATGCGGTCGATAAGGACTATTCCGTTGTTAACTATGATTCCGCACAGCATAATAAAACCGACAAGCGAAATAACGCTTACATCAAAGCCTGTGATAATAAGTGCAAGAAATCCTCCCGTAAATGCAAGGGGAATAGTGAACATAATTATAAACGGAGATTTAAGGCTTTGAAACTGTGCAACCATTATAAGATATATAAGTACAATACCGAGCAAAAGCATCAGCATAAGCTGTGAAATAGAGTCCATTGTAGACTCATTGCTGCCCGTAAATTCTATTGAACAACCGTTTGGCAGGTCATAATTATCAAATAAATCCTCCGCTTTATCTGAAACCTCGGTGAGCGTATGACCCTCTTTGACGGTACCGCTGATTATAAGATAGCGTTTTTGATCCTGCCGTGCAATAACATCAAGCGTTTCTGAATCTGAAATATCTGCCACCGAAGAGAGGGAGGTTGTTTTGCTGTTGCCCTCATTATCAGTATAGCTTAAATTAATTTCTCCTATTTTGTCAAATGATACCTTTTGTGCCTCGTCTTTGACTATTACCACATTAATATCGCTTCCGCCGTCGCTTGTAATTGTTGTAGATGTTTTTTCATCGGAAATTGCCGACGCTACCTGTTGGTAAACCTGTGCAACGGTAAGCCCCTTTTGGGCAGCCTTTTCCTTGTCAACGCTTACCTTTATCTCGGGTGAAGCAGCACCTATTCCGTTGTCTGCCGTTTCAATGCCGTCAATGCTTTCAAGCTGACAAGCCATATCCTCGGCTGTTTCCTTTAACACATCAAGCTCATCGCCGTAGAGTGTGATTTGAACGCTTCCGTCACCGAGCAGTGTTGTCATAGAGCCTGAAGAGCCGCCGCTCACAACCACTTCTCCGTCAACTTTTTCAAGGTCGGTGCTGATACTTTTGCAGATTTCATTACTGTTTTTTGTGTATTCACTTTTGAGAACGCCGTAGGCAGTTACAGAGCCGCTCTCTTCTCCCGATTCGGAAGCCGAAAGACCCATCAATGATGTTGTGCCGCCCGTCATTACTCCTATTGTTTCAAACTGATCATATTCTCCGAGAACTTCGTTTACCTGTTCTGCGGCACTGATTGTTTCCTCCAAAGTGGCATTATCATCAAGACTGACCGTAATTTGCACCTCGTTACTGCTCATTTCGGGCATGAAGCTGAAACCTCTGGCAAGTGCACCGAATACGCTTCCAAACAGGAGTACAATTACGGCAAAAACAGAAATTACCTTATGCCTTAACACAAAGCGAAGCGACTTTTCATAGCCTTTTATAACTTTGCTGTTTTTGGGGTCTTTTTGCGGCTTTATTTTGCGAAGCATTCTCTGCCCCATGGCGGGTACAAGCGTCAGTGCGACAATCAGGCTTGCAACCAGCGAATATGCTATTGTAAGAGCCATATCAACAAATATCTGTCTTGTTATTCCCTCTACAAAGACAATGGGCAAAAATACGCAGATTGTCGTAAGAGTTGAAGATGTGATAGCGGCGGCAACCTGCTTTGCTCCGTACAGCGATGCCCTTATTGCAGAATAACCGAGTCCACGCAGACGATAGATATTTTCAATTACAACCACCGAGTTGTCGACAAGCATTCCGACGCCTATTGCAAGTCCAGACAGCGAGAGCATATTGAGTGTTACATTGCTGAAATACATAAGCACCATTGCAAAAATAACGCTTATCGGTATGGAACAGGCTACTATCGCAGTCGGTTTGATGTCACGCAAAAATACAAGCAGTATTATAATTGACAAAATCGCACCCATCAAAAGGTTTTGAAGCACGCTGTCTATTACAATCGCAATATAATCGCCCTGACTGTAGAGGGTTGTAAAGTTAAGTCCCTTAGTTTCGGAGCTTAAAGACTGAAGCGTTTCGTTAATGTTGTCGCAGACTGTTGAGGTAGCTATGTCGCTTTGCTTTGAAAAGCTTAAAACAACACCCTGATTGCCGTTGATTTTCGCATAAATATCGTCTGAGTTATCGCTCATAAATACATCGGCAACATCTTTTAGAGTTACCACGCCTATTCCGTCTATCTTTGTGTCAAAAAGAGCAAGGTCTTTCAGATTTTCTTCGTTTTGCACCTTGTCGCCGACACGCACCATATATTTGTTGTTTTCGTCATCGGTAACATAGCCTGCGGGCATAGAAAAATTTTGTGCGGTCAAAATGTTTGACACGGTATCAAGCGTTAAGGTATTGCTCGCGTCAGCCTTGTCTTTCGCCTCATCTTTTTGACTTTTCAGGGTATCTATTGAAGTTTCAATTTCTGATTTTGCGGAAGTAAGCTGTGTTATTGCCGAATTAACCTCACTCTGTTTTGATGTGAGTGCCGTAAGTGCAGAGGACATCTTAAAATCAGAGCTTGACTGTTGTTTTGAAATTGTTGCAAGTGCGGCGTCAACCGTCACGGATTTGTCATCAAGTCCGCTTATTGCATCGTCAAGCTGTGATATTCCGCTGTTAATCAAAGAAATTTTATCACTGATTTGATTTAAAAAAGAATCAAGGTTTGCCGTGTCCGTCCCAAACTGATTAAGAGTAACGCCAAGCTGTTCAATGGAGTTGTCAACGGACAAAAGGGAGTTGTCGGCTGTTTTAAGAGCAGATGGCAGGTCTTCCTTTGTAATGCTGTACGACTGCAATTTTTTATCAATTTCATCAAGCTGAGATTTAAGCTGTTTGTATTCGTCGCTGTCGGGTTGAAGTCCCTCTATCTTATTTTGAATTTCATCATAGTCATTTTTTATTGGGGTAATGTAATCTATGAGGTCTTGTAATTCATCTCTTTGGGGTATCAGCTTATCATATGATGACTTAATCGACAGAAGTGCTTTATAGGCGGTTTCAAGCGTTTGTTTTGTTTGCGTAAGTGCGGCTTTTTGGTCAAGCAGCTGCATTTTTGCCGATAAAAGCTGTGTCTTTCCGCTTTCGGTCTCTTTTTGAGCTTTTTCAAGCTGTGCGGCAACGGCGTCCTGCTGGGCGTTGATTTGCTCAATCGAATCAGTTATCGTTTGTTTGCCGCTTTCCGCTTGACTAATATTATCATCAATTTCCTTTTTTGCCTCATCGAGTTTTTCTTCTGCGTCTGCAAACTGTTCATCAAGTGCCAGGGAGATTTTCTCGTTTAACTCATCAATTTTCTCTTGAGAAATAACAACCTGTTCCTCTTCTGTTACGATTCCCTTGTCGGAAACGGAGGCTACTCCGTCAATCCCCTCAAGCTTGTTTAAAAGCTCGCTGCTGACATATTCAGAAAGTTCGGTTCTTTCTTTACCGTCATATTCGGCAGCAACCATTGCTACAGGCAGCATATTGGGATTTATCTTGATTAGATAGGGAGTGCCGACTCCCTCAGGCCAAGCGTCTGAAACGGTGTCAAGACTTGACCGCATATCAACCGTTGCGGTATCCATATTTGTGCCGTCCTCAAACTCTATCATAAGCATCGAGTAGTTTTCGGCAGAGTTTGATGTGATTTTCTTTACACCGTCAATAGTGTACATCGACTGTTCAAGAGGCTTAGTTACCGTTGATTCAACAGTTTCGGGTGTTTGACCGCCGTAGCTTGTCATAATCATTGCATACGGAAAATCCATGTTCGGCAAAAGGTCGGGGGTCATTTTAAAATACGACACAATACCTAAAACCAGAACAATTATAACGCATACGAAAACGGTCATCGGTTTTTTTACACTGAATTTTGATAGCATTAGTTGTTACTCCTAAAATTAAAATAAAATATTAATTATTAAATTTACTGTTTTACTCTTACTGATTTAAGCCGAATTACAGAATTGCACCGAATTTTATGATTTCAAGTTTACGCAAATAGGAGTTTTTTTCATCTTCAATTTCTGTTCCGATAACAAATACATTAAACAAAGCATTTTTCAGCTCCTGCGTTAATATTTGGGCGAGAAGCTTTACATCGTCATCGTTTTTGTATCTTAAATATTCCTTGTTAAATTTATTGCAAAAAGTATGCAGGGATTCAAGTCCGTCAAATCTGTACAGCATATATTCGGAAATAAGGTCGTCATTTGCCCTAAGATTTTTCAATAAATTTTTAAGAATAAGTTTTTTATGATTATCCCTTGTAAAATTTGTGATTATGTCAAAGAGCTTTTCATATGTATCAAAAATATCGTTGTCACAAGATTTTTGAGTTTTATTTAATTTGTCAAACGATTGTTCCACAAACTTTTTTGCAAGTACCTCGACAAGATCAACTTTATCATCAAAATACTGATAAAAGCTGCCTCTTGAAATATTTGCCGCCTTTATTATGCGGTTTATATTGACTTTTCCTGTTTCAGAACTTGAAAATTCAGACATAACGGCGTCGATGATACGCTGCTTTTTTTCTTGGGGAAGATTATAAAAAGTCTTTTTAATCATAATAAAAACCTCATTTAGTATGACAATTTATAATTATAGACTGACTTCCTAATTATAATTAAATTGGAATTTAATGTCAATGCATTTACGGTTTATACAGTATAATAAAACGAGACGGATAAAGATATGCGTCCTAAAGTCTAATACCGTTTCGGTACATATCGAAAACCGTCCCGTTTAAAGTCAAATTAAATCGGAATTTTCCGCATTTTTTCTTGATACTGTTTCGGTCAGTGCGATAAACAGTATGAAAAGCGGAGTAGTAATAGGCTGTGCTATATTAACGACAGACTGTACTGCATAGCATATTACAGCAGAGGCACAAACAATAGAGAGGGGATTGCAAAACGATTTTTTTACGGCTCTTGCTATTGTACCGGCAATAACACAAATATAAGAAGCAAGTCCCGTTACGCCTATTGTTATTAAGTAATTTATATACTCATTGTGAGCCGCGTTGGTGGAGGAATCTCCGTAGCTGCGAAGCTCCGAAAAGAACGGTGCAAACGCATAGAAAAATGTATCGGGTCCCGTTCCGAAAAGCTTTTGAAGAGGATTGAAATTTTTGAAAATATCAAATGATTTTATCCACATAAATCCCCTGTGCGTACCCCATTTTTCGTTAAATCTAAGTATAGTTTCAAGACCGCCGAGATCCGTTGTTGTGTCAAAAACACTAAAGTATATCACAACTGATATGATTGCAATTGCGGCAAGGACAAATATTGTGCCCAGTGTGACGGGAACCGCTTTTGAAAGCGTGAGGTTCGGCTTTTTATGGTCAATTAAATAAAGAATACCGGTGATAACTGCCGCAAATATCGCAAAGAGATAACCGATGTCGGATTCTACAAAAATCTTCTGAAATTCATCAAGTCCCTTTGTTTTAAAATCAAACACTAAAGTCAGTATTGATGAGAAGAAATACAAAATTTTTGCCGATACAAGCATTACGGTAAGGCACAGAAAATATCTTTTTAATCTGAAGATTTTTCTCGAATACCATACAAGCATTACTGCAAAAATAACACCCATGCCAAGAATACCCGAATCGCTGTCGGCAGTCATTAAAGCCATAAATCCAAGTCCAGAGGACGCAAGATAAATTATTCTGAATATATGTTTTTTCGAGTGAACCGACATAGTTACGGTTACGGGCAGCATTACGCATATAAAGCTTGACAACAGGTTTTTGTTGCCTATAGTAGATGTGAAATTCTCGATATCCGATGACGAAAGCTGAGTGTACATTCCGAGTGGATCTATGTAGTGGAAATTAAGTACGGAAAGCAGATAAACAACGGCTGAACCTGCCGCAAGTGCTACAAAAACATACTCCATATAGTAATAACAGCGTGTTATTACAAAATAAATCCCCACATAAAATATCATTAAAACAAGACCGTTATTTCTGCCGTTCGGGGCACCGAACAGGGCGTCGCTTGTATGGTTTGAGAGCATGGCGGATATGATGCACACCGCAAGAAAAGCAAGAACAGCGTAATCGGTAAAAGACATTTTGCCGAAAAGACTTTTAAAAATTGTATCTTTTGAAGTTGATTTATTGTTTTGCGAGTAGTACGAATAAACCATGATTGCCGATACGGCTATGATTATAACGCCGGTAAGAGCTATGAAAAAATAAAATTTATCACGGCGAATATGAAAATATGCATTTGTGGCAAACAATGGAAAAGCCGTAAACATCAGCAGTAAATAGTAATTGACAAGAGCATTGTCTGTGTTGTAGCTTCTTTGAAGCTTTTTGCTGTTTTGCAAATTTTTGCTCATTTGGTTTCTTGCATCTCCTTGCGTCCGTCCGATATTTTGCCAAGACTAAATATATGACGGAAAATATATTTTATAATACGATTAAAAGTATTTTTCAAATTATCATTTTATACTTTAAGATAACATGTGTCAATTAAAATAAAGCAAAATTCGGCTCAAGGCTTTTTGCTTTGAGCCGAAAAATTATTTTGCATATTGATTAAACCTTGATAAAAACGCCTGCGTTCTGGGATTTTGAGGATTTCCTATAACCTGTTCCGGAGTGCCCTCCTCAGCAATAACGCCGTCTGCCATAAAAATGATTTTGTCTGCAACATCTCTTGCAAATTCTATCTCATGAGTAACGACAATCATCGTGCTGTCGGAGGATTTAAGACCCTTTATTACATTAAGAACCTCTCCCGTAAGCTCAGGGTCGAGGGCCGATGTGGGTTCGTCAAAGCACAGTACATCAGGATTGAGTGCAAGAGCTCTGGCTATAGCAACACGCTGCTGCTGTCCGCCGCTTAAGTTACAGGGATAAGAATCCTTTTTCTCGGATAATCCGACTTTCTCAAGAAGCTTTTGTGCATTTGCATTGATAATCTCAACAGCTTCTTTGTAGTTTTTAACTCCGCAGAAATCCCCCTTGTTTTTAATCTGTTCTTTTGCAAGTAGTTTCGGAGCAAGGGTGATGTTTTCGATTACCTTATACTGCGGAAACAGGTTAAACGACTGAAACACAAGACCGAAATGCAGTCTGTTTTTTCTGATTTCCGCGTCGGTTGCTTTTGACTTTATGCCGCATTCAAGCAGAACGCTGTCGTTTACCGTGATTCTTCCGAATTGAGGTGTTTCAAGAAAATTAAGACATCTCAAAAGCGTAGTTTTGCCCGATCCCGAAGAACCTATAATTGCCAAAACCTCGCCTTTTTCAAGAGAAAAGCTGATGTCTTTGAGCACCTGTGTTTTCCCAAAGCTTTTTTTGATGTTTTCTACCTTTAACAATGACATAGCTACGCCTCCTTAACCCTTGTAATAATCGAGCTTTTTCTCGATAAATGAGAACAGAAGCGTGAGGATTCCGCAAAATGCGAGGAAGAATACAGCCGAATAGAACAGCGGCCAAATAAGACCTTCCATAGAAAAATCCTTTGCGTTCATCAAAATTTCGGGAATTGCAATAACACTTGCAAGCGATGTATCTTTTACAAGCGTTATAATTTCGTTGCCGATAGGTGCGGTAATTCTCTTGATAACCTGCATAAGCACAACCTTGAAGAAAATTTGTGTTTTCTTCATTCCCAGAACCTGTCCTGCTTCGTACTGACCTCTCGGGATAGCTTCGATTCCTCCGCGGTAAATCTCCGAGAAATATGCCGCATAATTAATTACAAAAGCTATGAGTGCCGCCTGCATTCTCGGAAAGCTGAAGCTTCCGTTTGACGCAAGAGGAGGAATATAAAACACCACAAACAGCTGTAGCATCAGCGGTGTTCCTCTTATAATCCACACAGAGGTTTTTGTAAGCCATTTAAGCGGCTTAAACTTTGTCATTGAGCCCATTGATATTACAAGACCGAGGGGAAGTGCAAGCAGAAGCGTAATTGCAAATATAAAGCAGTTCTCGCCAAATCCCTTAAAGAGCTGTTGAGTAACATTTATAAACTCGTCCATTATCTCAAATCCGTTTCGTTTTTGCTGTTATTTTGCTTTTACAAGAAGAAGGTCTGTCAGATTATATTTATCGGCAATTTCCTCAAGTTTGCCGTCATCTGCAACAGCCTGTATTGCTTCGTTAATCTTGTTTAAGGTTTCCGTATCGCTCTTTCTTACGGCAATACCGTACTCTTCTTTTGCAAAATCCTGACCTTCAACCACCTTGAGGTCTGCGTAATCCGTCCCGTCTGAAATTGTGCCGATTGACATTACATAGTCGATAATCGCAATATCGGCAGTGCCCGACTTAACCTCAAGCAAAGCCTTTGCCTGTGAATCTACCGAAACATACTTTGCGTCCTTAAAAAATTCATTGGTCTGAGCTACCTCTTCACCGGCAGACTTCTTTTCGGCAACAACAGTCGCACCGTTAACAGCGTCGGCAGTAGTATATTTATCGGCGTTTTCAGCCTTTGTTACCATAACCTGCTTGTTTTCCATATACGGTGTGGAAATTCCCATGTTTTCCTGTCTTTCTTCCGTGATTGTGAGTCCGTTCCAAATGCAGTCAATGGTTTTTGCATTAAGCTCAACTTCCTTTGAATCCCAGTCGATTTTCTGGAAAGTAGCCTTAACACCGAGCTTTTCGCAGACGCTCTGTGCAAACTCCGTTTCAAATCCTGTAAGCTCGCCGCTGTCGTCCTTGTAGTTCATCGGTTCAAAATATGTAATACCGATAACCAGCTCGCCTTTGTTTTCGATGTAGTCCCAGTCGCTTGCCTCTGTGCCGCAGCCAGCAAGAGATGCAGCAGCCATGGCTACAGTGAGAAATGCAGCTAATAGTTTTTTCATAAATAATCCCCCGAATTTTTAATATGATAGATACATTATAACATTAACATATTACCAAAGTAAAGTGTAATTTTTATATAAAAATCACTTATTGCGAAAAATATTTTGATTTTTATTGCTTTATATTACAGCCGTATGCTAAAATTAAGACAAATATTATTACATCTAAGGGAGAGAGTGATTATATGAAAAAATTAATTTCTTTAGTGCTTGCTCTTTTAATGGCTGCATCATTTACAGCCTGTTCGGGTCAGAGCAGTTCGTCAGATGCATCATCGCAGACTTCTCAAACCGAGCAGACAGCAACCGAACCGCAAAAAGAGGAGCTTGAATGGGTCGATTATGCTCAGTACAGCCTTGAAGAGGATGTGCCTGTCAAAAATGTTATCCTTATGATAGGCGACGGTATGGGCAAGAATTTAATTGAAGCGTCCGAAATTGTCAAGGGCGACAAGCTTGTTATGAGCGGTATGCCCTATAAAACCACGGTTACAACATACTCGCAGTCGGTAGAAGACGGATACGAAACCTATACCGACAGTGCGGCGGCTGCAACTGCAATCAGCACGGGCGTTAAAACCTACAACGGGAACATAGGACTTGACCCTGACGGAAACGAGCTTGAAACAATATGCGAGTATGCACAGTCCTACGATATGGAAACAGGACTTGTCGTTCGTCAGGTAGTCAGTCACGCCACTCCTGCGGGAATGGTAGCCCACAACAGTTCAAGGGATAATTATCCTCAAATACTGCGTGAGATGATACAGTCAAATGTAAATGTTATGTTCGGCGGCGGCTCACAGTATTATCAAAACAAAAAGGTTCAGAACAAAATAGATGAGTGTGAATACAAATATATTTCAAGCGAAGAAGAGCTTAACGCTCTCACAAAAGATGACGACAAGGTGCTTGGAATGTTTGCATACGACAATATGGGTGCCGCGGATATGTCGCCGTCTTTAAAGACGATGACTTCAAAGGCTCTTGAAATGCTTGATAACGATAACGGATTTTTCCTCATGGTTGAGGGCAGCAATATTGATACATACGAACACGAAAGCGATATGAAATCAACTCTTGAACAAATGCAGAGCTTTGATCAGACGGTTGACTATGTTCTGAGCTGGGCAGATGACAATCCGGGAACGCTTGTTATTGTAACGGCAGACCACGAAACAGGCGGCTTGGAGCTAAAGGACGGTATTACGGCTGACGAAATTAACGACAGCTGCTTTACATCTGACGGAAAACACACAAACGCCGATGTTTGGCTTATGGCAAGCGGAGCACAGTCTGCACAGCTTTGCGAAAAAGACCTGATAGACAATACGGATATTGCAAAATATATGCGTAAAGTTATTGCCGACGCCCGTGATTAATTAAAAAATAGAGATTTGAGCTTTAAATAATAATAACAGCAAAATAACAGCAAAAGGTGCCGCCGCATTTTAAGAATATGCGGCAACACCTTTTATTTTTTTAAAACAATTCAGTTATATCATTAACGATCAATCTAAATTTTGTGGTAGAAGTTCGCTTACGAAATCCTTGAATTGAGGATTACTCAAGCTCGACAAGTGATTTTTGTATCATAGTTGCGTCCGCAACGCTTACTCTGCCGTCACGGTCAATATCGGCAATCTGAATTTGTTCGTTTGTAAAATCTGTTATACCGGCAAGATAGCTTTGAATTCGTGTAGCATCGACAACAGAAAGGATTCCGTCGTCACTGACATCGCCGTATAGCTTGCCTTTTTCAACTGTAAATTTTATTACATTACTTTTTTTATAACTGAATTTGTTGTAAGAATCAACATAAATTTCATAATAACCTTCAGGCAGTCTTAACGAGTATTCGGTTTGTGTTAAATTCCACACATCTTTATAGGCGGTTAGATTATCGGGTGTGCCTGTTTTTATTCTGAGGTTATAGCCCGTTGCGTTTGAAGCCTCCGTCCAGCTTATTTTTGTGTCGCTGTTTGAGTCCGAATACTCGGCGTTTATAACGCTGCTGCCCGCAGGTTCAAATGTGTAAATAGCAAAATTCTGAGCCGCCGTATTGTTATATGTCCAAAGCTGTATATTCGTGCCGTAGTTATTATATCCTCCCTGCACATCCAAAACCTTGTCGCAGAGCTTTGGCCTTAAAACATATTCTCCGCTCCACCTGCCGTATATATACCACTTTTGTGCGTCATGTCCCCAGTACGGATATGTGCCTATGTTTGTGCCGTCAGCTGTTTGGGCATTTGTTACGTCGAGAGCATTGTTGCTTTGACAGTTATATATTACATAGCTTCCGTCCGACTGCCTTTCAAACCGCCAAACATCAGAACCGTCTTTTACTTCGTTCTGATTTACAAGCTGAACATTTCCGTCAACTTCACCGAGGTGAATCCATGTATCGGTCTTTATAATGGCACCGTAAACAGTTGTGCCGATGTTAACAGGCGTCATAGATGCATACCATTTCATAACTCTGTCGTATTCGGAATAGTGAAAGTAAGTATAGGAGCTTTCAGGCATAATGATCCGTCTGCCGACAGCCGCACTTGTATAAGCTGTGTTCCATGCGTTTTGTTCTATTAGTGTTACCGTATTGCCCGATACTGCCTTAACGATTGCCCAGTGATTCGGTCCTCTTGCTATATCTCCCACAACAGGAGTTGAGGTTTCATAAAAATATCCCCCGCCGTATAAAACTTTCGGTACCGCACCGTTGTACATATTGTAAACGCCCGTGCCGTAAACACTGTCGTAAAATCTTTTTACAAATGCCGCACAGCAGTAAGTATCGTTTGAGTCATAATTACCGATTTGATTTCTCGGAGCATATACCGAATTAACCTGCACCCCTGCAAAATTAATAGAGTCAACTACCTGCCCCTGATACGATATGTAAGTGTATGTGCAGTTCCAGTCTATTGCCGCAAATACCGTGTTAGACGAAATGCCGAACAAGAGCATTACCGCAAGGATAAAGCATAAAATTTTTGCCTTTATTTTCTTCATACTACTCACTCCTTATATTTAATCAGTACAAAGCTTACCGCAATATTTTATACCATCCGATGCCGTGGCGGTCAATCAGTTAACATAGTCAGTACAAAGTGATGAAAGAAAAAATTCGCTCGGTACAGTATAAGAAAAGCAAAACAGACCGTCTCCCGACGGTCTGTTTTGCGATTGTGTGTTTTATGAAAATGAATGTTCAAAGTGAGCATTTCATTTTCGTATATTATACTATTTTTTCACATCTATTTCAAGCAAAATGAACCGATTTGGTTTTTTTTATAGTTGAAATGACAATGTGTACAATATTTCGCTTTGATTTTTGTGCAACATTTTTTTGATTGGCGGTTAAAACACTTGTTTTAATTAATTTTTAAATTTGCCGATTAAACAAATAGTACAAAATTTCTATTGCTGCCATATACGGTTATTGTACATACATTGCGTTAAATTGATTTGTTTTTATAAAATTGCACTACGATATTTATATTTACTGATACCTAATAATTTTTTGTAAAAATGATAAGCATAGTCCATACAATGACACAATGAGTATGGATTTTTGAAAAAATCGAACATTCGTTCTATAATCTATTGCAAAACACAGTTTTTCAAAATATAATTAAATTAGGCAGTTTCCAATATCTGCCACAAACAGAGTGCCCCGTCTGTTTAAAGAATAACGAATGATGCGGAGGAAAAAAATAATGAATTATTTTGATTGGTCACAAGAATACAACAACACGGCGGCAGAGCTTGCTAATGTTATAGAGCGGCTGAAGGCAAAGCGCAGGGGCTTGTCAAAAGTCGAAAAAAAAGAACTTAATATAAAAATCGCGAAATATAAAATATATTACAACGAGTGTGTACAAATTGCCGACCATTTACTTGCAAGGCACAAAGGAGCTGCTTAATTGAAGACAAAAATAATACATCTCAACAATAAAAACACAAACAAAATTTTTTTCAGAGATTATTCGGTTGACAGAACCGACAACGCGGACAAAATTAAGATAATGAAAGAAATCCTGTCAAAGGCTATATCCTCAGAGCTTACTCAAATGCAGAGAGTTTGCCTTGTTGAACATTACATAAACCAGAAAAAGCAAAAGCAAATTGCAGAAGAGCTCGGTCTAAACGCATCGACCGTTTCGAGGCATATTGCATCAGCACGGCGAAAACTGCAAAATATTGCGTCGTACTATTTGAATACTGCCTGATAAAAACTGAATAATAACAGCAAAAGCTGTCTTAATTTCGGATAAACGATTTTAAGACAGCTTTTGTTTTACCAACATAATTAATTTTATCTTACGAAAATTTATCTTAATCAAAAAATTCCTGTGGAAAGGTAACGCTCGCCAGTGTCGGGGAAGATTACAACAATATTCTTGCCGATGTTTTCTTCTCTTTTTGCAAGCTCAAGAGCTGCCCACAGTGCAGCTCCCGATGAAATTCCAACCAAAATTCCCTCTGTTTTTGCCACCTCGTTGGTAGTTTCCATGGCGGCGTCGTTAGGAACTGTTATGATTTCGTCATATATTTCGGTATCAAGCGTTTTCGGCACAAAGCCTGCTCCGATTCCCTGAATTTTGTGAGCTCCCGAATATCCTTTTGAAAGGACGGGGGAGCTTTCCGGCTCAACTGCTATTACCTTGACATCGAGATTTTTTGACTTGAGATATTTTCCCGCTCCGCTAAGCGTGCCGCCTGTGCCTGCTCCTGCTACAAAAATGTCGACCTTGCCCTCGCAGTCCTCCCAAATTTCAGGACCCGTTGTGTTAAAATGCACTTCGGGATTTGCAGGGTTTACAAACTGACCCAATATTACCGAACCGTCTATCTCATTTTTAAGTTCTTCCGCTTTCTCTATGGCACCGCTCATGCCCTTGCTTCCGTCAGTAAGTACAATTTCTGCACCGTAGGCTTTCAGCAAATTTCTTCTCTCAATGCTCATAGTTTCAGGCATCGTGAGAATCGTTTTGTATCCCCTCGCCGTGGCAACCGAGGCAATTCCTATTCCCGTGTTGCCCGATGTAGGCTCAATAATTGTTGCTCCCTCTTTAAGTATCCCTTTTTTCTCGGCGTCTTCTATCATTGCTTTTGCAACTCTGTCCTTAACGCTTCCTGCGGGATTAAAGTATTCAAGCTTTGCAATCACAGATGAGTTTAAGGAGTGCTTTTTTTCAATATTTTTAAGTTCAATAAGGGGCGTACCGCCGATAAGCTCCGTTACGCTTTTATAAATTTTTGACATACATATCAGCCTTTCCCATGTTTAAATTGCATTAAATGCTTCTTTGAGGTCGTATAAAATATCCTCAATGTTTTCTGTTCCGATTGACAGCCTGATTGTGTTTGGTTTAATACCCTGCTGTAACAGCTCTTCCTCGTTAAGCTGGGAGTGGGTGGTTGACGCAGGATGAATTGCCAGCGATTTTACATCGGCAACATTTGCGAGCAAAGAAAAAATTTCAAGATTATCAATAAACTTCTTTGCGTCGTCGGCAGTTCCCTTTATTTCAAAAGTAAATATTGAGCCTGCACCTTTTTTGAAATATTTTTTGTACAGAGCATTGTATTTGCTGTCAGCCAGCGACGGGTGGTTAACATTTTGAACCTTTGGATGCTTTTTTAAAAATTCCACCACTTTCAGTGCGTTTTCAATATGCCGCTCAACTCTAAGTGAAAGCGTTTCAAATCCCTGCAAAAATATAAATGCATGGAACGGCGAAACGGCTGCACCTGTATCACGAAGAAGTGTCGCACGGATATATGTTACAAAAGCCGAATCGGGAGCCGCTTTTGTAAATACAGCACCGTGGTAAGACTCGTTAGGCTTTGAAAGCTGAGGGAATTTTCCCGAAGCGTCCCAATCAAATTTTCCGCTTTCAATAATTACACCGCCGAGTGCGGTTCCGTGACCTCCGATGAATTTAGTTGCCGAATGAATTACAATATCTGTCCCGAAATCAAAAGGTCTTAAAAGATAAGGCGTTGCAAAGGTGCTGTCAACAACAAGCGGAATGTTGTGTGAATGTGCGATTTTCGCCGCCTTTTCAAAGTCAATAATATTGCAGTTTGGGTTGCCCAAAGCCTCTATATATATCGCCTTGGTATTGCCGTCAACAGCATTTTCAAATGCATTTTCCTCATCAGGGTCAACAAAAATTGTTTTGATTCCGTAAGAGGGGAGAGTATGCTCAAGCAGATTGTATGAACCGCCGTAGATTGTCTTGGCAGCCACAATATTGTCACCCGCCTTTGCAAGTGCCTGAATTGTATATGTAACAGCTGCGGCACCCGAAGATACGGCAAGTGCAGCCGAACCTCCCTCAAGAGCTGCAATTCGTTTTTCAAAAATCTCCTGAGTAGGATTTGTAAGTCTGCCGTAAATATTTCCGCTTGCCTTTAGTGCAAACCTGTCCTCAGCGTCCTGACAATTATTAAAAACATAAGAGGTAGTTGCATAAATCGGAACGGCTCTTGCATCGGTTGCGGGGTCGGGCTGTTCCTGACCTGCGTGCAGCTGGAGAGTTTCAAACTGTAGTTTTCTATCGCTTAGTTTACTCATATTTAGGACCTCATTTCACATATTTCCTATAAGAATAGTAGGAATTATTTTTACATACATAATACCACACTATTTTTATTTGTCAATAGAAATTTCAGGAATTAAACTATGACAATTATAAAACAAAACATATTCTCCGTTTTATATTATGTAGTTGTCTGCACCCATGTTCACAATATCGGCAATGGTTATGTTGTCAACAACATCACAAACAGCTTTATACAGTTTTTTCCATACAAAAATTGTACAGCAGTCATATTTTCGCGGACACTCATTAAATTCTACCTCTACACAGGCAACAGGTGCAAGGCTTCCCTCCGTAAGACGAAGAATCATACCAACGGTGTAGTCCTTAGGGTTTTGAGCGAGGCGGTAACCTCCGTTTGAGCCTCTTGTGCTTATGACATACCCTGACTTTGTCAGCAGGGGGATAATTTGTTCAAGGTATTTCAAAGATAAGTTTTGACGCTTTGCCACATCCTTTAAAGAAATATTTTCACCTGTATTATTCTGAGCAAGGTCAACCATCAATCGGACAGCGTATCTCCCTTTTGTTGAAATTTTCATATAATCACCCTATATCATATAAGCTTACTATGAATTTAGAATATCATAATACATTTAAAGTGTCAATCACGCAAATCCAAAAATAAAAAACAACGACGGAATTGTAATTATTGAGCATAGCTGAGAAACAAGTGCCATACTTGCTCCGGTTTCGGGGTTTTCTCCGTATGCCGAGGGGATAATAACCGTGTTTAATCCAAGCGGCATTGCGTGAGCACAAAGCGTTGCAACTATTATTTCCTGCGGTGCTTTAATGAGCGTCAGAAACAACACAATTACGCTTGGCAGGGCTACAAGTCTTATACCTGCAACGATATAAGTCTGCGGGTGCTTAAACAAATCCCTGAGGTTATATCCTCCTATTACAAAGCCTGTCAAAATCATGGCGACAGGTGCCATGCAATTCGCCGCAGAAGAAATTACGGTTGAAGCAAGTTCGTTTTTCGGCACCGAAAGCAATCCGAGTGCCGCTCCGATAAACAATGACACAAATATCGGATTTAAAAAGGTTTTAACCGAAAACAGTTTTTGGCTGTTCGGCACAAGCCATGCAATTCCTACCGAATAGGTAAAAAGATTCAGCGGAAGAGTAAACATAAGATAATCAAAAAGTTCAATGCTGTTATCGCCGTAAATTCCCGATACCATCGCTGTTCCCACAAACCCGAAATTTGAAAAAGAAATTGAGTATCTGTAAATTTTTTGCAGATATTCTGTTTTTCCGATATAACGGCTTACTATAAAGGCTGTCAAAATACAAAAAGCAAGAATTCCAATGCTGTAGGCGATAAAAATCCATTTTTCCGTTATATTTTTGATCGTGCAGTTTGTCCAAAATGTGTTTATAACTACCGCCGGCATAAAAATACTGTTTTCAATTCTTGAGAAAACCCTGCCGGTTTCTCTCGGTAAAAAATTAAGTCTGCATAAAATAAATCCGATTATAATAAAGGAGAACAGCACAGAAATCTGAAAAATTACCGATGAAAATATATTCATTGCATTGCCTCCTGTTAAATGAATATGTATATGTGCTTTAACTCGTTACGCAGTCATAGGCCTGTTTTGCACAAAATGCTTTTCTGCAAGTGCAGGCGTTGCAGAAAAATATAAAAACATACTCATAGTGTAACCGCATATCAGATATTTATTAATTATTTATTGTCAGACGGTAATAATGCCAAAGCTTTTTAAAACAAAAATAGCATCGTGCCTTTTGTTTTGGGCACGATGCTCTGATAATCAAATATACAGTTTAAAAAAATAACCGAGAATAATGCAGGTGAATTACGATTCCTCATCTATTTCGGCGTTTTTGCTTTCCTGAGTTTCGTCTGAATCAATTTTCTTTACCACAACTCTGATTATACGCTGGTTTTTTACTTCCATAACGGTAAATCTGAAACCGTCTGCCTCAATGCTCTGACGCTTGCTCGGAATGGTGCCTGCATTTTCAAGGATAAAACCGCCGACCGTAACGCTGTCACTCTGAATGTGATTTGAGTCCATATCAAAGAGTGCAAGCATATCATCAAGCTCTATATCTCCGTTTACAAGGAATTCACCCTTGCCGATTTTATAGTAGCTGTGCTCAATTTCCTCATCTTCGTCCCATATTTCACCTACAATTTCTTCAAGCAGGTCCTCCATGGTAACAATACCCAAGGTGCCGCCGTATTCATCGGTTACAATGGCAAGGTGAATTTTGGTGCGTTTGAATGCATTCAAAATTTTAGACAGCTGCTGTGTTCTGAAAACAAAGTAAGGAGTCTGCATAATATCCTCAAGGTTGGGAGCTTTTCCGTCAGCCAGCGACTCAAGGTAATCTCTCGTATGCAGAATACCGACAATGTTATCAACCGTTTTATCGTAAACAGGAATTCTTGAATACCTGTTCTCAATAATAATTTCTTTAATTTTTTCTTGACTGTCATCAAGGCTTACAAATGTTACATCAACTCGGGGAGTGAGGATTTCTTCAGCGGTCTTTTCGTCAAAATCAAGTGCGGAGCGTACCATTTCGCTCTCGCTCTGTTCAAGCACGCCTTCTTCCTCAATGCTCTCTACAATATACTTAAGCTCATTTTCCGTGACAGACGGCCCGCCCTCGGAACTGCCCGAAATCTTAATTGCTATAGCCTTTAGTTTAACAAAAATAAAAACAACAGGAGTAAAAACAAACATCAAAAACCGCAAAAGTCCCGCGATTTTAAGCGAAAATTCGTCACAATGTTCCTTTGCAAGACACTTCGGCAGAATTTCACCAAATGTAAGCACAAGCAGAGTTGTCGCTCCTGTCGCAATGGCAGATCCCATATCCCCGAAAATTTCAAGGCACAGTACAGTAGCGATTGACGAACAGCTCAGGTTCACGATATTATTGCAGATAAGGATTGTTGTAAGGGCATTATCAAAGCGTTCAATAACATAAAGAGCATTTTTGGCTCTTTTATTACCCTTGTCAACACTTTGCTGGATTCTGATTTTGTTTACAAACGAAAAAGCAGTTTCCGTAGCGGAAAACAGTGCCGACAAAAGGATAAGTATTGCGATGACAACACCCATAATTATGTGAGATGTCAAGTAAATATCACTCCATTTATTCATTTTGACACTATGATACTATAAATATGTATGATAATTATTGTTTATAAGAAATATAAATATAAAAAGATTGAAATATATTGCTTAAAATGTTATAATTGTTTTCGTGTTGTTAATATCATTTTATCGGTCTGATTTTTTGTGATATTTGAATTGCAGAAAGCTTTCGGGGAACAATATTTTTCGGAGGTGCATATAAATGTCACAAAAATCAAGAAATTCAAAGTCTGACAAAAAAAGCAAGGATAATTTTGTGAGAAATCCTGCGTCTGAGGATGACAGTCAAAAGCTTGAAAACGACAGCCCGATAAACGAGGAGCATACCGACCAAATAGGAGAAACAGGCTCGATTCTTACCGTGCATCGGGACAGCGTGATACATTGCCTGACTATTATCGGTCAGATTGAGGGGCATTATATCCTTTCACAGCAAAACAAAACCACAAAGTATGAACATGTTATTCCCCTTTTGGTTTCAATCGAGGAGGACGAGAGAATCGACGGTCTTCTGATACTTCTCAATACCGTGGGAGGAGATGTTGAAGCAGGTCTTGCCATAGCCGAAGTTATTTCGGGTATGAAAAAGCCGTCGGTATCAATAGTTTTAGGCGGGGGACATTCAATCGGAATCCCTCTTGCCGTTGCCGCAAAGAAGAGCTTTATAGCTAAGAGTGCATCGATGACGGTTCATCCCGTGCGTACAACAGGGCTTACACTCGGAGTGCCTCAGACATTTGAGTATTTCCAGCGTATGCAGGACAGAATAACTACCTTTGTTGCCGAAAATTCAGAAATTACAAAGCAAAGATACAATGAGCTTGTATTAAACACAGGCGAGCTTGTAATGGACATCGGTACTATACTTGAGGGGGAAGAGGCTGTCGAGGAAGGTCTTATTGACAGCGTAGGAACGGTTTCCGACGCGATAGAGGCACTTCATGAGATGATAAAGGAACACAAGAAAAAAACAAAAACCAAAACCAGCAAAAATAAATAATTCGGGCATTAAGCCCGATACATAAATAAACATTTTAAATTAAAGGAGTACATATTATGTCTGTAATTGACGCAATTATCCAGGGTATTGTTCAGGGGTTAACCGAGTTTTTGCCGGTATCAAGCAGCGGTCACCTTGCTATCACTCAGCACATTATCGGAGTGAGCGGAGAAAGTAATTTGTTTTTCAATGTAATGCTTCATGTAGGTACGCTTGTTGCTGTAGTAGCATTTTACTATAAGCTTATTTGGAGCCTTTTAAAGGAATTTGTTTTGCTTGTAAAGGATATTTTTACGGGCAAATTCAAGTGGAGCAAAATGAATTATGAGAGAAATTTGATTTTTATGCTCATAATAGGTCTTATCCCGCTGTTTTTGCTGTTCCTGCCGATTCCGGGAACAGATTTAAAGCTCAAGGATTTAGCCGAGATTTTTTCGGGAAGTCCTGTTTTGCTCGTCACTGCAATTTCACTTCTTGTTACAAGCGTTTTGCTCAGCATCGGAATTGTGTGCAACCGCAGAACCGCATCGGGCAAAAAAACTCCCGCTGGCAAGGGCAGAGAAAATTATACTGTACTTGACGCAATCTGCGTGGGACTTATGCAGGTTGCAGCGGCTTTGCTTCCCGGTTTGTCACGCTCGGGTTCAACTCTTGCAGTCGGCGAGATGAGAGGAATAAATAAGCAGAAGGCACTTGATTACACATTCATTTTGGGCGTTCCGTCAATTTTGGCAGCCGCACTGCTTGAGGGCGTTGACGCAGTTAAGTCACCCGAGGGCGTCAATTTTGAAATCGGAGTGATAATAGCAGGCATGCTTGCTTCCGCTGTTGTCGGATATTTGGCTATTGTTATATTCAAATGGTTTTTAAAGTCAAACAAAATGAGCGTTTTTGTTATTTACACTGCTGTTGTGGGTTTGGTATTTTTAATTATTTCAATCATCGAGCTGAACACAGGTGTGAATTTGTTTACAGGTGCACCTATTAATTGGTAACAATAATTTTGATTGCACAAAAGTTTTGAAATCAACGGTAAAATTAGGGGGTGGCAGCGTTGCCTGCAAAAAAGCAAACATCTAACAAAAAATCAAAAACGACTGCCAAAGCCCAAAAGGGCAGAAGCAGAGCAAAAAAGCCTGATACTGCCGCCCGTACCGTATTAAGTCCGCGTGTAAGGGCAATAATTTTCGCAGCGGTGGCAGTTCTGTTTGCAATTATGATAATTATCAAGGGCGAAAATGTATGGACAGCCGTGAGAAGCTTTTTCTTCGGCGTTTTCGGTTTCGGAATTTTCCTTATACCTGTTCTCATGATGTATCTTTGCCTTATAACCGAAAAAGAAAGAACAGTCGCTCATTTTAAGTCTAAGGTCACAATAAGCACTCTTATAATACTGTTTGTCGGTGCTTTGATTTACATAGCGGGAGGCTCAGCCTTTAACGACATAAGTTTCCCTGCCTGTCTCGGCAAACTCTATCTGCAATCTGCCGACACAAGTGTGTATATGACATTCGGCTGCGGTCTTATGGGCGGAATATTGGGTTATCCGCTCACGCTTCTCTGCGGAAGCGTTGCCGCTCTTTTGGTGTGCTTTGTTGTTGTTGTAATGCTTGTTTTCATCATAACAAACATTTCAATAAAGGATATGGCTGCTGCGGCTTCGAGAACGGTAAGCCATGTAAGAGAGGTAAGAGAAAAGCATGTGCGGGAAGTGAAAGCACGCAGACAGAATTCGGCAGATTATTATACAAACGGCGGCGATATTAATATCGCACAAAACAACGATAATAAAATTGATATTCCTCTTGACGAAACAAAAAGCAAGAAGAAAAAACGCAGACAAGCCGAAAAAAGCGGTATTGATATCGATTATGTTGATACAAACGAACAGAACGCGGCAGACAAGGATTTGTCGCAGGATTTGATTAACATTATAAACCGTGCAAGCAAACCTCTCGGAGAGAACGCGGACACTACGGTTGCCGATATAGCAGAGGATATTTCAAACGAAAAATCCTCAAATTATGTAACACAGGGAGCAAAACAGCCGGATCCGCAGACCGTGCCTTTGGAAGAAAATAAAAAATCTGTCGACAAAGATGAAGAAGTACATTCGGAGTTTGATGGAGTAGGATACAAGATAGATGATTCTTCAAAAGAAATAAAAGAAGAAAAGCGTTATCATTATCCTCCCGTACAGCTTTTAAAGCTCAATACAAACAACAACGACAGAAACGCGATGGAGGAGCTTCAAAACAACTCAAAAAAGCTCATTGAAACGCTTAACAGTTTCGGCGTAAATGCATCAATTACAAATATCTGCCGAGGCCCCTCCGTTACCCGTTATGAGCTTCAGCCTGCACCGGGTGTGAAAATTAGCAAAATAACTAATCTGTCAGATGATATTGCACTGAATCTTGCGGCAAACGGTGTCCGTATTGAGGCTCCCATCCCCGGTAAGGCGGCTGTGGGAATCGAAGTGCCCAACAAGGTTGTAAGCATGGTTTCAATGCGTGAGCTTATTGATTCGGACAAGTTCAGAAACGCAAAGAGCAAGCTTACCTGCGTTCTCGGCCGTGATATTTCAGGCGAAATAGTTGTAACGGATCTTGCCAAAATGCCTCACTTGCTCATTGCAGGTACAACAGGTTCAGGTAAGTCGGTTTGCGTAAACTCAATTCTCATCAGTATTCTCTACAAAGCAACGCCCGATGAGGTAAAGCTTTTGCTTATAGACCCGAAAATGGTTGAGTTTTCTAAGTATAAGGGAATACCTCATCTGCTCGTGCCCGTGGTTTCCGACGCCAAAAAAGCGGCAGGGGCACTTGCGTGGGCGGTAAACGAGATGCTTCAGCGATACAAAATCTTTTCCGAGTACGACTGTAAGGATATTGATTCGTATAATTCATTAGTGCAGAAAAATCTCGATTACATTTCAAAAAATTCTCCCAAGGAGGATGAAAACGGCGAGCTTAAACAGCCTGTTCTTGAGGTGAACGGACTTCCCGTCGCACAGGAAAAAATGAGCCGTGTCGTAATTGCGATTGATGAGCTTGCAGACCTTATGATGGCTGCCCCCAGCGAGGTTGAGGATTCAATCTGCCGCCTTGCACAAATGGCTCGTGCGGCGGGAATGCACCTAATACTTGCAACACAGCGACCCACGGTAAATGTAATAACAGGTTTGATAAAAGCTAATGTTCCGAGCCGAATTTCGCTGAAAGTAAGCTCGAATATGGATTCACGAACAATTCTCGATACGGGCGGCGGCGAAAAGCTCATAGGCAAGGGCGATATGCTGTTTGCTCCCGTAGGAGCACCAAAGCCCATGCGAGTTCAGGGCTGTTATGCGTCCGATGAAGAAATAGAGGGCGTTACAAGTTACATCAAGAAATCGTATTCCGCACAGTATAATTCGGAGATTGAAGAAAAAATCAAGCGTATTGCGGCTGAGGAAATTGCTTCGGGCAAAAAAGGAAATGACAGCTCCTCAAATGACGACGGACTTGATATTGACTCTAAAATGGACGAGGCAATAAGGTGCGTCATCGAAGCGGGACAGGCATCTACTTCTCTTATTCAACGCAGACTCAAGGTAGGATATGCAAGAGCGGGAAGAATGATTGATGACATGGAACAGCTCGGAGTTGTCGGACCTTATCAGGGGTCAAAACCCAGAGATGTGCTGATGACCTATAACGAATGGCTTGAACGACGCAATGCGATACAAAACCGAGAGGATTAACCGCAGGGCTTCTGCTGATAATTTGGCAGAAGCCTTGTGCGGCAATAAGAATTAAAATTTTTTATATTAATATCATATAGGATTGAGATATGATGATAAAAAAAGGAGGAAAGCAATGGCATTTTTACCTATGAACGCCTCAGAGGTTAAAGAGCGTGGCTGGGACGGCGTTGATTTTGTATATGTTTGCGGCGACAGCTATGTTGACCACCCGTCATTCGGTTCAGCCATAATAACACGGCTTCTCGAAGACTGCGGTTACAAAGTTGCTTTTCTCGCTCAGCCCGACTGGAAAAACGATGATGATTTTAAGCAGTTCGGCAAACCGAGGCTTGGATTTTTTGTTTCGGCAGGAAATATTGACAGTATGGTTGCCCACTATACCGTTGCAAAGCGTAAACGCAGTGACGATGCATACACGGCAGGCGGAAAAAACGGAAAGCGTCCCGACAGGGCGGTAACGGTATATTCCAACATAATCCGTCGGCTGTACCCCGATTCTCCTATAATAATCGGCGGGCTTGAAGCGTCGCTTCGCCGTTTTGCACACTATGATTATTGGCTTGACGATGTTATGCCGTCCGTGCTTTTTGACAGCAAAGCAGATATTATATCGTACGGAATGGGCGAGCTTCAGACAATCGAGATTGCAAAACGCCTAAGCGAGGGCTATTCCGTGGAGTCACTTTATGATATAAGGGGAATTTGCTACAAGGTAAAAACCGAGGACTACACTCCGATGTCGGTGGTTGAACTTCCAAGCTATGAGCGTGTCAAAGAGAACAAACGCGATTATGCGGCTGCGGCACGCAAGGAGCTTGAACAGGCTGACGCCGTAAGGGGCAAAACCCTTATTCAGCGGCACGGCAGTTATATTTTGGTGCAAAATCCTCCCATGCCGCCCCTTGATACAAAACAGCTTGACTATATTTACTCGCTGCCCTATGAGCGTTGGTATCCGAGGTGCTATGAAAAGGCAGGCGGAGTTCCCGGTATTGAAGAGGTGCTGTTTTCAATAACCCACAACCGAGGCTGCTTCGGTGCGTGCAATTTCTGCTCGCTTGCGTTTCATCAGGGCAGGGCGGTAACGGTACGCAGTGAAGAAAGTATTATTAACGAGGCAAAAAGCTTTTTAAAAAATCCGAGATTTAAGGGATACATAAGCGATGTAGGAGGCCCTACCGCAAATTTCAGGCTTCCGTCGTGTGAAAAGCAAAAAAAGCTCGGTTTGTGCAAAAACAGACGGTGTCTTGCACCGACGCCCTGCCCGAATATGCAGGTGTCGCACACTGAATATCTTGATATACTGCGTAAGCTTCGAGGTATAGACGGCATAAAAAAGGTGTTTATCCGCAGCGGAATACGCTTTGACTATCTTATGGAGGACGAAAACGACGAGTTTATAACCGAGCTTGTTAAGTACCACATAAGCGGTCAGCTTCGTGTAGCTCCCGAGCATTGCTCTGCCGCCGTGCTTGATAAAATGGGAAAACCGCACATTGAAACCTACAAAAAATTCTGTAAAAAGTTTTATTCTCTGACCGACAAGGCTCACAAAGAGCAGTATGTTGTGCCTTATCTGATGAGTTCTCATCCGGGTTCTACAATGAGAGACGCAGTCGAGCTTGCTCTTTTTTGCAAGCGTGAGGGGATTCATCCAAAGCAGGTACAGGATTTTTATCCCACACCGGGTACGATTTCAACGGCGATGTTTTACACAGAGCTTGACCCTTATACGCTTGAGCCTGTGTATGTTCCCAAGTCGGAGGGCGAAAAGGCTATGCAGAGGGCACTTTTGCAGTATTTTATCCCCGAGAACAAGCCGCTTGTTATAAAAGCTCTGATTAAAGCGGGCAGAAGAGATTTAATAGGCAGCGATAAGAAGTGTCTTGTCACCCCGCTTGCGGGACAAACCGCAGGAGGTTACAAAAAAGACGGCTCAAACAAAACGGGCAGAAAGAAAAACAATAAGGATAAGTATGCAAAATACAGACGCAAAAACAAAAAGAAGTAAAAAATCCGTTGTTAAAGCGGTTTTGTGCATAACGGCGGCAGTCTGCATTTTGCTCATAAGCTTTGGCGGCAGGTTCGGTATTCCGGGCTGGAACGATATTTTTACGGCTTGCGGAGTCTATGCCGATATGAGCGACGGGCTCTCGGCAGGATTTGTAAATGTCGGGACTGCCGATGCGTGCTGTATAAAGTACGCTGACAAACAGATTCTTATTGACAGCGGTACTCAAAGGCTCAGTCAAAAGCTGACAAGCTTTCTGGAGCGTTATGATTTTAAACGCTTTGACGCAATTATTATTTCGCATTTGGACAACGACCACTACGGAGGAGCGGCAGATATAATAAAGCAGTACGGAGTTGACAAAATATATCTTCCCAAGACTTCTGCTGATTTGAAACCCGACAGCGAGGAGTACTCTCGGTTTATCAGCTGTGTACAGGAAAACGGTGTTGAGCTGATATACACGGGTGTAGGCGACGGATTTGAGCTTTCGGGTGTGTCCGTAGATTTTATCTCTCCCGCAAAGGAGTACACAAGCCGCAACGACAATTCGCTTATTGTGCGTCTTACATACGGAAACAATAAATTTTTATTTACGGGTGATGTTTCAAGCAAGGTTGAAAAAGACTTGCTTTCGTCAAATGCCGTTTTAAAAGCCGATGTACTAAAGGTTGCACATCACGGGAGTAAAACCTCATCATGCGAGGAGTTCCTTGAAGCGGTAAGCCCCGAAATATCCGTTGTAAGCGTAGGTGCATCGGATTTGTCAAACCCCGACTATGACACCATGGCAAGAATAAACAGCTATTCGTCAAGTGTTTATACCACCGCCGACGACTACAGCATAGTAGTCAATTCCGACGGCGAAAACCTTACGGTTTATACCGATGCGTAGTTATATAGCTTGACTTAATTTTAAATTAATAATATACTATTTACACTGTTAAAAATTATACGATATTATTTTACATAACTAATGAATATGAAAGGATTTGTTGAAAATGGGAGTATATGAAGAGCTCGTTGCAAGGGGACTTATTGCACAGGTAACCGACGAGAAGGAAATCAGGGAGCTTGTAAACAGCGGAAAGGCTGTGTTCTACATCGGATTTGACCCAACGGCAGACAGCCTTCATGTAGGTCATTTTATGGCACTCTGTCTTATGAAAAGACTACAGATGGCAGGCAACAAGCCTATCGCACTTATAGGCGGCGGTACTGCTATGATAGGCGACCCGTCGGGCAGAACCGATATGCGTCAGATGATGACAAAGGAAACTATACAGCACAATGTTGACTGCTTCAAAAAACAGATGAGCCGCTTTATTGATTTTTCAGACGATAAGGCACTTCTTGTAAATAATGCCGACTGGCTGCTTGACCTCAATTATGTTGATGTACTGCGTGAGGTCGGAGCACACTTCAGCGTAAACAGAATGCTTACAGCGGAATGTTACAAGCAGAGAATGGAAAAGGGACTTAGCTTTCTTGAGTTCAACTATATGATAATGCAGTCCTACGACTTTTACGCTTTATATCAGAAGTACGGCTGTAATATGCAGTTCGGCGGCGACGACCAGTGGAGCAATATGCTCGGCGGCACGGAGCTTATCAGACGCAAGCTCGGCAAGGACGCTTATGCAATGACAATTAATCTTCTCTTAAATTCAGAGGGCAAGAAGATGGGAAAAACTCAGTCGGGTGCGGTATGGCTTTCTGCCGAAAAGACAAGCCCCTACGATTTTTACCAGTACTGGCGAAATGTTGACGACAGTGATGTTGTAAAGTGTCTTAAAATGCTCACATTTCTTCCGCTTGAGCAGATAGAGGAGCTTGCAAAGCTTGAGGGCAGTGAAATTAACAAGGCAAAGGAAATACTTGCTTATGAGCTTACTGCACTTATTCACGGCAGTGAAGAAGCCGAAAAGGCACAGCAGGCGGCAAGAGCGTTGTTCGGCTCAAAGACCGATACGGACAATATGCCGTCAACACAGCTTTCAAAATCCGACTTTACGGACGGCAATATATCCGTGCTTGACCTGCTCAGAAAATGCTCTCTCATAGCTTCAAACGGAGAGGGCAGGCGTCTTATTCAGCAGGGAGGAGTGTCTGTATCTGACGAAAAGATAACCGATGTTTACGCTTCAATCCCCGTATCAGCCTTTGAAAAAGGTTATGTGATTATCAAAAAGGGCAAAAAGGTTTTCCATAAAGCGGTGCTCGCTTAAAGAAATATGCCCCGAGAGGTAACAAAATGAAAAAGTTTTTTGACGAGTTTAAGCAGTTTATAATGATGGTGCAGAGTGCCTTGCCGAGTTAGAGGTTCTTCGTTCAAGGAGAGCTAAAGTATCCGAGGAAGCAATGAAATTCTATGAGAAATATATGGGGAGGAAATATAAATGATTTGTGTTGTTGATTGTGGAAATTGCAAACACCAAAGGAAACTTTTAGATGGTTGGCGTCCGTGTTGCGATGCTTTCCCTGACGGAATACCAATGGATTTTGATTTTGGTAAAGTAAAGGAAATAAAAGAATGTAATAACGGTATAGGCTTTGAGCCAAAAAATAAAGATTAAACCGCCCCCGTAAAAATAAACCCGCACGGCTTTTGCTATGTTCAATTTGTTTGATTGAATTGTAATTCAAAAGTTAAGAATTACTCGTTTTCATTTTCAATTTTGCCGTTTTTCTCCTCAAACTCTCTTATACAGCGGCGGATTAAATACAAAATCTGTCCGTTTGCCGAACGGCCCTCATATTTTGCGATGTAGTGCAGTTTTCTGTGCAGCTCAGGTTCAACCTCTATTCCCAAATGCTTGTTTTGTTTATTTCTCATATAATCACCGTAAAATCTTATTTTAAGAATATTTTAAGAATGTTTTGTGTGGTAATGTTTGCGGTATACTCAAAATAAGTATACCGAATATATTATTAAAGTCAAGTCTTAGACATTTATATATTGAGGCTGTATAAAAGTCTGCAAAATCAAGGAAGTTAAATTACCGCTCTGTCTTGCTTAAATTTTCGTTTTATACTTACTGCTTGCATAGAACTTAATACTTTACCATAAAAAATACCCGCCGTGTGCTTTGATTAAAAGCGTCACAGCGGGTTTCTTTTATATTGTGTTCTGTTTTTCGTCTGAAAAATTCAGAAAAATATGTTTTGGATTTTTAATTTTATGTTAATTAAGATACAAACTGAAGCGGATTAAGCTTATTTGAGTTGTAAATCACTTCAAAATGCAGGTGAGGTCCTGTTGAGTTGCCTGTAGAGCCTACATATGCTATCGTATCGCCCTTTGAAACATATTGACCGTATGATACTGCAAGTGAACTGCAATGAGCGTACAGCGTCTGATAGCCGTTGCCGTGGTCAATTATTACATAATTGCCGTAGCCGTCGCCTTTGTCACCTGCAAATACAACTGTGCCGCCGTCGGAAGCTGTAATTGCCTGACCGTAAACGCCGCCTGCCGAAATATCAATACCCCAGTGCATTCTGCCCCAACGCCACTCATAATAGCTTGTGATATTGTGAGTGTAGGGGACAGGCCACGAAAATGTACCTGTTGAAGAAGATGAAGAGCCGGAGCTTTGACTTGAGGAATTATCCTCAACTACGCCGTCCTTAGATCCTCTTACCACAACCTCGTCAACTGCTTCGGTTAAAACCTTTGTTTCAACTTCTACTGCGTCGGTCTGCATTCCGTCCGTAAAAGTGGTGCGGATAGTTACCTGTTCCTCGCCCTTTTTGCCTTTGGTTGTAACTTTTTTGTATGACGATGCCTTTGAATCATCATATTCGGTTATTGTTTCGTAATCAATTTCTCTTGTATAAACAATATCGGTTGATAATGAAATTGAGAACCTACCATCAGCGGCCTGCATAATATCGGAAACGCTCATAATGTCATCTTCCGAAAAGTTTCCGCCCTTGACAACTACATCGTTTGCAAATTCAGTAGTAGTTTCGTCGTCGTAACCCTCTTTGTAATCAGCAAGTATTTGATTTAAAGCGTCGTTGAGCCCCTGAATATCGTTTGTCGCACCGATAAGCTCTCCGTCAATATAAAGCCCCGATATACCGGTTGCCAATTCATCAGCGGCAACTGCCTTTGTAATCGAAAGGTACGCTTCGTTGCTAAGCTGCATACTTGCTTCGTCAGCTGTAGCGGCGAGAAATGCATCTGAGCTTGTTTCTGTTTCTGCGTTGTTTGACATGGGGGTTGTCTGAGAAGCAAAAACAGGGTTTGCCGATGTAATAACCTTGACTGCGTTATCGCTTGTGTCAAGAGCACTTGCAACAGTTACACACGAAAGCATAACCGTAACGGCACAAGCCACAACTGCAAGCACTGCTCTTTTCTTGAGAATTGAGTGTGTTCGGCAGTTTTGCACAGCAGTCATGCGTGCATATTTCTTATTTGCAGGTACTCCGAAAACAGATTTGCTTGCCTCGATAAGCGAGCCTGAAAATTCATTTTGCGAGCCGTTTCTGTTATCAATATAGCATTTGTCAAGAACCGACCGTGTTTTTCTGACGCTTGTCGATTTAGCTGTGTGTTTAACCGACTGTCTGTTTACTAAGTCTGCGGATTTCTTTTTTAATGACTTTGCAAAATACGCAGAAGCTCTTTTTGCAAAGCGGACAGCCTTGTAAGAAAAGCTTACCTGCGATACGCATTTACCCGCAGTCTTTTTTGTTGTTGAAAGACTTTCTATTTCATTGAAACCTTCCAAACCAATGAACTTTGTCTTCAAAATTAATTCTCCTATCACATTAATCGTTACATTTTTGTAACAAACTCAACAGTTTAATTATACCAAATTGTAACGAATTTGCAATAAGAGAATTAAAAATTGTAATTATTAACAGAATAGTTGTCGGATTAAGGCGATAACTTTCATAATATTGCACAATATTTCTTAAAATTAATTATACTGTAAGTTATCGATTTTATAATCAATCAACAAAGAGTAATATTTCTTTAACTCGGAAATTGCACCGTTTTTGTCGTGTTCTTTGTAATTTCCGCATTCAACAGCTGTTGTTCCCGGGATTTCTCCCGTATGTTCACAACATTTTTTAACCGTTTCTCTGATAAGGTCAAGCGATTGCTGTAAGCTCAAATTTCTCACCAGAAAGTAAAATCCTGTTCTGCATCCCATAGGTCCGAAATATATTACATTATCTGCAAATTCGCTGTTTCTTGCATATGTTGCAAACAGATGCTCTATCGTGTGCATGACGGGGTTCGGCAGAAAGGGGGGAGTATTCGGCTTTACAAAACGCATATCAAAGGTTGTAATATCTCCGTCTATGCGTGAAACATATACTCCGGGATTAAGTGTGTCGTGGTTTACGGTAAAGCTTGCAATTTTCTTCATTTCAGTCATTCCTTTATTATTAAAATCAGTCGTAATCCGCTACATTAGTAAAGCAAATATTAAGGTCAACTTCTCCGTCAATTCCGTCAATGCTGCCTGCTTCTGTATATTGCCACATTGAAAATTCATAATAAAAAGTAGGTACATCGGCGTATTCGCAGTACCATATATCAATATCCGACAATCGTGACAAATCATATTTGAAATAAAGCTCACGGCTCGGAGAATATATAATCGGCGTATATCCGTACTCTTTTATCTTATCGCAAAACGCTCTTGCACATTCGGTCGTTTGACTTGCACTGACGCTGTCTGTGCGTGCGTCATCGTTCTTTATAATTTCCCAGTCATAGGCAACGGGGTAGTCAAGCTTTATATCTCCCAGGACGGATTTTACAAATTCTGCCTCTTCAATGGCTTCCTCTGTTGTAATAGCCTGTGAGAAGAAATAAGCTCCTACCTTTATTCCCTCGGCTTTTGCACCGTTTATGTATTCAATCGCCCTTGAGTCGGCATATATATTTCCTTCATCGCCGTAGCCTCTGCCTCCGACGCGTATCATTGCAAAATCAATTCCGCTTTCCTTTACCTTTTTCCAGTCAATATTTCCGCTGTACTCCGAAATATCAATCCCCTCGGTTGAAGCAGGCTTGCCGTTTTCGCTGTAATATTTTAAATGCTCGTCAGCTGTAAACCCGCTGTTATCAAGCTCGTTTACTCTGACCCCCTCAAGCTCCGTTATCCATATTTCGCCGAGAGTGCTGTCATTTATATGAATTTTTTCTCCTGTAGTTTTAACAGTTGTATCAGTCGGCTGAGGTGAGGTCGTTTGAGCTGTACTGTTTTCATTGTCGCCGCAGCCGTACAGAGCTGCCGATAATACTAATGTGCAGACAACAAGCAGACACTTCAATCTTTTCATAATTATTTTCTCCGTTTCTTTGTTTATAGACAAAATAAGTGCTGATATTACTAAAAGCATATCATATTTTAATATTTCTGTAAACAAATAAAGTCGAATTTTGTATTGAAAATTATGTGAATATTAAGTATAATATACTCAAAGAAATAAAAGGATAATTTTGCTTATTACGCCTTGAACGAAGGGTCGGTGAAACGGTGAGAAGTGTCGGCGTCAGCGGTTATCGCAGAAAAACTAAAGAACAGCTACTAAAGGAAATTGACGCCTGCAAATCACTCAGCCAGCTTTTTGCACTGATTCAGCAAGAGGGTATCGTAATGAGAATGTACGGTCAGTCAGGTGCGTCAAATATTACACCAAAAACTCTTTCTCCAAAAGAGATTATAGACAACAGGGAAGATACTCCGTTTGAGAGACTGCGTGCCAGGGTGAGAGAGGCTGTGGAGCAGTATGACGAGAGGGTTTCTACAAACGCCTGTCCCCGAAAATACAAATAAGACAGCACAGCGTCGGAAAGCGAGGTCTTTATATGAAAGGTAAATTAAATCGTGTTATATCCATGATACTTGCGGTTTCCATGGTATGGACTGCTTTTTTAGCAATAAATATAAATGTATATGCAGAATCTGAAAATGAATATTTGTCACAGCAGGAGGTTGAGGCAAACACGGAGTTTGCAGATTCAATGATTTACGGAGATGCTAACGGCGACGGTCATATCAGAATTGATGATGCAACGATTGTTCAGAAATATTCTTCAGGCGTTGAATTGATTGACGGCGATTATTTGGCTGTTTGCGATGTTAACGGTGATGATAGAGTGAATGTTATCGACGCAACGATAATTCAAAGATATATTACAGGAGTTTCTTCTGACAGCTTAGTGGGCAAAACCTATGTGCCTGAGGCGACAGAACCTGACCAAACAGAACAGCCTACAACCGTGCCTGTGGTGTCAGAGCCTGATCAAACTGAGCAGCCTACAACCGTGCCCGCAGTTACAGAGCCTGCCGAAACAGAGCAGCCTACAACTGTGCCCGCAGTGACAGAGCCTGATGAAACAGATTACCCGACGACTGTGCCTTCAACTCAGGCGACTGCTGCAACGGTTCCCGCTCCTGTTGTAGGAACTGTTAAAAACATTACAAAAACCAGCTTTGAAACAAATAAAATCACTCTGAAATGGGACAAGGTATCGGGAGCATCGGGATATTTTGTATATATAAAAAATGCCGACAATTCATCGTCATACACAAAGCTTGCAGATGTAACAAATAACACATATACAGCTTCAAATCTCATTCATACTACACAGTACCACTTCAAAGTTTCGGCATATGTTCTAAAGAACGGCGTGAAGTATGAGGGCAGAGGTACCGTAAAAAAGACTGCAACTCAGCCAGGCAAGGTGTCAAATTTGAGAATGGTGCGTTCGTCAAGCGTGATTGAATTTGCATGGGATCGTAACTCAAAGGCAACGGGCTACAGAATTTACAGAGCGTGCTATGCTACAAACGGCGGATATGTGCTGTACAAAACTATCAGAGGAAACAGCACAACATCGTTTTCCGATACAAATATTGAGTTGGGCAGGGCGTATTATTACAGCGTAAGACCTTTCCGAGAACTTTACAACACGGAGTACAACGCACCACACGCAACAATAAAGTTTATTTGCGGAATGAGTGCACCCGACTACTCTATGACATCACAGCTTTCAAGGGTTAGCCTTTCTTGGAATAAGAATAAATACGCAACAGGCTATGATATTTATTATTCAACCTCGAAAAACGGTACATTTAAATTACTCGGAACAACGAAGAACAATTATTTTAATACGGTAAGACTTACCGATCAAAAAACATATTACTTCAGGGTTCAGCCCTACAAGATTAACGGTGCAAGCAAAACAAAGGTACTCGGCACCTACGCTACACGCTCCAAAACGGTTACAAAGAACGCTTACGGAGTAAGTGTCGGCGGAACCTACATTGAAATAAGTCTTAAACAGCAGCATATGTGGTTCTATATCAACAGAGAACTGTATTGCCATACTGATGTTGTAACGGGAAATGAGGACGGTTATCACGATACGCCTAAGGGAGCGTTTAAAATTTGGCAGAAGCAGTCACCGACCGTACTTGTAGGTCCCGGATATGCATCTCCTGTGGACTACTGGCTTGCTTTTACATACTCGGGAGTGGGAATCCATGATGCAAGCTGGCGTTCAAGCGGAGAATACGGAGGTACAACATACAAGGGCAACGGATCGCACGGATGTGTAAATACACCGTACAGTGCAGTTAAAAAGATTTATCAAAAAGCAACTATAGGAACAAGAGTTGTAGTATATTAATACACAAAAACACGGCAAAGCTTTTGTGCTTTGCCGTGTTTTCATATTGCCGAAGTTATCTTGATGCCGAATGTATTGGTGTAAGTAACAGTTATTGTGTCGCAGTAGTTTCTTTTGGACACATTTTTCCGTCAACATCGGTAAAATAATCACACTTCAGAAGTATTTGTGAAATCGGAACAATCTCATAACCTTTTTCCTGTATAGCTTCTATTAACATAGGAAGAGCCTCCGGTGTGTTTTTTGCACCGTTGTGCAATAAAACAATGCTTCCGTTTTTCAGTTTTTTTAAAACATTCTGAGTGATTTGTTCAGGCGTAGGGTCTTTCCAGTCCAGCGAATCGACATCCCACTGAACGCAGTACATATTGCAGCCGTTGACTGACTTTACAACATCGTTATTATAATCCCCGTATGGGGCACGGAAGAGAGTAGGGGTTTTGCCCGTAATCTTTTTGATTTTTTCGTTGCAAGCCTGAATCTCTCCTGCCATTTGTGATGTTGTCATTTGAGTCATATGGGGGTGAGTATCGCTGTGATTACCCACATCGTGTCCCTTGTCAGCGATTTTCTTTACGCTTTCGGGGTATTTTTCAACCCAATCGCCCACAAGAAAAAAGGTGGATTTTACCTTGTATTTGTCAAGGATTTCGAGCAAGGTGTCAGTCTGCTCGTTTCCCCATGCGGCGTCAAAAGAAATTGCTACCTGTTTTTTGTCGGTTTCCACATAATATATGGGGATTTCACGAGGTGTTGATGCGGTTTGTACCGCCTTTACGGTAGATGTAATTGCTATTGCTGCCGTTGCAGCTCCTATTAAAAGGCAAAATCCTATTGAAATAAGACTGCGTTTTGTCAGAATTAATAAACGCATAAAATCCCCTCCCGTATAATTATATGAGGGCAATTTTTTAATATGAACCGAGTAAACATTTTTTGTGAAAGTGTGCATTGACAGATAAAATTATGCCCAAAATTACGGTAAACAGAAAACACGGCAAGCCTCGGCTTGCCGTGTACAGTGCAAAAATACTATAATTTAATCAAAAACATATTATTCAGCAGCTGCTTTTCTCTTTGCAAAGCAATCACTGCAATAGTAGCTTTTGCCTTCCATTGGCTGGAAAGGAATCTTTGCAGGTCCTCCGCATTCAGCACAGGTTGTTTCAAAATACTGACGCTCTGCCTTAGCGGCATTTTTGCGGGCTTGTCTGCATTCTTTGCAACGCTGTGGCTCATTTACAAAACCTTTTTCAGCATAAAACTCCTGTTCTCCGGCTGTGAAAACAAATTCGTTTCCGCATTCTTTGCAAATGAGTGTCTTGTCTTCGTACATTGGTTTTACCTCTCTTTTGGCATAATAAAAATTTGCCCCGTGCGGAATTGCACCGCCTAAACTATTCAGGACATATCTATGCAGCTGATTTTTCTGCGTGCCCTCTGAAGTGCATTGTCGGCTGACTTTTCTGAAATGGACAGCTTTTGTGCAATTTCTTTGTAGCTTAAACCGCTTCCAAACAGCATTACGGCATCAAACTCGGTTTTAGAAAGTACAGATTTCATCTTTCCCAAAACTGCATTAAGATGTTCTCTGCACAACAGCAGCTCCTCCGGAGTCTGTGACAAATCTTCAACGGACTCACTCAAATCATCCAGCCTGACAAGAGCCGATTTAGGTACTGATTTTTTTGTGCTGTTTTTTCTGATAATTGAAATAAACCTGCGTTCTGCAACGACTGACATATAGCTTTTAAAGCTTGCGGCAGCACATCGGTCAAATGTTCTGCACGCATACAAAAGAGCCACAAGCCCCTCCTGAACAAAGTCGTTTGGTTCATATCCCTCGGCGGTATATTTGCGTGAAATAAAGCTTATAGTTTTTAAATAACGCACCACAAGCTCGTTATACGCATTGTCATCTCCGCCTTTGGCAAGCTCTGCAAGGGTGTTGTCATCGAGTGAAACATAGGAGCTTGTACTTTCGCTCATTTTCTCACCCCTGACAGTATAAATCTATATGTAATAATATATTACAAAATTTGAATTATGTCAACCGTAAAAATGCATTTTCTGTAAAAACGCATTATAAATTAAAAAAAATTTATGCAAAATAACTAACATTTTGTCGAATTAAATAATAATAGTAACTTGTAATACTTACTTTAAAATGGTATAATTTAGAAAACTCAACTCAGAGGGGCTTTAATTATGGTAGTAAAGTGCAACAGCTTCGGAATAAACGGAATGGACGGTTACAAGGTAGAGATAGAGGCGTCAATTCAGACGGGCTTGCCTGCGTTTGATATGGTGGGACTTCCCGACACCGCGGTGCGTGAAAGCCGTGACAGAGTAAAAAGTGCACTTAAAAACTGTGGTTTTAACCTGCCGCCCTCGCATATTATTTTAAACCTTGCTCCTGCCGATATAAAAAAAGAGGGTCCGATATATGATTTGCCGATATCGGTTGCCTTGCTAAAGCTTACGGGGCAGATTATAACGGATATTTCCGACTGTGCGTTTATAGGAGAACTTTCTCTTGCGGGAGAAACACGAGGAATTAACGGTGTTTTGCCCATGGTAATCAAGGCGACGGAATGCGGAATAAAAAGAATTTTTGTACCGTCAAAAAATGTAAGAGAAGCTTCGGTTGTCGAGGAAATAGAGGTTTATCCGATTAATGATATTGTTGAGCTCAAAGATATTTTAAACGGTCAAAAGTCCGTGCAGCCTGCGGCATTGTTGAAGAATACTGACTCACGCCCAAACAGCTTTGTACCTGATTTTTCACAGGTAAAGGGTCAGTTTGAGGCAAAGCGTGCCATAGAAATTGCTGCGGCAGGGGGACACAATATTCTGCTCATCGGACCTCCCGGCTCCGGAAAAAGTATGCTTGCAAAAAGGATTCCTTCAATTTTGCCTGATATGACCTTTGAAGAGATGATAGAAACTACAAAAATTCACTCTATTGCAGGAACGCTCAGCGGCGACGGACTTATAAATATTCGTCCGTTTCGCTCACCTCACCACACGGTAACGGCAGTAGGATTAGGCGGCGGAGGAACGGGAGTAATAAGACCCGGTGAAGTGTCGCTTGCTCATAACGGCGTGCTTTTTCTTGATGAACTTCCCGAATTTTCACGCAATGCACTTGAGGTGCTCAGACAGCCGATTGAGGATATGCAGATTACCATTTCCCGTGCAGGACAAAATTGTACTTATCCCTGTTCAATTATGGTGGTTGCGGCGATGAATCCCTGTCCGTGCGGATATTACGGAGATGAAACTCACAGGTGTACCTGTTCCGATACAAAAATAAAGCGGTATCTAAACCGAATTTCAGGTCCGCTTCTTGACCGTTTTGATATCCATGTTGAGGTACCTCCCGTTAAGTTTGATGAGCTTCGCAGCTCTGAAACAACGGAAATATCGGCTCAAATAAAAAAGCGTGTTGACGCGGCGAGGGAGATTCAGCGTCAACGCTTCGGCACAGGCACAGGTGCGTGCAACGCAAAAATCAATGCACAGCAGTTTGAAAAAGCCTGTATCATTGACAGTCAGGCGGAGCGTACTTTAAAAGACGCTTTTGAGAGATTGGGACTTACAGCGAGAGCCTATGACAGGGTTTTAAAGGTTGCACGAACTATTGCCGACCTTGAAATGTCGGAGGTGATTCGCTCCGAGCATGTTCTTGAGGCGGTGCAATACAGAAGTCTTGATCGAAAATATTGGTCGAAAACCTGATTATCGGCAAAGCTTCTTAATAATTATCTTTAATATTTTTATTTTTTATGTTATAATAAACTCGCAGTTTTCTGCAAGGATAAAATAAACCCACGGAGGTAAAAATTATGACTGTATCAAAAACTTCAATCATCGGTGATGTTCTCGATATGCACCCCGAAACAGCGGAGATATTTTTCTCGATAGGTATGCACTGTCTCGGATGCCCCGCTTCAAGAGGCGAAACAATCGAAGAAGCTTGTGCTGTTCACGGTGCAGATGCAGACGCACTTGTTAAAGAACTTAACGAAGCTATAGGTCAATGAGTACGGCGTTTCAGCTTGATAACCGCCTAAAGCTTTGTGCGGATTTTATCCGCAGCGGAGCAAGAATTGCCGATATCGGCACAGACCATGCGTATTTACCCGTATGGCTGTGCCGTATAGGCAGATGCCCGTCAGCAATAGCGGCGGATATAAATTCGGAACCGCTCAAAAGGGGACAGAGCACGATTACACAAGCTTGCATGGACGGTTTAATCAAGACACGGCTCAGTGACGGGCTTAAGGGAATATCACGCGATGAAGCTGATGATATAGTAATTGCGGGAATGGGCGGAGAGATGATTGCGAAAATCATTTCCGAATGTTCTTTTTCAGACGATTGTTCCAAGCATTTTATTTTACAGCCCATGACAAAAAGCGAGCTTCTTATTGAGTGGCTTGTAAATAACGGTTTTAAAATTTTATCGCAGGACTGTTGCACAGCGTCTAAAAAGTGTTACACGGTATTGCTTGTTAAATATACGGGCGAAAGTTTCAAAGCAGATGATGTTTATTATTACCTCGGAGAGCTTTCACCGAAATCAAACAGCACGCATCTTCGTTTTGTTGAGGAACAGTTAAAAAGACTTTCCAAGCAGGCTGTCGGAGATGTGCGTTTTGCTGTGCTTGCAGATAAGATTCGGGAGATAGTTTATGACAAAAATCAGTGATATAATAGAATTTTTTGAGAGCTTTGCACCTATGCATACCGCCATGGACTTTGACAATGTTGGTCTTTTGGTCGGAGATAAAAACAATATTGTGAGCAAAGCTCTTGTAACACTCGATATTACAAATGATGTGGTTTGCGAAGCAGAACGCCTCGGCTGTGAGCTGATAATAAGTCATCACCCCGTAATTTTTAACCCGATTAAAAGACTTGACTCGCACAATGTTGTTTATTTGCTTGCAAATAAGGGAATTTCGGCTTTGTGTATGCATACAAATCTTGATTTAAGCGAAGATTTTTCGGTTAATCTGTGCCTTGCAGCTGCAATCGGAGTAGAAAATCCCCGAAAAAGCGAAAAGGGCGAGTGTATGTTTGTGGGAGAGTTGAAGAAGCCTTTGGATATACACGATTTTGCCTGCAATGTCAAGGAAAGCCTAAATTGTTCGGGGCTTAGATATACGGATACAAAAAAGACTGTTAAAAGAGCAGCTGTTTCTTCAGGTGCGGGCGGAGGAGATATTTTTGCGGCGGCACAGGAGGGAGCAGATGTTTTTGTTACGGGAGAAATAAAGCACCATGAAATTAATTTTGCAAATGAATTAAATATCAGCATAATTGACGCAGGTCACTATAAAAGTGAAGATATTGTAATTTTTCCTCTTGTAAAAAAACTTTCGGAAAACTTTTCGGATATTGTTTTTACAAAATCGAAAGTATATACGGATAATATTAAGTTTATTTAATTAAAACAGTCTGAAAATATAAATTATGTTGCATAATTTGTAACTGTTTGATATAATGATACGGTAAATAACTATATGTGGTGGTGTGCCTTGCAGGGACATCAAAATGGGGTAAAACGATAATATGAGAATCAGAAAAAAGAAATGGGCAGAGCCTGAATTGTCTGTTTGTGACTTTTTTGTAAAGAACCCGGATGAATATGCGGGCAAGTGGAAAAATGCCTTTAAAAAAGAGCAGCCGCTATACCTTGAAATAGGCTGCGGAAAGGGAGGCTTTGCGGGCAGACTGGCTCTTGAAAATCCCGACAAAAATATAATAGCAGTCGACATAAAGATAGATATGCTCGGCGTCGGCAGACGAACAATTGTAAAGCTTTTTGAAGAAAACGGTAAGACGCAGGACGATATTTCCAATATTTTGCTTGTGAATTACAATGTTGAACAGCTTGACAAAATTATCACGCATGAAGATGATATAGAGAGGCTTTATATTAATTTTTGTAACCCGTGGCCTCGTGCAAAACATAAGAAACGCAGGCTTACATATTATAAAAAGCTTGAAATGTACAAAAGCTTTCTAAAAAAAGACGCTGAAATCCGTTTTAAAACGGATGACGATGAACTGTTTGAGGAGAGCATTGAGTATTTTAAACAGAGCGGTTATGAAATTCTATTTATTACCCGTGATTTGCACGGCAGTAATGTAAAAGACAATATTGAAACCGAGCATGAAAAAATGTTCTCTGAACAGGGCATTAAAATAAAGTATCTCATTGCCCGTCAGTGCGGCTAAATCTGTTGCCGTCTTAGTGACTTTATACAGTATTATGAATTGAGAGGAGGCTGCCCTTTTGAAAACTAAATTTGCGTTTTTCGCCGTACTTATTTGTATGCTCTCGGCTTTTTTACTCAGCGGATGCAGTATTACGGATTTTGGTATCGACAGCCTGCTCAGACCGCCCAAAACAATGGGAGATGAGGCGGAGATTGAACAGCTCATTGCAAAAACGGCTGAAAACGGCTACACGCTGAAATACCCCAAGAGCGGAACATACCGAAGTGCAATTATTATGCATGACCTTGACGGTGACAAAACGGAAGAGGCGGTTGCGTTTTACCGTGAAAACGAGGACATAACAAGACTGCATATGCTTGTTATGTACAATGACGGCAGTGAATGGAAACTTTCGTCCGATAATGTGACAGAAACTACGGATATTGACCGTGTGGATTTTGCTGATGTTTCGGGTAACGGCACTCTTGAAATTTTGGTGGGGTACTCTACCTATACTCAGAATATAAATTTGTTATCGTGTTATTCGTACTTGGACGGAGAAATCGAGGAGATAACTGCCGGTCAGAAATATTACGAATTTTACTGCGGTGATTTTAATTCCGATAATAAGGATGAGGTGATGGCACTTTCGCTTTATTCATCGGAAAATGAAGCTAATGCCGTAATGCTTGAATACAACGGAGAGGAAAATTTGCTGTATTCAAAGGCAGTTGTCGGAATGGATCCCAATGTTATAAAATATAAGAATGTTACCGTTTCTGCGGTCGGCAGTGATACTCAAGGTGTCTTTGTTGACGGTGAGCTTGCAACCGGTGAGCTTCTCACACAGATAGTTTATTATAATCTTGAGCTTTCACTTTTGAGAAATCCTCTTTATAAGGAAAAAACGGCAAATGCCACACAGCGAAGCTGTAATGTTATTTGTGCCGATATAGACAACGATTCATCACTCGATTTTCCCACGGTGCAAAAGCTTCCCTATTCAGACAGTGAACCGGCTGAAACCGTGGCTGATAAAATCACATGGAATACGCTGTCTGCCGAGAATGAGTCCATAACACAAAAATGCAGTATGGCTGTAAATTACAGTCTTGCATTTACCGTAAAAATGCCTGACAGCTGGATTGATAATACGATTACGGCTGTTAATTCTCTAAACGAAAATTCAACCGTGTTTTATGAATGGAATAAATCATCGCTCGGCGACAGGCTTTTTGAAATAAAGGTATTTGATATTGCCGATTGGGAAAACGGCAAGGGTACCGATGATTACACCATTATATACAAGGACAGTACACATGCCTATGCGTTTGTGAATTTTAATACTGACAGCAAATATGCTATGTCAGATGATGAAATAAAAAAGTCGTTTTCGATTCTGACCGAAACGGCAGTTTAGCGTGAAATTGCAGAAATCGGAGGTTATATTATGAAAAAAATACTTGTTTGCGAGGATGAAGCGGCAATCCGTGATTTTGTGGTGATAAATCTCACCCGTGCAGGCTATGATGTAGTCGAGGCGGACTGCGGTGAGACGGCGTTGCAGAAATATGACGAAAGCGACGGAGATTTTGATGTTGCCATTCTTGATGTTATGATGCCGGGAATAGACGGCTTTCAGGTGTGCAAAGAGCTGAGAAACCGCAACGGCGGTATCGGAATTATTATGCTTTCGGCAAAAACACAGGAAATGGACAAGGTAACCGGACTTATGCTGGGAGCAGACGACTATGTTACAAAGCCGTTTTCACCGAGTGAACTGCTTGCAAGAGTAGATTCTTTGTACAGGCGTGTGGCTCTTGCCCAGTCTCATGCGGAGAACAACTTCAAGGAAGAACTGAAATCGGGTGAATTTACGCTTAATCTGAGAAACCGTGCTCTTCTTAAAAACGGCAAAATGATTGAGCTTACACAGGTGGAATTTCAGATTATGGAATACTTCTTCTCGAATCCGGGAGTGGCTTTGGACAGACTGGATATTTTAAACCATGTGTGGGGAGAGGCGTATGTCGGAGAGGATAAAATAGTTGATGTCAACATCAGACGCCTGAGAATGAAGGTTGAAGACGAGCCGTCAAATCCCAAGCATATTATCACGGTATGGGGTCTTGGCTACAAGTGGGATTCGGGCGTAAATTAATTTATTTTGATACATCGGAACCGATTATTTTTAGCTTGCGAAGATAAAATGTAATACAAATAATGTAACTGTACAACAAAAGGGAGGAGGGCTTAACAATGTTTCGCGGTATTACAAAACGCTGGATGCTTAATACACTCAGTGTAATACTTACAATAATTATATCCATTGTTGTGTGCCTCATCTTTTTTGTTACTTATTTGTTTCAGAGCAGTGTGGAACAGAGCCTTTCCGCTACAAGCAGTGAGTTGTCGCTCGTTTTTCCGGGATATACAAGCGATTCATCAACAGGCTTTATTTCATCTGCAAGAGATTATGTTGAAAATTTCAAGAAAAAAGAACAGCTCGAGGTTATGGTAATCAATTCAAACGGAAGAGTTGTAATGACCTCGACAGGTTTTATTCCCTCAGACAGCACGGAAATTACAGATTATGAAGAAGCAAAAGAAAACTCAAACGGTTTTGCTTATTGGAGCGGTAAATTAAGCTCGGGCGAGAGTGCAATGAGTGCAACACGAATTATTACAAATGACAACGGAGTAAGCGTCGGTGCGATTCGTTACATAGTGTCTATGGATATTGTCAACAGCAGAATTATGATTATTTCTGTAATTTTAGTAGGAATCGGGTTAATTATTATTGCACTTGTAGTTATATCGGGGCTGTTGTTTATCGGTTCTATTGTTAAGCCTATCCGCAAAATTTCGCTTGCAGCGGCGAGCATTGCACACGGCGATTTTTCAGCTTCGGAGAAAATAGAGCATAAGTACGATGATGAAATAGGTGATTTGTGCGAAGCGGTCAGCGATATGGCAAAGGACCTGCAAACCACCGAACAGACTAAAAACGACTTTATTTCCCGTGTGTCGCATGAACTCAGAACTCCCCTTACTGCGATTAAAGGCTGGGCGGAAACAATGCAGCTTTCGGAGCGTGGAACTCTTGACAGAAAAACTTTTGACCGAGGTATGGGAGTAATCATAAAGGAAAGCACAAGGCTTACAAGCATTGTTGAGGAACTTCTTGATTTCAGCCGAATCCAAAGCGGCAGAATGGTGCTTATGAACGAAAAGCTTGACATACTTGCCGAATTTGACGAAACCGTTTATATGCTCAAGGAGCGTGCCGTTAAAGAGGGCAAGCATCTTCTGTATGACGAGCCTGACGCTGTTTATCCTCCTGTTTACGGCGACAGAAACCGACTGAAACAGGTGTTCCTTAATGTAATTGACAATGCCCTGAAATATACTCCAAAAGGCGGAGTGGTTGCGGCACAGGTTATTTACAGCAAGGACGAGCCTGATATTATAAAAATAGTTATTACCGACACAGGCTGCGGAATATCGGCTGAAGATTTGCCCAAGGTAAAAGAAAAATTTTACAAGGCAAACCAAAAGGTAAGAGGTTCGGGAATAGGACTTGCAGTCGCAGATGAAATTATGAATCTTCACAAAGGCTCGCTTGATATTGAAAGCGGCGAGGGCGTAGGTACAACCGTAACTTTGACTTTCCCTATCTACAAAGAGGGCGAAGAACAGGATATGCCCGATAATATAAAACTGTGATTTATTATCACGAAAGGAAATTTGAATGTCTAAATCTACTAAACAAACCAAAAAGATAACCTCAATAGGCGGCAGTGCTCTGATTGAGGGTATTATGATGCGTGGACCAAAGCGTACAACGGTCTGTGTGAGAACCGGTGAAAACGAGATATACAGCGAGGATGTCAGCATTACCACTATACCGTCGAAATATAAGATTTTCAAACTGCCTTTTTTAAGAGGAATTGCAGGACTGATTGATTCAATGCGTTTATCCTACAAGTCTTTAATGCTTTCAGCCGACAAAGCAATCGAAGCAGGAGAAATCGAGGAAGAAGAACCGTCAAAATTTGAAAAATGGCTTGACGAAAAATTCGGTGATAAGCTTGTTAAAATCCTTATGGTGTTTGCGTCTGTTATCGGCGTAGCGTTGGCAGTGGGACTTTTCTTTTTCCTGCCGTCGTTTCTGTTTGATTTATCCGCAAACTTTATCCCTGCTTTTGAAGGTGACGGAGGAACAGCGGTATTTTGGAAATCGGTGTTTGAGGGCGTGCTGAAAATTATTCTTTTTCTCCTATATATAATTGTGTGTTCTCAGATGACGGAGATGAAGCGAGTGTTTATGTACCACGGTGCGGAACATAAAACGATTTTTTGCTATGAGAACGAAGAAGAACTGACTGTCGAAAATGTAAAAAAACAGTCCCGTTTTCACCCAAGATGCGGAACAAGCTTTATGGTGCTTATGCTGATTGTCGGGGTAATCATCGGTCTTTTTATCCCCGTAGCTCCGTTCGGAATCGGCTATTTAAGACCTGTTATAAAGATTCTTTTGCTTCCCGTTTCCTGCGGAGTCGGTTATGAGCTTATAAAAATCTGCGGCAAGCATGATAATTTACTTACAAGGATTATTGCGGCTCCCGGTTTGTGGGCACAAAGAATTACTACCAAAGAACCCGACGAAAAGATGATTGAAGTTGCTATAGAGGCAATCAAGTCAGTAATCCCCGAAGACGGTTCGGACATAGTTTCAAAATGATTACCGTAAAGCAGGCATATTTAAAGTGCAGGGAAGTTTTAAAAAATGCCGAAATAGAAAACGAAGCGTTTGACGCACTCTGTTTGTTTGAAAAAGCAACAGGTCTTGACAGGATCGGCATTATTTCTCGCGGCGGCGAGGAGCTTTCGGACGAAAAGTTTAAATATCTCATGGAAATCACCCGAAGAAGGGCTGACCGTGAGCCTTTGCAGTATCTTATCGGACGCTGGAACTTTTGCGGTTTTGATTTTTATGTGGGCAGGGGTGTGCTTATCCCCCGTGACGACACCGAGGTAGTAGTTAATCTTTGCCTTGATTTTATAAAAAAGTCGAGTGCCTCGACACGCAATTCGAGCAGACAGATTGATATTATCAAGCCGTCTCTGCCCGACCGTTTTCGAGCAGTTTCCTATAAAGTAAAAAAGTCGAGTGCCTCGACACGCAATTCGAGCAGAAAGGTTGATATTATCAATCCTTCTCTGCCCGACCGTTTTCGAGCAGTTTCCTGTAAAGTAAAAAATAGTCACGCTGAAAAAGCATTGGACCTTTGTGCGGGCAGCGGAGCAATTTGCGTTGCTCTTTCAAAGCTAACAAATATTGATACAACGGCTGTTGAGTTTAGCGATGTGGCATTTGAATTTCTTAAAAAGAATATTGCTCATAATAATGCAAAGGTAAAACCTGTAAAGGGTGATATTTTTAAATGTCACGGTGACTTTGAGGACGGCACTTTTGACCTTATTGTTTCTAACCCGCCGTATATCAAAAGCGAAGAAATCCCGACGCTTCAGGAGGAAGTGCGGCGTGAGCCGAGTATTGCACTTGACGGAGGCATAAGCGGCTATGATTTTTACGAAGCCATAATAGATAACTGGAGTTCAAAACTTGCTTTCGGCGGTGCACTTGCATTTGAGCTTGGCGAAGGACAGTTTGATTATGTAAAGTCGCTGATGAGTGCAAAAGGATACGGAAATTTTAAGTCCGGAATTGATTTGGGCGGAGTGCAAAGGGCGATAATAGGGACTAAGCTCTGAAATATAGAAAATTTGTTCGACAAATTACCGTGAAAATATTGCAATTTTGTTTTGTATATTTTATAATCTTAATAAAAATAATTCCGTTTGCACTCATTTTGTCAGAACGGTTTGGATTTACGGAGGTATATGATATGGCAGTTGATAAGACAAAAGCACTTGAAACGGCACTTGCACAGATTGAAAAACAGTTCGGCAAGGGTGCTGTAATGCGTCTGGGAGAGAACAAGCATATGAATGTTGAGCATATTTCTACGGGTTCTCTCTCTCTTGATATTGCTCTGGGAATAGGAGGACTGCCCAGGGGCAGAATAGCAGAAATTTACGGTCCTGAGTCGTCAGGTAAAACAACGCTTTCACTTCACTGTATCGCAGAGGGACAAAAAAACGGCGGCAATGTTGCGTTTATTGATGTCGAGCACGCTCTTGATCCAACCTATGCGGCTGCACTCGGAGTAGATGTTGACTCCCTGCTTGTTTCACAGCCGGACACAGGTGAGGACGCTCTCGAAATTGCCGAGGCTCTTATCCGAAGCGGTGCAATAGATGTAATTGTAATTGACTCGGTAGCAGCTCTTGTTCCCAAGGTTGAAATCGAGGGCGAAATGGGCGACAGCCATGTCGGCCTTCACGCAAGACTTATGTCACAGGCTCTCAGAAAGCTTGCCGGTGCAATTTCAAAATCAAATTGCGTTGCAATCTTTATAAACCAGCTTCGTGAAAAGGTCGGAGTTGTTTACGGAAGTCCCGAGGTTACAACGGGCGGCCGTGCTCTTAAATTTTACAGCTCCGTTCGTATCGACATAAGACGCGGCGAAGCAATCAAGGTAAACGGAGAAACAATCGGTTCTCACACAAGAGCCAAGGTGGTAAAAAATAAAATTGCACCGCCGTTTAGAGAGGCGGAGTTTGATATAATGTACGGCGAGGGAATATCCCGTGAAGGCGAGCTGCTCGATCTTGCCGTAAAAGCTGATATAGTACAAAAAGCAGGAGCGTGGTTCAGCTACAACGGAAACCGACTGGGACAGGGTCGTGACAGAGTTAAGGAGCTGTTAAAAACCGACAAAGAAATTGCTAAGGATATTGAAGAAAAGCTGTGGGAAAATATCGACAAGCTTTATGCACGCAAAAAGCCTGCACCCAAGGCAAAAATCACTGAAATTCCTGCCGCAGAGCCGTCGGGAGCTTCCGTACCCGACTCAAACGGCAAAAAAAGCAGTGCTGCCATTGATGTTTTAGTTGACGACTGATGCTGATAACTGCTGTTGAGCCGAGAAGACGGGCGATGAGTGCACTTTATATCGACGGCGAGTTTGTTATGAACCTTGATACGCAGACGCTTATAGAAAACCGTTTTGATGTCGGCAGAGAAATAGATGACGATGATTTACACCGAATAATTATTTTAAGCAACGAAAAGCGTGCAAAGGAAAAAGCACTTTGGCTCATATCATACCGTGACCACTCCAAAAAAGAGCTTACCGAAAAGATAAAACGCACCAGTGACGAGCAGAGTGCCGAAAAAGCCGTTGAGCGAATGGAAGAGCTCGGTCTTGTAAATGACGCAGAATTTGCAAAAAGGTATGCAAGAAAGCTGATTTTTTCAAAGCATATGTCAAAAACCGCGGCGTCCTTTGAGCTTTCCCGCAAGGGGATAGACAGGGAGCTTTGCGAGGAAATTTTAAATGACATTGATGTTGACGAAAGACAGCAAATCAGAGAAGTAATTGATAAAAAGTACAAAAATATAAGTGACGAAAAATTACGCCGCAGGGCATTTTCCGCTCTGCAAAGGCTCGGATACGGATTTAGTGATATTCGTGCCGTATTTGAAGAATACATTGAGGAAGACTGCATATGAATTATAAAGTCGGAATAGTATCTCTCGGCTGTGCCAAAAACCAGGTTGACGCCGAAATGCTCTTGTTTACGCTAAAAAACAGAGGATTTCAAATTGTAAACGACCCCGCAGACGCCGACGCGGTGATAGTAAACACCTGCGGTTTTATTGAGTCGGCAAAGCAGGAGAGCATTGACGAGATAATTGAACTGGGCAAATTAAAGCGAGAGGGCAAAATAAAAGCAATTGTTGTCACAGGCTGTCTTGCCGAGAGGTATCAAAATGAAATAACAAAACAGCTTTACGAGGTTGACGCGGCAGTCGGAATCGGGGCAAACGGTCAAATTGCCGACATAGTGCTTGACGCCTTAAACGGCAGAAAAACCGAGCTTTTCCCCGATAAGTCGATGTTGCCCTTGGAGGGCGGCAGAGTTCAGTCAACTCCGTTTTATACGGCATACCTTAAAATTGCTGAGGGATGCGATAACTGCTGTACATACTGTGCTATTCCGCTCATCAGAGGTCATTTTCGCAGCAGACAGCCCGACGATGTTGTAAAAGAGGCTGAGTACCTTGCTCAAAACGGCGTTAAGGAGCTTAATGTAATTGCTCAGGACACGACCCGTTACGGCGAAGATCTGTTCGGCGAGCCGTATCTTGCAAAGCTTTTGAAAAGGCTGTGCAAAATCGACGGCTTCAGATGGATAAGGGTGCTTTACTGCTATCCCGACAGGATAACCGACGAGCTTATTGATGTTATGGCAAGCGAGGAAAAAATCGTAAAGTACATTGATATTCCTCTTCAGCATTGCAGCGGCGAAGTGCTCAAAAATATGAACCGCAAAGGCGACCGTGAAAGCCTTACAAGGCTGCTTAATAAAATAAAAGCAAAAATGCCGAATGTTGTTTTCCGCTCAACCTTTATAACGGGTTTTCCGGGTGAAACACAGCAGCAGTTTGAAGAGCTTGCGGAGTTTGCGGCTGAAATAAAGTTCCAGCGTTTGGGCTGTTTCCCGTATTCAAGGGAAGAAGACACAAAGGCGGCACTTATGGAAAATCAGATTGACGACGAAACAAAGCAAAAGCGTGCAGACATAATTATGGAGCATCAGCAAAGCGTTATGGCACAGTATTGCGAAAGTTTGATAGACAGCGAGCTTGAGGTGCTTGTTGAGGGGTATGATAAGCTTGCCGAGTGTTATTTCGGCAGAAGCTATGCCGACGCTCCCGAGGTTGACGGCTGTGTGTTCTTTACCTGCAAGGGAGAAAAGCCAAAAGCCGGCGACTTTGTAAATGTCAAAATTACTGACTATATGGGCTGTGACCCGATAGGCGAATGTTAAATATTGTTTATTTATGTATTGAGCATTTAAATTGATGATTTATATGATTTATATATGAACTTAAATAATTTTAAGTGGACTCGTGAGCCGAATGATTATAAAATCGAAAAGGACATTGTAGAAATAATTACAAATCCTCATACTGACCTTTGGCAGAGAACATACTACCATTTCAGAAACGATAATGCCCCCGTACTGCAAGCCGAAACTGATGAAAAGTTTTTCAGCTTTACGGTCAAAGCAAATTTTGAAGAAAGCTGTCATAGGTTCGACCAATGCGGTGTTGCGGTTTATTTAGACAGCGAGAATTGGCTCAAAGCTTCGGTTGAATATGAAAATAATACTTTCCAGCATCTGGGTTCGGTTGTCACAAATCTTGGATATTCAGATTGGGCAACGACTGTGATTGATGCAAAAATCAAGTGCGTGTGGTATCGACTCAGCAGGCGTGAAGATGATTTTCGCATAGAATGTTCTTTTGACGGTATAAGTTTTTCGCAGATGAGAATTTGTCTTTTGCATAAGGCTGACGGAAAAATCAAATTCGGTGTTTATGCCTGCTCCCCCGAAGATTCTTCGTTCAAAGCTGTATTTACTGATTTTGCCTTGACCGAATGTATGTGGAAGGCACACGACGGTCAGCAGCCGGACGAATTATAAGCCGTATGTAATTTTAATACTTTTAAAAATATAAATCGAGGTAACAAAATGAATTTACCCAATAAACTGACAGTAGGGCGAATGATTCTCGTTCCGTTTTTTGTTGCGGCAGTGCTGATTGATTTTCCGCTTCATTATCTTGCCGCACTTATAATATTTGTAATTGCTTCTTTGACCGATTTGCTCGACGGCAAGATTGCGAGGAAAAACAATCTTGTAACTGATTTCGGAAAGTTTGCAGATCCGCTTGCCGACAAAATCCTTGTCCTTGCGGCTTTGCTGTGCTTTGTCCAGAACGGTTTCTGCGACTGCGTGGCAGTAATTATCGTTTTGTTCAGGGAATTTGCCGTAACATCAATCAGACTTACGGCGGCGGCAGGCGGAAAGATAGTAGCCGCAAATATTTTCGGCAAGATTAAAACGGTAACCCAGATGATTGCAATTATCGCAATACTTGTTATGCAGACCGTGCTTGAAATTCCTTTTCTTTTTGCGGATTCTGCTGTCGGTTTATATGATATATTAACCCCTGTGTTTTATGTCTGCGGTGAAATTTTGATATGGATTTCTACAATTTTTGCCGCAATTTCGGGTATCATTTATATTGTTCAAAACAAGCAATTCATATCTGAAATGTAAAATATATTCGGAAGTGATAATTTGTTTAAAACACTCAAATCCGACCTTAACGCCGTGCTTGAGCGTGACCCTGCCGCAAGGAGCAAAGCGGAGGTGTATTTTCTCTACTCGGGCTTTAAGGCTGTAAGGTCTCACAGAAAGGCCAACTGGTTTTACAGACACAATTTTAAATTTTTAGCCCGCTGGATTTCTCAGCGAAGCCGTCACAAGACGGGAATAGAAATTCATCCCGGTGCAACAATAGGCAAGGGACTTTTTATTGACCACGGAATGGGCGTTGTAATCGGTGAAACAACCGTCATAGGCGACAACTGTACCATCTATCAGAATGTTACCCTAGGCGGAACGGGTAAGGATACAGGCAAGCGTCACCCGACGCTCGGCAACAATGTCCTTGTCGGTTCGGGAGCGAAGGTGCTCGGTCCGTTTAAAGTGGGCGATAACGCCCGTATTGCGGCAGGTGCCGTGGTACTAAGCGAGGTGCCGGCAAACGCAACCGCTGTAGGCGTGCCTGCAAGGATTGTCAAAGTAAACGGCATAAGAAGTGAAGCACTCGATCAGATTCATGTATCTGACCCTGTAGCACTTGCACTTTGTAATTTTGAACACAAGCTTACAAAGCTTACAAAACAGCTTGAAGATTTAAAAAAAGGTGAAAGCAAGGAGTAATCAATATGATTTTATATAACTCTCTCGGACAGACAAAACAGGAGTTTGTCCCCCACACAGAGGGCAAGGTAAACATGTATACCTGCGGACCCACGGTTTATCATTACGCCCATATCGGAAATTTGCGTACCTACATTATGGAGGATGTTCTTGAGAAATATCTCCGTTTTTTAGGCTACGATGTAAACCGAGTAATGAACATTACCGATGTTGGTCATCTGTCAAGCGATGCCGATACAGGAGAGGACAAAATGCTCGCGGGTGCAAAGCGTGAGCATAAAACAGTCTTGGAAATCGCAAAGTTTTATACCGACGCTTTTTTTGCCGACTGCGAAAAGCTCAACATTAAGCGTCCCGATGTTGTCGAGCCTGCAACTAACTGTATCGACAGTTTCATCGAAATGATTTCTGTTTTGCTCGACAAGGGTTATGCATACATTGCAGGCGGCAATGTGTATTTTGACACTTCAAAGCTTGAAACCTACTATGTTTTCGGAAATATGAATGAGGACGACCTCGCGGTAGGCGTCCGTGACAGTGTTGAAGAGGACAAAAATAAACGCAACAAAGCGGATTTTGTGCTTTGGTTTACAAAGTCAAAGTTTGATTCTCAGGAGCTTAAGTGGGAAAGCCCGTGGGGACTCGGATACCCCGGCTGGCATATTGAATGTTCGTGCATAAGCTACAAGCACAACGGCGAGTATCTCGACATCCACTGCGGCGGAATTGACAATGCGTTTCCTCACCACACAAACGAAATCGCCCAGAGCGAGGCTTTCCTCGGTCACAAATGGTGCGGTTATTGGTTTCATGTGCTTCACCTAAATGACGCAAGGGGCAAGATGAGCAAGTCAAAAGGAGATTTTCTCACGGTTTCCCTGCTTGAAAGCAAGGGTTATAATCCGCTTGTTTACAGAATGTTTTGCTTGCAGAGCCATTACCGCAAGCCGCTGACTTTCTCCTATGACAGTCTTGACAACACGGCAAAGGCTTATGACAAGCTTGTAAAGAAAATCGCCGCCCTGAAAAATGGCGGTGAGGTTGACACTGACAAGTCAGAGGAGCTTATCTCAAAGTTTAAAGAAGCTCTTGACAATGACCTCAACACATCGTTGGGTCTTACCTGTGTTTACGATGTGTTAAAGGCTGATACAAATGATGCGACAAAGCTGTATGTAATAGAAAAGCTTGACGAGGTTTTGTCGCTCTCCCTTACAAAGGCGGCAGTAAAAGATGCCACATCAGAGCCAAACGGCGAATTAAACGAAGAAATCGAGGCTCTGATTGCACAGAGAACAAAGGCTCGTGCCGAAAAAGACTGGGCGACTGCGGACGCCATAAGAGATAAACTCAAGGAAATGAAAGTCGTCGTTGAAGATACAAAAGACGGTATCAAGTGGCATTTTGAAAATTAAATAAATAAACCGAGCGGTTTACGGCTTGCGGTGCTTTGCCCGCAGCTGAGATCGCTCGGCGGATATGGTTCCGACATTTAATCGGATAATTGAGAATTCGGTGAGAATCCGAAACAACAGTCATTACTGTGTTTGGCAAATTATCTTTTTGTGATTTACCCCCGTAAGTTTATATAATTCGGTTTTAAAGTTTAAAACAACTTCACAATCGGGAGAGTATCACTTTTTTGCCATAAGTCAGATCGCATCCCATATCCGTGGCACTGCAATCTCGGACAAAGGAGAAAAGCGGCCGATTTTACTTATATTTTATAACACCGTATTTGCGTGTGTTATACTGTATTGCGTATGTTTGGTTTGCTTTCCTTTTTAGGAAAGCTTTTTTACTTTATAGGAAAAGGCTCGAAAACGGTCGGGAACAGAAGGTTTGATGATATTAACCTGTCTGCTCGAACCCTGTGTCGAGGTACTCGACTTTTTTATGTCTTTCAAAACATATATTGGAAAGGTGATTAAATGAAAACAAAATCAAAAAAGCTTATTTCTCTGCTTCTTGCGGCAATAACCGTATCAACGCTGTTTAGCGTATCGCTTACCGCAAATGCGGCAGAAAACGGCAAGGTAAAGGTAACTGTTAAAAACGATGTCTACTCTGTTTCGGACGGAGCAAAGTGGGACGGAACGCTTGTTGACGAGTGGGTTGAAATTGATGATTCTTCAACTATGATGAGCCTGCTTGTTTCTGCTCTTGACAGTAAGGGTTATACTCAAACAGGGGCAGACAACAACTATATTACCGAAATCAACGGACTTTCTGCCGGTGACGCAGGATATATGAGCGGCTGGATGAGTACGGTAAACGACTGGTTTGCAAACGAGGGCTGCGATGCGTTCAGCGTTGCAAACGGCACGCTTGAAAGCGGCGATGAACTTACCTTTATCTATTCAAACGCCTGGGGTGCAGATGTAGGAAGTATTTGGGACAGCTTTGACACCTCCCTTGCAGGCATTTCTTTTGACAACGGTGTGCTTTCCGAGGAGTTCGACCCCTCAAAATATGAGTACACACTCACGCTTGACAGCGAAATGCCCGTTACGGTAACTCCCTGTGCCGCTAACAAAAACTACCAGGTCAGAACATACAAAAACGAGTACACACCGCTTGTTGACGGCTCTGAATACAAACGCTCGCAGGCTGTCAGCGTACAGGACGGTGACAAGCTTATTGTAGCCGTGGGCGACCCTGCGTGGCCGTCGATGAATACAAGTGACGGTGCAAGTGTTTACACATTTAACATCAGCGTTAAAGATACTGTTGCAGAGGCTATGAACAATGCCTCAAGTTATCTGCTTTCACTCGGTGCATCAAAATTAGGCGTGTACGGAAGCGAATGGTCTGTTATAGGACTTGCAAGAGATGAAAAAATCACAGATGAAATCAAAGACGCTTATTACGAAAGCATTAAGTCCTATGTTGAGCAGAACAAAAGCTCAAAGCTTAGCACATCTAAATCAACCGAAAACTCAAGAGTAATAATTGCCCTATCGTCGATTGGCAAGGACGCATCAAAGGTATCAGGCTACAATCTGATTGAGCCGCTTGCTGATTTCGACTATGTTAAAAAGCAGGGAATAAACGGTCCTGTTTTTGCTCTTATTGCTTTGGATACATACGGGTATGAAATTCCTGCCGCTCCCGAGGGGACGGCTCAGACAACGAGAGAGGGACTGATTGAATATATCCTTTCAAGTCAGGTTGAAAGCGGCGGCTGGACATTGTTCGGCAGCACAGCGGATCCCGATATGACGGGCATGGCAATTCAGGCACTTGCACCTTATTATAACTCTGATTCCGATGTAAAAACCGCAGTTGACAAGGCGTTAAATGCAATGTCAAATAATCAGGCGGATAACGGCGGCTTTTCGTCATGGGGAACAGTGAATGTTGAAAGCTGTGCACAGATGCTTACGGCACTTACAAGCCTTAAGATTAACCCCACAACCGATGAACGCTTTATCAAAAACGGAAAAACTGTGATTGACGCAATTATGGAATTTAGGGTCGAGAACGGTTTTGCACACACAAAGGGCGGTTCGTACAATCAGATGGCAACCGAGCAGGCGTATTATGCACTTGTTTCTTACTACAGACTCTGCACAGGCAAAACCTCTTTGTATGATATGAGCGATAAAAAAGAGCTTATCTACGACATTGACGGCGACGGTGTATTAAGCATTAAGGACAGCACGCTTATCCAAAAATACGCTGTCGGTATGGCTGTACTGACCGAAGAACAGCTTGAAAAGGCTGACTGCAACAATGACGCAACGGTTAATATTCTTGACGCAACAATGCTTCAAAAATTTCTTGTAAAATAAAAAATATGAAATTCTTAGATTATATTAAAAAATATAAATTTGCAATAATAGCTGTAATATGTACGGCGGCAATTCTTGTCGGTGCGTTTTTTGCGGGGGAGGGTCTTAAAGAGGACTCTCCCGCAATAACAGGGTCGGCAACTTCCGATACAACTTCAGAAAACTATGAAAAGGATTTATCACAGGCTGTATCACAGACCACCGAAGAAAAAGAAAATCAGAACAAATCCGACGACAGCGTAAAAACCGAGAAATCTACCGAGGCACAAACAACGGCCGCAGTGGATAAAACAGAACATCAGGCTGCTTCAAACCAAAACGAAAACGCCCAGGTAGGTACTGCGTCCTCTCAAATTTCTAATCCTGTGCAGGGAAACAAGGATAATTATTACACCGATGAAATTCCTGAGGGCAAGCCCGAACCTGTTGAACCCCAGGAGCAGGAAACTCAGGACACAAGACTGAAGTGTACTTTTTCAATTTCCTGCAAAACCGTGCTTGATAATATGGATAACCTCGACTCATCAAAGCATAATATAATTCCCGATGACGGCTGGATATTAAAGCCTGTCACCGTAACTTTTAACGAGGGCGAGTCCGTGTTTGATGTGTTGAGCCGTGTTTGCAGGGAGCAAAAAATTCATCTTGAATTTTCATTTACCCCCATGTATAATTCGGCATACATCGAGGGCATAAACAACCTCTATGAATTTGACTGCGGAAGTCTTTCGGGCTGGGTTTACGAGGTAAACAACTGGTTCCCAAACTACGGCTGTTCACGCTACGCTGTGCAAAACGGCGATGTTATAGAGTTTCATTATACCTGTAATTTGGGGCAGGATGTCGGCGGAAATATAAATTCGGGTGAGTAAGTATGAGAGATTCTTTTTCAAAATTACACCCTGTATTAAACCTTGTGTTCTTTGCCTTTGTCATATTACTGTCTATGTTTATTATGAATCCCGTCTGCCTCGTTTTATCGCTTATTTGTGCTTTTATTAACGCAGTGTATTTAAACGGGATAAAGACAGTTAAACTCTGCTTAAAATTTGTTTTGCCAATGGCTGTGCTGATAGCTGTCGTAAATCCTGTTTTTAATCATCAGGGAGTTACGATTCTTTCGTACTTTCCTTGGGGCAATCCGCTTACATTGGAGTCAATAATATACGGTATAGCCTCAGGTGCGTTGCTTTCGTCCGTAGTCCTTTGGTTTTCCGTTTTAAACAGCGTAATGACATCAGACAAGCTGATTTTTCTTTTCGGCAGGATAATACCGTCGCTGAGCCTTGTTGTTTCAATGTCACTGCGATTTGTGCCGAGATTTACCGCACAGTTTAAAAATATAAGGAATGCTCAAAGGTGTATCGGCAGAGATATTTGTGACGGCTCAATTCCTGTCAGGACAAAAAACCTGATTACAATAATATCAATTATGATTTCTTGGTCAATGGAAAACGCAATAGAAACCGCGGATTCTATGAAGAGCCGAGGCTTTGGACTAAAAGGCAGAACAGCCTATTCAATTTATAAATTTGACGGCAGAGATTTAGCAGTTTTGATTTTTACGGCGGCAACGGGAATTTTTGTATGCGTGTCATTTGCTGCGGGAGTAATTGGTTTTAATTATTTTCCGATTACAGGCGGCAATTTTACTTCTCCTACAGCAATCTTGACATTTGTGTTGTATACAATGCTTATGCTTATACCGACAGCCGTTAATGTAAAGGAGGGGCTTAAATGGAAGCGTTTAAGGTCTGCAATCTGACATTTCGCTATCCGAAATCATATGAAAATGTGTTAGACGGCGTAAGCTTTTCCGTAAAAAAAGGTGAATTCATAACTCTTTGCGGTCCGTCAGGCTGCGGCAAAAGCACACTGCTCCGTCACCTAAAGCCTTGCCTTGCTCCAAACGGCGAGAAAAGCGGAGAGATATTTTTTGAAAATAAAGATATTGCGGAGTTTTCAAACCGAGAGTTAAGTCAGAAAATAGGCTTTGTAATGCAGTCGCCCGACAATCAGATTGTCACCGACAAGGTGTGGCACGAGCTTGCATTCGGTCTTGAAAGCCTTGGGCTTGACAACAGCACAATACGAAAAAGAGTTGCTGAAACAGCAAGCTTTTTCGGTCTTGAGCCTGTTTTTTACAAAAGCGTGTCTGAGCTTTCGGGAGGACAAAAGCAGATTTTAAATCTGGCGTCAATTATGGCAATGCAGCCCGATGTTCTGATACTTGACGAGCCCGCAAGTCAGCTTGACCCGATTGCGGCGTCGGAATTTTTATCCTGTGTTTCAAAAATCAACAAAGAACTCGGAACAACGGTTATAATTACCGAACACAGGCTTGACGGAGTTTTTCACCTAAGCGATAAAATACTGGTGATTGAAAACGGCACGGCGGTATCGTTTGATACGCCGCAAAACACGGGTAAAAATCTTAAAAGAATAAAAAGCAAAACTTTTCTCTCACTTCCCTCGCAAATGCAGATATGGGACAGGGTTTCAGACGGCGAAAGCGACTGCCCCGTAACTGTCGCTCAGGGCAGAATGTGGATTGAAAATTACGCTGAAAATAATCATTTGTATCCCCTCTATGATGAGCAGATACCAAAACACGGAGAGAATATTGCCGCAGACTTTAAAGAAGTATGGTTCAGATACGAAAAGGATTCTGCAGATATTCTCAAAGGCTTGACTTTTAAAGTTTATGAGGGCGAATTTGCCGCAATTCTCGGCGGCAACGGAGCAGGAAAATCAACGGCTCTTTCCGTAATAAACGGAATTAATGTTCCGTACAGGGGAGAGGTAAGTATTTTCGGCAAGAGCATATTCGGTGACAACAAGGCATTTTTGCACGGCGTTGCAACGCTTCCGCAAAATCCTCAGTCGATTTTCGTCAAAAAAACGGTTGCCGAAGATTTGGAGGAGGTGTTTGTCGGCTCAAAAACAAATGAAGATGAAAAGCGAAAACTGATAGGCTCTGTTGTGTCGCTGTGCAGGCTTGAAAAGCTTATGAATATGCACCCGTACGACCTGTCGGGAGGCGAACAGCAGAGAGCCGCTCTTGCAAAGGTTCTGCTTACAAGACCAAAGATTTTGCTTCTTGACGAGCCTACAAAGGGGCTTGACTCAGAGTTTAAAATTGTTTTTGCAGGCATTATGCAGACCCTTTCGCAGTCGGGAATTACGGTAATTATGGTCAGTCACGATGTGGAGTTTTGTGCGAAATACGCTCATAGGTGTATGATGTTTTTCGGAGGTAACATAACATTTGAGGATACGCCGAGAAACTTTTTTGCGTCAAACTCATTTTATTCCACGAGTGCAAACCGTATTTCACGGGGCGTTATTAAAAACGCCGTAACAGACGATGAGGTTGTTTACTGCCTGACGGGCGAGAAGACAGAGCCGCCGCCTATTAAATCAGACGCCGATATTTTTGATTACAGCGTTGGAAGTTATACTGAAACCGAAAAAAATACGCCCGCAAAACTACCCCTATGGAAAAAAATTCTCGGTTTATTTTCGGCTTTGATGCTGTTGTTTTCTTTGGCAGTCAACCTTGATTATCTGAGCTTTTTAAGCTCAAAAGACCTGCCGTTTTGGCTTGACTGTGCAATTATAATTATACCGATTGCTTTGCTTTGGGTATCGTTTGGCTCAATGTCAAATTCTTCTCAACATAAAGCCTTTTCAGGGAAAAGAAGAAAAATTCCTAAGCGTACCTCTGCCGCGGCTGTAATGATACTTCTTTTGATACCGCTTACAATATTTGTGGGCGTTACATATCTTCAGGACAAAAAGTACCTTTTTATATCACTTCTTGTAATGCTTGAATGTATGCTTCCGTTTTTTCTCGTTTTCGAGGGCAGAAAACCGCAGGCAAGAGAGCTTGTCATAATAGCCGTGCTGTGTGCCATAGCGGTTGCGGGAAGAACGGCGTTTTACTTTGTTCCGCAGTTTAAGCCTGTTATTGCGATTGTTATTATTTCGGGAATTGCACTCGGTGCTGAAAGCGGATTTCTTGTAGGTTCGCTCACCATGCTTTTGTCAAATATCGTGTTCCAGCAGGGTCCGTGGACTCCGTGGCAGATGTTTGCCGCGGGAATAATCGGATTTTTGGCAGGGATTTTGTTTAACAGGGGACTTTTAAGCCGAAGCAGAGTACCGCTTTGCATTTTCGGCTTTATCGCAACCGTTGTAATTTACGGAGTTATTATGAATACATCATCGGCTGTAATATCTCACACTCAAATGAATCCTGAAACGATAACAGCCTTTTTGGCACTCGGATTTCCGTTTGATTTGGTTCACGGCATTGCAACCGCATTGTTTTTGTTTCTCGGTGCAGAGCCGATGCTTGAAAAACTCGACAGGGTAAAAACAAAGTACGGCTTGCTCGATAATTAAATTTACGCATATAACGCTTATTGCAATTTGCATCTTAATAATATATAATTTAAGCAGTTAAAGTAAAAGCACACCCGCATATTTTTGCAGGTGTGCTTTAGGATTATTTACATTCCGTACATACATATTCGGGAACTGTGCGTTCGTTAATTGCGGATTCATACAGTCTCCATCCTCCTGCGAGGTTGTAGCAGTCGTAACCGTATCCCGTAAGCATTCGGCACGCGATATATGAACGCAGACCGCTGTGACAGTGAACATAAACAGGCTTATCCTTGGGAATTTCATCAATTCTTTCACGCAGACTGTCAAGAGGAATATTTATAAATCCGTCTATCTTTCCACGCAAAACCTCAGTTTTTGTACGCACATCAAGAAGCGTTACGCTGTTGTCGCGGGGCAGATTTTGGACATCGTCCCAGAAAAACTGTTTGAGCTTGCCTGTAATAATGTTTTCCGCCGTAAAGCCCAGCATATTGACGGGGTCTTTGGCACTGCCGAACGGCGGAGCGTAACACAGCTCAAGGTTTGTAAGGTCGGTTATCTTCGCTCCGAAACGAATTGCCGTTGCAAGCACATCCATACGCTTGTCAACTCCGTCGAATCCGACAATTTGTGCCCCGATAAGTTTAAGCGTAGTCTTGTCCCACAGAGCTTTTACCGACATATTAGTTCCGCCGGGGTAATAGGTTGCGTGCGGGGCGGAGTAAATGTAGGTTTTGTCATAGTCAATTCCTGCATTTTCTGCACTTTTTTCGTTTAGTCCGGTTGTCGCAACCGTCATATCAAACAGCTTCAAAACTGCGGAGCCCTGCGTTCCCGTGTACTCGCTTTCAAAACCCGCAATATTGTCTGCGGCGATTCGTCCCTGCTTGTTTGCAGGTCCTGCAAGCGGAATAAATGCAGGAGCTTTTGTAATAAAATCCTGTACCTCAACTGCATCTCCCACGGCGTAAATGCCGTCAATGTTTGTTTTCATTTTGCTGTCAACAACAATGCTTCCTCTTGCGTTTGTTTTGATACCGCATTCTTTGGCAAGCGTTGTTTCGGGGCGTACTCCGACAGACATAATAACCATATCGGTTTTGATTTCGCCGTTTTGCAGAATAACGCCGTCGTCGGTTATTTCCTGTACACCGTTTTTAAGGCAGAGTTTAATGCCTTTAGCTTTTATATATCTGTGCACATCTGCCGCCATATCAAAGTCAAGCGGAGCAATCAGGTGGTCTGAAAGCTCAACTATTGTTACATCAAGCCCTGCTTCCTTCAAATTTTCCGCCATCTCAACGCCGATATATCCGCCGCCGACTACCACAGCGGATTTTGGCTTGTTTTTTGTGATATAGTTTTTAATACGCATTGTGTCGGGAATGTTGCGAAGCGTAAATACATTACCGTTTTCAATACCCTTAATATTCGGCTTTACAGGTTCCGCACCGGGGGAGAGAATAAGGGCGTCGTAGCTTTCTGTATAGATTTCTCCTGTTTCCGTGTTTTTTACGGTAACGGATTTTGTTTCGGGGTCAATTTTAATAGCTTCGTTTAGCACTCGCACATCTATGTTAAACCTTGACTTAAAGCTTTGCGGCGTCTGTAAAGTAAGGTTGTCCCTGTCGGTGATAACTCCGCCGATATAGTAGGGAAGACCGCAGTTTGCAAAAGACACATACTGCCCTCTCTCAAGTACGATTATTTCTGCTTTTTCGTCGAGTCTGCGGAGTCTTGCAGCGGCAGACGCACCGCCCGCTACACCGCCTATAATAACTGTTTTCATAATTTAAACCTCTTTTGAAAGGATTTTTACAATGGAAAAAAATATTTTTGAACCGATATATAAAGAGATTCTCCCGTTTTGGGACGATATATCGGAAGATGACAAAGATTATATCTGTCAAAATTCTTTTGCGGTAACATACAAAAAGGGAACAAATATCCACAGCGGAAACGAGTGTTCGGGTGTGATATTTGTACGAAGCGGAAGTCTGCGGCTTTATATACTGTCAGATGAGGGCAAGGAAATAACTCTTTACAGACTTCACAAGGGCGATATGTGTATGCTTTCGGCCTCATGCGTGCTTCAAAGCATAACATTTGATGTTATGCTTGACTGTGAAGAGAACAGCGAATGTTATGTCATAAGCGGTCCTGCATTTGCAGCCGTTTCTCAGCGTAATCCCAAAGTTAAAATATTTGCTCTTGAAACCGCCGTGAGCCGATTTTCTGATGTAATGTGGGTCATGCAGCAAATTTTATTTATGAGCCTTGATAAGCGTCTCGCGATATTTTTGCTTGACGAAACCGCAAGAACAGGCTCTGACAGCATAACGCTTACTCACGAGCAGATAGCCAAATATATCGGCTCTGCCCGTGAGGTTGTGTCACGTATGCTCAAGTATTTTGCAAACGAGGGAATAGTTGAATCGTCACGCAAGGGAATTAAAATCCTTGACAAAAAGCGACTGCAAAAATTAGCCCTCTAACATTGCAAGAATCTGCTGCTTTGGTCTTGCACCCGCTGCCTGCTCTGCGATTCTGCCGTTTTTGATTACCACTAAAGTCGGAATACTTACAACGCCGAATTCCTGTGCAAGTTCAGGCTCGCTGTCAACATTGATTTTGCCGACGATATACTGCGGGTTTTCCTCTGCAATTTCATCAACGAGCGGTGAAACCATACGGCACGGTCCGCACCAGTCTGCGTAAAAGTCGAGCAAAACGGTTTTTCCGCTGTTTTTGATTTCATCAAAATTGTTTTTATTAATTTTAAGTACTGACATAGTTCATACTTCCTTTCTGTTATTGTATCTTTAGTATAACCTAATATTTCATTTATTTCTGTGATTTAGTCACATTTTTTGCTTTGCAGATAAGCTGCGTCATTGTTCCCATAGGACAGTAAACGCACCATGAACGGGGTTTAAAGAGAATCATTGTCACAAGCCCCAAAACCGTTGATGTCAGCATTACGCTGTAAAATCCGAATGCGAACTGTGCAACCCACGGTGAAAACAGCGTTCCGTGATATGCCCACTGCCAAGGCAGCTTAAATGTCCACAAAAGCGTAACCGCCGTGCTTAAATCCTTTGCCTGTGCAAACACAAGATAAGTGTTCCAAAGCATTACAAAAAACATTGCAAAAAAGAATATCAAAAAGCCGTACCTGAAGTATTTTGATTTCATCCATTTGGGTACGCTTTTTTTTCGTGATAAGCCGAGATTACCGCCTATAAGCGAAAAGAGCTGTCCTCTTCCGCAATACTTGTTGCAGTATGCTTTGCTGCCGTTTGCAAACGAGATTATAAGAGGTATAAAAAAGCACAAAAGCCCAAGCCATGCAAATAAAATATTAAAAAATCCTAAAATTAAATAGGTCAGTGATAATATCCAGAGGTAATCGTACCAATGTTTTTTAGTTTTCATTATACCGCTTCCTCCAATATTATAACACTTGCGGGGCATTCTGTTGCACATTTTCCGCATCCTACGCATAAATCTCGGTCAACCTCGGCGTAGATACCTCTGAAAATGCTGATTGCGTTTCTCGGACAAACCTTTACGCAGCAGCCGCAGGCTACGCACTCGTCGGTACAGACTTTTGCTCTTTTTTTAATCATACAATCTTCTCCCTTAATTCAAACATATTATATATCACGGTTTTATATTCTTCCGTGACTTAATCACAATAGCTTATGTCGTACGACAAAGCAAAGCACCTCTGCTTTTGCAGAGGTGCTTTGCCTGAAAGTGGTGTTTTAATGAATATCACTCGAAGGGAACATTATATCTATGAAACTTAGTATAATCTAAAATTATTGCTCATAAGCCTGCCAGCTGCCTTCGTACTTTCCGTCAGCACGCTGTCCTGTGAAAACATATACCATATTTTCGTTTTCAGGTGAGAAAGCTATGTCGGCAGATGAATATTCGCCCCAGTTTGAGAAGTCAAGGTCTGCTCTTAAAAGGAAAGCCGTCTGATCTTTCGGCAAATCAAAAGCGTACACGCCGGGCTTTCCATCTACGGGAGTCATCTCAACAAAATTTTGCTCTCCTATCCACATACAGATGTAAGCAGTATCCCAGTTTGCCATTGAAACATCAAAATATACTCTGTAGTTTTCCTTTTCGGGTTCTTCGGGAAGTGCCTGCCAAGAACCTGAATATTTGCCGTCGGCAACCTGTGAATCAAATGTATATACCATATTTTCGTTTGCAGGTCTGAAAGTTACATTTACGGAAGCCGCCTCGCCCCACTGTGTTAAATCGTCGTTTGCACGGAAGAGGAATTCTGTTTGCTCTTTCGGCAAATCATAGTAGAAGAGATTAGCTTTTCCCTCAACGGGAGTCATCGGAACGATATTTGTGCCGCCTATCCACATTGCTATGTACGGGGTTTCCCAGCCTGAATATGTAGTATCAATATAAATGCGGTAGAAATCTTTTTCAACAGGAGGAGCTGCCTCAAAGCCTACAAGCCACTGATAAGCCTGCGGGAAGTATTTAGCCCAAGCACTCTCGCTGTGTGTTTGACTTTCGTCAACAAGTGTTTCGATTCTATCCTCGGGATAGCCTGCTGCAACCATTCCGTTCTTCATGTAGTCAACATAACGGGTGATGCTTGACTCACCGCCTGAGCCGCCTGCATAAAGGAAGAACTTAGGCTGATTTTCAGACTCTGCCAAATTGTTTGATGTTATAACGGAGTCAAGTACCTCATCGGGGAACAGCCAGAACGACGGTGAAAATACGAGAACCTGTCCGAATACATCGGGGTATTCAATTCCGATGTAGTAAGAAATGAGTCCGCCCATTGAGCTTCCGCCGATACCCGTGCTGTCTTTGTCTGTGCGTACATTGTAGTGGCTGTCAATGTAGGGCTTTAAGGTTTCTACAATGAAAGCTGCGTATTTGTCACCCGACGGATTGTCGGCAGTAGAGGAGTCAACGCCGTCCCATGTCGGTGTGTATTCGTTGATTCTGTCGCCCGAGTTATCAATGCCGACTATGATTGCACCCTCGTAACCCTGTGCCATCATATCGGTAACTGCTTCGTCAACCTGCCATTCGCCGGCGAATGAAGTGTATGAGTCAAACAGATTTTGTCCGTCATGCATATAGAATACAGGATACTTTTTCTCTGTATCTTCAGGGTCATATCCTTCGGGAAGCCAAACTCGAATGTTTCTTGTTCTTCCGTCATCATACTGCGGCATATCAAGCTTAAAGGTTTCAAGCGTTCCGCCTGTTACTGTACTCATACCCGTTTGATTTTTAAACATCGAAACAGTGTCGTTTACCGTGTTTCCGTCTGCCGAAATGATAAAGGTACGGTTTCCTATTTCTCCGCCTGTCGGGCCTCCCTCAACCTGAGCCCAAATATTTTCCTGATCGGGGAGCTGTACTGTGTACTTATACTGTACCTCTTCACCTATGTACTCGGCAGGAGCTTCAGCCGTAAGCGTATAGTTGAAGTCGTCTATCTTTGTCATAAACCAATCTGTATTTGACGGATCCCAGCCGTTAAGGTTAGAACCTATACTTACATTTGCACCCTCGTCCAACGCCTCGGGTATAGTTACATTAAATACAAGTGTAACTGTAGAAGGCGTTTCTTCAACAGGGAATTTGTCAATTTGTTCGGCAGCGTATTTTTGAATACAGGTAGCGTCTTTAACATTTACATCATCATCACCTGTAACCTCTGCTGCTGTTAAGTCAATATCTTCTTCGCCTATGAGTGAAACGATGTACTTTTGAACCGTTGTTGCGTCACCGACATCAACGCTTCCGTTTTTATCTGCGTCGCCGTACAGAATGTCAGCTGCAGAAACACTGAATAATGAAGCGGAAAAGCTCGACATCAGAATTGTTATTGTTAAAAATAAACTTAAAAATTTCATTTTCTTTTTTTTCATAGTTTTACACTCCTTTTTAAAATATTTATATGGCTTATTTTGTAATAAAGTTTTACAGCTCCTTTCGGTTTTGTTATATTTTCATAATAATTATATCATATACTTGAAATTTTAGTTATAAATATACTGACATTTGATATAATTATCCTGTTTATTTGCAAAAATATTCTGATTTTTTGCACGGAGAAATTGGAAAATTTGCCAAATACTGAAACACCGTCGCTTTAAATTGACTTTTAAAACAAAATATGATATGTTACTGATAAAGCGTGTTTGATTATCGGTAAAGGCGGTGAAAAAGAATTGGATGTTGACAAAAAGCAGCGAGAGCTGAAATCCCACGGCACATTTGAACTTCCCATGGAGTTTTATGACTGCAACAATAATGTGTATAAAGATTTATATATGCACTGGCACAAGGAAATGGAAGTTATTTATGTAATTGAGGGAAAAATATTTCTTCGCCTAAACGACAAATATTTTGAAGGAAGTACGGGGGATTTTATGTTCATTGCCCCCGAAACGGTGCATTATTTAAAAAGCGGTGATGAGCCGCTGAGATTTAAGTCGCTTGTTTTTGATATTCGCATTTTAAGCGGCAGCAGTGATGATTTTTGCCAAAACAAAATTTTTCACCCATTGCTTTTGCATCAGATGAAAATTTCCGATAAAATCACTCAAAGCGATGAAAATTATGAAAATATAAAATCCATTTTCTTTTCGCTTGCAGGGTGCTGTGAGAATAAAAAGGAATTTTACCAGCTTGAGGCAAAGCATCTTGTGTTTAACTTTTTCTATAATATTATGAGCGGAAACCACTACAATAAAATAAGCCTTGAAAGCAACAAGCTCACCGAAGCTGTAAAACAGGCGATTATGTATATTCAGGATAATTATACCGATGAAATAACCACGGGTTCTCTTTCGGAGTATGTTCATTATAACGAGTACTATTTTATGCGTGTATTTAAAAAGTACACGGGCAGAACAATAGTTGAGTTTTTAACCGAATACCGTTTGGAAAAATCAAAGGAGCTTTTGAAAAACGAGGATTTAACGGTTGAAGATGTTGCGTACAGGGTAGGTTTTTCGTCAAACAGCTATTTTATCAGAAAGTTCCGCGATATGTTTAAAGTTACTCCGGGAGAATTCAGAAAACTAATAAATAAATAAAACTTAACGGCTGACAGCCGTAATAAAGATTGCTGTGTTTTATCAGTGTTGTAAAGCGATAAATAAATTATTTATGAAGATGACTTGAAAAAATTTTAATTAACTTAATTTTACCTATTGACATAAAATATAATAAATGCTACAATATCAAAAAAATTAATAAATAAACCGATGAAGCGGAGATAACGGCAATGATGCCTTTACAGAGAGCCTGTGTTGCTGAGAGTCAGGTGAGAAACAAGTTGTCAAATGGACCGCTGAGGGCGTAGTCAAATGTGATTTTCACAGAGTATTCTACGACGCCGAAGGCAGGCGTAAACTGCCGGGGATATGTTGGTATCCTGCTAAGTGCACGGGTCGTTCCGTGAATTCAAGGTGGCACCGCGGATAGTGTTTTATTCGTCCTTGACAGAATGGTAGTTCTGTCAAGGGCGTTTTTGTTTTTATACTCCCTTGGCTGAATGTCAAAGGAGTTTTTTCTTTATAGGAAATTGCTCGAAAACGGTCGGGCAAAGAAGGTTTGATAATATCAACCTGTCTGCTCGAACCCGGTGTCGAGGCACTCGACTTTTTTATTTCGGAGGTACTAATATGAAATTTTCACCTGCTTTGGATGAAGTAAAAAAAATTGCGGCAACACAAAGGTACAGCGTGCTGCCCGTAAGCTGTGAAATATTATCCGACTTCATAACCCCTATAGAAGCCATGAGAATATTAAAAAACATATCCACCCATTGCTTTATGCTTGAATCTGCCTGTGCCGATGAGAAATGGGGACGATATACATTTCTGGGATTTGACCCGAAGCTTGAGGTTACCTGTGCAGATGGTGCGATGAAGGCGGGGGATATTAGATTTAAAACAGACAATCCCTCAAATTATCTCCGACAAATTCTTTCCGAGTACAAAAGTCCCCGCTTCGATTATCTGCCATCGTTTACAGGGGGACTTGTGGGATACTTTTCGTATGATTATATTAACTACAGCGAGCCGTCCGTTAAATGCAGTGTAAAAGATACAGAAGACTTTAAGGATGTTGACCTTATGCTTTTTAATGAGGTCATAGCGTTTGACCATCTCAGACAAAAGATTATTTTTATGGTGAATATCAGGCTTGACGAACCTGAAACCGAATACAATAAGGCTGTAATCAAGATAAAACAAATTGTCAGTCTGCTCAAAAACGGCGAAAAGAAAAGTGACGAGGACGGAAAACTTCTCGGAGAAGTTACACTGCTTTTTAATAAAGAACAGTTTTGTTCTATGGTTGAAAAGGCAAAGCACCATATAAGAGAGGGAGATATTTTTCAGATTGTGCTTTCAAACCGCCTGTCAGCTCCCTTTGAGGGAAGTCTTTTAAACACATACCGTGTGCTTCGCACCATAAATCCGTCGCCGTATATGTTTTATTTTTCGGGCACCGATGTCGAGGTTGCCGGAGCTTCTCCCGAAACGCTTGTGAAACTTGAAAACGGCGTGCTTCACACCTTTCCTCTTGCGGGAACAAGACCGAGGGGCAGAACAGAAGAAAAGGACAAGGAGCTTGAAGAGGGGCTGCTTTCAGACCAGAAGGAGCTTGCCGAGCATAATATGCTGGTTGATTTGGGAAGAAACGATTTGGGCAAAATCAGCAAATTCGGTACAGTCAAGGTCGAAAAGCTTCATTCGATTGAAAAGTATTCCCATGTAATGCACATAGGCTCAACCGTGCGTGGAATTATCAGAGAAGATAAGGACGCGTTAGACGCCGTCGAAGCTGTTTTGCCTGCGGGTACACTTTCGGGAGCACCGAAAATAAGAGCCTGTCAGCTTATAGGTAAGCTTGAAAACAACAAACGGGGGATTTACGGCGGTGCTATCGGTTATATTGATTTTACAGGCAATATGGATACCTGCATAGCCATACGCATAGCATACAAGAAAAACGGAAAAGTATTTGTGCGAAGCGGAGCGGGAATTGTAGCAGATTCCGACCCGGAAAAGGAATTTCAGGAGTGCATCAACAAGGCAAAGGCCGTTGTCAGTGCATTAAAAACGGCAGAGGAGGCGGATTTATGATTCTTTTAATTGATAACTATGACAGCTTTTCGTATAATCTCTATCAGCTTATCGGAGAAATAGAGCAAAGTATCAAAGTGATTCGCAATGATGAAATGACTGTCGAAGAAATAGGGGAGCTAAATCCGAGCAAGATAATCTTGTCACCGGGTCCCGGCAGACCGAAAGACGCAGGCGTTACGGCGTCTGTTGCCGAAAAACTTGGAAAGACAATCCCCGTTTTGGGCGTGTGTCTCGGTCATCAGGCTATTTGTGAAGCATTCGGAGCTGCCGTTACCTACGCAAATGAGCTTATGCACGGAAAACAGTCGGTTGTAAAATTCGACACAGCCTGCAAGCTTTTCAGAGATTGTCCCGAATTTGCACCCGTTGCGAGATACCACTCGCTTGCAGCAGATCCCGACACGATTCCCGACTGCTTAAAGATAACCGCAAAAACCGAGGACGGCGAAATAATGGCAGTTCAGCACAGAAAATATCCGATTTACGGAGTGCAGTTTCATCCGGAGTCAATTATGACTCCAAACGGAAAAAAGATGCTTGAAAATTTTATAAAGGAGATATGAGTCGTGATTAAAGAAGCAATCGTAAAAATAGTAAACAAAGAGGATTTAACCTATGACGAAGCATACACAGTAATGAATGAAATTATGAGCGGTCAGACAACTCAGACTCAGAACGCGGCTTTTCTTGCGGCACTCTCCACAAAAAGTGCAAGAGCCGAAACAACCGATGAAATCGCAGGCTGTGCAGCGGCTATGCGGGCACACGCTGTCAAGTTTGATAACGACTTGGACTTATTTGAAATTGTCGGAACAGGCGGGGATAATGCCAACAGCTTTAATATTTCAACCACAGCGGCACTTGTTGCGGCTGCGGGAGGCATAAAGGTTGCAAAGCACGGCAACCGTGCCGCTTCATCACAATGCGGCACTGCCGATTGTCTTGAAGCTCTCGGCGTAAATATCGAGCAAAGTCCCGAAAAATGCAGAGAGCTTTTAAATGAGGTGGGAATGTGCTTTTTCTTTGCACAGAAATATCACACATCAATGAAATATGTGGGTGCAATCCGTAAAGAACTCGGTTTCCGTACCGTGTTCAATATTCTCGGACCGCTGACTAATCCCGGAAAACCGTCAATGCAGCTTTTGGGCGTGTACGACGATTACCTTGTTGAGCCTTTGGCTCAGGTGCTCATTAACCTCGGTGTTAAGCGTGGTATGGTCGTGTACGGTCAGGATAAGCTTGATGAAATTTCGATGAGTGCCCCGACAAAGGTTTGTGAAATACGGGACGGCTGGTTTAAATCATTTGTAATATCTCCCGAAGATTTCGGATTTGAACGCTGCACAAAGGAGGACCTTAAAGGAGGCACTCCTAAAGAAAACGCACAAATTACGCTTTCCGTTTTAAACGGCGAAAAAGGACACAAAAGAAATGCAGTGTTAATGAATACGGGTGCGGCACTTTATATCGGCGGTAAAGCGGAAAGTATCAAAGATGGTATAGCTCTTGCCGCAAAACTGATAGATACAGGAAAAGCACTTGAAACACTTGAAAAGCTTATAGAAGTAAGCAACCGTTAGGAGGCGTAAGTAAAATGACTATTCTTTACAAGCTTTCGCAGTATGCGTCCGAGCGTGTTTTGCTTGCAAAACAGAAAATATCTCTTGAAAGGTTAAGAGAGCAGGCACTGTCCCTGCCCAAAGGGAATTTTGATTTTGAAAACGCCCTTAAAGGCGAGGCACTGTCCTTTATCTGTGAGTGCAAAAAGGCTTCTCCGTCAAAAGGGCTGATTTGTCCCGATTTTAATTATCTGCAAATTGCAAGGGAGTATCAGTCGGCAGGAGCGGACTGCATATCGGTTCTTACCGAGCCTAAGTGGTTTTTAGGAAGCGACGAATATCTCAGAGAAATAGCAAACGAGGTTTCAATTCCCTGCCTGCGTAAGGATTTTACGGTGGATGAATATATGATATATGAGGCAAAAATACTCGGTGCCTCGGCGGTTCTTTTGATTTGTTCAATACTCAGCGAGCCTCAGCTAAGGGAGTATATAGAAATATGCGATGCACTCGGTATGTCGGCTCTGGTAGAAGCCCACGACGAATATGAGATAAGCACCGCATTAAAAGTCGGTGCACAAATAATCGGTGTCAACAACCGCAACCTAAAGGATTTTTCCGTAGATACCGATAACAGCGGCAGACTTCGCAGACTTATTCCGAAAGATGTGCTTTTTGTGTCCGAAAGCGGCGTAAGCAGTGCCGAAGATGTGGAAAAGCTTCGCAAAATCGGTGCCGACGCGGTTTTGATAGGCGAAGCTTTGATGAAAGCACCCGACAAGAAAGCAAAGCTTGCACAGCTCAGAGGTGTGTTATGACAAAAATCAAGCTTTGCGGTCTTTCAAGAAACTGCGATATTGATGTGGTAAATAAATTAAAGCCTGATTTTATCGGCTTTGTGTTCTGGCAAAAAAGCAAACGCTTTGTTACAAAGGAAAAGGCGTTTGAGCTTAAAAGTCTGCTTAACCCCGATATTAAGGCGGTGGGTGTGTTTGTAGACGAAAAGCCCGAAACCGTTGCAGAGCTTTTAAACCTCGGAATAATTGATATGGCTCAGCTTCACGGCTCGGAAAGCGAAGAATATATCAAAGATCTGAAAAAACTTTCCGACAAGCCGATTATAAAAGCGTTTCGTGTTAAAACAAAACAGGATATAATAGATGCTCAAAAAAGCTCTGCCGACTATGTTTTGCTTGATTCGGGAGCGGGAACGGGAAATGCATTTGACTGGGACTTAATACAAAATATCCAAAGACCCTATTTTCTTGCGGGAGGCCTTGATACCTGCAATGCTGAAACAGCGGTAAAAAAGCTAAAGCCTTTTGCCGTTGATGTAAGTTCGGGAATTGAAACAAACAGATTAAAAGATAAAGACAAAATGACGGCTTTTGTTGTTGCAGTACGCAATGCCGAAAGAAAATAAAAGATTACAAAACCGAAAAATCAAACAAGATTAAGATGTAAAGGGGATAATATATATGAGCAACATAAAAAAAGCGTTTGAAAACGGAAAGGCGTTTATTGCGTTTATTACCTGCGGAGACCCGGATATTGAAACGACAGCCAAAGCCGTAAGAGAAGCTGTACAAAACGGAGCAGACTTAATTGAGCTGGGAATACCGTTTTCAGACCCCACGGCGGAAGGCCCTGTAATTCAGGGAGCAAATCTTCGAGCACTCAAAGGCGGAATTACAACGGACGATGTTTTCGCCCTTGTAAAAGAACTCAGAAAAGATGTTCATGTGCCGTTTGTGTTTATGACCTACGCAAATGTAGTGTTCTCATACGGCACGGAGCGTTTTGCAAAGACCTGTAAGGAAACAGGAGTTGACGGAATTATTCTCCCCGATTTGCCGTATGAAGAAAAGGACGAATTTCAGCCTGATTTCAGCAAATACGGCGTAACGCTCATATCTCTTATAGCCCCAACATCGGAAAACCGCATTGCGATGATAGCAAAAGAGGCGGAGGGATTTTTGTATATCGTTTCAAGCCTCGGCGTAACGGGAACAAGAGATGAGATAAAGACAGATCTTGATTCTATAGTAAAAGTCGTTCGGCAGAACACACAAATTCCGTGTGCCATAGGATTCGGAATATCCACCCCAAAGCAGGCAAAGGAGATGGCAGATATTTCAGACGGTGCAATAGTCGGTTCGGCGATTGTAAAATACCTCGAAAAATACGGAAAAAACGCACCTAAACACATAGGCGAGTATGTAAAATCCATGAAAGACGCAATCAGGTAAATATCTAATTAAAAAACGAGTGTTTATGACTTCTAAAGGTCGTAAACACTCGTTTTATTCGGGGAAATAGAAATATTTGCTTAAAATAATAAACTTAAAAAAAGAGAATTAATAACACAATTTGTCTGTTACATAATTTTTCTTCAAACAGGTTACAAAAATATTCACTAAAGGTAGTGACTAAAGGAAGTGAATACACTACAGTCGAGGGAGTAAACACATTATTTTTACGCAAAAAGAAAAACCGAACGAATTTTCGTTCGGTTTAAGTGGTGCGAGTGACGGGACTTGAACCCGTTGTAAAAAGGATATAAAACGGCTTGAAACCTATGTTACTTTTTTGCTGTGTGATATTTCGTGTGATATTTTTTGAAAATTTTGATTAAATATATTCACAATTTTATTTGAAATATCGTCTTCTCTATCTCTCAAAGTATGTTGATATATTCTGTGTAACATCTCTACCGATTCCCACCCGCCGATCTTAGCAATGTACTGATCTGGAATTCCCTGAGCGTGTAGCTCTGACGCAAAGTAATGTCGGAGTTTGTGAAAAGAAAATTTCGGAACATCAACTTTTTCACACAAACGGTCATAGCGTGTACTTAATGTTTTTGGAGAGCACCCAAAATACTCCCAGTTTCGGCACTCGTTTATAACATTTTTGGGCAATGGGACAAATCGAGTACCGGCGATAGTTTTAGTTGTTTTAACAACCATACTACCGCTTTCATCATAAACACAAGCTTTAGTTACATTCACACCAAGCTCAGTGAAGTCTTCTGCTGTAAGTGCACATATTTCGGAGCGTCTTAATCCCCCATGGCTTGCGAGCAGGATAGGAACCCTAATTTTGTCATTGGCATTATCAAGCAGTTTGTTAATCTCTTCGGTAGTCGGTATGATATATTTAGGTTTGACTTTTTGAGGAAGAGTTGTGCTGAATTCAAAGCCCGGACAATATGCTTTTAGAACCGAGTGTAATAATCCATGAGCATTTCTAACTGTTTTGGGAGAAGAAGATGCAGACATTTCATTAATTGCTGTTTGAATTAAACCCGCTTTAATTTTTGATAATTTCATTGGCATTAAATTTTGAAAATGCTTATTTTTCATACGCGTGTACTCGGCAATGGTTGAGGGTGAGAGTATCGCTGACTTGCTGTCAATATATCGTTCATAAGCTTCACGCAAGGTCAAATCTTCATAGCTTAAATCTCTGTGGCTGCTCATTTGATATTCAGCAGCCATATATTCCGCTTCTTTTTTTGTTGATGCAGTGAATGATTTGTAATGTCTTTTACCGTTTTCATCGGTGTGACTGTAAACCTGCACACGCCAGTTTCCGCTCGGTAACTTTTTCGCTTTTGCCATAATTAACGCTCCTTTTTCTTAAAAAAGGGTGCAAAAATCCCTTGTGCTTAATTCTACTTGAAAAAACACAAGGGATATGATACAATATTTTTGCATTTAACTGCACCATATGCACCCGTTGTGTAGTATGGTTTCCGCTCTCTCCGAGGACCAGTCGGGGAGGGCGGTTTTTATTTTATCTATCAAAAGTCATCGAAGATATTATTTTAGGCATAGCAGCTTCAATTTCTGAATTATTATTTGCAGAATTTGAAACAAACATTAAAATATATAATATTCCGTGCAAAGGAATTTCATATAAGGTCGCCTTTTTTGTTTCACTTATATTTTTAAATGATAGATTTGCCGAATATGCCTTTAAATCATCAATATTAACTATCGCCCCTTCGCTAAATTTAATATCAGAAATTTCACCGTAATTATTTAATAAATTAATTACCGGTTCGGTTTGAATATCGTTAATATCTTCATAATCGGGTGTAAATGTGATTAAAAAATATTCATTGTTTTTATTAGCATAAAAATCATTTAAATCACTTTGAAAATAATTCCATTCAGCAGGTACTACGAAGCGTGCGTCTTTGTAAGAGCTTGTTTCATAATTAAAATTATAATCTACTTCATTTGAATTTACATTGCTGAAGCTTGGACTATTGCAAGAACACAGTATAGATAATATCAATAATAGACATAACGCAATATTTGTTTTTTTAAACATAATTAAACCTCTTTTGTGTAAATCCTCTCCGTCCGCTGTTCCCAGCAGCAGGCGGCGGTTTTTATTTTTAACTTTTGAGATTATTTTTTCCAAACACTATGTGCTGTCATAATGCAAGTTTTGCAGTTGTGTGTTTGATTTTTTATTTCATCCGGCAATTTAGGATATTTTAAACTTTTGCCACTAATTGAATAGATTTTTTTATCGTATTTGCTGCATATTGAACAGGAACTATCCGTAAATATTTCGATCAAATCACATCCCCATTCGTTACATTTTTTGAGAGTTTCTTTTATGTGTTTTTTGTTTGATATGCGTTTGTCCCGAATTTCAGGATGCTTTTTATAAATAACAGCTTCCTCAATTTTTGCTTGTTCTGAATTATATTGATTTAAATATTTAATCACTCTTAGATATTCTTTTTCCGTCAATTTAGGAATCTGACTGTGGGGGGGAAGATTATCGTTAATTAAATTTGATTTTTTTAGACATTCAATAGCTAAATCCATGTCACCGTTTCGCTTGTGTGCAGTAGCGGCTTTTTGCAATAGCCGAATAACATCAAAGGCACTGTTAGGAATTGAATTAATGCCATCAATACTATTAACATTATATTTCCCGCATTTTACCTCTTGTTTTATTATTCTGACAGGCATAGAAATATCCCTGCTTTTTAAAGAATTAATGTAAGCTATATTTTCGTCAGTTAAATAAGAGTGGTATTCATTTAATAAACTGTCATAAAAATTGTTTATTCTATTCTTTTTACCCCTTTCGGTTTTTAGTTTTTCAGTTGCACGAATCGTAGATGACCAATACTTTTCAATGAATCTATTTGTATTTTCTATATAGTTCGTTCTTAGTTCGTTAATTTGTTGTGAAGGAGTAGGGGGCTTGAAGAAATGTTTATATTTATAGGTATTTAATTCTTTAAGAATTTGCAACGATTTTATGTAGTTTTGAAAGTATGAAGCAGGCTTTGCAGAATCAAATATCCATTTATAAGAAGTTGAAAAGTCACAATATAAAAGATATATAGCGTTTTGTGTGCCGTTACACTTATATTTTCCTGAGTAAGGATTGTTACCGCTTATTTGAGTTTCCATATAGTCCGGCAAAGGAATTACAGTAGTTATTTCAGATTTTTTATTAAATATTTTTTTGAAAAAGCTCATATAATACCTCCTCACATAGCATTTGCTTCGAGTTCGTTTATAATAACAGGTTCATAATCGTAAAAATGGTCTTTTTTTATATGTTTTATTTCGTGATTCGCAGCATTTCGCTGGGCTTCGTAACTTAATAATATATTTATGTAAACATTAAAATTTCCGTCGTCATCAAGAACAGTAACGCCTTTAACGGTTAAGGGTAGCTCAATACCCCTTATAAAAATATCGTCCAAATTCATTCATCCTTTTTTAATGCTTCAATTATCTTTACTGCTTTCATAACATCTTCTTTTGTTGCTCCTTTTGCAAGGCTGAACAGCATACGCATTTCATTTCTGTTTTTTAATTCTTCCAGATATTCTTGAAGTTCTATATCATCAGTAAGTTTTGATTCTTGGTGTTCTTCGGTTAAATCTGACTTTAACACTCCGAAATAATCTGCAAGCATTTGCATTTTATCAACTCTGGGATATTTTTTTCCGTTCGCCCAATCGGAAACAGTAGAAGCAGTAATTCCCAAGTCCTGAACAATGTCAGATTGAGATTTGTCATTAATAGTCAAATAATAATTAAAATTCTTTGCAAATATTTGTTTGTTCTCATTTGTTTTATTTTCTATCATATGATTTCGCCCCTTTGATAGTTTGATTGTACACTAAAAGCGTAAAAAATTCAATACTTTTTTAAATATTTTTCGTTTTTAGCTTGACACTACGCTTAAAGCGTGATAATATAATAATAAAACAAAGACAAGAGAGGTGATATAAAAATGAACTATCCAAAAATTACTTTAGCGGCTGCAAGAGTAAACGCTGGCTATTCACAGAAAGAAGCAGCAGAAAAGCTGAATATTTCTAATAAAACGCTTTTTAATTATGAAACAGGTGAGCAAGTTCCTGATTGGGAAATGGTTCACAAGATAGAATCGCTTTACGAATTTCCAGCAGATTTTATTTTTTTTGGCTCTGCGTTACGCTTAAAGCGTGAAAAGTGATTAAAATAAATCAGCCTAAAAAGGGGGATATTTATGCTTAAATGGTTTATGAAACATGAGATTTTAACTATAGTGATAGTGTCCCTGTTATCATCAGTGTTAGCATCGTTACTATTATACTGGCTAGTACTGACACCAAAATAGGTAATAGCACTGACTTAAACAGAAATTCTTTAACTGTTGTTCTTGAATATTCTTTATAGTTAAATAACTTGTATCTGGGGATAAAGACGACCGTATTGTCAAATTCAGAAAAGAGGTGAAAATTATGGAAATGTATGCAATCATAGTGACAGTTATCAGTGTAGTATTTATCATTTTATTTTTTAAATGGAAAATTGCAGCAATGGCAATTATTCTTTTCTGTAAAGAAAATTTCAGAGAGCCAAATGATAAAGAAATTGCCGACTGCACTAAAAGAGCAGCCGACAGAATTTTAAAATTTAAGTGATTCCGAAAAGGAGTGAACAAAATGAATAACAGCCATTATGAAGACTATGATGTTGAGTGCAGACTGAACGGAGCTGAACAGTACTGCAAAAAATACAGCGGCTCTCCTTGCTGCTTTTTCTGTAAAGAGCTTACTTGCGATCAAGTGTGTATGAATGAGCCGATAGCTTGCGGTCATTCGGTTTGTAAAGATAAAAAGAAAGAATGAGGTGGAGAATATGCCGAGAATGATTAAGCCGCCCGAAGATAAACAAAAACGGGTTTTGCAGGCTAACATTGTTTATCTTGCCGACAGCCGAGGTATTTCCATAGAGCTTTTAAAAGCAGCGGCAAGGCTCAGCGACTATCAGTACAGAGAGCGTCAGAAAGACCCGGGCAAATATACATATGATGATTTGCTGAGAATTGCAAAAAAGCTTAATGTAACAGTTCCGCAGCTTTTGGGGTGAAATAATGAACGCAAGAGAAATTAAGAGAGCTTTTGAGGAGATGCTGCCGGTCGTAGTTTGCTTGCCGAACCAACAACCCGTTGTCTGCTCTTGCATTGAAGAGGTAGTCTATTCACGCAGTCCTTACAGCGGGAAAAAGGTAGTCTCCTGCGTATGCAGAGACGCTGCCTGTCATAGATCTTTAATCAGAGCCAAAGGACGATACTTGAAATTTAAGGATGAATTATGAATGAGAAATGTAAAGGGTGCGGACATCGCCGCCCGTTGAGTTATATTCTTCCAGACCCGCCTGCCTGTCATTACTTTTTGGATACAGGGCATTTGCGGGATTGTCCTGTGGAAGATTGCCCGCACTACACAACAGTAAAATTTCAAAACAACGATAAGTGGAAAACTTTAATTGATAAGGAGGCAGAAAATGCGAAAATTAAAGGATTATAAAACAAAAAGAGCACTCAAAAAGAAGGTTCGTGAATTGGAAGAGGATTTACAG
>DXYF01000032.1 GCA_019415945.1 Clostridiales bacterium
CAATTTCAGAGTTCTCGGATTGATTTACCACTTACTTTTTATCATGCCTCCTTTATCGAAGTTTATCGTATTCTTCATCACTTACCGCTTCTAACCACTCGTTTGATGTATTTTTTCCGGGGACTTCAACGGCAAGATGCGAAAACCAACAGTCAGGTGCCGCACCGTGCCAGTGCTTAACTCCTACCGGGATATTGATAACATCTCCCTGCGTCATAAGTACAGCCTGCTTTCCCCACTCCTGATAATAGCCGCGTCCCGATACGCAAATCAAAATTTGACCTCCGCCTTCATCAGCCCTGTGAATATGCCAGTTATTACGGCAGCGGGGTTCAAAGGTCACATTATAGATTCCCACCTGAGAAGTTGACAGAGGAGCAAGGTAGCTTTGTCCCGTAAAATACTTTGCAAAGCCGTCGTTTGGTTTGCCGATAGGAAATATCATACTGTTTTCATGCCTTGTTTTTTCATCACCTTGTACCTCGTCTTTCCAGACCTCTTTTGCCGCATTAAACGCCGCCCAAGCCTTTGGCCAGCCTGCATAAAATGCGGCATGGGTAAGTATTTCTGCAATTTCGGTTTTCGTGATTCCGTTATTCTTTGCGTTTGTTAAATGATATTGAAACGAAGAATCCGTAATCCCCATGGACATCAAGGCAACCACAGTCACCAATGAGCGATCCCGAAGAGAAAGCTTATCTTCTCTTGACCAGATTTCTCCGAAAAGTACATCATCATTTAATTGTGCAAACTTAGGAGCAAACTCTCCGAGTGCGTTTCTGCCTGCTGTTTGTTTTACCGACATATATTAACCTCCGTTCTTTAGTCCCAAATTAATTTTCCTGTCTTTACAGCGGACTCATATTTCGAGATTTTATAATTTAATCTGTTGATTGTTTCATTAAGCTGTTTTTGTCTTTCAATCAGTATTTCCCGCTGTTCACTAAGCAAATCCAGCCTAGCTTGAAATGTTGAATCGCCCTCCCTAAACAGCTTTAAATATTCTATTAAAGCTTCAATCGGAAGTCCTGCGTCTCTCATACATTTTGCGTTTTCAACCCATGCTATGTCCTCATCGCTGTAATCTCTGATGCCGCCCGATGTGCGTGTAACGGGAGGAATTATGCCCACCCTCTCATAATATCTCAATGTTTCGGATGGAATACCGTATTTTTCACTCACTTCTTTAATTGTCAGTCCCATGACAATCCCCTCCCTTTCTCTGTTGATTTTATTATACAACTTTGAGTTAACTCAAAGTCAAGACTGTTTTTAAAAAATTTTTCAGTTTTTTGAATTTAAGTCAGTTAGACAACAAAAAACAGGCTGTCGCTATGTAAAGCGTCAGCCCGTTTAAATTTAATAATTTTTCGGATAATAACTCAGTTATTTTAATATTCAAATGCCATCAAAAAATTAATTTCAATTAAACAACTGTTTTTAGATAATCTTCAATTTCCTTTTCGCTTGACATAGACATAACCTTTTCTGCTATTTTATCAGCCTCACTCTTTGTCCAAGTTGAGATAGTTTTTCTGACTTTAAGCACCGACGGAGCAGAAACACTGAATTCTGTCAATCCAAACGAAATTAAAAGAGGAATCATCATACTGTTTGCCGCTGCCTCGCCGCACATACCTACAGGTATGCCGTTTTTTACGCCGCATTCGATAATGTACTTAATAAGGCGAAGAACGCTCGGCTGTAATGCCGAATAAAGATAAGAAACATCGCTGTTGCCGCGGTCACAAGCCATTGTGTAACCTGTCAAATCGTTTGTGCCTATGCTGAAGAAGTCAGCCTCTTTGGCAAGCAAGTCCGCAATAACCGCAGCCGATGATGTTTCCATCATAACACCGACTTGTATGTCCTCATTAAAACTTACATTGTTTTCACGAAGCTCTGACTTTACCTCTTCAACAAGTTTTTTGCCCATACGAAGCTCGTCAAGCGTAGTAATAAGCGGGAACATTATCTTTACATCACCGTATGCACTTGCACGCAGGATAGCTCTTAGCTGAGTTTTAAATAAATCACGGTTTTTAAGACAATATCTAATCGCTCTGAAGCCCATAAACGGGTTTTCTTCCTTTGCAAGACCGAGATACGGCAAATCCTTGTCGCCGCCGATATCAAGCGTTCTGATTATAAGCGATTTGCCTTTTAATATGAGAGCCGCCTTCTTATACGCATCAAACTGTTCGTCTTCCGTGGGAATCTGGTTTCTGTCCATAAAAAGAAATTCCGTTCTGAACAGACCCACTCCCTCGCCGTCGCACTCAACAGCTTTCACCGCGTCATCGGGTTTGCCGATATTGCAGAACAGCTCGTATTCCTCTCCGCTTGCGGATACGGTTTTTCTTCCTCTGTAATTTTCAAGCTCTCGCTTTTCAGCCAAATACTCATTTCTTTTCTTAGTATATTGTTCAATTTGATTTTTATCGGGGGAGTCAATCACAACACCCTCCGTACCGTCAACTATAACTTCATGACCGTCATAAAGCTTTGACACAACACCGTCAACGCTTAACACGGCAGGAATTTCAAGTGCTCTTGCAAGTATTGCCGAATGTGAAGTTTTTCCGCCTGTTTCGGTAATTATACCTACAATATTTTCTTTGTTTATTCCCGCTGTCATGGAAGGAGTAAGCTCTTTTGCCACGATGACTGTTCCCTTTGGAGCATCGCTTATCTTAACCTCCTGAACACCGAGCAAAATACTCAATATACCCGATTTAATATCACGCACATCAGCCGCACGCTGCTTTGTAAGCTCATCATCAGCCGCCGAAAACATCGCAATAAACATATCGCACATATGCTCAAGTGCAGCTTCGGCACACTGACCGTCGTCAATAAGCTTTTCAATTTCTCCGCATAAATACGGGTCCTTGATTATTTGAATATGACCTTCAAGAATTTCAGCTTCTTTGTCGCCTGTTGATTTTCTCAAATTTTCAGCCTGCTCCATAGTGTTTTTGCAGAACAAATCAACAGCCTTCTTAAATCTTTCCGATTCTGCGTCCGTATCGGATATCTCCTTTGGTGTGTAATCAAGAGAGAGCTCCTTAATAATGAGAACTTTTCCGATTCCAACGCCGTCAGACGCGGCAGTACCGTTTAACATATCAATCACCTCGAAAAATGCGGATCCTTATATTACTCTCCAAGCCCGCTTTCAATCATCTGAGCAGCTTCTGCAAGAGCCTCGTTTTCGTCAGCTCCGTCGCAAACCACTTCGATCTCGCTTCCGCACTTGATGCAGGCTGCAATAATATTCAAAAGACTCTTTGCGTTATAGTCTGAACCGTTAAACTTTATTGTAACATCACAGGAATACTTGCCCATAGCGGTTGCAAAAACAGAAGCCGGACGCATATGAAATCCCTGTGCATTTGTTATTGTAAGCTGTTTTGATACCATTTTAATTTCTCCTTTAATTATTTTGACGCGTTCCGCGGTCTGTGAAAACAAACTGCGGAACGCATAAATCTAAGTTTAAAAACCTATGTCAATTATATTATTTTGCTTTTACTCCGTCAAGAGGTCTCTTAAATATTGCGAGAAGCAACATTCCTACGACTGAACCAACAACAAGTGAAAGCAGATACATCAGCGGATTGCCTATTGTTGCTACTACGAAGATACCGCCGTGAGGAGCCATCAAAGTACAGCCGAACAACCATGAAAGTCCGCCTGCTACAGCAGCACCGATTGCACAGGAAGGAATAACCTTGAGCGGATAAGATGCAGCGTAAGGGATAGCGCCCTCTGTGATGAACGAAAGACCCATAACATAGTTTACAACACCGTTTTTGCGTTCATCGGCAGTCCATCTGTTCTTAAAGAATGTTGTTGAAAGTGCGATAGCGATTGGAGGAACCATACCGCCGATCATTACGGAAGCCATTACCTGATAGCATACATTCTGAACTGCGGGGTCGGTTGTTGCAGCCGCCGTTGTCAACATTCCTGTACCGAATACATATGCAGCCTTGTTGAACGGACCACCCATATCAATAGACATCATAGCACCGAGGATACAGCCGAGAACTATGCCGAGGTTGTTGGCACTGAGCCATGTAAGACCGAAGTTAAGACCTGTGTTGATAAGTCCCATAATGGGGTTAACGGCGCACATCATAACGCCGATAATGCCAAGACCTGCGAGCGGGTAAATAAGTACGGGCTTGATTCCCTCAAGAGCATCGGGAAGCTTGTCGCAGAGCTTTTCAACGAGGAGCATCAGATAGCCGCCTGCAAAACCTGCAAGCAATGCACCGAGGAAGCCTGACGGGATAGTTGAAGCCGCAGCAGGGTCAACAAGAGTTGCACCGTTTGAAGCAAGGAAACCGCCTACAAAGCCAACGAGAAGTCCGGGACGGTCAGCGATTGACATAGCAATGAATCCCGCAAGAATCGGGAGCATAAAGTTAAACGCATATCCGCCGATTGTCTTAAACCATGCGGCAACGGGAGTAACCGTACCGAAGCTTGAGTTACCGGCAGCCTGAACGCCGCAGGCCGCGTCGATGAGGAATGCAATAGCTATAAAGATACCGCCTGCAACTACAAACGGAAGCATATGAGATACGCCGTTCATAAGGTGCTTATAAAGCTGACGGCCGACGCTTTCGTTGCCGACGGGAGCTTCGGATACTTCCTTGTGGCTTGCATGATATACGGGAGCTTCGCCGTTTACGATTATGTTGATAAGCTCTTCGGGTTTGTTAATTCCGTCCGAAACCTTTGTCGAATATACGGGCTTGCCGTCGAAACGAGCTGTTTCAACGCTCTTGTCTGCGGCAATTATAATACCGTCGCAGTTTGCAATTTCTTCGGCTGTAAGCACATTTTTCGCACCGCCTGAGCCGTTTGTTTCAACTTTTACCGTGATGCCCATTTTTTCGCCTGCCTTAACAAGAGCCTCGGCAGCCATGTATGTGTGGGCAATACCTGTGGGACATGCTGTTACTGCAAGAACTCTGTAGCCTTTCTTTGCAGGTGCTGCGGGAGCAACAGCTTCATCGGGGAATTTTTCCCTTTCCTTTGCGTCGATTATCGAAAGAAATTCATCGGCAGTTTTTGCAGCCTTGAGGTTAGCAATAAATGTTTCGTCCATGAGAAGCTGCATAAGTCTTGCAAGCACCTCAAGATGAACATCGCCGTCCATTGTTGCCGCAATCATAAAAATAAGACTGCACGGCTGTCCGTCTGCCGAATCATAGTCAACGCCGTCTTTAAGCGTAATTGCCGTAAGTGCGGGAGCCTTTACAGCTTCGCTTTTTGCGTGAGGCACGGCAACGCCCATTCCTACTGCTGTGGTACCCATTTCTTCTCTCTTGTAGATACCTGCCGTAAAAGCGGCAACATCAGTGATATTTCCGCATTTTTTGTGCAGTGTAATAAGCTTGCTGATAGAATCTCTCTTGTCGGACGCTTCAATATTAAGAGCGATTCCGTCTTTTTTTAGCAAATCGGTTATTCGCATAATTTTCTCTCCTTTTTAATTAAATTTTGCAAGCAATTCATTTATTTTTTCTTTTGTGGCAAGTCCGCTCAAAAACGCCGTTGCATTTCCGCAGACACTGCCTAATTTGAGTGCATACGGGTAACTGTGCTTCATTTCATAACCTGCAATAAAGCCTGCTACCATTGAGTCGCCTGAGCCTACCGTGTTAATAACCTTTTCCTTGAGTACGCCTGCCTTGTGCTTTTCACCGAATTCATCAATGAGCATCGCTCCGTTTTTGCCCAGTGAAATAAGCACATTCCGTGCACCCATTTTTTGAAGCTCTTTGGCGTATTTTTCTATGTCCTCTTCGCTGTCAATTTCAGTTTCAAAAATTTCCGAAAGTTCCTGTTTGTTGGGTTTAATCAGAAACGGATTATATTTCAGCGAATTAAGCAGAAGCTTTTTAATCGCGTCAACAACAATTCTTACCTTTTTCCCCTTAATCCTGTCAAGTATTCTTTCGTAAACATTGTCAGGCATTGTGTTGGGGACATTTCCCGCAATCACTATTGTGTCGCCGTCTGTAATTCGGTCAACCTTTCCGAGCAGTCTTTCAAGCTCATTTTCATCAATGTGAGGTCCCTGACAGTTTATCTCGGTTTCCTCGCCTGCTTTGATTTTTATGTTAATTCTTGATATTCCCTTATTAAGCTTGATAAAGTCGGTGATGATTTTGTCGTTGCGTATTCCCTTTTCAATAGCGTCTCCCGTAAATCCGGCAACAAAACCGAAAGCCGTGCTTTCAAGGTCAAGCTCCGCAAGCACACAGGAAACATTTATCCCCTTGCCGCCGTAATAATACTCCTCGCTTGTTGTGCGGTTTGTAATGCCCGTCACAAGTGAATCAAGCCTTACAACATAGTCAATCGACGGATTAAGGGTGACTGTATAAATCATTTGTTTACCTCCTTTATCACTGTATGTTCAGCAAATCTTTTATCGGGCAGGCTGTCGGTTATAATACAGCACTTGTTAAGCTTTGCGAATGTAACGGAACATACTTTTCTGAATTTTGTATGGTCAGCAAGCACAAACGCCATATAGCTCTTTTCAACAGCCTTTTCCTTTATGAGAGCCTCGTCAACATCGGGCGTCGTAAAACCCGCCTCAATATCAATTCCGTTAGTTCCCATAAATGCTTTGGTAAAATTAAAACCCGAAATCGAGCGTATTCCCTCGGTTCCCACAACGGCTTCGGTCAGGGGTTTGATTTTGCCGCCCACCATAAACGCCGAAAAACCTTTGAGCAAAAGCTTTCGTGCGTGGTTTATTCCGTTGGTTACATAAGTTGCCCGTTCGTTGGTAATATAATCAACAAGGCGTGAAGTCGTTGTCCCTGCGTCAATAAAAACAAAGTCGCTGTCATTTATCAGTGCAGCCGAATAAGCGGCAATAGCGTCTTTTTCGGCACTCATAACGGTTTCGCGGTTACTCACATCATATTCAAGCATACCCGCATTCTGTCTTACGGAAGTTGCACCTCCGAAAACCTTTTTGAGCATTCCCATTTCATCGAGGCTTGCAAGGTCACGCCTGACGGTGGATTCCGACGCGTCAAGAATGTGCGTAAGTTCAGAAACGGTTACTGCACCTTTTTCGTTAAGAATCTGTAAAATTGAATGATATCTTTCCTGAGTGAGCATAATTTGTTCACCTCTTGATTAGATTATATCATACAAATCTTCAAAGTCAAGCATTTTCAGTCAAAATATTTCAAAATTTAAAAATTATTTTGAATTTTTATTTTATTTTCCATATTTTTGAAAACAAATTGCAAATATTTTTATTTATTATTTAAAATTCCGCTCAAACTCATTCAAATGCAGTCAAGCAATAAACCGCCCATTTGAACATTATATGCATAATCCTTTGCATTATGTTGACGGAAAAAAAGTTTTATAATAAAATATAAAAAAGGACTGATATTATGGACAAAAGATTTATAAGAACATCGCTTGTAATCGGCGAAGAAAACATCGAGAAACTGTCCGACTGTAATTTTGCCGTTGCAGGCGTGGGAGGAGTCGGAGGATATGTGTGCGAGGCTCTGGCAAGAAGCGGAGCAGGCAGGCTCACGCTCTTTGACGGAGACACGGTTGCAAAGTCAAATATAAACAGACAGATTATTGCTCTTGAATCCACCGTGGGAAAATTTAAAGCTGATGTTATGAAAAGCAGGATACTCGATATAAATCCCAACGCACAGGTGACGGCTTTAAATATTTTTATAAATTCCGAAACGGCAGGTCAACTCGAATTTAAACAGTACGATTATATTATTGACGCAGTTGACGATATTAAAGCAAAAATTTTGCTTGCCAAAATCGCACAGGAAAACAATATCCCGATAATTTCCGCTATGGGAGCAGGCAACAAAACCGACCCTACAAAATTTGAAGTTTCCGATATATATAAAACAAGCGTTTGTCCCCTTGCACGAATTATGAGGCGTGAGCTTAAAAAAGCGGGCGTCAAAAAGCTCAAAACAGTTTACTCGAAAGAAACGCCAAAAAATCCGCCCTACAAAATAGAAGGCGAAAAAACAGTGGGAAGCCTTGCGTTTGTTCCGTCGGTAATGGGACTGATTATTGCAGGTGAGGTAATAAAGGACATCTGCGGAATTTAATTTATACAAAATGAAAAAACCAACGGATAAATTTCCGTTGGTTTTCCGTTAGCAAAATCTGTTACAATCGCCTGCTGTTATTTTGTAGAATATCGTGAATGTGGTGTTAATATTTTAACGCAGATTCCTGTCAGCACATTGCCCTGAGTTTTAACAAAACCGCTTATATTTCGCCAAAAGTATTCTAAACAATATGCAATTAAATGATTGGTTGGAATTTAAAGTTATTGTATTATTGTCAGAAAACTTTTTGAACCCAGAGGGGGATGTTCACTTCATACATATCACCAAAAAACAAATTTCACTGCAAAAAGTTTAATATTACTAAAAGGATATGGTATAATATTTTTAAAAAACGATTTTGATTAATTTACTATGTTTTTTAACCCATTTTCGTGAAATAAGTTATTTTTAGAAAAACATAACAAAAACTCGCATTTTATGCGAGTTTTTCTTCTGTTTTACCATTTCTTTGACCAAATACAAATTTAAAATAACTTTAATTTGTTAATCTCTTTTAATTTTTGTTGCATAGATATGTGTACATATTTTTGAAGTGTCATGCTCACATTAGAATGACCGAGAATTTCACTTACGCTTTTTACATCAATACCGTTTTCAATAGCTCTCGTTGCGAATGTATGCCTTAAAGCATGAAAATTTATATCATTTATTTTTGCATTTGCAAGAATTTTTTTAAATTTATTTTGTAGGTTTCTGGGTTCAATATAATGTTTATTTCCTGTAAGGAAATATGTGTTTTTATTAAAATTCTTTACATTTTTGTATATGATTGATATTAGGTCATCTGTCATTGGTATTTCTCTTATTGAGTTGTTTGACTTTGGAGATTGTGAAATAATTGTTGTTTTTGAATTATGATAATCATCAACTATCTGCACTCTTTGTATTGTTTTAGATACTTTAATAGTTTTATTTTTTAAATCTATATCAGACCATTTTAACGCACAAATTTCACCTATGCGTAATCCGGTAAATAAACAAACTAAAATACCTAAGTTTATTAAGTCAATATTATTTAATAAATATCTTACTAATTTTTCCTGTTCAAATACCGACAATACTTTCATATTTTCGGCATAAACTTTTTTAAACTGACAAGATGTTATTTCTAAACTCAAGTTATATTTATCATTTACAAATGAAATGATAGCTTTAAATACAGTTGCAATATTTTTTTGCGTGCTTGGTGCAAGATTATTATTTTTAATTATTAATTCGTTTAAAGAATTTTTATTTAACTCATATAGTTTGCAGTTATTAAAAAACGGTAAAATATACTTTTCAACAATAAAATTATATTTGGCGTATGAAGATATTTTTATTGAGCTTTTTTTATATTCAAGCCACTCTTTGCACGCATCTTTAAAATCAGTTTTAATACTGTTTGTGGATTTTTTTAAAGTGTTAGTTTTTATACTGTCAAGCTTTTCTTTTACTTCTGTATAGGTTTTAGCATAAACTGAAGAATATTTTATTTTCCCATTACTGTCATACTCTTTAAAATACCGTCCCTCCCATCTTCCGTCTTTTCTTCTATAAATATTTTGTTTTGTTCTCATTTTATCACCTACCCATATTTTGTATCTCAAAAAGACCATAGAATTGACCATATTAAGGCTTGAAAATAACGAATATATAACAAATTTAAGTATTTAAAAAAAAAATTAAAAAAATTTTAAAAAACATATTGACATATAATGGTTAATTTGGTATTATAATATCGAAGTTTGACAGAACTTGCTTATTCTAAAAATAACTTATTTCACGAAAATGGGTAATAATTTTGCGTTTTGTGTTCCGTAAAATTGTTACCTGTTTTTATTTTATTAATTTATTAAAGGTGAGTTTGCCCCTCAAGTTAAAAATTGGGGCAAACTCATTATATTTTTAATCAAAAATCAGATTTTTTCGGTATAATCAAGGGCAATCCAGCCTGCACCGCTTTTCAGCTTGCCCCACTTTGAAGCACCCTTGCCGTCTTTTTCTTCAACGATAGTATAAGCACCGCCTTTTTCTATTGCACCGACTATATCGTAGTCAGTACCCGGACCTTTTCTGATATTCACTCCGTCTGAGGGGGTAATTCTCACTATATAGCTTTTAAAAGCCGATGAGCTGTCCGAAGTTGTCGTTGAAGAGCCAACCGAGGTGTTGGGTGTTGTGGCGGACACATATTTAACTTTAAAGTGATTGCATAGCCCTTGGCAGATTGCTTCGCCGATGTTTTTTATATTTTTTATAATCCAGTCAGCACCTGTCTTTGTATCGTGAAATTCGCACTCTACATAGACGGTAATTGCTTTGGGCGTGTTTATCTCGTACAGCCCCGTGTTTACCGTCACGCTGTCCGCCGTTCCGGGGGATATTGCACCGAGAGTTTTTAAAACGGCATTTGCAGGTGCCGTGTTGGCGGCTGCCGAGCTGTAACAAAAAATTCTTGTTCCGCCTGTCACCTTGCCGTTGTAGGCGTTGGTGTGAATGGGCATGTGAATGTCCGCTTTAAAGGCGTCCGATTCATTACAGCGATTTTGCATTGAATCGCCTGCCTTGCCGACCTTAACCTCAAAACCGCAGCGTTTGAGTGCCGCCGCGGCGGCGTCTGCGATTTTTTCGCACTGTGCCATTTCATTTGTGTTGCCTGAGGCGTAGATGTTGCCGCTCTGTGTTGAGGGACTTAGATAAATTTTTTTAGCCATCGTTTTTGTCTTCTCCTTTTTTCATATTCATTACTGCTGCCGAGCCTGCTGAAATTGCAGAAACCGCAAGACCTATCAAGGCGTTTTTTACGACATCGCCGTCGGCAAAGTCAACGCCTGCCGCATAGAGCGAAATATTAGTTATTACATAGCCTATTGCAGTCTGCAAAAATGTTCGCAGAGCACGGTACAAACATTCCTTTGTAAAAGTAACATTTAAAATCTTCATAAAATTTAAGCATCCTTTCATATTAGGCAGTGCTCACTAACATAATATGGCACTGATTTAAATTTGTTCTTTTTCAAGATCTTTAATGCGGTGATCGGCTGTTTTTAGCTTATTGTCGATAACCGCTTCGTGCTGTTCAAGGCGGTATACACGCTCTACAAGATTGTTGTGCTTGTCAACCTTTTTTTCAAGCTGTTCAATTCTGTAGTTTGTAAGTCTTGATGTTGCACACACGCCTGCAAGAGAGCCAAGCAAGGTTCCCGCAAATGAGAGCAACGCCAAAATCATTTGTTCACTCACTTAATCACCTCCACTTACAGGGCAAAAAAAAGAAAAGTTGCATAAAAATATGCAACTTTTCAAAAATTTGTAAAATTATTTTTTATTTTTCAAGAAACGGCTTTAGATACTGCCCCGTAAAGGACTTTTCGCACTCAGCCACCTGTTCGGGTGTTCCCTGCACCACGATTTCGCCGCCCATATCTCCGCCCTCGGGTCCGAGGTCGATTATGTGGTCGGCGGTTTTTATTAAGTCGAGATTATGCTCAATAACAACAACCGTATTTCCGCCCTCGACAAGAAGCTGGAGAACATCAACAAGTCTGTGTACATCGGCTATATGAAGTCCCGTTGTCGGCTCATCAAGGATATATATCGTTTTGCCCGTGCTTCGCTTTGACAGCTCCGTTGCAAGCTTAACTCTCTGTGCCTCGCCGCCCGAAAGAGTTGTTGCAGGCTGACCGAGCTGAATGTAGCCGAGTCCCACATCATAAAGCGTTTTTAGCTTTTTGTAGATTTTGGGAATGTTTGAGAAAAACTCCATTGCCTCTTCTACCGACATTTCAAGCACATCGCTTATGGATTTTCCCTTGTACTTAACTTCAAGGGTTTCGCGGTTGTACCTCTTGCCTTTGCAGACCTCGCAGGGAACATATACATCGGATAAAAAGTGCATTTCTATCTTGATTATTCCGTCGCCCTGACAAGCCTCGCACCTGCCGCCCTTGACATTGAACGAAAAGCGGCTTTGCGTAAATCCACGCATTTTTGCGTCCTGCGTCGTGGCAAACAACGCCCTTATCTCAGTAAAAAGTCCCGTATATGTCGCAGGATTTGAGCGTGGGGTTCTGCCGATAGGGCTTTGGTCAATGGCTATCACCTTGTCAAGATTTTCAAGCCCCTTTATCGCTTTGTGTTTGCCTGCAATCAGCTTTGCCCCGTTAAGCTCGCGGGCAAGCGACTTGTAGAGGATTTCGTTTATCAGCGAGCTTTTGCCTGAGCCTGAAACACCCGTTACGCAGACAAGCTCGCCCAGCGGAATCCTGACATTGATATTTTTGAGATTGTTTTGCGACGCACCGACTATTTCAACAAACTTTCCGTTTCCCTTTCTGCGTTTTTCGGGAACGGGGACACGGCGTTTCCCGCTTAGATACTGACCCGTCATTGATTTTTCGCACGCTTTTATCTTGTTTACATCGCCCGTGCAGACAATTTCTCCTCCGTGTATGCCCGCACCGGGACCGACATCGACTATATAGTCGGCGGCGTACATGGTGTCCTCGTCGTGCTCTACGACGATTACCGTATTGCCCAAATCACGCAGTCTTTTTAAAGTTTTTAACAGTTTTTCGTTATCTCGCTGATGAAGCCCTATGCTCGGCTCGTCGAGAATATACAGCACGCCCATGAGGGAACTGCCGATCTGGGTTGCAAGGCGGATACGCTGGCTCTCTCCTCCCGAAAGCGTGCCGGAACTTCTTGAGAGCGACAAATAGCCCAGTCCCACGCTCTTGAGGAAATTAAGCCTTTCGGTTATTTCTTTGATGATTTCGCTGCCGATAATCTGCTCTTTTTCCGACAGCTTTAAATTTTTAATAAATTCAAGTGAATCCACCACCGACATTTTGCAAAAATCGGATATGTTTATTCCGCCCACGGTTACGGCAAGGCTCTCCTTGGAAAGCCGTTCGCCGTGACATTCATCGCATGGAATTTCAGCCATATACGCACGGATTTCGTCTTTTATCCAATTACTGCTTGTTTCACGGTAGCGTCGCTCAAGGTTGTTGATTATGCCCTCAAAGCTCTGCTCGTATGTTCCGCTTCCGTAAACGGATTTGCGGTTTATAACAAGTTTTTCGTCACCCGTACCGTAAAGGATTATGTTTATTACATTTTCGGGAATTTCTTTAATCGGCTGTGTAAGCGAAAAGTTATATTTTTTGGCAAGAGCCTCAAAATACATTGCGGCAATAGAGCTTCCTTCCATTGCCCAGCCGCTTCCCTTTATTGCACCGTCCTTGATGCTTTTATTCTTGTCGGGAATTATTTTATCCTCGTCAATCTTTAGAAACACTCCGAGTCCCGTGCATTTCGGACAAGCTCCGAACGGGTTGTTAAACGAAAACATACGGGGCGATAAATCGTCAATGCTCACACCGTGTTCGGGGCAGGCATATTTTTGCGAAAAGGTTACTTCTTCTCCGTTTGAAAAGCTGACGGCAATCAGCCCGCCCGAGAGTTTTGACGCAGTTTCTATGCTGTCGGAAAGGCGGGAGGTGATTTCCTGTTTAATTACAAGTCGGTCAACCACTACATCAATGTTATGTTTTTTGTTTTTTTCAAGCGGAATTTTCTCGGACAAGTCATAAATGATTCCGTCCGCTCTTACACGCACAAATCCCGATTTTCTGGCTGCATCAAGAGTTTTTGCGTGTTCGCCCTTTCTTCCCCTTACTACGGGTGCCATAATTTGAATCTTTGTGCCCTCGTCATAGGACATAATTTTGTCGACAATCTGGTCAACCGTCTGCTGTCGAATTTCACGGCCGCAAACAGTACAGTGCGGAACGCCCACTCTTGCATACAGCAAACGCAGATAGTCATATATTTCGGTTACTGTGCCGACCGTTGAGCGGGGGTTTTTTGATGTTGTTTTTTGGTCTATTGAAATTGCAGGCGACAAGCCCTCGATGCTCTCAACATTGGGCTTGTCCATCTGACCGAGAAACATTCTGGCGTATGAAGAAAGACTTTCAACATATCTACGCTGTCCCTCGGCGTAAATTGTATCAAAAGCAAGCGAGCTTTTTCCCGAACCCGAAAGTCCCGTTAATACAACAAGCTTGTTTCTGGGAATTTCAACATCAACATTTTTTAGGTTATGCTCCTTTGCTCCTCTTACGATTATTTTATCCTGTGCCATTTTGTATCCCCTTATCACAATGTAAAAGGCTGAAATAGCCTCCCGAAGGAGGCTATTTGCTGATTATTCTTCTGTAGAATTATCTTGAGTTTCTTCGTTTACTGCTTCATCGGAAGTAGTCTGAGGTTCTTCTTTCACCGTTTCATCGGAAGTATTCTTTGGTTCTTCGCTTTCTTCCGGCTCCGAAGGTTCAACATATGTGCCGTTCATAACAGCCTCAAAGTCCTCACTGCCCATTTTCTCATGCTTCATAAGATATGCGGCAATTTCGTGAAGCTTATCAATGTTTTCGCTGAGGATTTTTTCAGCCTTTGCGTACGCTTCGTTTACGATTTTGAGAACAAGCTCATCAATTTTTGCGGCGGTTGCTTCGGAATAATCCTGTGTGTGTCCCATATCTCTGCCGAGGAACACCGCACCGTTGTCAGAACCGTAGCAAACACAGCCGAGTTCCTTTGTCATACCGTACTTTGTCACCATTGAACGGGCAGTCTTTGTTGCTTTTTCAATATCGTTGGACGCACCCGTTGAAATATCGTCAAGAATAAGTGCTTCCGCAACTCGTCCGCCGAGGCACACCACAATGTCCTCAAGCATTTCATTGCGTGAATTGTACGACTTGTCTTCACTCGGAAGCGGCATGGTATATCCGCCTGCCATTCCTCTCGGAATAATGGATATTTCATGTACGGGGTCCTGAGTTTCAAGCTTATCAAAGAGAATTGCATGACCCGCCTCGTGGTAAGCCGTGAGCTTTTTCTCCTTGTCGCTCATAACCTTTGATTTTTTCTCAGCACCTACAACTACCTTGACGGTTGCCTCTTCGATTTCCTGCATTGTAATTGCCTTTTTATTTTTCCTTGCTGCAAGCAACGCTGCCTCGTTAAGGAGGTTTTCAAGGTCTGCACCCGTAAAGCCTGCCGTTGTCTTGGCAATCGTCTTGAGCTTAACATCGGGAGCAAGCGGCTTTTTGCGTGCGTGAACCTTAAGGATTGCCTCACGGCCGTTAACATCGGGATAGCTTACAATTACCTGACGGTCAAATCTGCCCGGACGCATCAACGCAGGGTCAAGTACATCGGGTCGGTTTGTTGCCGCAATAAGGATAACGCCCTCGTTTGCACCAAAACCATCCATCTCTACAAGAAGCTGATTGAGAGTTTGCTCACGCTCATCGTTTCCGCCGCCGAGGCCTGCACCTCTCTGACGACCGACTGCGTCAATCTCGTCAATGAATATAATACACGGCGAATTTTTCTTTGCCTGGTCAAACAGGTCACGCACTCTCGACGCACCGACGCCGACAAACATTTCTACAAAGTCGGAACCTGAGATTGAGAAGAACGGTACTCCTGCCTCGCCTGCAACTGCTCTTGCAAGCAAGGTTTTACCTGTTCCGGGAGGTCCTACAAGCAAAACGCCCTTTGGTATTCTTGCACCGAGCCTATTGTACTTATCGGGAGCTTTGAGGAATTCTACAACCTCTGAAAGCTCTTCTTTCTCTTCGTCGGCACCTGCCACATCATCAAATGTAGTCTTACGCTTTTCATCATTTGTGTTTTTAATCTTGGCTTTGCCGAAATTCATTTCCTTGCCGCCGAGACCGCCTGCACTCATCTTCTTCATGATGAATATCCATGCACCGATAAACAGCACTGTAAGAAGCAGCGTCGGTATAAGCTCCATCAACAGCGAGTTATCGCTGGGCAAAATCTCTTTATAAGGTATCAGCTTTCGTTTACCTTCGTCGTCCGTTGCCTCGTAACGATAAGGCTCGATATTGTCAAGAAATCTTTGAATATCAGCAAACTGACCCTTTACAACTACCTGTTTCGGCTGCTGACTGCCCTTTGTTGTGGTGCCCGTAGTACCTGATACCGTTGTTGACTGCTCTGCAGCCTCTGACGAAGAAGCAGTTCCGCCGTTATCGGACTCAACAGCTTTAACGCCCTCTTTGAGCGTAACTTCTACAACACCCGTGCCGTAGTTTACTATAAAGCTGTCAACTTTGCCGTCTATAAAGTACTGTTCAATCACCGAATTCATAGGTGTTTCCGTCTGGCGTGAACCGTAAAGCATTGCAACCGCTAATATAACTAAAATGGGTATTCCCAAATATAAAAGCAGATTGCGTACCTTTTTCTTATTATCCAATATTGTCACTCCTCTTTATATTATTATAATAAGCAGTATATTTATGTATAAACCGAGGGGCTTAAAATACCCACATACGGAAGATTTCTGTACAATTCATTGTAGTCAAGCCCATATCCGACAATAAACTTATCGGGGATTATCATTCCCGTATAATCGGGAACAATACTTGACTGACGCCTTTCGGGTTTGTCAAAAAGCGTACAAATCCTGACTGTTTTAGCTTTTTTGCTGATAAGATACTGTTTTATATATTCAAGGGTTCTGCCCGTGTCGATTATATCCTCAACTATCAGAATATCTTTTCCGCTTATATCGCAATCAATATCCTTTGTAATTTGAATTTTGCCCGTGCTTTGAGTACCGCTGTAGCTTGAAGCAATAATAAAATCAACAGGAAAATCCAAATGGATTTTACGCATAAGGTCAGTCATAAATGTCATGCTGCCCTTTAACAAACCAATCATAATAAATTCTTTGCAATTATAATCTTTTTCTATCTGTTTTGCAATAGACTTCACAATATTTTCAATTTCTTTTTCGCAAACAAGTATAGATTCTATATCCTTGTGCATTATTATTCTCCTTGCAAGGGCAAAACTTCTATTTTTAATGCGTTATCAGAATTAAGAGCGATTCCTACAGCAGACGCACCCATTCCCTCGCACCAAAGGATTTCGTTGCCGACCGCCAAAACTGCAACCTTATCACGCAGTTCCGAGGGGATTTTTTGCTCGTTCATAGCCTTTCTGAGAGGTTTTGTGATTCCTCGCTTAGGATAAGTAAATCGGTCACAAGACTTGCGGGTTCTGAAAACGGCATTTTTACCGATAAAATCAGCATTAATTAAGTTTTTGTCTTCTTTGTCACTAATGTTTCGTGTGACCCTGTATATTTTTGAATCGTAATTAAAAAATGTATTTTCTTTAAGCTCAATATTGTCAATCAGATTATCATTATTTGCCGCTGCAAATCTTAATATACCCTGCTTTGAAATAACTTTGTATTTTTTGTTCAGCTCTACCGCACCGCCGTGCTTCATAATATTTAAAATAAGCTCAATATGGCGTTGCTCCGCACAAAAATCGGCGTTAATTCTACACAAAACCGATACCGCATTTTTAATAACTGCAATGTGATTTGAGAGCAAAGCTTCGCAGTTATAACCATACTCACAGCGGCTTTGCGAAATTGCCGTCTGCGTCATAACATTGAGATAATCCGCTATTTCTCTTGCGTTTTCTGATAATCTCACAGCACAGCTTTCAAAGCTTTCATTAATTTCCTTTAAAACAGGTACTGCGTTATGACGGATTTTGTTTCTTGTGTAATCATCAGTCAGATTTGTGCTGTCGGTTACATAATCAAGTCCGCTTTCAAAACAGTATTGCTCTATCTGTTCTCTGGTGCATTCAATCAAGGGACGAATTATATTCTCTCTGACGGGAGGAATTGCACACACCCCGAAAATCGAAGAACCTCTCGTAATGTTAAACAAGAGCGTTTCGGCATTGTCGGACGCAGTGTGGGCAGTTGCAACCTTGGCACCAAGCTCCCGTGAAATTTCTTTGAATACGGAATATCTTATATTCCTGCCGCAAAGCTCCTCGCTGATTTTGAGGTCTTTTGCAAGCTTTGCCACATTATATTGCCTTACATACAGCTTAATACCGTATTTCTCGGCAATTAATCCGCAAAAGCGTTCATCACGATTTGATTCCTCGCCGCGAAGTCCGTGATTTATGTGTACGGCGTACAAAGAAAGATTATATTTTTCTTTGAGAGAATTAAGAACATCAAGCAATGCAACGCTGTCAGCACCGCCTGATAAGGCAACGACTATCCTGTCGCCTTTTTCAAGCATCTTGTACTTGTTAACAGTGCAAAGCACCTGCTTATTCATCCCTTGCCTCCATACCTGTAAATCTCATAAACTCACCCTGCCAATGCAGCTTTACGGCATTGGTTTCACCGTGACGGTTTTTGGCAACAATACATTCACCCGAATTTACATCGGCTGTCGGAGCTGTCTGCTCTGCGGTTTTTTCACTGTAATAGCCCTCTCTGTAGAGAAAGAGCACAATATCGGCGTCCTGCTCGATAGAACCGGAGTCACGCAAATCGGAAAGCTGCGGTCTGTGATCCGCACGCTGTTCAGACGCACGGGAAAGCTGTGAAAGCGTTATAACGGGAACATTCATTTCCTTTGCAAGAATTTTTAAATTTCTTGTAATCTCGGAAATTTCCTGAACACGGTTGTCGATTCTTCTGCCGCTTCCCATAAGCTGTAAATAATCAATAACCACAAGGTCAAGTTTACGCAATCTGCGAAGCCTTGACTTCATCTCGGTAATCGTAATTCCCGGCGTATCATCGAGATACAGCTCGGTTTTACTCAAAACATCACTTGCAGGAATCAGCCTGCTCCACTCCTCCTCGGACAGTTTGCCCGTTCGAAGTTTTGTGCCGCTGATTAACGCCTCGGTTGAAAGCAAACGGCTTGCAAGCTGTTCCTTTGACATTTCCAAAGAGAAAAAAGCGACTGTTTTTTTAGACTTGCACGCTGCATTTCTTGCAATATTCAGTGCAAAACTCGTCTTACCCATACCGGGACGGGCAGCAAGCAATATAAGGTCGCTTCGGTTAAGTCCCGTAATCATCCTGTCAAGGTCGCCTATGCCCGTAGGTATCGGCTTCATACTCTCGTCGGTTTCGCTGTTGAGTGCGTCAAGACGGTCAAAGGTCTGCAAAATTACCGAATTAATGCGTTCAAGACCCGACCTGTCATTTCCTTTGCGGATATCAAATATTTTCTGTTCTGCCGAATCAATTAAAACCGACGGTTCCTCATCTCCGGCAGACGCATCGTCGATAATCTCACGGGACGCAGTAATAAGTCTGCGGATATTGCATTTATCGGCAATAACCTTGGCATAAGCCTCTGCATTAGAGATTGACGGGCAGTTATTTACCAAATCCATAAGATATGTTTTGCCCGTTGCTTCGTCAAAAGTCTTATTCTGTTTTAGCCTTTCAAGCAGTGTAACAAAGTCAATCGCCTCGCCGAAATTAATCATTTCCTGCATCTGCATAAAAATCAGCTTATGCAAAGCCACATAGAAATAATCAGGCGATTTTATGTAATCTACAACCTTGTCAAAAACAGAACTGTCAAGAATAACAGCACCCAAAACAGCCTGTTCCGACTCCGGGCTGTACGGCATATTCAGACCGTCGTAGCTGCCGGTAATTAATGAATCAGCCATTATGACACCTTCAAATCATTATGCTTGTTTTACGCTTCTTTTACCTGTACATCAATATTTGCAGAAATACCTGTATAAAGCTTAACTTCTGCTTTGTAGGTACCGAATTCCTTTATGTCACATTCAAGCACTACCTTACGCTTGTCAACTGAAATTGAGTACTGTTTTTTAATTTCTTCTGCAACCTGCTTTGCGGTGATACTGCCGAAAAGGCGTCCGCCCTGACCTGCTTTGGCAGTCATCACAAACTTTTTGCCCTCCAGCATTTTCTTTTGCTGTTCAGCCTGTGCCTTTTGAGTTGCAATTTTATAGTTTTTGGAATTTTCCGCGTTTTTGTATTCATTCATTGCCTGAGCGTTTGCTTCGCGGGCAAGCTTTTTTGGAAAAAGGTAATTGCGTGCATATCCGTCAGATGCTTCTACAAGCTCGCCTTTTTTTCCGAGTGATTTTATATCCTGTAACAAAATAACCTTCATATTTATCATCCTTTCAAGGTGTTATCCCTCCGCAATGCAGGGGACTGCACCAAAAATAATACAAATAAAATTTCTTATAAAGACGGTAAAACACAGTATAGTAAATCGACATATTTAAATTGTACAATTTTATGTGCTCTCAATATCGTCCAGCACGCTGTCAATGACAGATAAGAGCTTTCTGTAAGCAAGATCTCTTGTAGTATCCTCAAGCTGTGCCGCAGCCATTGTCTGATGGCCGCCGCCTCCGAGCTGTTCCATAATTATCTGAACATTGAGCTTACCGTAGCTTCGTGCGGAGATATTAATTTTACCGTCATTTTCAAATACTACAAACGAGGCTCTCACGCCCTGCAATGTCAGCATTTCATCAGCCGCCTGTGCGGCAGCAAGCCTTATGTCATCCGCATTGCTTTTTGAAACAGAAACAGCACAGCCTCTGTATATATTTGCATTGCAGACAATCTCAACCTTTTCCCGGTATGTATCAATGCTGTCAGAAAACATTTCCTTGACGGTTAGAGTATTTGCACCTTTTCTGCGAAGATAAGCCGCCGCCTCGAAGGTACGCACACCTGTTTTAAGAACAAAATTCTTTGTATCAAGCATAATACCTGCAAGAAGTGCGTCAGCCTGAACATAACCCAACGGTCTGTCTTCAAGATAGCTGATAATTTCACTGCACATTTCGGCAGACGATGAAGCAGACGGCTCATGACAAAATACAAGTGCGTTATCTATGTAATTAACCGATTTTCTGTGGTGGTCAATAACGACAACTTTCCTGCACTTTTCGTAAAGCTGAGCACTTTCAAGCGAGCTTTTCAGATGAGTATCCACAATAATCAAAAGCGACTTTTGGGTAACTCCCCTTAATGCTTCATCAGCTGTTATAAAGATATTTGAATCAACATGGGATTCAATATAAGAGATAAGCTGTTTTGCCATAGAAGTTTCCTTGTCGATTACTATCTTGCAATAGCGTCTAAAGGATTTTTCCATTATGCACTGAAGTCCTACCGCCGAACCTACACAGTCGAGGTCTGAAAATCGGTGTCCCATAATAAACACCTTATCGCAGTCGGTAACGGCACGGCTTATCGCATTAGCTATAACACGCATTCTTACCTTGCTCGCCTTTTCTGCGGCAGCGGCAGTGCCTCCGAAAAATTCGTAGCTGTTGTCCTTTATTACCGCAACCTGGTCGCCGCCTCTGCCGAGTGCCATTTCAAGAGCTTTTCTTGCATTCAGTTCGCTTGACTTAAGGTTCTTAGTACCTCGGCAAAGTCCGACAGAGATTGTCGCAACATTATTGTTTACGCTGACAGAACGAATTTCCTTAAGAATCGGAAACTTCTGAGCAATCATTTTCTCAACATCGGATTCCCTGAATATTATCATGTAACGGTTTGTACTGATTTTTTTGTAAAGCGAATCATACTCAGCCGCCCACTTTTGAAGAGCTGTTTCAACTGCAAGAATTACTTGGGAATAAGCCTCATCGGAATCATTTGAAAAATCCTCAGCGTTGTCAAAGGTGATGATTGATACGCACGGCAGATTTGAATGATATTCCCTAACCATAGATTTATAGTAGGTGTTTTCAATGAAAAGGCTTATTACGCTCTCTCCTGCGGACATACAAAAAACAGTGTATTCTTTACCGTCAACCGCAATATCTTCGCCTTCGCCGTCCTTTATTTCGTCAATATCAAATCCCGAAAGATAAGCATTAATATTTTCACCCTCGGGACTTCTGCCCTGACACATTGATTTTCGAAACCGTGCATTGCACCAAAGAATATCGCCTTTCAGTCCCGAAACAACAACGGGAAACTTATATTTTTCAAGGAAATCGGGGTTGAATCCTTTGATTCTTTCGGCTGCGGATTTTACCGAACTGTTTATATAATTTCTGAATCTGAACGATAAAACAAATACTACGGCAAACGCCGCAACCGAAATCGCAAATTCAATATAACACAAAACAATATTATAATTATAAGACGCAAACGCCATTATCAGCATTATCAAAGCAAAAATTATAAACCAAGGAGTAAGCGTCCAATGCCTTCTTTTCATAATATCCCTCTGTTAAGAATAAAACCTTATGCGTTGCTTTGCAAAACAACGCAAACTGAAGTTATACCTCCTGCAAAATAGGAAGTATCATAGGTGCTCTGCGTGTACGCTGTCCGATAAGCTTTGCCACATCATCCTTAATGCGGTTTTTAATTACACCCCACTCGTGAATGTTGTTGTCTGCACATTCCTCAAGAATGTCAAGTGCAAGCTTTTTGACTTCGTCAAGGAGTCCCTCGCTCTCACGGACATAAACAAATCCCCTTGAAACTATATCGGGACCGCTGATGACATGACCGTCGTAAACATCAAGCGAAGCAACTATGATAATAAGTCCGTCCTGACCGAGATGTTTTCTGTCACGAAGCACAATACTTCCGACATCACCTACGCCGAGACCGTCAACAAACACCTTGCCTGCCTGAACGGGTGCAAGCTCTTTGATGTAGTTTTCGTTTATTTCCACAACGCTTCCTACATCTCCTATAAATATATTTTTTCTGTCCATTCCCAAAAATTCGGCAAGCTCAGCGTGCTTTCTGAGATGTTTCTGCTCACCGTGTACGGGAATAAAATACTTGGGATTTACAAGACGGTGCAGAATTTTCAGCTCCTCCTGACAGGCGTGTCCGGAAACATGAACATCGTACATTGACTCATAAATCACCTTGCAGCCCTTTTTGAGAAGCTCATCAACAACATTTCCGACTGTTTTTTCGTTGCCGGGAATCGGATTGGCAGAGATTATTATGAAGTCGCCTTCTCCTACCATTACCTTGCGGTGGTCCGAATAAGCCATTCTCGAAAGTGCACTCATAGGCTCACCCTGACTGCCTGTTGTAACAAGCACTATTTCCTCCGGCATATATTTGCCGAGCATATCAATATCAATTATCAGATTTTCGGGAATATTCAGATATCCGAGCTTTTTGGCAACATCCATATAGTTGACCATACTTCTGCCCGAAAAAGCAACCTTTCTGCCGTATTTTTCAGCACAGTTTATAATCTGCTGCACCCTGTTTACATTTGATGCAAAGGTCGCAATTATTATTCTGTAATTTTCGGCACTCTTAAAAAGGCTGTCAAGACTTTCCGACACCAGCCGCTCCGTTCGGGTGTATCCCGGTCTTTCTGCATTCGTGCTTTCCGCAAGAAGTGCCAAAACTCCTTTATCCCCCACCTTAGCAAAGCTTGAAAGGTCAATCATATCACCCGTAATCGGTGTACAGTCAATTTTAAAGTCGCCTGTGTGAACAATAGTTCCCGCCGGAGTATCAATGGCAAAAGCGACTGCGTCGGGAATTGAATGGTTTACATGAATAAACTTTACATTCATACATCCGAGCCTGATCGTTTCGCCCGCATTTACAAGATTAAGCTGTGTTTTGTTTGCAAGGCTGTGTTCTCTGAGCTTATTGCCGACAAGGCCGAGTGTAAGCGGAGTACCGTAAATCGGTACCTTTATTTTTGAAAGAAGATACGGTAAACCGCCAATGTGATCCTCGTGACCGTGAGTAAGGATAATACCCCTGATTTTGTCTTGATTTGCTTCCAAATATGAAAAATCCGGTATAACAAGGTCAACACCGAGCATATCTCCGTCGGGGAACGCCATACCGCAGTCAACAACAATCATATCATTTCCGCATTCGATAAGCGTGATATTTTTTCCTATTTCGTTAAGTCCTCCGAGAAAAGCAATTTTCACTGAAGGCTTACGAATATTTTTTTGTACGCTGTTTTTAGAATAAGTCTTTTTGTAATAACCTTTTTTGCTTTTCTGAAAAAAGCTTTGATCCGACTGCCTTTCAAAATTAAACGAGCCTTTTGAAATTTGTCTTGATTTGACATTTGAATTCTTTGAGTACTTGTTTTGCTTTGCATTTTTGTAGTATTTTTTTGTTTCTGTACTCACAAATTTACCTCCATAATATTTCTATTGATTTAATATATAGGAAATATTTTTCACCTCTGTATTACTGTAAAAATGAATATTCAACGGCCGTATTCATCTTTAGGCACAATATTTCCTTTGCCACAATCCGCAAGCATCATACGGATTTAAACGGTGCATAATTATTTTTTATAAAACAGATAAGTACATACTACGCCGAGTATATATATTCATATTATTTTAACTCACAATCATTATTTATGTCAAGGTTATAAAAGAATTATAACATATTATTTACAGTTATTTAATTTTAAGCTTAAGACAATATTTTTACAAAAAACAATAGCTGAAAAGACAAAAATAAGCACAACACTAATATTATGCTCTTTTTTTGGTAAAATAATAACTAAATAATAGTTGCATTTGAAGTTTTTGCGTATTATAATATTATGCGTACATCAACTTAGGAGAATTAGCTTGAAACAGATTGAAGTTTTTACTGACGGTGCCTGCAGCGGAAACCCGGGACCGGGCGGCTGGGGTGCAGTCCTTCGATATAACGGACACGAAAAAGAGCTGTCCGGCGGAGAAGCAAATACAACTAACAACAGAATGGAGCTGTCAGCTGTCATAAATGCACTTGAGGCGTTAAAGGAACCGTGCAAAGTTACGCTGTACAGCGACTCTCAATATGTATGCAACGCATTAAAGCTTGGCTGGGCTAAAAAGTGGAAAGCTAACAACTGGATGCGTAACAAAAAAGAGCCGGCTTTAAACCCCGAACTTTGGGACAAGCTTCTCAAACTGTGTGATATTCACGAGGTTGATGTTATATGGGTGAAAGGTCATGCCGGACATCCCGAAAATGAAAGGTGCGACCGACTTGCTGTTGCGGCAGCACAGCAATATACATAAATTACACGAGGGTGATATATATGAAAAATATTTATGCCGATAATTCTGCAACTACTGCCATTGCCCCGTCCGTGCTTGAAAAGATGATGCCTTACCTCACAGAGGTTTACGGCAATCCGTCAAGCCTTTACAGTATAGGCAGCAAGGCAAAGGAAGCAGTTGAAAAATCACGGGCAAATATTGCAAAAAATCTCGGAGCAGCGTCTGCGAGTGAAATATTTTTTACATCCGGCGGAAGCGAATCCGACAACTGGGCGTTAAAAGGAGTTTGCCACGCACTGAAAGCAAAAGGCAAAACACACATTATTACATCAAAATTTGAGCATCATGCGATTTTGCACACCTGTCAGGCTCTTGAAAAAGACGGTTTCAGGGTGACATATCTTGATGTGTATGAAAACGGCATTGTAAAACCTGAGGATGTTGAAAACGCCATTTGCGACGATACAGCTATAGTATCAATTATGTACGCCAACAATGAAATCGGCACTATTCAGCCGATTTCGGAAATCGGTGCAATTTGCAAAAAGCACGGAGTTCTGTTTCATACCGACGCAGTTCAGGCTGCGGGATTTGTAAGAATAAATGTTGTTGAGCAAAACATCGACCTGCTTTCAATGACCGCTCATAAAATTCACGGACCGAAAGGCTGCGGTTTGCTTTATGTAAGGAGAGGCGTTAAGATAGACAACCTTATCGAGGGCGGTGCACAGGAAATAGGCAGAAGAGCGGGAACCGAAAATGTTGCAGGTATAGTCGGACTTGACGCTGCACTCCAGCTCTCCGTTGACACAATGGAAGAAAGAAACGCAAAGCTTACCAAAATGCGTGACAGACTTATTGACGGACTTCTCAAAATCGAGCGTTCAAGACTCAACGGTGACAGAATCCACAGACTTCCGGGTAATGTCAATATGTGTTTTGAAGGTATTGAGGGTGAGAGTCTGCTTTTAAAGCTTGATTTAAACGGAATCTCTGCATCATCGGGTTCTGCCTGCACATCGGGAAGTCTTGATCCGAGCCATGTGCTTCTTGCAATCGGACTTCCTCACGAAATAGCACACGGCAGTATGCGTCTGTCGTTTTCCGACGAAAACACGGAAGAGGATATCGACTATATTCTTGAGAAAGTTCCTCAAATTGTTGATTATTTAAGGGCAATGTCTCCGCTTTGGGAAAAAATCAAAAAAGCAGAGAATAACTAAACTCTTAATTAATTTATATAGATATAGGTAAAGGGAGGTTAAAATATGGCATATTCCGAAAAGGTTATGGACCATTTTGCAAATCCACGCAATGTAGGAGAAATTGAAAACGCCGACGGTATCGGCGAGGTAGGAAACTCCAAATGCGGAGATATAATGAAAATGTACATCAAGGTTGAAAACGACATCATCACCGATGTTAAGTTTAAGACATTTGGCTGCGGTGCGGCTATTGCAACAAGCAGTATGGCTACCGAAATGATAAAGGGCAAGTCAATCAGCGACGCACTCAAGCTTACAAACAAAGCTGTTATGGAGGCTCTTGACGGACTTCCGCCTGTAAAGGTTCACTGCTCCGTGCTTGCAGAACAGGCAATTAAAGCCGCTATCTCGGATTACTACCAAAAACAGGGTATTGACCCCGAACCTTTTGTAGGAAAGGTTCCTCACTGCGACGAGTGCGGATGTCACTGATAAAACAATTTTTGACTGATTTACAAAAATCCCCCGATAGTTTAAAAACTGTCGGGGGATTTTTTTGCACATACCTAATTGCTTAAATTAAAACAAAATAGTCTTAACCACTCTGTTGTGTTCCTATTTTTTGCTCGTAGTGCGAATTCTCAGAACATTTGAATTATGTTCCGAAAAACCGCTTTCGAGCGAATCTGCAATTATAGTAAATGACTCCTCACCTGACGGCACAATATTAGAAATATCCTGTGAAGATTCTGTGTTATTTAACACTACGCCGCCGGTAATTTCATAATCATATACAGTTGTTATTTTGTATCTAAGCATAAACTTTTTAGTTGCAGTGCTAAGCTCATCTACCGTGAAATCAACCTTTTTAATTCCATCAACTGATACTAATGTTTCAAGGTTATTATAGTATGAATTATATTTTTGGAACAGTATCGTATTCTCGTTTCTTTGATCTCTTGAAATAAAAATATCAATAAGGGGTCCCGTACCGTGGTCGGCGTCCATAAAACCACCCGGCTGTGATGCTTCATTATATATATTCAAAGAAGGCATTTCCTCATAAGCCGCTACATCAGAACCTGTGCATGCGTACAGCATAATCTGTTCGCCGAGCAGCTTGCATATTCTCTGTGACTCTGAGATATTCTGTCCCCTCTTTGCCATTTTTGTAAGGGCAAACATTCCGGAAAGACAAGTTGTAGATACTATTGAAAGAATTGCTATAACCGCTACTAATTCTATAAGCGTGCTTCCGTTCTTTCGTTTGAAATAATTTTTTTGAGGGCGTTTTGACTTATTGTGCTGTTTTATATTATATTTTTTCTTCATTACGCTCCTCCTTATGCCGTCGTTTTTGCTACCGTTCCTGTGCAGTAAGTTGTTGCACTGTTTGCATAGTCAACATACACTGTTATCTCATAGGATACTACCCCACTACCCTCGGTAGGCGACTTTCCTGTTCTTGTAATCACAAAATAAGGGACAGCATTATTTTTGGCTCGGGTAACATCTTCAGCATCAGCAACAGTTGTATATTGCGTTATTTCGGTAACATTTGAATTTCCTTTTTTAATATCATCTTCAATATCACCTATTATACCACCTTTCAACTCACAACTACCTGTATTACTAAATAAGTCCGAATCAGGCGTATACTCCACATATGTCATAATAATATCGCAATATTCCTGTGCTCTTGCAGACGCTTTGTCTTTCTCCGCTCCTATCAGAATCGAACGGTGACTCACCGCAAGACCGGACGCTGTGCCTGCAACTACAATAGCAATCACGACTACTGCACACAGCAGTTCAAGCAAGGAAAAGCCCTTTTTACTCTTAAAATAAGAAGACTTTTTCTTCATCAACTGACCCCGCCTTCGTCAAATTTAATTTCGGTCTTTGTAGTTACTTTCAGCTCACCGCCCGTATCGGTTACTTTATTTGTTACATCGGAGTAATATATTGTATTTTCAGCCCATGTGTCTTTCGACGCTAAATTAATAGAAGGTGAACTTGTCATAAAGTAATAATAGCCTTTTTTTACATCTATTACTTTGTCGCCCGAACTATTGTAAATTGTAAAATCACTTTTTACTGCAAGCACATGTCCCGTGCCGACAGAAGAACCGTCAACAATACAACCGGTGTCTCCGCTGTCATAACCCGATGATGTGTTAAGATAGAAGTTGCCCTTTATTCCTTTTGGTGCATCTATCGTGACATAATTTGCAGTTAATGTGGCTCCGTTAGATTCCACCTTGTCACTGAACCCGGTAAAGTCACAATAAATTGCTTTAGCTTTATATGAATTACTGTTAAGTTCCCCCGAACTTGCCGTAAAATTGACACATTTATCGCCTGCATCAAAGACATTGCCTGACGCATCAAATAAAATCTCTCCCGAGCTGTCAGTCCACCCTGAAGCTGTAGAACTTTCAGTTTGAACAGAATGTGATTCAAAATATGATTTTGCAGCGTCGCTGAATAAATTAATTCCTCCGGACGGCAAATCGGTATATTCACCTTTCTTGACTGTATAGCTGCCTCCGGAGTAATTCACCTTAAAATCGCACTTTACATTCAAAGAATATGAGGATTCGTTCCAATACGGTCTTATCCAAAATTCCGCACCGTTCCCTCCGTTTATGGTGTTAGAGCGTGTGTAGGGGCCTGCCTCTTTTGTGTATCCGCTCGGGATACCGTCACTTATGATACTGTTCGAGCTGTTCTTACACTGATATATTTTTTCCCCGAAATCGGGACCGATTGACAGCACTGTCTGTGGTGCTCTTATTGACATTTTGACATTTTGCGCTACATCCATGTCATAGATGTTGTACCACAGGTAATTGAATGTATCTCCGCAATACATATCATAATACTGACTATAAGTTTCACCCGCAGGCATTTTTGACGGGCCGCAGTAAATTGAATAATCCTTCCAACCGTCGTAGTAAGTTGTTCTTTGGCTTGTGCTGTAGTTATCGTCTGATTTTTGGAAGGTACCGTTATTGTTGAGTATAGAAACAGGCTTCACCCCATTGTCATAGACAGATTCATACGCACTGTGCATTTCTTTTAATTCTCCGCTGCTGTCACACAAAGTAGAATAAATATCAGCGTCTTTTATATTTTGTATTCTTGCATCCGAATCTTTATAATTTATACGAACCATACCGTTGTTCGGATTAAACAAATCCGCTCCCTCTGCACTCGGAGTAGGAAGCCAATAATAGCCCTTGCTGTATGTTGTTGAGTCAATTTTATCTTTGTTCTCGTTATACCTTGATATTGTGCAGTCGTTGACAAATCTCACGACAACACCCTGTGTACCGTGCCAGGTAAAATCACTGCCGGAATATTTTACATTGAGTGTTCCGTTCATTCCTGTTTTAGCAACCATATTGTGAGCTATGGTGAGCATTTTGCATTTAAGGATACATCCATAAAAGCTGTTTTGAGTGTAGAAACTAACATTTTTGGGCTCTCCGTTGTAAAACTCGTTAAGCTCGTTACCGGAATAATCTCCAAGGAAAAATATGCCGTTATCATATGCCTCGTATGTACACCTATAAGACTGGCTGTCAATTTTGACAGGCTTTGTAAATACAAGAGGATATCTTGATTTGAGAGGATATGACGCTGTTTCAAGCTGAGGTATATACAAAACTTCGTCGTCTTCACGATAGTACTGCTTCAAGGTCTGAAAAAAAGCATCCTGTCCCCACAAATCCAAATACGCCGATTTCATTAAAGAGAAATTTGTCTGAGCACCGACCATGAAAAATTGATCTCCGCCCGATTCGGGGGCAACTGTGTAATTGGGAGTTTTTATCTCCAATGTTTTTTTATTTATAACTTGCTCTGTCGTTTGTTCAACCGTAAAATTGAGTGTAAGCTCACGCTGGCTGTCATAGTAATCGCCCGTGGTATATTTTCCTTCGATTCCGTATGCCGTAAGCGTACAGTTTGTTCCGTTAACTGTTATTTTAACATACGCATTTCCTATAAATTCAAAAGTCAAATTTTTTATTCTTGTCAAAAAAGCTTCTTCATCTTCTCCATCATCATTAGTTATCCAATCTATTTTACCTTCACTATTATAATAAAAAGCATAAAACTTGCTCTTTCCGCTTTCCGGAAGCGTTAAGCTGTTATCCAAGATAAGCTCCTTAGCTATATCAAGTGCACTTTTTGCTGAAATATACGCCTGCCTTGTGTTCATTTCTGCTCCCGTCTCGTTCTGCTGCATAAGTGCAATGGATATAAATCCGCTTGTTGTCATAAACAAAACCATCGACAAAGCAATAGCAAGGACAAGAGAAATACCTTTTTTGCTGTTGAATCTCTTCCTTTGGTGTTTTTTCATAACTTTGCTCCTTTCTTAACTGATAACACTATACATACCAAACATTGCCTGTACTATCGAAATAACCACAAAACCGACAATGAACGCAATAATAATAGTCATCAAAGGCGTCATAGCGTCCGTCATACGCTTTGTTGCTTCCGTAGCCTGTTCGTTATACATATCTGCCATCTTATTCAGTGAATCGCCGAGCATACCGCTTTCTTCACCTACTCTTATCATCGATACGAACAAAGCGTCAAACGCTTTGGGATATCTTGCAATAGAAACATTAATAGGGGTACCTATTTTCACATCTTCGATAATCTGATTTAAGCAGTCTTTTATATATTTATTGCCGACAACATCTCTTGAAAGTTCAAGCGACGAAAGGATATTTACGCCTGAGTCGGTAAGCGTTGCCATCATATTCGCAAATCTTGTGAGCTGATTAAGTCTTAACACTTCACCTATGATGGGAATTTTCAGCTGATATGTTGACCACCACATACAAAAATTGTAATTATACTTATAAGCAAGCCTTAGTCCCACTACAATCGCGGCAATAATCAAAACTATAAGCCAGCCGAAATTAATTATGACATCGGACATTCCCATAGTAATCTGCGTCATTATCGGAAGTTCCGAATCGAACGACTCGAACAAATCCTTAAACGCAGGAAGCACCAGAACGCTCATAAGAATTATGAGGGCAATTACAAGAACAACGAGAAAGGCCGGGTATATCATCGCTCCGATAATTTTGCTTTTCAAAGTCATTTCCTTTTTCAGAAGATTAACACATTTGTCAAAAGCTTCATCAAGCCTACCGTTAGCTTCTCCCGTCTGAATAATATTTACATAAACCTTTGGAAAAGTCTTAAACGAACCGATTGAATCCGACAGAGGAACACCGTTGTACAAATTTGCGGTTATCTCCTGAAGAATCCTAAGCATTTTTTTATCTTTTTCGGTATCGCACATAACAGCCATTGCAACCGAAAGCGAAATTCCGGATCTTATCATAAGAGCCATTTGGTGCATAAATGTAAGTATCTTTTTCTTTCTTATCTTCAAATCGTGAACATCTTTTGTTCCGCCTAAATCTCTCTCCCATATCGGAAGATGATCCTGTGAATCCTTTGTGATCTCACTGATTGACAAAGCAATCATACCTCTGGCTTCAAGGTTCTTTTTTACCTCTTCCTTTGAGTTTGCAATCATCTCGGATTTATATTTTCTGTTTTTTTCGTTTACAGCAACATAATAGTATTTCATATGTCTTACCTCCTGTTTTTATTCAGATAGGAAGCCGTTCCCGGAATATTTCCGTGATACGAACCGTACTGCGGACCTGAAGAAATTTGCTGTCCCGTAACTGACGGCATCGGAGGAGTTGACTCCCCTGTCAAAGCCATGTTATCACTGACATCAAAGCTGTATTTATCGGCAGTTTCCTTAGTGATAATGCCTCTTTTAAGAAGATTTTCAATACTTAGCTTCTTGGTAATCATACCCGTGGACTGGTTAAGCGAAATCATCTGCTCAATCTGAGGAATCTTATTTTCACGAATAAGGTTAGCAATAGCAGAATTTACAAACATTATCTCAAATGCACCCACTCTGCCTCTTCTGTCAGCTCTCGGAAGCAAACGCTGTGAAATAACGGCCTTCAGCGTTGTTGAAAGCTGGCTGAGTGCCTGCTTCTGGCGTTCTACAGGGAACATATCTATCAGTCTGTCTATCGTTTTTGCCGCACTTTCGGTGTGCAGTGTTGAAAAAACAAGATGACCTGTCTCGGCTGCTCTTAGGGCGATTGACATAGACTCAAGGTCACGGATTTCACCCATTAAAATAACATCAGGATCTTCTCTTAATGCAGATTTAAGAGCCGAAGAATAAGTATCGCTGTCCTCTCCTACCTCACGCTGGTTTATTATGCATTTGTTCGGAGTGTGTACATACTCTACAGGGTCTTCTATCGTAATAATATGCAAACTTTCGTTTGCGTTAATTTCGTTTATCAGAGCTGCAAGAGTAGTTGATTTACCGCTTCCCGTAGGACCGGTAACAAGCACAAGCCCCTCTTGAAGATTTAAGACTTTTGCAATAGAATCAGGCAAGTTAAGTGCCGAAAGCTTCGGGGGATTCATTTTAATTATACGCATTACAAGTGTTGCTCCGTGCCTTTGCTTGAACGCATTTATTCTGAATCGTGCCATATCCTCAAACTGGTAACTTGCATCTATGTCGCCGGTATTGCAAAATTCCAGATAATCGGCAGGTTCGAGAACACCGTCGATAAAGCTCATTACCGTTTCTTCATCAAGAACAGTAGTGTCGCTGAAATTTATTATTTTTCCGTCTTTACGGTATGACGGCAGGTTGTTGCTTGCAAGATGAATATCCGACGCTCCGTTGTCAACGGCAAATCTAATCATTTCTTTTAAATCCATAAAATTACTCCTTAGTCGTCCTCATATACTTCCGACACCGTATCAATATAGGTGTCAAATGAAATAATGCCGCTGTACAGCAGGCGTTTTAAATTGTCACGAAGGGATATCATTCCTTCTTTTCTGGCTATTGCGTCAATTTCATCAGTCGTTTTTCCCTGATGAATTGCATTTTTTATGGTTCTTGTAACGGTCATAACCTCATGCACGGCAATTCTGCCTTTATAACCTAAATTATTGCATCCGCTGCATTTTGACGCCCTGTAAAGCGTGAGTTTTTTATTCAAGGGCAAATCAAGCAGTCTCAGCTCATCTTCCGACGCCGTATAAGCAACCTTACATTCGGGGCAAAGTCGTCTTACAAGCTTTTGGGCTATAACGCCCAAAATAGAAGAAGATACCATATACGGCTCAACTCCCATATCAATCAGTCTGACAACAGAGCTTGCCGCATTGAAAGTATGTATGGTTGAAAGCACAAGGTGACCCGTAATTGCGGCACGGGCAGCTATATCGGCAGTTTCCTGGTCACGAATCTCACCTATCATTATGATATCGGGGTCCTGACGAAGAATTGAACGCAGAACGCTTGCAAAGGTAAGCCCCGCCTTGTCGTTGATATTAACCTGAGTAATACCGGGAAGCACCATCTCGACAGGGTTTTCAACCGTAACTATATTCACATCTTCTCTGTTTAAATCAGAAAGAGCCGCATAAAGTGTGGTTGACTTACCGCTTCCCGTAGCACCTGAAAGAAGTATGATGCCTCGGTTAGAGGTTAAAAGTCTGTCAAACTTTTCAAGATTTTCAGGCAAAAAACCTATGCTGTTCTTGTCAAGTTTCAAACCGAGTGCAGTCGTGATTCTTATTACTATCTTTTCACCGTAAACACTCGGCAGAGACGATACACGCATATCCACCTTCTGATTATTGACGGTATAGTGAAGTCTGCCGTCCTGCGGGATACGCTTTTCGGCAATGTTCATACCGCTGATGAATTTTACACGGCTTATAACAGACGGTGCAAGCTCCTTGCTTGAATCCATATATTTTATAAGTTTGCCGTCTATTCTGAAACGAATCTGCATCTCGTTTTCCTGCGGTTCAATATGTATATCCGATACACGCTGACTTATAGCATCGGAAATCATATTATTTACAAACTTAATAATAGGCTGATTTTCAATATCCTCCTGATCCTCAGTTGAAACCGTTTCCTCGGTTTTTTTCATCTGAGTTTTGACAAATTCCTGTGCTTCATCGTAAACAGAAGCATGATCGTTTCTGTTAAGCAATTCCGCTTTCTTTACTTCAAGCTGACTCGGAAGACAAACAGCCGTCTTGATCTTCATTCTTGTATAATTGTTTACTGCGTATATTGCTTTGTAGTCAAGGGGATTTGACATTCCTATCAGCAAAAAATTATTTTCGATTTTAAGCGGAATTATATTATATTCTTCAATCACCGATTCTGAAATCAGAGATGATACTTCTTCGGAAATAATGAAATTATCCAGATTAACAAGAGGAATATGCATCTTGTTTGCCAAAGTCTGATAAACATCGGTTTCCGAAACAATTCCTTCCTTTATCAGGGCGTCTTCAACAGTGATATTCGGGTCATCCATGTACTGCATCTGGAGACGCTTTATTGTTTTTAAACGAACGCTCTCGTTTTTTATAAGCTCATTGCTTAAATTAAAAATAGATGGTTTCATATAATCTCACCTTAAAAATATTCGTACAAATTAAAATCCAATAAGCGAAAGATACCACGCCGCCAAGGAATCGAATAAAACGGCAAATATTAAATTGCACAGAGAACCTATGCACAAAAACGGACCGAACGGAAAATAATTGCTGTTTTCATCTTTTTTCAAAGATTTTTTTGCAACAATAAAAATTATGTAAACAAATGCAGCGGCGATTGATGTAAGCAGGGCAAAAAATACCCTCGGAAATCCAAGACATGCCCCCAACGCAAGCATAAGCTTGACATCTCCAAACCCCATTCCGTCCTTTTTAAATACAAGTTTTGAAAGGAGATTTATCAGCAAAAGTGTCCCTCCGCCGCAAACAGCACCCAAAATTATGTCCGTCCAGCTCGAAACAAACCTCTTTGCACAAAATATATCCGTTACCGCAAATGCAACACAAATAACACCGAGTATTATGACAAACTGATCGGGAATAATCGTGTACTTTGCGTCGCTCAGGGTAATGAGCAGAAGCACGAACGATATTGCAAAAATAAACGCCGAATATACGGAAACGCCGAAGTACCCAAAACAACAAATATTCAGAACAGCAAACAAAGCGGAGGTGTAAATTCCGCTTTGTTTAAATCTATACCTGATTCCGAAATGACGCTCGCTGGGTTCTTCGTCGTAATCGCAAAGCCATTTTACAGGCACCGCATTCAGCACCTTGTATGCAAGCAAACAAGCCGCAACAGAAAGAACCGCAATAACGGCTGCCGTTATAATATTTGTAAATTGTGAAAAGTCAGTTGCGTAAAAATAGCTTATAGTTTGCATAAAATTATCCTTTATATATCCTTGTTCTGTTAATTTTACTCTGCGGACTCAGCAGCAGGCTGTGTGCTTGAAACAGCCTGAGTAGAATCAAAATAATAAAGCGTTACCGCAAAAGAAACAACATAATTGTTGCTGTTTTCAATCGGTGACATATTAAGTGAATTAATAAAATAGCAGCCCTTTGATTCCTGCTCAAGGTAATGAATCAGTTTATTTGTTGTTTCGATGTTTCCTGTGTAGGAAAAATTAAGAGCAGTTGTGTACAGAGGAACACCGCCTGTTGATTTTCGCCCCTGAGGATCTGCAATACCCTCGTTTCTTGTGAGGGTTGAAATATTAATTTTCAGCTTTGTAAAGATAGACTGCAAATCTTCAACCGAAGACTTTGAATCAATATAAAGTTCAGACTGCTTTTCGTCATATTCCTTTGTCAGCTGTTCAATTTTTGCTTCAATTTCCGCTTGTTGGGCAAGCACACTTTCGTACTGTTCAACCTGTGACACCGCAGTTTTGTGATTTGTCTGATATTCGGGGATTTTTGTAAAGGTCGGTATAAACATAGCTACCAAAAGCACAAAGAACAAAGCAAGAAGTATCACAAAAAATATTATAGACTTTGGTATGTTTTGACTTGATTTCATTTTTTCTTTCCCCCTTACTGTTTATCTTCGCTTTTTGTTTCCGTTTCAGTCTGCGTATCCTGCTGTTGAGATACTGCATTTTGATCGGCTGTAAGCTGGGTACTGAACAAAAGTCCCGAACCGCCGCTGTTTTCGCTGACACTGAACACGGGACTCATAACAAAGAATCCGTCTTCCTTGATGTTGTTTTGGAGCGAAATAAATGTATTGAAGTTGTTGATTTTTCCGCTTATGGGCATGCTGTATGTTTCAAGTCCTGTTGCTTCATCGCGTGAATGTGTAATGCTGTAATAATCAAAATATGTAATCTTTGAAACAACCTGGGTATTAAGCTCGTTTACAACATCCTCGCAGTAAAGCTGTGTTCGCGGAAGAAGCTTTGCGTCTTCCTGTTGATTTTGCAGTGCGTTATTGATGTTGTTCTGCTTTTCAATAAGAGTTTTTGCCGGGTCGTATTTCGGATTGTTTACTGCCGAGTTATCCATCGCACTTCTTATTTCAAAGAATGCAAATGTACCTATTCCGATTACAAGCAATGCACCGAGAACAGCACAGCCTACGGATGTGATTTTCTGACCTGTATAAATATTTTTTGCCGCCGCAGCCTTAAGACCGTAGATAAGGTTATCTTCAAAGACAGAGCCGCTGTTCATCAGCTCGTTAAAGATAAAAAAGCTTCCCGATTTGTAAAAATCATCTCTTGCTTTCAGCGACGGTTCGGGAATAATCGAGCTTGGTCTGAAAGTATCCGAAATTAAAATAATGTCTTTTGAAAGTCCGAATTTAACAAAGAAATTTCGGATATGCGGAATGTAAGCAAAAAAGTCACTCAAAAACATTTGCTCAAGCTCAAGATTAAGCGACATTGTTACAATGCGGATATTTCTCACGATTTCATCGATAAGCGTTTCCGAAATTTCCTCAAGCTTTCTCTGTGCCGTGCTTGTTCTGCAATCATTCTTAAAACCGTAGCCTGCCGTTCTTAAATAGTCAAAAGCCGCAGAAGTACTTATATTTCTGTCCTCTTCAATGACCTTTAAAATTTCATCGGCAGGAGAATGAAAATCGTGGCTGTACAAAAGCTTTCCGTTTTGGCAGATGACAACCCTGACAGCGGAAAAGTCCATGCTGACAAGTGCAACCGTTTTTTCAAAACTGTAAACCGTATTTTTTGCCGAATAAATCATGGCACACTCGGCGGGAATCACCTTGATGAGATTAAGCTGATTGGCTTTGAATGCGTTAACAAGGTCGTCTATGAGCAGTTTCGGCACGGCAAAAGCCTTTGTTGTTATCTCGCCCGAAACCACCTTGTTTTTTGTTTCCACATAATCGCTGTAAATAACCGAATAATTGCTTATGTCTTCGCCGACAAAGTCCTTTATTTTGTCTATGGCAAGACTTTTGAGAGCTTTCGGCGAACCGTTTATGTGCTGATATTCCTGACAGGTAAGGTCAAAACTCTCCAAAACTAAAATTACATTTTTAATTTCGCTGTGGCTCATTTGGCTCAAGCCGTCCTTAACAAGCTTTGCCATTAGTTCGGGATCCTCCCAGACGGAAGACCTCTCCTTGAGCATTTCTTTTTCTATCGGCACGAGTATGGGTGAAGAAAAAGAGTACGCCGTTTTTGTATCTATATTTTTTTCTTTATCGTTGTCTGATGAAAGAGGGGAACAGGCTGTAATGCACAAATATCTTTCAAGGACCTGAACCAATACATTATCCATATGTAAACACCGCCTATGATATTTTTATATTTAATTTAATATTAATATTCTTTAATAAAAATGCATTTGTAACTAAAGATAAAATATATTAACAATTAATCAAATTTAGGTCAAAAAGAACCAAAAAGCTTCAAATACTGCGAAAGGCCCGCATTTTGCGAGCCTTTCTATGTTGTAGTTCTCTCAACCATCAGCACAACAAAGATATGAATATTTGATTAACAGTTAAAAATGTCTGTATATTCCTGAACAGTATACAAAACCCGTATTAGAAAAGACCAGCAACCGTCTGTGTTGAATCAGAGGTAATATCCTCATTTGATGTAGTTGGTGTAGAGCCATCAAGAGAATTAGTTCCGTTCATATAATAACATTTATCATCAGCAGATGACCATGTAAGTGTAAATGTATCGCTGCCAACTGTAACAGTATCATCCAAATCAATTGATTTAGCGGTACAAACATCTGCAACCGTTGTAGCTGTACCGTTAGTATAAATGCTTGTATCGCCCGCCTTAATCATTGCGTCAGCTTCCTTGAGTGCAAGCTCAAGAGTCTGTGCGTTTGAGAGAGCCGCGCTTCTTGTTGAAGAATTTATCGTATTTGCAACAACAGGAATTGCAATAGCAGCAAGAATTGCAAGAATTGCAATTACAACTACGAGCTCAACAAGTGTAAAACCTTTTTTGTTTGTCTTTTTTGTCGTATTTGTGTTCATCATTTTCCTCACTTTACTTTATGTTTTGATTACTCTTTGTTTGCGGTAAATATCGCAAAATTTGCTGATGTTATATTGCGTTAATATTTTCCGAGAACGAGTAATATAATACCACAAAACAAAAATATTGTCCATAGTTTTTTATGATTTTTCGCTTAATAATCTTATTTCTATGTTTTGCACATTTTGCATTAGTAAATTTTGTTAATTATCTCTATATTATCTTGTTGTCAATGCTTTTTTAAAATAAAACAATATTTTGTTATTTTTATTGTTCAACATCTGCTTAAATCGGTAATTTATATCACCACTCTAAACATAAAAAAACAATTTAATTATAAAAAAAGCATAATCCATTTTTGAGATTATGCCTTTTAAACCTGATTTTTAATTTAATTTTGTTAGCTGTTAGTATCTAATATTAATAAATTTTAATATTATTTTATAAATTAAAAATAAACACAAACTGTGCAAAACATTATGCCGACATTATAAACAAAAACTTTGTAAATAATCAACAAACAAAAATTTTACAACAACACTGTGTATCCCTGATCCTCTACTGCTTTTTTGAGGACTTCACATGAAACATCTTTATTAAGTGTAACGACTGCATTTCCCTTTTCATGGCTCACGCAGGCATTTTCAACTCCTTCGATTTCTTCGAGAGATTTTTTTACTCTTGCCTCGCAGTGGGGACACATCATACCTTCGATTTTGAGTGTTTTTGTCATTTTCTTCTCATCCTTTCCGAATTTAGGTTTATTGGAACCTTTTAATTTTGTTTTACCATTATGGATTTTTACAAAATTCAGCCGCAAAGCATTTGTCACAACACAAAAGCTCGATATACTCATTGCAGCCGCGGCAAGCATAGGGCTCAGGCTCCAGCCTGTAACAAAAATAAACGCTCCTGCCGCAATGGGTATTCCGATTACATTGTAGAAGAATGCCCAAAACAAATTTTCATGAATTATTTTAAGCGTTGATCTACCAAGTCTTATTGCCGCACAAACATCTGAAAGACGGCTTTTTATCAAAACGACATCGGCGGCGTCAAGTGCAATATCGGTTCCCGCTCCAATCGCTATGCCCACATCGGCACTTGTCAGGGCAGGTGCGTCATTAATACCGTCGCCGACCATCGCCACCGTACCGTCTTTCTTTAAATCGGAAACAAACTTTTCCTTTTCCTGCGGCAAGACGCCTGCAAACACCTCGTCAACTCCGGCGGCTTTTCCTACCGCATTTGCTGTTTTAGGATTGTCGCCCGTGAGCATAACAACACGCATACCCATATCATGAAGCTGTTTTACTGCACTCGCACTGTCCTCCTTTATTTCATCTGCAACACCGATAACTCCAAGCGTTCTGCCTGATTTTGAAAAAAATATCGGAGTTTTTCCGTCATTTGCAAATTTTTCTGCAATTTCTGCTGTCTTTTGCGAAATTCGGGCATATTGAGAAATGAATTTTAAATTGCCTCCGCATATGACTTCTCCGTCTGTCTTAGCAGATACGCCAAGTCCCGGAAACGATTTAAAATCTTCCGCTTTTTCGGGTACAAATCCCTGTTCGTCAGCTTTCTTTACAATCGCCTTTGCAAGCGGATGTTCACTTTTAGATTCGAGTGTAAGTGCGGTTTTGATAAGTTCTTCCAAACTGCTGTCGATAACAACGGTATCCGTGACATTCGGCTCTCCTTTAGTTATTGTTCCTGTTTTGTCAATGGCAACTACCTTGACTTTGCCGCACAGTTCAAGCGACTGAGCCGTTTTAAACAAAATAGAATTCTTTGCACCCATGCCGCTTCCTGCCATAATTGCAACAGGCGTTGCGAGACCGAGTGAGCAAGGACAGCTTATTACAAGCACAGAAATTGCCCGAGCAAGTGCAAAGCCTGTATCGGCACCTGCTAAAAGCCATATTATTGCGGTTAAAACCGCTATCAAAATCACGACGGGAACAAACACACCTGCAACCTTATCGGCGACCCTTGCGATGGGGGCTTTGGTTGCGGCGGCATCGCTCACTGTTTTTATTATTTGCGAAAGCGTTGTGTCTTCTCCCACTTTGGACGCTCTGCATTTTATAAACCCGTGTTGATTGACAGTCCCCGCAAAAACATCATTTCCGCTAAATTTATCGGCAGGTATGCTCTCTCCTGTTATTGCAGACTCGTCTACTGCCGTTACTCCGTCGATTACCACACCGTCAACGGGAATGCTCTCTCCGGGTCGAACGACAAAAATATCGCCTTTTTTTACTTTGTCCGCCGTCACCTTGACCTCTTTGCCGTCTGCAATAATTACCGCCGTTTTCGGTGAAAGTCTTATAAGGCTTTTTAATGCGTCTGTGGTCTTTCCTTTTGAGCGTGCTTCAAGCAATTTTCCGATAGTTATAAGTGCAAGTATCATTGCCGCAGACTCAAAATACATTTCGTGCATATATGACATTACCTGTGCGGTATCGCCGTCAAGCTGTGCCCCGGTCATCGCAAAAAGCACACATACACTGTAGACAAACGCCGCTGATGACCCAAGTGCTACAAGCGTATCCATATTGGCAGATTTCTTTAAAACAGCTTTAAAGCCGTTTATAAAAAACCTTTGATTAATAACCATTATCGCTGATGTCAGGAGCAGTTGTATCAAGCCCATTGCGATGTGGTTATTTTCCAAAATCTGCGGAATCGGAAAACCCCACATCATATGCCCCATTGAAAAATACATAAGCACTATAAGCAACAAGGCAGACGCTGCGGCTCTTTTTAAAAGCACGGCTATCTCCGTACTGCTGTTGTCGATATTTTTATCGTCGGAATTAAGCTTTTCTTCTCCCTTGAGCGAGGCTGAATATCCTGCCTGTTCAACGGCTTTGATTACGGTTTCGTCAGGAACATCTCCCTGTACGCTCATAGAGTTTGTTAGCAGACTGACAGAACAGGAGTCCACGCCGTCAAGCTTTGAAACCGCCTTTTCAACCCTTGAACTGCAAGCGGCACAGCTCATACCTGTAACATTGTATTGTTTCATATAATCCCCCATTCATGTTATTTCATAAGCCTTTGCAAAGTATCCAGAAGCTCGTCGATTGTTTCTTCCTTGCCCTCTCTTATATCATTTGCGACGCAGGTTCTTATATGATTTGCAAGCAGCTCCTTGTTAAAGGAGTTTAAAGCGGAATTTACAGCCGCAACCTGAATCAAAATATCCGTACAGTATGCGTCTTTTTCCACCATTCCTTTTATGCCTCTTACCTGCCCCTCAATTCTGTTAAGCCTGTTAATGAGCTTTTTGTATTCGCTGTCACCGCGTTTTTTTGTTTTATGGGTACAGCAACAGTTATCATTAATTTTATTGTCCATTATTTCACCGCCTGAATTTAATATAAAATAATATTTTCTTTATTTACATAATATACCCCCTATTGGTATTTGTCAAGTAAAAAGTCGAGTGCCTCGACACGGGGTTCGAGCAGACAGGTTGATATTGTCAACCTTCCCTGCCCGACTGTTTTCCAGCAGTTTCCTATAAATCTAAAATTAAATGGCTTGACACCTGCTATGCACAGATCTCAAGCCATTTTAGTTGCTTAATATTCATTTTTTCAAGTTTTTTCTTAAAACTTTGTCTAACTTTTTTGTGTCACTGCACAAAATATGCAGTCCTAAATTTTATTTCATTAATCCGTCTTTGTCATAGTACTCCTTGTCTGACAGTTCATATTTTTCGTCAAGATTATATTCACTGCTTTTGAACATCCCGCTTCCCATGCGGTAGCCGTGATTTGAATTTCTGCGATACACAAGAGCTATCAGTACCACAAGCACCAACAGCCAAAATACAAGCCATCCCATAATGATACTCCATAAGATTAATAATATTAATATGCAACCATATTACGAGAATTATACTGCTGTTATTTATTTTTGTCAACAACAAAATATATTATTCATACAATACGGTTTGCTGATTAATCCTGTCAGTCATTCTGAAGTCTTGCAACCATTGCCATAGCTGTAATAAAGCTGATTAAAATATAGAAAAGCAAAGCGAGAAGTGAGCCGTATGAAATAAAGTTTAAGGACACTATAGTGAGAATAGAAAAAACTCCGAGCAGACAACAAATTACCGATACAATATTTTTCAGGTTTCTCTCCTTATCAAGTGCACAAAAGAAAAATCCTATTACAGGAATTATCGGGAATACTAAAAACAACGGCAGAACTGAGCTAAACGCCTGAGTTTGTGCGGCGTCGGGAAAATTACCTCCTATGTACCCTATCATATCAAACGCCGTCGCAAAAAATCCTAATTGTGTCTGATCGGGATTAGGTATTTGTATATATGTAAATGTACAAAAAAGTATCTCTAAAAGATAAAGAACACACTGAGTAATTCTCAATCTTTTTCTTGTTTTATTCTCACGCTTTTTTATCATAATTATCCTCCAACACACTTAATTTAAAAATACATATTTGTATTATTATAGCACAAAATAATGCGTTGCACAATAGAAAAAACTGTGCTACAATATAATTCCCAAATTGACTACGGAGTGATTTGATGAGCTATATTAATGAAGCTGTTATTTACAATATTTATCCTCTCGGCTTTTGCGGAGCTCCGAGAGAAAACGACGGCAAGCTTGTTTACAGGCTTGATAAAATTTACGATTGTATTGAGCATATGAAAAAGCTGTCGGCAAATGTGCTTGTGCTTAATCCTGTTTTTGAAAGCTCAAGACACGGCTATGACACCATTGATTACAGAAAGATTGATTGCAGACTCGGCGATAATAATTCCTTCAAACAAATTTGCAACACTCTCCATGAAAACGGAATCAGAGTTATACTCGACGGTGTTTTTAATCATGTCGGAAGAGAATTTTTTGCATTTAAAGACATTCAGCAAAACCTGCAAAACTCCCGCTATTGCGGTTGGTTTCAGAATCTAAACTTCGGGGGCAGCAGTCCCAAAGGCGATCCGTTTTGGTACGACGGCTGGGCAGGTCACTATGACCTTGTAAAGCTGAATCTGCAAAATGATGAGGTAGTAAATTATCTGCTCGACTCGGTTAAATTCTGGATAAATGAGTTCGGCATTGACGGACTTCGTCTTGACGCCGCTGACTGCATAGACATTGAATTTTTCAAAAAGCTGAGGTATGTGTGCAAGTCAAAAAAGCCTGATTTTTGGCTTTATGCCGAACTTACCCACGGCGATTACAACAGGTGGGCAAACAGTGAAACACTTGACTCTGCCACAAACTATGAGTGCTACAAGGGAATATACTCAAGCCACAACGACCACAACTATTTTGAGATTGCCCATTCGCTTAACAGGCAGTTCGGAAACGGCGGAATTTATAATAATATATACACCTATAACTTTGTTGACAACCACGATGTAAACCGCATTGCAAGTGAGCTTAGAGATAAAAACCACCTTTTCAATGTTTACAGTCTTATGTATACAATGCCGGGTGTTCCTTCAATTTACTACGGCAGTGAGTTTGGAATCGAGGGCAAACGCTCTGACCACAGCGACTATGAGCTTCGCCCCTGTCTTGACCTTAATAATATTCCAAATGCCGATTATAATTTGTTTAACCATATTGTTAAGCTGGGTAAAATCCGTCTTTCTCTCGACGCCTTAAAGTACGGAAAATTTGAAAATGTAAACATCATGAATGAAAAGCTTGTTTACAAGAGATATACTGACAATCAAACCGTCTTTGTCGCTTTTAATCTCACCGACCACGATGAAAGAATCGGATTTGACACAAGATGCAATGCAAAGCTTACGGATGTATTGAACGGCAATGAAATATTTGATGTAAACGGTTATTATGAGCTTTATATGAAACCTTACTCGGCAAGAATACTTGTTGTAAACGACGGAAGCTTTAAGCTTGATTTTAACAGTGCGAAAAATTTACAAAAAACTATGAATCAAGAAACAACAGTTAAAAAACTCACCGAGGTAAAACCTGGCAGATACCGTCACTTTAAAGGAAATGAATACGAGGTTTTGTCTGTTGCAAAGCACACCGAAACGGGAGAATTGCTTGTTATTTACAAAAGCGTTGACGGCAAGGATACTTTCTGGGCAAGACCGTATGATATGTTTACGGATATTGTAGATTACAACGGCACAAAAATGCGACGCTTTGAATTGCTTTCATAAAATATTAACGGCTGTATCAAAACTGATTGATACAGCCGTTTTCGGTATTGTTATAAAGATTATTTATTATTATTGCAGGCAAATGAGTCAAGCACCTCGCCTGCCTTTTCTTTTGCAATTTTCTTAGCCTGTTCACAAACCGATTCTCCGAGATAAAAGCTTCGGTTATCAATACTCCTTAAAATCTCCTCAATATGTTTTTGTTCATCCGGCTTTGCATCAGCTATCTTACGGGCACAAGCACAGGCTATTGAAAATTCAGAAATACAGCTTGAATTAAGAGCCTTGTAATACTTATCTCTTAAATTCTGCCAAAAATTATTATAATCGCACACAAGCAGGTTGCAAATAATTCTCCAAGCACTCAAGCTGTTAACCGAATCGTTTAGCCCGATTAATTTTGAAATATACCCGATATACGGATAAACAACAAGAGGATTTACCTCGCTGAGCTTTTCAATGATTGACTCTGCCCAAAGATTTACGGAGTTTTTGTCATCAATCATAATATCTATAACTACGGGAATAAACAAAACATCATTTTGTGCCAATTCTATATAATATTCATCGGAATTGTGTTTTTCAAGCTCGAAATAAATTCTTTCAATACTCATAAGAACTCTCATTTCGTTATTATTTGCTATATTTTACAGTATTTTTGTCGCATTTTCAAGTTTGGGATTTAAAAAAAGTTAAAAAATAACATTTTAAGCTAAATTAACACAATCTATTTTTGAACATGGCTTATTGTATAAATATTTGTTTTGCTTTTGTTTGTAATTACACTGTGACGCAAGTTTGTAAGATATAAAATACAATTAATTATTCTATTTTCATAGTTTGCATTTCTTCTTTGGAAATTCCGTTTTTCCTGCCGTAATTTATCCAGTAATTAGTAGATGCTTTTACAAAGGTATTTTTTGAAATCGGCATAGTAGTTTTAAATACACCGTAATTTTTGTTTTTAAGTGAAGATGCAAACTTTTTGATTTTACGGGAAACAAAAAATCTGAACGGCGTTTCTAAAATCGCCTCGCCGCTTCCGATTTTCAAAACCGAACCGAAAGCATATCCGTTTTGTTTGCAAAAAATCTGCATAATTCTTACTGCCGTATCATTTTGTTCCGGCTCAATAAATCCGCAGTTTATCAAAACCGAGATAACCGGTTTGTTTTTTGGAGAGTTATTTTCGAGAGTTTTTAAAAAATTGAGAAGTGTAACGGGAATTGAATCGGCATAAAGAGGAAAAACAAATAAAATATGTGAAAACTGCTCGATTTTATTACAAATCTCAATATGGTTTAATTTATTAATACTAAAATACTCCGTTTGAAGTTTGCTGTATCTTTGAAATATTTGTGCATATGTTTTTGAATTTGATTTCGGTGCTCTGGGGCTTGCGTTTAAAATAATTATATTCTCCATTTTTTCACCTCGTTGTTTACGGTTTCTTCCAATGAAGCGTCAGTTGTAAAAATCACTTTGAAGCTTTTGAAATTCATATTTTTTGAATTGCGTTCTACAAGTTTTTCAAAAACCTCTTTTTCCTCCGCTGATATATCGCCGTACGCAATAATCACCGCATTTTTCATAGCGACATCTCTCTGCACATGATGTGTTTCACCGTTTAAAAGGCGAATAAACGCCTGTTGAACGGGAATGGCACGCTCAAGCATGGTTTTCATTGCAGTATCGTAACATCCGTATTTAACCGAACTTATATACAACACCTCGTCGCTTTTTGCTATGCAGGGATAAACGCCTGCAGCGTCATCTCTTATCACGCATTTTCCCGGCGTTTTTGTCCAACAACCGAAACATCCCATGCAATTCGCAATTTTTAAGGTTGATAAATCTATTATTTTTACGCTTTTATCTAAATTATCAGCTGAAATATTTAAAGGTCTGTCAGTTAATATGAGTTTCATAATTCCTCCTGCAAACATAATATTATAACTGCTATGTCATATTATTAGCAGATCATAAACAAAACCGATTGCTCATTATACTTAAATTCACTTAAAATTCTGATTTTAGTTTCACCTACGGACTGACACAATTATAACATTTTAATGAGGATTTTCAACACGATAAACAATAAATTTTACTTCCAAATTGAGGCAAATTTCAAAATATTACAAATAACTTGTCTTTTTATTTATAAAAATAAAATTTTAAATAATTATTAAATCATTGTTGAGTAAAACAGTTTAAATAACATCAAACGACCAAAATATTTTCTGCGAATATATGTGTATTTTCCTGATGTTTTATAAAAGACAACTTTGAAAAATAGCGAAAAGCTTAAACAGTAATTGTTATATTTAATAAATATTTTTTAATACAACATTAAATATTGCATATATTTGTTAAATATGGTAATATATACACAAATTACTGCGAAATATGTTTTTTCAAACTGTAATCACAACAAAACATCAAACAAAAAAGTCGAGTGCCTCGACACGCAATTCGAGCAGTCAGGTTAATACTATCAAACCTTCTCTGCCCGACCGTTTTCGAGCAGTTTCCTTCAAACAAAAAAAGGCAACCTTTACGATTGCCTTTAATGTGTGGTGATATGGGTTTCCACAACCCTACGGCGTATTGCCTTATCTTAGAACTCTGATGAATATTGATAAACTTATAAATCGGTTTAATGTGTTTTGTTGATGAATATTGATAAACCTATACATCAAATTCCTAAGTTTCGCTTTAATTTTAATACATAAATTTTATTTTGTCAAGAGAGGTAGATATATATGAAGTACATTATCGGGCTTGATGTAGGAATCGGCTCTGTCGGATGGGCAGTAATAAGAAATGAAACAAACTGCAAGCGTATTGAAGACTTTGGAGTCCGAATTTTTGATTCAGGTGAAACAATTGAAAACAACAATCAAAAAAGGAAAAGCCAGATACGGAGGGAATACAGGGGCACACGGAGGCAAATCAGAAGAAGGCATCAACGGAAAGAACGCCTTAAAAACTTTCTCCAAAATATCGGACTTGTTTCAAAAGAGGAAATCACACAATTTTTCAGCAGAAACGACCACGACATAATTGATATAAGAGTTCGTGCACTTGATTCAAAAATTTCTCCTCAAGAGCTTGCCGCTGCGTTACTTTATATTGCTAAACACCGCGGCTACAAACCGTTTTATTACGAAAACGACGAAAAATCCGAAGAAGGCAAAATGTACGCAGCCGTATCCCTTACATCAAAAATTATAACCGACGGCAATTACCGTTCTATCGCAGAAGCGATAATGAAAGACACGGAACACTTTTCAGAAACAACAACAGGCAGATACAAGTACAGAAATTCAAAAAATAAAAAAGACATACTTTTTCCGCGTGAAATGTATGAACAAGAAACAAGAAAAATTCTGCAAAAACAAAAGGATTATTACAATCAGCTCACCGATGAAAATATTGAAAAAATATTTGAAATCATTTTTACTCAAAGGGATTTTGAAGACGGTCCGGGTAATGTACACGATACCAAAAGACCGTATAAGGGATTTTCTGATACAATAGGAAACTGCCCGTTTTACACAGATGAAAAAAGAGGATGCAGATTTACAGTAACAGGCGACTTATTTGCCCTTGTAAACAAGCTTTCGCAATATAAATATGTGGACATTGAAACAGGCGAGGTTAAAAAACTCCCTGAAAATTTAACAGAATCCATTGTTAATTTTTCACTTCAAAACGGGCAGATTACGAAAGCGGAGCTTAACTCCATCGCAAAAAAACACGGTATAGAAATTTTAAATCCCGAAACTTCTAAAAACGAAAACATTGCCGATTGCTTCAAATTCTTAAAAATTGTAAAGCCGATATTTGAAAAGCATGGATTTGTTTGGAAAGATTTGATTGGTGATTGTAGTAATCTTGATTCTTTGCTTGATCTTGATTCTCTGCTCAACAGAATAGGTCGCACGGTATCATACAATATAACTCCTTCACGACGAGTTAAAAGGCTTAGCGATATTGAAAATTTAAAAGGCAGAGATGAGCTGATCACAGATATTGCAAAACAAAAATTCTCGGGAACTGCAAATGTTTCCAACAAATATATGACAGAAGCTATAAAGGCGTTTTTTAAAGGAACCCTGTCGGGAGAATTTCAGGCTCAATTTATTAAAAACACAGCCTGTAATTCGGATAACAATCAAAAAAGTCTTGAGCTTCCGCCGTTTGACCACAATAATGAGTACGCAAAAAATCCCGTGGTTTTCAGAGCGATTAACGAAACAAGAAAAGTTGTCAACGCAATCATAAAAAAATACGGTGCTCCCAATGCGATGAATATCGAAGTTGCGAGCGAACTTAACAAAAGCTTTAAAACACGCGATAAAATAAGCAAAACACAAAACGATAATGAAAAAAAACGCAAAAATGATGTTAAAGTGGTTGCCGAAATACTCGGTATCAGCGAGAGTGAAGTTACCGCTAAACAGCTTGAAAGATACAATCTCGGCGAGCTCCAGGATTGGGAATGTATGTACTCGGGCGAAAAAATCACGGACAAAAAGGAAGCAATCAAAAATGAAAATAAAGTCTATGAGGTTGACCATATTATACCTTTCTCAAAAATACTCGATAATACACTTAACAACAAAGCACTTGTTCTCGCAGATGAAAATCAGCAAAAATCAAACAGCACGCCTCTGATGTACCTTTCGGGCGAAAAAAGGAAAGCTTTTATAAGCCGCGTTAATAAATTATATAAGGACAAAAAAATCAGTAAAATAAAATACGGCTACCTAATGCTCAACTCTCTGTCAGACAAAGAGTCGAAAAAAATCCTGAACGACTGGAAAACACGAAATCTTAATGATACAAGATACATTGCTAAATTTCTTGTGGAATATTTCAAAAATAATCTTAAATTTGAGCGAGAATCGGGTGATGCTGTTTATGCTGTTAAAGGTGCAATAACTTCATCGTTACGCCGTCAATGGCTTAACAAAGAAACATGGGGTAATTATGACAAGGGCAAGCTGAAAAAAATCACATATTTCGACCACGCGGTTGATGCAATTGTAATCGCAAACTGCTTGCCTGAATATGTTATAATTGCCGCAGAAAAGAAAAAATTAAGGGATATTTACTATTCGGCAGGCAAAAAAATTAACGATGAATATAATAAAAGCCTTGAAAATTGCGTTGATAGTCTGTATAGGTTTTATGGTATAAGCCCCGATATTTCAAAAAGTTTGTTCGACAATGTAAAAGAAACTCCCTCGTTAATTAAAAATCTGCGGCTTGAGGTCGAATACAGAGTTCGTGATTTTGAACTGATGAGATATTTTATAGAAGGTGCGGAGGAAAAAAGCGAAGAGGAGCTTGAAAAATTGTTCAGGCAGGATCTCCGCAAACTATACAATGATAAAAATTTTGCCGATTCAATTCAAATGCCGATAATATCAATAAAACCCGAACGCAAATTGTCGGGTGAAGTAGCAAAAGCCAACCCTGTTAAAAAATCCAAAGCAAAAGACAGCTTCTACATAAAAACTATCGGCGATAACAATACATCCTGTTTGGATAATTCAGCTTATTATTGTGCCGAAGTTTACACAACAAAGACGGGAACGACAAATCTTTTCGGAATAAGGCGTACGGATATTGTAAGGAAAGACAAAAAGCTTTATCTTAAACCGGACTTTAAATATCCTGAAGATTACGGCCGTCATGTTATGTACTTGTTTAAGGGTGATTACATTGAGATAAGCAAGACAAATAAAAAAACGAACACGGAAAAAATAAAAAGGAGGGGTTTTTACCTTTCCATAAAATCCGCAAACCAAAATTGTATATATATCACAAAAGGAAACAGCAGCAGAAAATTAAACAATGTTAAAGAGAACGAAACTTGTACAATTGCTCAAAAAGACAGAATAAGAAAATATTATATTGATATTCTCGGTAAAAAAGGCGGTGAAATAAAAGAATGTGGAGAACCATTATCGTTACTTCCGGAGAACGGCTCAATATAAAAGATAATTGGCTTATCGTGTCAAACGGCGATAAGGAAAACAGAATACCGGTTGGTGATATTTACTCTGTTGTAATAGAAAACCGTGCCGCAATGCTCAGCGTAAGTGTTTTAACAACACTTACGCAGGCAGGTGCACACATAATTTTTTGTGACGAAAAACACCTTCCCGTTACCTCGGCTTTTTCGCTGAACACGCATTACCGACCGTTTAATGTAATTAAAAAACAGATTGAAATGCCCTGTGAATTAAAAGATCTGTTGTGGCAGAAGATTGTAAAGTCAAAAATTTTTAACCAGTACCTGTGCCTTAAATACAGAGGAGTGGACAAAAACAGGTCAAACGAAATATATGAACTCTCCAAAAAAGTAAAATCGGGAGATACAACAAACAGAGAAGCGGTTGCCGCAAGAAAATACTTCACTTATCTTTTTGGAGTAACATTCAGAAGGTCAGACGAAGATGTCACCAATGCCGCTCTTAACTATGGATACGCAATTATCAGATCCTGCGTAGCTAAAACTCTTGCGGGATTTGGCTTTAACGGCACTGTCGGAATTCATCACATAAACGAAGCAAATCCCTTTAACCTTGCCGATGATATAATGGAGCCGTTAAGACCCGTTGTCGATATGTGGACTGACGAAAACTGCGAGATGCTTTTTGAAACGCTTACATATCAAAACAGGAGAGATCTTATTGACTTGCCGAATCAGATTATTTTACAGAACGAAAAAAGAATGAAAATAAGATACGCGATTGAAATGTATGTGAAATCGCTCGCTTCTGCCGTTAACAAAAACGACGCCGAGCTTCTTGAAGTGCCCCGGCTTATTCCGTTTGATGAATTTTATGAGGATGAAGATGATTAACAGACTTATGAAAGTAATTGTATTATTTGATTTACCCGTGTCCACAAAAGAAAAAAGAAAACAGTATTCGCAATTCCGAAAGAATCTGATTAAATTGGGATTTCATATGCTGCAATTTTCTGTTTATGCCAGGACAGTAAGAAACAATGACGACGCAAAAAAATATTCAAAAATCATAAAAGGCATTTTACCCCCGCACGGGTCGGTAAGATTGCTTATTATCACGGACAGGCAGTACGATTCAATGGAGATTTTATTAGGAGAAAAATATGCTGAAGAAAATTATCTTGACAAAAGGGATATTCTGGAATTATAATAATCTTGTGTTAAATTTGCCAAGACTGACTGCAATCCACAAGATGTAGCGGTTTTGGCTCTCTGATGAATATTGATAAACTTATACGATATGTTCCGTGTCTTTCAACAGGCAAGGGTTTTGGCTCTCTGATGAATATTGATAAACTTATACCCCTTGAGTGAACGCACCATGGGATAGAGCGTTTTGGCTCTCTGATGAATATTGATAAACTTATACTATAGCACAGGGGTATCCGTATAAAGGCGGGTTTTGGCTCTCTGATGAATATTGATAAACTTATACTATGGCAGAGGATTTTAAAAACGGCGTGCAGTTTTGGCTCTCTGATGAATATTGATAAACTTATACAATTAACGATTTCTTTAGCGATGAGGAGTGGTTTTGGCTCTCTGATGAATATTGATAAACTTATACAACAAGTTATAGTCAAAAGCTATAGAATCCGTTTTGGCTCTCTGATGAATATTGATAAACTTATACATAAAGGTGTGTTCAGACTTTGGTATCCGAGTTTTGGCTCTCTGATGAATATTGATAAACTTATACTGAGTTGAAAAAGACCTCTCCGATTGGAAAGTTTTGGCTCTCTGATGAATATTGATAAACTTATACAAATGGCAGCATACAATGCAGTAAAATCCTGTTTTGGCTCTCTGATGAATATTGATAAACTTACATCATAATAAAGTTATAATAATCGCTCTCGTTTTACGGGAGCGATTTGCTTATTTTGTAATAGTAATATTTTAAGCTTATCTTAATTGCATTACCTGACCGTTCAATTTGTTATTGCAATTTAAAAATAAAAGTTTTTCAGCCTTTTGCGGCTTCATCAGCTGACAAAGAGTTATTTTTCGAGGTAATATCACATTAAAAAACGCAGTACGAAATGCAGCAGGAAAATTAAAAACGCCGACTAAATCGGCGTTTTCATGGGAAGCGTTGATAAAATAGATACACTTTATAAACGCGAGCATTAAGCTATAAAAAAGAAAATCCCATCGGCTTAGTGTGGATATTTTTTTGTAACTTACTTTAACGTTCACGATTTTTGGAACGCTCACGCTTTTGCAGTTTTTGAAAAGAAAAATCTAAAATTCGTTCCTTTCTTTCTCGAAGCATAGTTTTATAAAACTCTTTCTGTAAATCCGAAATAAAAGGAGTTTCATCAACGATTTTATAAATTTTATCCATATCAATTTTGGGCAGTATTCGCTTTAGAGCCTTATTACAATCCTTGTTCTCAAGAGATGAGATAAACTTGAAGTATTGGATTTTCTGACCGTTTATCTTGATACCTGAAAGTGGTCTTTCAAAAATACGGATTTCACGCTCAGCCGGGTCTTCCAATGTTCTTTTCATAATTTCTTCATCTGCCTGTGGGAACAAGCAACTGCCACAATCATAAACAGGAGCAAGATAAATTTCATCGGTAAGAGCATTGTAAAGGAATCCCCAGTTACCATTATGTCTATCCCAGTTTCCGATTAAAGCATCTACGATAAACATATCCCAAAACCATTCAGTCAGCTTTTGAGAATCAATGGCAGTTTGTTCCTCTAATGTTTTTATAATGTCGCTAAGTTCTGTGCCATAGCCATTGTGAGCAGAGTCGATAATTGTGTTTTTCAAAGAAGCGAAATCCTGAAGCACAAATCCACCAGCTGTAAAATCTTTGCAGGCTACAACAATCTTTTTCTTTCCGTTTTTGGTGTAGGTTCCCAGCAAAGTCTTTTGAACCGGAATACCAATACTCTCAAAAATATGGCAACCTAAATATTCAGATATGCAACCATTCGCATAACTTATTTCTTTATTGATAGTTGGAACAGCAGGAAATTTAAGCATATATAGCTCATCGTTATACAGAATGGAAATCTTACTACCATTGGCTCCTGCATAAGTTTTATTGCGAACTGGATAATCACTAAAATCTATCATAGGTTAGTCACCTCGTTTCATTCTTAAATATGTTTCACGCAAATACCAAGCCTGTTCGCTTGATATTTCCTGCTCTACTTCCGCAGAATTAATATCTGCGTTTAGTTCACTCCAATAAATATCCCAGTGATAATCTTTTTCACCGCTATCTACAATTTTCCAAGAAGCAATCATATTTTCCAAAGAGGTTTGCAGATATGGAGGAAGACCACGTTCAAGATATTTCTTGCTTTTTGGCAGCCCTGTTTCTTTGTCATACCTTGTATCTATTGTATCCAAAGACATAATATCTTCCATTGTGCAACCAAGTGCTTTTGCAAGTTGCTGTACTGTATAGGCAGAGCATTTTTGCAGAGAACTTTTACCTGAACAAATATCTATAACGGTCGTTTTAGGAATACCACTGATTTGCGACAGATGATATTTTGTAATGTTTTTGCTGTCAATATATTCTTGTAGGTTCATTTGCAACACCCTTTCTATAATTATATTATATCGGTGTACCGACCGTGTGTCAATAAGATTTTGGTCTAAACGGATTGCTTAATATTCGCTTTCTTGCAATGGGGGCTTGGGGGTGTCCCTCAAAAGCAAACAGTAGGCGGATACGCTTACTGTTTACTCGGAACTTGCCGTACAAGTTCCCTGCTTGTTACGGTGTAAGACACATATCTAAGGTGTAAATCTAGCTTCCTATGTGGCTTCCACCGTGGAATAACTATCTCTAAACTTTCTCATATTACAAAAGTTACACTTACCTTAAATACTGGTATCAATATATCAATTAGTTATGTCAGTTTCTAAAAATAGTGTAACCTATGATTGTAATAGGAACAGTTATCTCCAAAGTTGACAGCACAGTGATATCAAAAGTATTGATAAGTGTAACCTTTAGAAACCATCAAAGAAATCAAGCATAGTTTCTTCATTTTCAGTGTTATCTTCTTTTTCGGCAGGTGCTTGTACAGGCTGAGTCTGCACAAGCTGTAACAAACTACCAAAAGGATTCACTTTTACAGTTTCTTCTCTTATAGTTGTAATTACTCGTTCAAGAAACGAATCTTCATTTACACTTTTTTCTTTCAACTCCATATATTCGCAGATAGAAGAAATGACCGCCTTACTGTATGACTTGTCTGCATTTTGAAGATAGTCATACGCCTTGCGGTCATTTTCTTTATCTAAATTAAAACGAATTTTAATATTCTTAACACTCATACTACACCACCATTTCTGTTAAGCGTAACAAGTGCCATATACTCATATCCTTTTGCCGTAGCACAAATATCATCATTAATGATTACTCTGTTTTCATCGAAATCTGCGAAGTTGTGAATAAGACATCCGCCTCCGCCGACAACATAAAGCTTCATCAACTTTGAATCGTATTCGTGTTCACGCAAACGACGAAAAATACCGGAGGTGTATTCTTTTGCAGTTTTGACAATCGTATCAAGATAATGCTTATCAATATCTGCTGTGCCTTTCTTCAAAATCTCGTTGATTATTGTATCTTCAAGATTTACGTGGTGTACTTTCATCACCTGCTCACGAATAAGCAAAGCACACTGATGAGTACCGTACTTTTCTGTAAACATACGCTGTGCATCTGGCTTTTTATTTACAATCCTGAGAAGATTCATAGTTCCGTTGCCAATATCGCAGAGCATATTCACACCCTTAAAATCACCAAGTCTTTCAGCAACAGCGGCAAATCCCTGCGGATATATTTCAGCTCCTGCGATTTTGATTTGATATTCTGTATTTCGGAAAGTAAAAGTAATCTCTTTATGTTGAAGCAGATACTTTTTAAACTCAGCTTTTTGTTCACTAACCCAAGTCAAAGGAAGACCTGCAGCAATAAAAACAGTTGCTTTTGTGATACGCACTCGTCTGAGTTCCCTAGCAATAGCGGCAAGAGTAAGTACATAGTAATCTTCATCATTGAACTTGTCCGCTGTAAATTCCTTATGACCTACACCGATTGAATAATACTTGTTGTTCCAAATAAGCAGGTCACTTGCAAATACAGGTTCGGTATCGCTTTTCATAACTACTGTAGAAAAACAGCAGTTTGCAGTTTTCATATTTCCGTATCCGTGGTCAATTCCTACAACATACATATCATTAAATCTTTTCATATTTCATTTCTCCTTGTATAATAAATTTAGGTTGATAAGGGAGCCTATCTCCCAAAATCAACTGTATAATTATTCAACATAATGTTGTATAATTGTAGTTATTAGATAGAGGATGTCGTATTCTCCTTGGGGAGCCAAAAGCTACTCCGTACTGGAAAGACTGACACCTCTTTCTGATAAACAGATTACGAATAAGTTGGATGTTGACGGCTGATTGCCGTACTTCGAATATAGAACAAGGCAGTAACGTTTATCAGATAAGAGGAACTATCTAAAATCTGTTTATTTAGGTGAATGTTATGCTTTATCTCGGAATTGATATCGGCAAAAATACTCATGTTGCTTCTCTTATTGATGAAACGGCAAAACCATTATTCAAAGCATTCTCGTTTTCAAACACAACCGAAGGCGCAAACAGCCTGATTGAAAAATTATCAGTACATATCAATAATCAATCAGAAGTTGAAATAGGAATGGAGGCTACCGGTCATTATTGGCTTTCGATTTACTCATTTCTTGTTGAAAATGGATTTGTTGTTCATGTCGTTAATCCTATTCAAACTGACGGCTGGCGAAAAGGGACTGAAATCAGAAAGCGTAAAACAGATTTCATCGATTCTGTTCTCATTGCTGATTTGATACGCTACGGTGATTTTGTTGAAACCTCACTGTCAGATGAAGACACAATGTCACTGCGTAATCTGTCACGCTTTCGCACTTATCTTGTTTCGTCCATTTCAGACTTGAAGCGCAAGGTAATCTGTGTTCTTGACCAGGTGTTCCCAGAATATCACACTGCTTTTTCAGATGTTTTCGGCGAAACCTCTAAAGAACTTCTTTCGCACTTTCAGACTGCGGATGATTTTGAAAACATCTCTTCTGAACAGCTTGAAAACGTGCTCAAAAAGGTCTCTTTTAAGGGTTTTGCCAAAAACAAAATCACTCAGATTTCAGAGCTCGCAGCGAGTTCTTTCGGACTGAAGTTCTGTCAGGATAGCTTCTCTTTACAGCTTCGGCTTTTAATTGAGCAGATTAAATTTATTGACGCTCAGGTATGTGATGTGGAAGCAGAAATCAAAGTTATCCTTGATAAAATTAATTCTCCTATTATGACTGTACCGGGTGTAGGCAATATTAACGCCGCTGTTATTTTAGGAGAGATCGGTGATATCTCTCGCTTTTCAAACGCTTCCAAGCTTGCTGCTTATGCAGGTATAGACGCTTCTGTCAGCCAATCCGGTGAATACCAATCCACCAATAACAAAATGAGTAAGCGTGGCTCTCCCTATTTGCGCAAAGCTCTGTTTCAGGCTGCCTTGATTGCAGCCTTTCATGATCCGGTTTTCTCGGCTTTTTATCAAAAAAAGCGATCCGAGGGCAAGCATCATCTTACTGCTGTTGGTGCTGTTGCCGAGTTCTGTAATTGCAGAATGTAGAAAGTGGAAATATTTTAGTTGCACACCTGCATCTTTGAGCGGTTCATATTATAGATGTCTTGAAAAAACAAACATTCCAAAATTTTCTTTTCATAAACTCAGACACTATTTTGCGTCCGAGCTACATTCGCAAGGGATTCCTGATAAGTACATTGCAGAAATAGGCGGCTGGGAAAATGTTTCCGTTTTACAAGAAATTTATCAGCATACTTTAAGAGATAAGAAAAAAGAAATTTCAGATAAAATTGTAAACATCTTTGACAGTAATTTTAAAAAATGCAACACGAAATGCAACACGAAAATTAAAAACGCCGATTAAATCGGCGTTTTTATGGTGGAGATGGGGGGAGTCGAACCCCCGTCCGAAAATTGCTTGCCAAGACTTTCTCCGAGCACAGTCGCTGTTTTAAATCTCCCTTACCGCATCGCCCAACGACAGGCTATGCGGTTTGGCAGCTCCTAAACTGTGACAGAGTACGGAGCAATCCTCTGTTCACATTTACCACTAATCGACGCCCCTTGCACAGCCGTGGTGCTCTGTGCAGGAACGAGCAGCATTAAGCTGCTAATGCAACTTTATTGTTGTCAGTTATTTTTAAGTTGCGGATTTTATAGCGGTTCCGCACCGCTGCTCGCTTATCAAGGTTTACAATCCCCGTCGAAACCTTTACATCCCCGTATATAAAGAATTTACGGATGATTTGTACTTTATTAAAACAAATCAGATTTATGATTTTGTATTACACATAAAATATATTGTCCTGTTTTTGAAGATATTATACTTTACCCGCGTGACTGTTCTTTTAACGCTCTTTCTATATCACGCTTTGCACTGCGTTTTGCCATATCTTCACGCTTATCATAGAGCTTTTTACCCTTGCACAAACCGACCTGAATTTTAACCCTGCTGCCCTTAAAATAAAGGCTTATGGGAATGAGAGAATATCCCGTCTGCTTTACTGTACCGTAAAGTCTGTTGATTTCTTTCTTGTGCATAAGAAGTTTGCGTACTCTCATTGGATCACGGTTAAAGATGTTGCCGTGTTCGTAGGGAGATATGTGCATACCGTTTACAAACATTTCCCCATCAACAATAGAACACCAGCTGTCCTTAAGGTTAACTCTTCCGTTTCGGATAGACTTGACCTCTGTGCCGAACAGCTCAATTCCGGCTTCATATGACTCTTCTATAAAGTAGTCATGTGAAGCCTTTTTGTTTTGAGAAATAGTTTTAATTGAACTCATTATATCTCATTCCTGCCTTCCAAAGCCTTTGCAAGTGTGTATTCGTCAGCATATTCCAAATCTCCTCCGACAGGGATACCGTAAGCAAGACGAGTAACTTTGACGCCCATAGGCTTTAAGAGCTTTGAAATATACAATGCTGTCGCGTCACCCTCTACGGTCGGATTGGTCGCCATAATTACTTCCTTTACACTGTCATCGAAAAGGCGTGCAACAAGCTGTTTTATAGTGAGATTTTCGGGGCCTATATCGTTAAGCGGAGAAATCGCTCCGTGCAAAACATGATAAACGCCGTTAAACTCACGGGTATTTTCTACAGCTGCTGCATCTCTTGGGGTTTCAACCACACAAATCACCGAGTTATCTCTTGCGGGGTTTTCACACACCGAGCAAAGTTCTTTGTCTGTGAGGTTACAGCATTTGCTGCAATAATGTATTTTTGTATGTGCGTCAAGCACGGCATTTGCAAGCTCTTGTGCTTGTGTTTTTGACAGATTCAAAACATAATATGCAAGACGCTGTGCGGTTTTGTGCCCTATTCCCGGCATTTTTTCAAACTGCTCCACCAGATTTTCCAGTGGAGCTGCGTGTATCTGTGCCATAATTAGAACATACCCGGAATATTAAGACCGCCCGAAATAGATTCCATTTTCTCCTCTTTTTCCTTAGCGGCAGCTCTTAACGCCTCGTTTGCTGCTGCAATTACAAGATCTGAGAGCATATCCACATCTTCTGGATCAACAACTTCAGGTGAAATTTCAACCTTTGTAAGTTCCATCTTGCCTGTTACGGTAACCTTTACGGCACCGCCTCCTGCTGTGGCGTCATATTCTTTTGCTTCAAGTTCTGCTGAAGCTGCCTCCATATCATCCTGGAGCTTTTGAGCCTGACGGGCAAGCTGCTGAATATTGTTTACTCCGCCGTTTCCGTATCCTTTTGGTAATCTTGCTTTCATAATATTAAATTCCTTTCAGTTTTATTCCTCAGTAATTTCAATTCCTGTGCCCTCAAGACCTTTTTTTAAAACCTCAAGGGGGTCAGCAGTTTCTTTTTTGATTTCAACTTTTTTGTACGGACCGAGTTTATAAACTCTGCCGGTTGTTTCTTGAATAATTTTTCTTATTTCCTCACGCCTTGAACCGTTTTTTAATAGTTCAAACGCCATCTCGTTACTTGTGTCAATCAGAAGATAACTGCCGCTGACATACGCTGTTGAGCCTGTAAAAGCCGCCGCAATAGCTCTTGAAATGGGCTTCATATTGCTTACAACCTCTGCCCATTGAGTAAACGCAACAGCATTTTTGTAAATCTCATCTACATTTACAGATGCTTTTTCTGAATTTGGCACAGCCGCAGGTGTCTCAGCAGATACTTTTGGCGGCACAGGAGTCTGATACGATTTCACGGCAGAAGATTCATTTTGAGTGCTTTGCGTTTTTTGATTTTGTTGTTTTTCAGGTGAAGTAAATGCATTCTCACTCTCTGAATCATCTGTCAGAACCTTTTGAGGGTTATTCTCAACAGACTGAGTTAACGAAACATTGGTTACGGATAATCCGTTTTTTACAGCCTTTTCAAGTGCTGTTATTCGCTTTGAAAGCGACTCAAATGTACTGTCAAGTTCGGGAGCAGACAATTTTACCATTGCCATTTCAAACTCTGTTCTGTCGCCTGTGCCCTTTCCCATACGCTGATACGAACGGGAAAGCACATCCATATAATATACAATATCTGCAATAGAAAGATAGTCACTTTGGATTTGTGCCTGCTGAAATTCGTCATCTCCCATAACAAGAATTTCCTGCGGATTTCTGACAGACTTAATCATCATTAACGCCCTGAAATGAGCGATCAGCTCGTCGCACAGCCTTGCCATATCCTTTGACTCAGCGTATAATCTATCAATTATATCAAGTGCTTTTGCAGTGTTTTTATTGATAACACAAGCCGCAAGGTCATAGAGATATGTCTTTTGTGCAAGACCTGCTGCACTTCGCACCGTATTCTCATCAATATCGGAACTCATTGCAATACATCTGTCAAGCAGCGACAAGCCGTCACGCAACGCACCGTCAGCAACGGAAGCCATAAGCATTGCGGCAGAATCCGATAGGGTTACATTTTCCTGCTCTGCCACATACAACAGTCTGTCGGCAATTTTTCGCGGCGATATCCTATGAAAATCAAAGCGTTGACAGCGAGACAGTATGGTTTGAGGCAGCTTGTGCACCTCGGTTGTAGCAAGTATAAAAATAACATGCTTCGGAGGTTCTTCAAGCGTTTTAAGCAGAGCGTTAAAAGCCTCTGTGGTAAGCATATGAACCTCATCGACTATATAAACTCTGTATTTGCATTTTGACGGCTTGAACTGGACCTCATCAATAATCTGACGAATATCATCAATTTTACGATTTGAGGCTGCGTCCATTTCAACAATATCAAGGATACTTCCGTTATCAATTCCCTGACATATCTCACATTTTCCGCACGGATTGCCGTTTTGAAGATCAAGACAATTAACTGCTTTAGCAAGAATTTTTGCACATGTGGTTTTACCGGTGCCTCTTGAGCCTGTAAAGAGATAAGCATGATTAATTCTCTGTGCTGAAAGCTCGTTTTTGAGAGTAGTTGTTATATGCTCCTGTCCTGCAACATCATCAAATGTCTGTGGACGCCACTTTCGATATAAAACCCTGTACAAAAAATCACCTCCGCACTAACAAAAAATGCAAGCCGTCAGCCGAAAGAACGGCTGCATACAAATAAGTAAGCGGCAGACTTACTGCATCGCATCGGAAATACTGCTTAATGCTGCTCGGTTCCCCGCCTGACATGGTTCACAGACCCCAATCGCACAGGGCCTGCCGCTCACTTAATTGCACGCTGTGACTTCTTGCAATTCGTCCGTATTATACCATACCATACAAAAAAAATCAATAGTTATTTGTTAAATATTTAATACAGATACTCATTAAATTTTTTGATTTTTGGGAATAGATACAAAAAGCGTTGCAGTTTCCTGCAACGCAAATTTGTAAGTATTATGCTTATAAATAAGCTGAATTATTCTTCTCTCTTCTTTCTTGCAAGGAAAGCAACTCCTGCTGCTGCAAGCATAAGAGCACCGAATACAAAGAATATTGTTGTTTCCTGACCTGACTGAACAGAACCCGAACCTGAACCTGAGCCTGAACCTGAGCTTGAACCTGAACCGCTGAGGTTAGTGCTTGTTCCGCCTGCTTCAACCTTTTCAAGAGCGTCTTTATCAACTTTTTTTCCGTCATTTGTAGGATCAGTGCATGATTCAAGAATCTTTTCGATAGCATCAATCTTAGTCTGATCGTCAGCAGCTCTCTGCTTTACAACACCCATTACATCAATGGGGCTGATCACAAGTTCATTGAGAAGATCCTGTGTAAGGTCTGTCTTTGCGGGATCATCATAATACTGCATGAGATAGTTAGCAAGAAGAGTTACATCTGACTCGCCCTCCGGGAAAGCAGAACCAACGATGTTACCTGTTGAAGTGATCTTTCTCTCAGGACCGCAGTCGGGGTTGTTTTCCCAAACTGCAACATTAGCCTTCTTAGCTGAATCTTCAGGGTTCTCAATCTGCTCACCGTTGCAATACATTGTATCGCCGATGCAAGCACCGCTCATGATTGCGTTGTATGTCTGCATACCGGTATTAGCACTGAAAATTACGCAATAGATCTTGCCATCAGACTTACTGAACTCGTGACCTGTCTTTGAAAGATCATAAGTAGCAATACCTGTTTCCTTGTCGTATGTAGCAAGCTCTGCCTTTGTCTGCCACTCAGGCCAAGCTTCGCCGGATGATGTAGGAGTACCGTCTGCCTTCCAAATGTGGCAGTAAACAGTCTTTACATTACCCCATTTAGACTTTTCAACATCAAAGCTGATTGTATTTCCTGCACCAACTTCTGATGAAGCACTGTCAGCACCAACCTCTGATGAACTATCTGCAGAAACAACTGCTGAATCCTCTGCAGCTACTGTTTCAACTTCAGCTTCAGCTGCACTTGCTGTTATTGCCGCTGTACCTGTGATCATTGCAGCAGCAACAAAAAGGCTTGCAATTTTCTTGAACATTTTTAATCTCCTCCTAAATTGTTCGTGAAATCAAAGATATAATATATATCTCAGTAAGGCTATTATACAATAATTGCAAAAAAACTTCAATACCTTTAAATTAATTGTAACACGGTTATTTGCACAATATTTCCCTTTGTAATTTGTACAACATAACTAAATTTAATTAGATTTTAACTAAATATATAATTATGTCATAAATTATTTAAGCATTGAATATACTGTTTCTTTGACCGTTGAAAGAGCAAACTCTACTTTTTCGGGTTCCTTTGCACCTGCCATCGCCATATCGGGTTTGCCGCCGCCGTTGCCGCCTGCTGCCTGAGCTACTGCCTTTACAATTTTACCTGCATTTGCACCTAATGAAACAGCCTCTTTTCCGCAAGCCGCTGCAAATGTTACCTTGCCTTCGCTGACTGCACCCAAAACTATAACAACTTTCGGAGCATTTGCCTTGGCATTTTCACACATAGAACGAAGCACATCTGCATTTGCATTGTTTACTACGCCTGTCACAATTCTCACGCCGTTTTCAACCTCAGTACCTGCAAACAGCTCTGCAAGCTGTGCTGAGGCAAGCTTTGTATTCAGCTCATTTATTTCCTTTTGCTGAGCCTTAATGAGCATTTCTGCCTTTTGAACGCCCTCGACAACAGATTTGGGATTTGAAATCTTGAGAGCCGAGCAAACACCCATTATTACAGCATTTGCATTATTTATATAATTAAGTACGCCGTTTCCTGTGAGAGCTTCAATTCTCCTTACACCTGCTGCAACGGAGCCTTCCTGACGGATTTTAAACAATCCGAGATTTGAGGTATTTTTCGCATGTGTACCTCCGCAAAATTCAACGGAAAAGTCACCGGCACTTACAACTCGAACCACATCGCCGTATTTTTCACCAAACAGAGCCATTGCACCAAGCTTTTTAGCTTCTTCAATCGGCATTTCACGGGTATTTACATCAATAGCTTCGAAAATCTTTTGGTTTACAAGATTTTCTGCTTCAATCAACTCTTTTGCACTCATAGCCTCAAAGTGGGTAAAGTCAAAACGCAGATATGAATCTGTTACAAGCTGACCTGCCTGCTGAACATGGTTGCCCAAGACCTCACGCAGTGCCGACTGAAGCAAGTGAGCCGCAGTGTGATTTCTTGTAATATCCGAGCGACGCTTTGCATCAACACACGCCTTAACCTCTGTACCGACCGAAAGACTGCCGCTTTTTACCGTACAGGCATGCAAAAAGATGTTGCCCGACACATCCTTTGTTGTGTCATCGACCTCAAGCGATACACCGGTGTTTTCCATTACACCTGTATCGCCCACCTGTCCGCCGCTTTCAGCATAGAAAGGAGTTCTGTCAAGCACAACAACTGCACTTTCTCCCTCGCTTACACTATCCACACGCTCGCCGTCCTTTACTATGGCAAGCACCTTTGAATTGCAGGAAAGATCGGAATATCCGACAAATTCGGTTTTTGCAATATCGGAAAGATCCGTTGTATCGGAAATCCAGGCATCTGCCCCCGCATTCTTGCGAGCGTCACGAGAACGCTTTTTCTGCTCCTTTAAAAGCTCATAGAAGCGTTCAACATCGACTTCGATTCCTTTTTCGGAAAGAATTTCTCTTGTAAGGTCAATCGGGAAACCGTAGGTATCATTGAGTTTAAAGGCGTCCTCACCGCTCAGCGTTTCAATATCCGAATCCTCCATTATTTCCTGGAGCATCTTAAAGCCCTGGTCTATTGTTTTAGCAAAGCTTTCCTCTTCAACCTTAATAACCTTTGTGATAAAGTCTTCTTTCTCTTTAAGTTCCGGATATGCGGTAATATTTTCTTTTATAACCGTATCGCAAACCTTATACAGGAACGGCTCCTTATAACCGAGAAGTCTTCCGTGGCGGGCAGCACGCCTCAAAAGACGGCGAAGCACATAACCCTTTCCCTCGTTTGACGGCATTACGCCGTCGCCGATCATAAATGTTGTGCTGCGGATATGGTCGGTAATTACACGAAGAGAAATATCGCTTTTTTCGTCCTTTCCGTATTCAACACCTGTAATTTTCGAGATATGATTCATTATGTTTTGGATTGTGTCAACAAGGAAAAGGTTGTCCACGCCCTGCATTACACAGGCAAGACGCTCAAGTCCCATGCCCGTGTCAATGTTCGGATGGTCAAGCGGTGTGTAATTGCCCTTTCCGTCGCTTTCAAACTGTGTGAAAACGAGATTCCAAACCTCGACAAATCTATCGCACTCACAGCCGACATGACAATTCGGGTCGCCGCAGCCCTTATCCTCGCCTCTGTCAAAATAAATCTCGGAGCAAGGACCGCAGGGGCCTGAACCGTGTTCCCAGAAGTTGTCCTCTTTGCCCAAGCGAACCATATGAGAGGGGTCAACTCCGACTTCCTCGGTCCAAATCTTGTATGCCTCATCATCGTCCTGATAAATTGATACATAGAGCTTGTCAACAGGCATTTCAAGCACCTTTGTAAAAAACTCCCAAGCCCATGCGGTTGCTTCCCTCTTAAAATAATCGCCGAACGAGAAGTTTCCGAGCATTTCAAAAAATGTGCCGTGACGAGCCGTTATTCCCACACGCTCAATATCGGGCGTGCGTATGCACTTTTGGCAGGTGGTTACACGCTTGCGGGGCGGTGTTACCTCTCCTGTAAAATACTTTTTCATAGGTGCCATTCCGCTGTTAATAAGCAAAAGGCTGTTGTCGTCCTTTGGAACAAGAGAAAAACTCGGCAATCTCAAACAACCCTTTGTTTCAAAAAACGAGAGAAATTTTTCTCTTAATTCGTTAAGTCCTGTCCACTGCATAATACGCTCTCCTTTATTCTCAGTAAGAAATAAAATTTGTATTTTATAAAGGTTAGAATATAACCTCTTTAAACAAAAAATAAAAGTCCCATATATAAAATATGGGACAGGAAATTCCTGCGGTACCACCCAAATTGACGCAAAACGCCCGCTTTGAGTAATCATAGGATTACAAGTCTTTAACGCAGACATACGCCGTGCTTTATCACACGAAGCTCAGGGGCAGCCCGTCGAATTTTCGCCTGAAGTTTTGCAGCGGACAACTTCTCTCTGAAAGGCTGTTAAACGACTCCTCCCGTCAACGCCGAATAAATATTTATCTATTAGATTATATGACCGATTTAACTGATTGTCAATAGATTAATCACGCTTTTTTCTGATTACCGAGCCTTTTGGAACAGGCTTGTCCGCAGTCATAACAAGTTTTTCGGTAGGATGAGGTGCACTGTCCACAAATTCACCCTGCTCATTTTTAAGTGATATACAGGTAATGTCAAAAGGCACACCGCTCGGCGGCAAAACATCAAGCGTATCGCCGACCCAAAACTTGTTGCGTTGAGATATAAGCGAGGTTTTTTCATCAATGGACTTTTCACACACCGCAACAGCGTCGTAATGACGGATATATCCGCCGTTGCCTGTAACCTGTCCGGGTTCGTGATTAAAATAAAAGCCTGTATTATACTCTCGGTGGCTGATTTTTTCAACCTCCTCCTTAATCCAAGGAGAAACGGTATAACTGTCGCTTAAGTTTTCATAATACTCATCAACAGCGTGTCGGTAAGCATTTGTTATTACCGATGTATAGTATGCAGATTTTGCCCTGCCCTCGATCTTAAAACTTGAAACGCCCGCCTTTACAAGCTCGGGTATATGCTCAATCATACACAAATCTCTTGAATTATAAAGGTATGTGCCGTCCGAGGTTTCCTCTACGGGAAAATACTGACCCTCACGGTTTTCTTCAAACAGATGATACTTCCAACGGCACGGCTGAGCACAGTCGCCGTGGTTAGCATCTCTGCCCGTCATGTAACTTGAAATCAAACATCTTCCCGAAAAAGATACGCACATTGCCCCGTGGACAAAGCATTCGATTTCAAGCTCCTTGGGAATCTTTGCACGCATTTCGGCAATTTCATCAAGAGGAATTTCTCTTGCAAGGACTACTCTTGAAGCTCCCATATTGTAAAGTACATTTGCAGTCGCATAATTTGTAACGCCCGCTTGAGTTGAAATATGGCGGGCAACTTTCGGTGCATAACGCTTTGCCGCCTCAAATACACCGAGGTCAGCTATTATAAAGGCGTCAACGCCGCACTCCTGTGCATAGCTTAGAAAATCGGGAAGAAAATCAAGCTCTCGGTTTCTGGGCATCACATTGCAGGTAAGGTATATTTTTCTGCCCTTTGAATGTGCTTTTTCACAGGCAGTCTTTAACTGTTCATTATCAAAATTCTGCGGAGCCGACCTCATTCCGAACATTTTCCCCGCAAGAAATACTGCGTCGGCACCGAATTTAAGTGCAGAATCAAGACATTCCATATCACCCGCAGGCGACAAAATCTCAGGTTTTTTTATCATTGTATATACTCCAAATTTAATTGATGTTCATAAAGCGTTGATGCATAGTAAGCGTTTCCGTCTGCATCGTGGCAGAAATAATAGTATCCTGTGTCATTTGGGTTGAGTGCCGCAATAATTGCGTCCATACCCGGATTGCAAATCGGACCCGCAGGCAGGCCTGTCTTTGAATATGTATCATATTTGCTGGTATAATCGCTGCCCTCGCTTTTGGGAACATCGGCAGCACTTCTGTACGGGTAGAACTTAGTGGAATCAAGGCCCAGATTTGAAACACCCATATCCACATCGGCAGTAAGTCTGTTGTGAATGATTGATGAAACATTGTACATATCCTCGGTGTTTGCTGCCTCTGCCTGTATTATTGACGCTATTCTCATAATTTCATCAAGAGAATAATCGCTGTTTTCAAGCATCTTATTAACGGTTGTGAGATCGTCATATCCGCTGACATCCTGCTTTTGACTCAGTCTCATCTCAAAGTTGTTGAGGAATTTATATATTACGCTTTCAGCGTCCTCGTTTTTATAAAATTCATATGTATCAGGGTATAGATAACCCTCAAGCTTATAATATCTGTCATCTGCGTTATCAATATCCTTTAAAAAGCTGAAATCATCATCAAAGTTGTCAGACGCACAAAGCTCAAGGAAAGCATCAACATCGCTTAACGCACCGTTTTCTTTGAGCGTGTTTGCTATTTCAAGAACATTTTGACCCTCCGATATCATTACACTTACAGTATCGGTTCTGTTATTTGAGCTTAAAAGGTAATTAATTATGGCTTCATAGTCCATATTCTTGCTTATTTCATATGTACCCTGGGTAAATGAGTCGGCAGATTTTGTAATGCTTGCGTACATCTTAAAATACGAAGGCTCGTTGATTATTCCGTTTGATTCAAGCGTTTCGGCAACATCGTCAACAGTAGGATTTTCGGGTATTTCAATGGTAACCTTAGATGTGTCTGTTCTGTTGATTGCAAGCAAATCGTTCATACCTGTTATTAAATACACCGATAACATAGCACCGACAATAATCACGGATACAATCCAAAAGCATCTGAAATAACGCCTGTTGTGCTTATTTTTTTGTTTAAGCTCTTTTTTCTTTTCTTTTTTCAATTTTTTGAGTGCAGTCTTTGACTTGCGGGCAATTTCATTCCTTGCCTCCTGACCGCTGTACGAATTAAGCTCGTCAGCTTCACTTACGCTCCTGTCATCGCCGTAATCTTCATCCTTGATGTTAAGCTGAAAACTTTCAGCTTTTCTGCGTCTTTGCTCCTCAAGGCTTTGCGGTGTAAAATTATTGTTGTTATCAAGGCTCATATGTATCATTCCTTTTAAACGCAATATTTGTGTAATTAATATTATTTTCTGTGATGAGTATATCTACATTTTTATCATAGACATCAACGGGAATCCGAGACAGTACAAGCGACGAATAACAAAGTCCCACGCTTGTTCCGAAAAAATGCTCAAGGAATCTGTCATAATATCCCTTGCCGTATCCGAGTCTGTATCCCTGATTGTCAAAGCAAAGTCCCGGCACAAGACACAGACCGTCTGAAAAATCACTCACCTTGTTGCAGAGTGTTTCGTCGGGTTCCATAATTGAATAAGCACCCTTTTTGAGACAGTCGATTGAAGTTATATGATAAAAATCCATATTGCCGCATTCATCGGTGCATTTGGGAACTGCTACGAATTTTCCGTCATTGAGTGCCGAGTTGATAATAAAAGAGGTATCGACCTCAAACTCCGTTGAAACATACGCAAAAAGCGTTTTGCAGTCCTTATACTCCTTAAGCGATAAAAAGCTTTTGGCAAGTATTTTATCAAGCTCTTTCTTTCCGTTTTCAAACCGCTCTCTTCGGGCTTGTCTGCACACACGCCTAAGATCGTGTTTGAGTTGCTTTACATTGCTTACAGACATTGCATTGATTCTATTACTTTGTCAGCCTCAGCCTTTGACAAAGCAGAACTTACGATTGCGTGACCGAATTCGACAGAACATCCGGCACCCTTTGCCGTGATGATATTGCCGTCGGTATGTGTGTGTGCCGCCGTATATTCAGCACCCTCAAGCTCTGTGTCAAAGCCCGGAAAACAGGTTGCCTTTTTGCCGTTTAATATTCCGAGATGACCCAGAATTGACGGAGCGGCACAAATTGCCGCAACAATTTTTTTGTTTTCATAACAGTATTTTACCGTGTCAATTACAACATCGGACTTTTCAAGATTGGTCGTTCCGGGCAATCCGCCGGGGAGTATAACGCCCTCAATATTATCAAGCTTGACTTTGTCAGCCGTAATATCAGCAATTACCGATACATTATTTGAGCTTGTGACAACTTCTTTGTCAATCGACACGGTTAGCACATCGAGCTTTGCACGACGCATTACATCAAGTGTAGTAAGGGCTTCTGTTATCTCAAAGCCGTCTGCAAGAAAAATATAAAACATAGTAAAAATCCTTTCAGTTAAGAGTTATACCGATAAAAACATCTTCGGGTGTTTTGTTCTTATCACAAAGAGATTTTATCATCCCGTATTTTTCAATATTTTTGATACCTGAATTTTTTTGTGTTGACAAATCTGTATTTTTACATTCTGCCTTTTGGGTAAACACAAAAGTTTTCGCATTTGAATTTTCAAGAATCATTTTGGCAAGTGTTGAAAAACTGCTGTACAGCGAATAAAACACATCGGCACAATAGCTCTGTTCACTGATTAAAGCACAGCAATTTTCGGATTTTATCGCCTTGCAGTCATACAAAGAATAATATTCAAATGCAAATGAAACAAATTCATTATTCTGCATAAGAAAATTGTTCTCAAATAACGACCGCTGTAACTCCTCAAAACTAAATGCTCTTAAATTATCTTGACTTGAAATTTTGTTTTCGACAATTTTTTCAAGCTCCTGTCTTGAAAAAACCGTTTTACAAGCAGTACAGTTCGGCAGGTAGCCAAAGCGTTCGTAGTAACCGTAAAGCCCGTCATCGGCAGGAAAAAGAAGCGAATAGCAATCGCCTTTGCCGCAAGCGTCCTCCAAAGCATATTCTATAAGACTGCTCATTATTCCACGCTTTCTGTACTCTTTTGAGGTTGCGGCAGAACAAAGATAATGAGCCTTTTCCCCGTTAAGCGTTGAATGAACAAGAAACACCATTGAAACAGGTTTTCGGTCAACACTTGCGGTATAAAAAGAAACAAATGTTTTGCAGCGTTCAAAAAAGAGATCTACTGATTGTTCTTTTTCATCAAATGTATCCATCCACAGCCTTTTAAGCTGAGGGATATACTCGTAATTATTTTTTTCAAATTTAAGATTCATCTTTTAACTGAGCGTTATATCTGTCGAGGATAATCACCGGATTGTAAGACAGCTTTGCTTTTCTCAGTCCTTCAAGTCCCATATCCTCTTCCCTGTTTATATACTTATACTTAGTAAGAGTTTTTGCAAACTCGTTGTTTATCACGGCGTAAACTCCGTCGTACTCACGCAGAGCCTTTTCAAAATTTACATCATATACATTCTGTGAAATTTCACTTCCGAGAGCCATTGCAACGGGCTTGTCCTCCACATAAAGAACAGCCCCGCTCATATTAAAGCTTTCCATATTTTCAAAAGCTTCATTAATAGCCCTGACCTCATAATTATCAGCTTCATAGATTCCGTTTTCATTGCACCAGCCGTGCACCACCGTAAGTGCGTCTTTGATATTTGAGCCGTGAATGACTTCAAAACGGGTATTGCTGTAGGTTCTGTAGAATTTTGAAATATGATTTCGCTTTGCATGAAATTTTTTGCCTGCAAGCGTCGCAAGGTCTTCGCTGAGATAGATATAATCCTGATTTTCGGGTGAACGGACAAATGAGAATTTTGACGGATACATTGTTTCCAGCACCGCTCTCTGTCCGTTTGTCAGCATAAGGAGCAGGGGCTTTCGACCCCTTTCATATGAGTCTGCAAAAATTTCTTCCAACGCTCCCTTTACATTCTTCCCCGACGGCATACAATATCCCCAGATACTGCCGTCGTCATTAAAATATGCCTTTATAAGCGTATCGTCATAAACCGCAAATTTAATATTAAATTCATCACGCCACAAATATGCGTTGACTAAATTAAGGTCACAGCCGAGAGCATTGGAATAATTGTAATATTTTTTAAATGTATTAATCTGCGATTTGCTTATCTTTGAAAAATTCAGCATACAATATCTGCTACCGCCTTATCTATTTCCTCGGAGATTTTTTCGATACTTTTAATTTGCCCGTTTTCACAGCAGTTTATGATACGCCAAGAACATTTTTCAGCCGCATAAATTGCACATTCCCTGCATTCAAGCAAAAATTTCAGATTTTTTTCGTGCAGGTCCTTTTTTGCGTTATCACCGCCGTAGCGTTTTTCCATGAGTTTTTGCGAAACCTCGGGTTCTACATCGAGATAAATAACGGCGTCGGGCCTTGGAATACCGAGTTTTTCATACTCAAAATCCTCCTGCCACCTGATAAATCGGTCATACTCGCTTTTATCAAGCTTTGACATCTGGTAAATTATATTAGAGGTTGCGTATCTGTCGCTTAAAATAACGCAGCCCTCCTCGTAATCGTTTTTCCAGCTTCGCATAAAGCTTGCCGCTCTGTCAACAGCATAAAACGCGGAAGCCGTATAAGCGTTTACATCCTGGGGATTGTCGCCGAAATCACCGTTAAGATACATCTTTACCAAAGCGGAGCTTTGGCTTGCATAATCGGGGAACTCAAGCTTTTTTACATTCAAGCCCTGACCGCAAAGCTTTTGTGCAAGAATTTGAGTTTGCGTAGCCTTTCCGCTTCCGTCAAGCCCCTCAATCACAATTATTTTACTTTTCATACTAACACCTTTATCTGATTTTCAAAAATCAAACTTACTCTCTGCCGTACATTTTGCGTACTTCCTTTTGCTTTCCGCAGCACATACTACCCTCGGGGCAAGGTCCGAAAAGGCAAGACGGTCCGCAGTTTTTAAAGAGATTTGGAGCCACCTCAAGACACTTTAAAAGCATTTGCTGAGCGACCTCACGAATTTCCCACTGGGCACGGTTGCAGCAGCGATGAGCAAAAAAGTTTTGCAGGCTGCGTGCATTAAACGAGCAGACAATCTTTGTAGTTGAAGCATTGGGAAGAATAAAGCGGGCGTCCTCGTTTGCTTTTTTAATAAAAGCCGAACACTGCTTTTTGTTTTGCTTTGAAAACTGATTTATAATCTCTTCGTCACTGCCTTCAATATTTTCTTTACAAAATTCCTTTATATATCCTGCCGCAAGTGCGTCTCGGATTTCCTTATACGCCTTTGCCTGAAGTGAAATAACCTTGTTGTAGGCACTTAAAGCTTTTTCGTTTTTTTCAATTTCGGGAGGCGTCACAAATTCAAAACTTGTTCCGTCAACATAACGCTGTGACTGCTGACTGTATGAAGCAATCCTGTGTCTGACAAGTTGATGAGAGCAGGCTCTTGAAATGCCCTCAATCCCGAAAGTAAAAACAGCGTGTTCTGTTGGGCTTGCGTGACCGAGGTCTGAAAGCATATTAATAAATGCCGCCGTTTTCTCTTCGGTAAGTTCATCTTTTATATCCTCTATTCCGGACGGCGAGTAGCAAAGCTTTGCCGCCATAGCAACAGTTTGTTCGGGATTCGGAGTATGTGCAAGCAATGTAACCTTAATAGCCATTTAGTTCCTCTTTTCCAAAAAATAATACATATATCGGTATAATCGTTTTCATTATATCATTTTATTTGGTTGTTTTCAATAATTATTTTTGCTCTGTGCAAAGCAATGTGCAAAGCAAAACTTGGTAAAAAACGCTGTAAATCCGATATTTTAGTTTACTTTGCAAATCACAAGTTTTTAATAAACCCGTGTATTGTCTTTTTAATTAACACCGAATTGTAATATTTTTGCAGGCGTGGTAAAATACAGTTGAAAGAGGCGGTACACTTGGATAAAATAAAAAAACTTATTGCACACAAAACAGCATCTGCGTGGCAGTACATAAAGGCTTTTGTTAAATGGATCCTGATAGCCTTTGCAATGGGACTCATCGGCGGAGGTGTAGGTTCGCTTTTCAGCATCTGCATAACATATGCAAACAATCTAAACAACAGTCAGTGGTATTTGATTTTTATGCTTCCCATAGGTGGTGTGCTGATTGTGTCACTTTACAGACTTTGCCGCATTGACAACGACCTCGGCACAAACTTTGTATTGGAATCAATCCGCAGTAAAAATCATATTCCGTTTGTTATTGCACCTTTGATATTTGTAAGCACGATAATAACCCATCTGCTCGGCGGTTCGGCAGGCAGAGAGGGAGCGGCCCTGCAGCTCGGCGGAAGCATTGGAGCCGTCGCAGGCAAACTGCTTAGGCTTGAAGAAAGCGATATTCACATTGCCGTTATGTGCGGAATGAGCGGACTTTTTTCTTCGCTGTTTTGCACACCTGTTGCCGCCTCGTTTTTTGCACTGGAGGTAATCAGCGTCGGCGTTGCATACTACTCCGCCCTCGTGCCTTGCTTCACATCCTCTGTAATTGCATATTTTGTTTCGATACATCTTGGAGTAACCCCTCTCAGATTTGACATAGTTAAAGTGATTCCTCCGCTTGATTTTCCTGCTCTTCTTCGTGTTATCGGTCTTGCGGCCGCATGTGCGGTGATCAGCATCGTTTTCTGTGTAGCCATGAGAAAAACACAAAAATTGGCAAAAAAATTTATCAAGAACGAATATCTGAGAATCATAACAGGCGGCATTGTAATTATTTTACTGACTTTTGCGGTTGGGTGCAGAGATTATAACGGAGCGGGTTCAAACATAATAACAAACGCACTCACAGGAAGTGCAAAGCCGGAAGCTTTTGTAATGAAAATCATATTTACCGCTGTTACAATAGGATGCGGGTATAAAGGAGGAGAGATTGTACCTACGCTTTTTATCGGTTCAACATTCGGGTGCGTGTTCGGGGGACTTTTGGGACTCGACCCGTCATTCGGTGCGGCAATCGGCTTGATTTGTCTGTTCTGCGGCGTTATCAACTGTCCCGTTGCCTCAATATTTCTGAGCGTTGAGGTTTTCGGTGCAGAGGGATTGATATTTTTCGGGATTGCAAGTGCAGTAAGCTATATGCTCAGCGGATACTACGGGCTGTACAGCAGTCAAAAAATTCTTTACTCAAAATTAAAAGCTGAATATATTAACATACACGCAAAATAAAAGTCGGTGCAACGCTTTATGGCATTGCACCGACTTTTTTACTTTATAGGAAACTGCCCGAAAACAGTCGGGCAGAGAAGGTTTGAAAATATCAACCTGTCTGCTCAAATTGCGTGTCGAGGCACTCGACTTTTTTATTCTGCAAATATTATATCTTGTCTGCGATTTCTCCGAGCCGTTTATAAATGCTGTTTTGAGGAACATAGCCTCTTACAAACGAAAGCGGATAAATGTTCGTGTGTCTGCCGACAACGGAGCCGGGATTTAAAACACTGTTACAGCCTACCTCGACAAAATCGCCGAGCATTGCACCGAACTTTTTAACATCTGTTTCGAGTTTTTCTCCGTCGCAAAGCACCGTCACAAGACTTTTGTCGCTTTTGAGGTTAGAGGTAATAGTACCCGCTCCCGTGTGTGCCTTGTATCCGAGAATACTGTCTCCTATGTAATTGTAGTGAGGCACTTGTACTCCGTCAAAAAGAATGGAATTTTTAAGCTCCGTTGAATTACCCACAACGGCACCCTTTCCTACTATCGCACTGCCCCTTATAAAAGCACAGTGACGAATCTCTGCGTCCTCGCACACAATAAGCGGACCACCCAAATACGCAGACGGATAGACAGTTGCACTTTTTGCAATCCAGATATTTTCACCTTTCTGCTCATAAATTTCAGGGTCAAGTGTTTTTCCGAGCTCAATAATAAAATCCTTAATCTTCGACAAAGCTTCCCAAGGGTAGTCTATGCTCTCAAGCAGGGGTGCTGCTATTGTTTTGCTGTAGTCGAACAAACTTTTTGCAAGCAAATTTTCATTACACATTTTGATATACCTCTCATAAAAAATTTATATTTCAGGCGTCGCCTAAACTTCTACAAAAAACAGCCAATAACCGTTTGCATCTTTTCCTGCTACAAACTCAACTCCGCAGCTTTCGTATTTTGAAAAAACATACATCCTGCCATTTTGAGGATTTGTTACAGACGCACACCCTCCTGTATGCTTCCATTTTTCAGAAAAAACATTAAAGCCCTTTATCAAAAAGCTGTCCTTTGAGGTTTTTCCAACAAATCTATAATTTTTGGTCATTGTCATCAACCTTCTTATATTTTAAATCTCCTGACAATTTTTTATCAAGCCTCGTCTTTTTAAATACTGCAAAAGTCACGGCGGCACATACAATGCCGAGAATAATGCCGCACAGCACATCGGACGGGAAATGAACATAATTATAAAGTCTTGAAAAAGCAATCAAAAACGCGACTGCAAGTGCCGGGACGCCTAACCTTTTATCACGCAGAAAAATCACCGTTGCCGCTGCAAACGAAGAACAGCTGTGTCCCGACGGAAAGCTGTAACTGTCAGGCGGAGCAATAAACAGTTCAACCGACGGGTTTACAACGAACGGTCTTGGGCGGCCGATTAGATTTTTCAGCCCTATTTCTCCGATTAAAAATCCTGCAAGCATTGCACAAAGAACCATTACGCCTGTCGCTCTTGTCCTGCGAAAACACATCATAATTACAGAAGCAATTATCCACACACCTCCGGCTTCTCCGATATAACTGAAAAAAGCCATTACATAATCAAGAAAAACGCATCTAAAGGTGTTTTGAATGAAGTCGAGAATTGCAAAATCTATAGACTCAACGGTACTTAAAAAATTCAATCATCAGACCTCCTTATTATTATATCAAACAAAGACGGTGTTTTCAATATAAAATGTAGATTTTGTATAGTATTTTAGTTAATTTATTTCAAATTTACTCAATTTTGCATAAAGCATTTCATCAATAACTGCTTCAACCTGCAATCCCTCCGATAAAAATTCTTCGGAAATCAGGTTGCCCTTTGTACGAATTTCGTTTGCAAGTCCCGCTTCGGCAAACGGTATAAGCACCTTAACACGCTTTACTCTGACAGGAAGATTATCGTCTATCGCATTTAAAAGCTTATCTATGCCTGTACCGTTTTTCGCACTTATTTTTATGCAATTTTCAAATTCCTGCTCCTTTAAATTTCCGTCAGCAAGATCGCATTTATTCAGTACAGTAATAACGGGTGTATCGCCGCAGCCGAGCGAATCGAGCAAATCTGCCGTTACTTTTAGATGAGTTCTTGCTTCCTCGCTTGATGAGTCACAAACATTAAGGATAATATCCGACTGAGCCGCCTCCTCAAGCGTTGAGCGAAACGCCTCTACAAGATGATGAGGGAGTCTTCTCACAAGACCTACCGTATCAATCAGCATTACAGTAACACCGCTTGGCAGCTTGAGTGCACGGGAAGTAGGGTCAAGTGTTGCAAACAGCTTATCCTGTGCAAGCACGCCTGCGTCTGTAAGATAGTTCATAAGTGTTGACTTGCCGGCATTAGTATATCCGACTATTGCAACTGTTATAACTCCGTCTTTTTCACGCCTTTTTCTGAGCATACTGCGATGCTTTTCAACCTCACAAAGCTCCTCTTTAAGCGTTTCCATTCTCCGCCTGATATGACGGCGGTCAGTCTCAAGCTTTGTTTCACCCGGTCCTCTCGTTCCAATTCCTCCGCCGAGCCTTGACATTGCTATTCCCTTACCCGTAAGCCTCGGAAGCATATATTTAAGCTGTGCAAGCTCAACTTGCAGCTTGCCCTCCTTTGAGCGTGCTCTGAGTGCGAAAATATCCAAAATCAATGTCGTGCGGTCAATTACCCTGACATCGGTTTTCTCCTCTATATTTCTAATCTGAGTCGGAGAAAGCTCGCTGTCCGCAACAATAAGGTCAATTTCCTGAGTAGTGCAAATTTCTGCAATCTCATCGAGTTTTCCTGTTCCCACATATGTTGCCGACTCAACTTTCCCAAGCTTTTGCATTACGGAAAGTACAGGTTCCGCCCCCGCACTGCTAACAAGCTCAAACAACTCGTCAAGAGATGCCTGTGCGTCGTATTGTCCTGTATCCACACTCACAAGCAGTGCTCTGGTTATTTTTTCTTCATTGCTTTTTAGTTCCATTTTAACTTCCTTTACTCTTTTTAAAGTTTAACAAACTTTTACTGTCAGTTTTTTCGGATTAAATATGCATATATGCAAACTTCTGATATTCTGTTAAATTATACTCGATACAAACTTTACTAATTTCCTAATAAGTAGTATAATATAACGGTACAAATTTGTAAATGACAGTTAATGCAAATTATCAAATATTTTTCGAGGTCTTGCATATGGATAAAAAATATGATGTCGTAATCATCGGAACAGGGGCGGCAGGCTTGTATGCTGCACTGAATTTCCCAAAAAACATAAGCGTTTTGCTTATTTCAAAGCGTGAGCTTGATCTTTCAAACAGCTCGCTTGCACAGGGCGGTGTTGCCTGCGTTCTCGACACTGTTCACGACAGCTACAAGCTTCACATCACCGACACTTTGATTGCCGGAAAGTATAAAAACAATCTTTCCGCCGTTGAAAAGCTTGTTTCGGAGGGTCCCTCTGATGTAATGAGAATCAAAGAGCTTGGCGTAGATTTTGACTTAAATCCCGACGGCACTATGTGCAAAACACTTGAAGCAGGTCACAGCCGTCACAGAATCGTTCATCATAAGGACTCTACGGGCAAGGCTATTGTTGACAGATTTATTGAAGTAGTCAGTACACTTCCCAATGTTACTATTTGCGATAATGCCCTTGTATATTCTATTGACAAAGCACTCAACGGATTTTACATAAGTATTCTTAAAGACGGTCAAAGCAAACATTTCGGATGTAATTACTGCATTCTTGCTACAGGCGGAATCGGGAGAGTGTATAAGTACACCACTAATTCAGCAATAGCAACAGGCGACGGCATAGCATTCGCATATATGCTCGGTGCAAAAATCAGCCATTTATCCCGTGTTCAGTTTCACCCGACAGCATTTGCCGCTGAAAAAGACAGAGAGCGTTTTTTGATAAGCGAAGCCGTCAGAGGCGAGGGTGCTGTACTGCTCAACTGTAACGGAGAGCGTTTTGCATTTGATTATGACAGCCGAGGAGAGCTTGCACCCAGAGATGTAGTTTCAAACGCAATAATCAGAGAATCAATCAAAACAAACAGCGAAAAATTTTACCTTGATATAACCGACAAGCCCGCAGATTTTCTCAAAGAAAGGTTCCCGATGATTTATCAGAGATGTCTTGAGGAAGGTGTTGATATAACCAAAGACAGAATCCCTGTTTTTCCGTGTCAGCACTATTTAATGGGCGGAATAAATGTTGACCTTGACGCAAAAACATCCATAGACGGTCTTTACGCAGCGGGAGAATGTTCTCACACAGGCGTTCACGGTGCAAACCGTCTTGCAAGCAACTCGCTTCTTGAGGCACTTGTTTTCTCACGCTCTGCGGCACAGGATATTACACACCGCATTGAAAAATACGGCAGAAAGCCGCTCGGCAGAGAGCCCGCATACAAGCCGCTTGACGGAAAGCCGATGCCTCACGGTTTTCGTTCGCAAATAAGAGAAATTTTACAGGACGCTTATTTTGTTATTCCAAAGCCTGAAAAATATGATGAAAGCTATAAAAAAGTAGAAAATATTTTAGATGTGCTTTTCAGCGAAGACTACGAAATCACATCGGATCTTGTTGAAGCACGAAGCATTGCAGTCATAGCAAGCATAATTCTTGAAGAAGTACGGGAGGGTATTAACCTATGATATTAAACACTATTTATGTTGACAACCTTATTAAAACGGCATTACTCGAAGATATTAACTATCTTGACACTACAACGGATTATCTCATTGATGAAAGCCAGCAAAATACCGCGAAATTTCTTGCAAAAAGTGACGGAGTTCTTTGCGGTCTTGAGGTAGCTTTAAGGGTATTTGAAATTTTACAGCCGTCAGGCTTTGAAGCTAAAATATTCAAAAATGACGGTGACAAGCTGAAAAAAGGCGATATTATAGCAGAAATTCACGGTAAGACAAGAACAATACTAAAGGGCGAACGCACAGCACTTAATCTTATTCAGCACATGAGCGGGATTGCCACTGCTGCAAACAAGGCGGTTGAGATTGTAAAGGGAACAAAAGCGTCAATTGCCGATACAAGAAAAACACTTCCCGGTATGAGAGCTCTTCAAAAGTACGCCGTTACGGTAGGCGAAGGCAGAAATCACAGATATAATCTTTCAGACGCCGCAATGCTCAAGGACAATCATGTTGACGCAGGCGGAGGAATTGCAAACGCCGTTGCGAAACTAAGGACTAAACTCGGACATATGACAAAGGTAGAGCTTGAAGTAAGAAACCTTGATGAGCTAAAGCAGGCTCTTGACGCAGGCGTAGATGTAATTATGCTTGATAATATGGACTGCGAAGAAATGAAAAAAGCAGTTGAAATTACAAACGGCAGAGCACTTCTTGAGGCAAGCGGAGGAATAACCGACAACAAACTGCGTGAAATTGCACTTACAGGCGTTGACATTATTTCTATGGGAGCACTCACTCACTCTGTTAAAGCTTTTGATATTTCGCTGAAAATTGCGGATTAAACAGTTGAATATAAATTTTAAAAAAGCCAATAACTAATACAGCCGTGTGCTGTCGCTTTCTGCCGCCTGATTAACAAGACGACAAATACCAACAATAAAATAACAAAGATTTGATTGAACAAGTCTGTCAAATGTGGTATTGTTAATACTATCGTCTGTTGCCTCACGGCAATACTTAGGAGGATAACAAAATGCTGAGGGATCTAAAGCCTACCGATAAAGTCTGCGGTTACGATGTGCGTCCGGGGCACTACCTTATTAACGGTGCTACCCCTGTACGAGGAGGAGTAAATTTCACGATAAGCTCCTTTTCTGCCACATCATGCACACTTTTGCTTTTTAAACCGCTTGAAAACACACCGTTTGCAAAAATCCCTTTTCCGCAGTCCTATAAAATAGGCAACACATATTCAATGATCGTTTTCGGTCTTGAAATAAACAAATTTGAATACGCTTACTCTTTTGACGGTCCTTATGACGAAAAGAAAGGGCTTCTGTTTGATAAAAACAAATATATTCTTGACCCTTACGCAAAGGCAGTAACAGGTCAGAGCGGCTGGGGCAAAAAACAAAACCCCGACTGCACCTACAAGGCTCGTGTTGTTTTTAACGATTATGACTGGGGCAACTTCAATAAAAAAAGCCTTCCTTTTGAAGAATTGGTAATTTATGAAATGCATGTAAGGGGCTTTACTCAGGACATATCATCAGGTGTTAATAACAGAGGTACTTTTGCGGGAATTAAAGAAAAAATCCCCTATCTTAAAGAATTGGGCGTAAATGCTGTTGAACTTATGCCGATTTTTGAATTTGACGAGATGGGAGCTTCACGCACATTTAACGGCGAAAAGCTTTATGACTACTGGGGATACAACACGGTTTGTTTCTTTGCTCCCAACACAAGCTACGAATCCGATCACAAGCATCACAGCGAGGGCAAAGAATTAAAAAACCTTATCCGCGAGCTTAACGAAAACGGCATTGAGGTAATACTTGATGTTGTTTTTAACCACACGGCAGAGGGCAATGAAAAAGGACCGTTTTTCTCATTTAAAGGTCTTGACAATAACATCTATTATATGCTTACCCCCGATGGCAAGTATTATAATTTCAGCGGATGCGGAAATGTTCTTAACTGCAATAACCCGATTGTCCAGCAGTTTATTCTGAACTGTCTTAGATATTGGGTAACGGAATACAGAGTTGACGGCTTCCGCTTTGACCTTGCTTCTATTCTCGGACGAAACGAGGACGGCTCACCTATGGATAAGCCGCCGCTTTTAAAAGCTCTTGCATTTGACCCTATTTTGGGAAATGTAAAACTGATAGCCGAAGCTTGGGACGCAGGAGGACTGTATCAGGTAGGAAGCTTTCCGTCTTGGAACAGATGGGCGGAATGGAACGGCAAATACCGTGACGATATGCGTAGATTTTTAAAAGGCAACAATAATCTTGCCTGGGCTGCGGCTCACAGGCTTACAGGCTCAAAGGACTTGTATGACCCAGCATACAGAGGCAACAATGCATCCGTAAACTTTATTACCTGTCACGACGGTTTTACCCTTTACGATATGTACTCCTACAACGAAAAGCACAACTATAACAACGGCTGGAACAACACAGACGGTGCCAATGATAACAACAGCTGGAACTGCGGTGCTGAGGGCGAAACCGATGACTGCGGCGTAAATGAGCTTAGACGCAAAATGTGTAAAAATGCTTTTGCATCCCTTATGTGCAGCCGAGGTGCAGCTCTGTTTCTTGCAGGCGATGAATTCTGCAACACACAATTCGGCAATAATAACGCATATTGTCAGGATAACATAATTTCTTGGCTTGACTGGAGCAGAAAAGAAAAGTACGGTGATGTTTTTGAATTCTTTAAATATATGATTTCTTTCAGAAAGCGTTTTCCCGTAATCACCGCAAACAGAAGAGAGGCGTCATGCAGTCTGCCTCCCGAGAGTATTCACTCCTGTATTCCATGGAACACAGATTTTAACGGCGACACAAGAATGATCGGAGTAATGTACGCAGGTGCGGACAAAAACGATCCTGCACTTGACGAAATTGTGTATTTCGGAATAAACGCATATTGGGGCAATGTTAATGTTGAACTGCCGGCACTGCCGACAGGCTATGTTTGGAAACTGTATATAGATACGGGCAGAAACGGCAATGATGTGATTGTTGAAAATAAAAGCATTTTGCTTTATGACCGTAAAATAACCATGCAGGGCAGAACGGTTATTGCAGCTGTTGCTCAGAAGATGTAAAAGTAAATAATAATGAAAAATCGGCAGGAATTTACCTGCCGATTTTTTACACTAAAAACATTGAATGTTTATAGTTAACAGTAATAAAGTAATCGTATTTAGACACCGTAATTTTATTTTGAGGGATTTATACAAATGATTTTTCAATATGCATAACCGGAATAAGTTTTGGATCGATTTCACGAAATTTTCCCTTAGCCATTGTGCGGATCTCATCGCCTGACAACTTTGAACCGTGAGGAACTACAAGGTCAAATATTACATTTGTATGCGTATCTCCCTTAACAATCCTAAAATCGTGAATGGAAAAACCGTTATCATCGCTGCACAATTTTTTACAAACAGCATCCTTTAGATTCAAGGTGTATTCATCATCTGTAGCAATCGGGTCCATATGTATGATCGCCGTACAGTTAAATCTTCTTTCAAGCGTTTTTTCGATAAGGTCAATAGAATCGTGAGCCTTTAGAATATCCTCATTGCTCGGAATCTCAGCGTGAAGAGAAATTATACATCTTCCCGGACCGTAATCATGAACCATCAAGTCATGTATTCCTACAATCATATCACCCTGCATAACAGTTTCTTTAATTTGACGCACGAAATCTGCATCGGGAGGATTGCCGAGCAGTGGCGAAAGGCTCTCCCTGAATGTGCCGACCCCCGTAAAAAGTATAAAAACAGCAACTGCACAGCCGAGATAACCGTCAATATTTACACCGGTAAACCTTGAAATCACAAGACCTGCAAGAACTATCGTGGTAGCTACACAGTCAGAAAGCGAGTCAAGTGATGTGGCTTTGAGGGTTGATGAATCAATTTTCTTTGACAGAAATTTATTAAAAAAATACATCCAAAGCTTGATTATTACAGAAGCAATAAGTATGCAGGCAGAAGCAACGGATATTTCGGTTGATTCATCGGGGGTGATTATTTTTCCGACCGAGCTTTTAAACAGCTCAACTCCGACAAGCAGAATAACAACTGAAATTCCCAGTCCCGCAACATATTCGTAACGCCCGTGACCGAACGGATGCTCCTTATCGGCAGGTTTATTAGCAAGCTTAAATCCGAGGAATGTTACAACCGAACTTCCTGCATCGGACAGGTTATTAAATGCGTCGGCAACAACCGAAATTGAAGCAGACACTATTCCTGCCGTAAGCTTTGCCGTAAAAAGGCAGAGATTAAGAAAGATACCTACAATTCCCGACATATTGCCGTATGCAGAACGAACCGCAGGATTTTTTACATCCTCGCTGTTTTTCACAAACAGCCTTATCAGTAGTTTTATCAAGACTAACACCGCTTAAAATAAAATTATGAAGCTTTCGCCCGATAGTAATTTTATATCAGTAAACATCGGTTAGTCAAGAGAAACCTTGTTGATTTTAAATACAGACACATATTATGACAATTTAGAAAACGCATTAATACTGCATTCTTTTAAACGCTTTACTTGTTTTGGTCTTTATTCTTGATTTTTCGGTTTCTAAAATAGAACGATAACAAAAATCCGCCGAACAAAACAAAGTTTAAATTTTTGAGATAATTTATTAAATGTGAGTACATTTTCAAATAATCGACCAAATCAGACGGATTAATATTTGCTATGTTTCCTTTAAAGCAGATTGAGCAAATCTCAATTATTATACTCAAGGCAATCCATGCAACACTCAATCCAAAGAACAGGGATTTTTTTCGAAACAGTATACAAAAGATGATTAAAAATACAATTAACACACCAAGTACAATATAATTAATATAGAGCATTACTTTTTTCTCCTTATACAAAGTGCAGCCAAAAATATCATCAGCAGAGGAAAAAGATCAACTGAAAAAACTAAAAGTGTAGGAATTTCAACACCGAACAGCATCTGCCCTTTCTCGGTAAAATAGTATATACAAGCATAAACTAATGACAGCAAATAAATATAAAACACCTTTGGTTGTTTAATTATTGCCGCAGTCAATGCTGATAATAATGCTAAAGTGTAAATCGTAATTACCTCCTCACAACAAAAATATGTAACAATGTATGTATTACACTAATTATACAGTAAGTTCATCAATAATTAAATAACTATAAAAACATCTGTCATAAATTTTATTATGTAATTTTTGTGCAATATACACAAAACATCTGTTCACAAAATTGTGAACAGATGCTATTTTGAATAATTTCAGAGTAGTTACATCAACAGAATATTGTCATATTTTACTTTAATTTTAGAAGTCTTGCAGCATACAGCACACAGGCAACGCTTACACCCGTGTCGGCTATTACTGATAACCACATTGACGCAATACCCAAAACCGCAAGGATAATAACTGCCGCCTTTACGGAAAGTGCAAAGATTATATTAGTTTTGACTGTTCTGATTACTCTGCGAGACAGTTTTACTGCATCGGGAAGTCTTGCAAGATTACCCGAAGAAAGCACAGCGTCCGAAGCTTCTATGGCGGCTTCACTTCCGAGTCCCATTGCGATTCCGCAGTCACTTGCGGAAAGTACGGGGGCGTCGTTTATGCCGTCGCCGACGGTGCATACGCCTTTTGACGACGACTTAATTTGCTGAGCTATCTTTAATTTGTCAGATGGTAAAAGATTGGAATAACATACATCAATACCTAATTTTTTGCTCACTTCTTCTGCGTTGTACTTTGAGTCGCCTGTGAGCATTACCGTGCTTTTCACAGAAAGCTTTTTGAGCTGTGAAATAACTCCTGCCGCTTCATCTCTCACGGTATCGCTTACTTTTAATTCTCCGATAAGTTTACCGTCGCAGACAACAAACACTGATGAATTTTCACGGCTTGTTATACCGTATTTGCCGAGTATCTTTTCTCCCCCGCATTCAAGGCTCTTTCCCTTATAAACTGCACTTGTGCCGTAGCCTGCTGTTTCTCTGTAGCATGAAAGCTCAGGCAAATCAAGATCTTTTGCCTTGTTCTTTATTGCATAGGCAACGGGATGAACGGAATGTTTTTCACAAGCGGCGGCAAGGGCAAGAACCTCATCTTCAGAAAAACCGCCGTATGTCCAAATTTTTTCAAGTTCAAGCGTGCCGTTTGTAAGAGTTCCCGTTTTATCAAATATAAAGGAATCTGCCCTTGCAAGTGCCTCAAGGTATCTTCCTCCCTTGATAAGTATTCCCATTTTTGACGCCGCACCGATTCCCGAATAGTATGCCAAAGGAACAGAAATTACTATCGCACACGGACAGGAAGCAACAAGACAAACAAGTGCTCTGTAAAGCCACTGCGTAAACTCCCCCAATCCCAAAACAGGCGGAACAATGGCGATTACAACGGCAATTATAATTATTATAGGTGTATAGATTGACGCAAATCTTGTAATCAGCTTTTCCCTCTGCCCCTTTTGTGCGGCAGCCTCTTCGACAAGCTGTAAAATTCTCGACGCTGTACTGTTGCCGTATTCTTTTGTTGTTTTTACTTCAATAAGTCCGTTTCCGTTTATAGCCCCGCTCATAACCTCGCTTCCGGGCTCAATATCAACAGGCATACTCTCGCCTGTCAAAGCGGAATTATCAAGAGTTGACTTACCCTTAACAACTACTCCGTCCAGAGGGAGCCTTTCGTACGGCTTCACTAAAATCACACTGCCAAGATTAACGCTTTGAGCAGGAACAACCCTTTGTGTTCCGTTTTCTGTAATTACAGCGGTATCGGGGCGTATTTGTGCAAGCTTTTTAATTTCACTGCGGGACGCTCCTACAGCAACATCTTCAATTAATTCGCCCAACGAGAAGAGAATGGTAACCATAGCCGCTTCTATAAATTCTCCGAGGCAAAACGCCGCTATTACTGCAATACACAACAATACGGTTTCATCAATTTTAAGCTTAATTGCATTTTTTATTCCCTTTAAAAAAATTTTGTATCCGGATAAAACTGTTGCCGCTACACTGAAAATGACAATTAAAAGCGTCACCGCTGTGTTGCAGTCTTTAAAGGCAAAATTCAGAACAAATGCAGCAACCGCAAAAACTGCCGAAACAATAAGCATTATACTGTCTTTATTAATTCTTTTCTTTTTGAAAGTGTCATTTTTGTTTTTTGACGCGTCGGTAACTAATACGCCGTCTTCTATGCTGTCGCAGATTTTTTGTATTTTTTCTATTGGATTTTGATTTTCAGAATAGAAAGAAAGTCGCTTTGTAGCAAAATTGAAGCTAACGCTTTCAAAATCACTTGTATCGGCAATTTCCTTTTCTATTTTTGCCGCACAATTAGCACAATTCAGATTTTCAAGACAATAAGTATATTTTTTCATATGTCCTCCCGTTACTCAAGCACATGGTCAAGACCCATTTCAATTATTTTTTTTACATGGTCGTCGTCAAGACTGTAATAAATCTGCTTGCCCTCTCTGCGTACACGAACAAGCTTGTTTTGACGCAGCACACGAAGCTGATGCGAAATTGTGCTTTGCTCCATTTTCAGTGCCTCTGCGATACTTAAAACCGACATCTCTTTGTCCGATATGGTAAACATAATTCTTATTCTTGTAGAGTCCCCGAACACCTTAAAAAGGTCGGCAAGGTCGAAAAGCACCTCAAGTTCCGGTATTTCTGTATTTTTGTCAGGCGTAACCTTATTTTCCATAATCATTCCCCTATCAATTTATAATTGCACATATGATTATGTGTACATATGTTAATATAAATATATCATAGGATAAAATTAAAGTCAATACATTAATTAAATTTTTTCAAACTTTAGTTTCAAAACAGTAAGTACATAAAAGATATACTATAATTTATTGCAAAAAATGCACCGAATTATATATGCAAATATGTAAACACGGAAAAAAGAAATAAAAAAAGGCAGATACATAGTCTGCCTTACAATTATCTTTATAGTGTTATAAAAAACCTTTCAGGGTAAATACATATAAATACTACTTTAAAAGCATATAGAATTAAAATTTTTGCAAAAAAATGGTGGGAACAATAGGGCTCGAACCTATGACCCTCTGCTTGTAAGGCAGATGCTCTCCCAGCTGAGCTATGCTCCCACATTAATAAGAAAAGAAAAAGCACTCCGTGCTGAAGTGCTTTTTCATGGAGGCGACACCCAGAATCGAACTGGGGAATCAGAGTTTTGCAGACTCTAATCCCTTAGTCAATTTTATCCGAATTCGCCTTAACATCCATCGCTTAAAACGATAAACGTAGCACTATTGTAGCACTATTATAATTCTTTATTTGAAATTAGTAGCGATAAGTTTTGTTTGTATACTTATCTAACCACTTTTCAAAATTAGCTTTTGTAATGTAAATTCGATTATTCAACTTAAACGATGGAAATCCGTCGCTGCGCATAAGCTCATATGCACGAGTTTTTCCAATAGATAGAAAATGTTGAATATCATCTACTGTATATATTATTGTATCATTTTCTGTTTTATTTGTCAATACGATTCTCCTATATATAAGGCAAGAGATTAATTATCTCCCGCCTTATTATCTTCTGCTCATATGTAGATATTAAAATTAATTTTTACCCGTGCTTCCGAACCCACCACGGTCTGTATCGTCAAGTTTGTCAACCTCGATAAATTCAACTTGTGGTTGTTTTTTTACTATTCTAAACTGACACAAACGGTCATTTACTTTAATTTCTGTATCACGAATGGCATAAGCAGGAAATCTCCAAATGTCATTTGTGCCACTATATGAATTGTCAATAATTCCTATACTATTAGTCTGAAGGATTCCCCAAGTCTTGAAAGTAGAACTACGAGGAACAACGTGTGCTTCATATCCTTCAGGTAATTTCATAGAGATGCCAAGATTGATTAACTTGAATTCACCTGCAATCAATTTAACATTCTCTGCTGCTCTTAAATCAATCCAATCACCGACCTCGATTTTTTCAATTTTTGCAAGGTCGGGATTATGATATTTAATTTTTATTGTTTCCATTTATTTTACTCCATAATTCTAAATATAATATCTTTTTCCTTTAACTTTTATATATCTACCCTTTTTATTAAAATAACAAGTCTTGCTTACAGAAAGATATTTATAATATTTATTTGTATATTCTATGGTAACGCAATCGCCAAAATCTTCACTAATAACACCTATTGGCAATAATATTGGAACATCTTTTATGTATTTTTTAACACATTTAGTACAATACATATTGGATTCAAGATTAGTTGTCACAATATCAAACATTCCTAACGAACAACCACATTCTTCACAAAACAATTCTGCTGCCCTATAAGGCAACCATTCTTTGCTTTCTTTCCATTTTCGACCACTTTTATTTAATTTATCCATTTCTGATTTCCACAAGATTTGCCATCACCCTTTCTCTATATTTAATTATTTTTATTATAATTGTATAGTTTTATGAGAGGTTATTCGATAACATATAAACCACAATGGCACATTCCGGTTTTACCATTATCAATCATTTCACGGAACTCTTTGCACATACATTTTGTATCTTCGGTTCTGGAAATTCTGCAAGGGCAATATCCATCGTTTTCTTTTAATTTGTCACGGATTTCTTTAACAATATCTTTATCAGGATTTGTTTTTACTTTAGCCATATTAACTCCTTATGATATTCTCTTTGCGTATTGGTTGTCTCCCATTAACTTAACTCCAAGTACGGGGTCTATATGAGAAGGCATATCAGGTACAAATCTACCAAACTTAATAATTATGTTTGGAAAACCTTTTAAGGTATTATACGAATCAGTAAAAAGATTTTCGATTTCCGATTCGGTATATCCTGTATATATAACCACATCATCATTATTACCTTTACGCCTCAAGGTTTCTATTACATATAATACATTCAAAATATCATCGAATGGCTCTAATCCACCAAATACGATAGCTTTTGATAAAGGATTTTTTAAGTATCTATCTACAATATCATCAATAGAAACATCAATGTTTGGCTGGTTAGCAAGTGCGCCATTTTGACACACTTGCTTTCCAGACATTATATCGCACTTAAAAGTGCAGGAGTGACAGCCTATAAACATTGATGTGATTTTGTAGTTTACAAAATCTTCGTCAACCAATGCTTTAAGCAACATTATTGCTCACCAACCATTTCGGCATATTCATACCATTGACGAGTATTAAACTCCCTAAACCTGTCTTTTGAATAACTTCTTGTCGGAACGAGATAACCAACTATACGCTGGTATGTATCATATACAGGCTTGCCGCAAGTAGGACAGATATTTGTTCCTACGAATCCGTGATGGTTTTCACATTCATTGATACGAGTATTGAATGCAAAGTAGATAACATCTGAAAGGGCAATCTTATTAAGAATATCCCAAGCAGATTCTTTGTTCGGGAAGTTAGCCTCAAGATTGATATGGCTAATAGAACCGCCTGAACATTTAGCATCAAGGATTGAACTTAATTTTAATTTCTCCTGAATAGTACACTTTGTTGAAAGTGGAATCCATTGATTTGAATAGATAAATTTCTCATCAAGATTGTATAAAAGATTATCTTTTTGACAAAGAATTACTGCTGCTCTTTCAGCAGGAACACTCTCAATATTAAATGAGAAATCCTGTGTAAAATTATCTTTGACATCATTTAATACATCAAAAATCTTTCCGGCTAACTCAATTCCTTCATCTGTATAATATGTATAACCGAATTCATCAACCTTTGTATAACCGAATGCCTCAATCACTTCATAAAGACCAAGAATACCGATTGTGCAGTATTGTTTATCCATTTCAACTGCACCCTCTTGATAATTAGGTAATAAACCTTTTTCAATATTTCTCTTGATTATGTGTCTTACAGTTTCGAGTGCCTTACAACAAAGAGCTGCACGCTTACGAAGTAAAGCAAGATATTTCTTTTCATCACATTCAGTTTCAAGGGCAATTCTCATAAGGTTTATTGTATTGACCTTAACAGAACCGATTGAAAGTGCAGTACCACCGATAGAGTTGATAAATCCACTCAATTTAGTAGTATCAGAAAGAAGTCGGCAACAGTTAGACAGAGTTGTAACATCTTCACTGATAAAGAAGTTACTATCATTCCACATAACATTATGGTCAGAACACCATCTTGCGAAATCCTTGTCAACAAAAACATCATAGTCTTTGTTTCTAATCATTTCTTCTGCTTCTTCTTTAGTTATATCATCTCTCTTTAAGAGAGAATATGTGAGAACAGGGAATGTGAACATATTCTCTTGTCTAATTTCGGAAATTACTTCCATAAAGATTTTCTGATGCTCAATCAATTCATCAACACAATCAATAACATAAGTTCCATCAGGATATTCAACACCGCCGAAAAGAGACTCAATGTAATTGCGGTCAAAGATAGATACATTGACAAATGCAGTTTGGTCGATTCTCATAAATGGCTGATTAAGTCGATAGATAAGTTTTTGGAATGATTGTCTTAAATAGTAATCTTTATCTTTGATATAATAACCAGTTTCACAGTCTTTCTTCCAGAAATAGTAAGTCCAAATAAGAATATTTGGAATACCAACTGCTCCAGAACTACGATTACTCATATAACTGATAAACTCAATTACATCATCAAGAAAAGTTGTTAAATGTTTTGCCGGCTTATTATTATAGTTTTTCAAAAAGAATAAACCTTCAGTAGCTAATCTTGTAAGGTCATAAGCGTAGCAATATGGCAAATAAGTTGATGTAGATGCATCGTGTAAATAAAAGCCACCGTTATATTCTGTTTCAAGCCAGTCTTTTGCAGTTCGCAGATTGTACCTTTTCTTCATTTCATAGAAGATTTTATTGAAAGCAAATAACTTATCCTCTGATTTGCCTTTCTCACTTAAAAGGCTTCTAATATCTTTGGTTGAAGCATTTGCATTTGCATCAATAGTAACATCTGCAACCTTTTTATCAACAAAACCATCAACAAAATCCGAGAAATTTAACTGTGACTCGTGAATGCCATTAAGTATTTCAAAATCCTCTCCATACTTATCACTTAATGCCATAAGCGACTTTTCAAAGTCACGATTTACCTTAATAGGAATATTCACTGGCAATCCTCTCTTTCGTTAATCCATTTGTTTGCTTCTACAAAGCTCAACAATTTACCGTCAATAGAAAGAACAGGTACTTGGTCAATACCGAGTTCAGTCATATCAATAACATTATTGTTCTTTGTAAATTTGATGTTTTTTTCTGTAAGTTTCTTTTCGAGAATCTTACATTTAGGACAATTAGTGGAATATAAAATTATTTCCATTTGATTTCTCCTTATATTATTATTTTATCGACAATATATTCGGCAGCCTCATCTAAAGTAAGAAACTGCTTGAATATGCAGGAAGTAAGCCATATATTATCGGTATCTGGTTTACCAATGCCAATAACAAAAGTATGTTTAGTTCTTACCTTATTCATCATTTGAATTGCAGTAAGCATACAGTGTGCAGAGATGTTATTTGCAATGTCAACGAGGTCAACAATAATAAGGTCGCTATCCTGCATTTGATTTAATTCCCACAATCTTGTTTCATTTGAATATGGTTTATCAAAATAGTTTTGAGTACAAACGAATGATATTGTATTGTCTTTATATTCAGTAAGTTTATTAACTATATTGTTTTTCCATACATTATTAACTGAATCTTGATTTTTAGGATTGCCGATTATAAACACTTTATATGATTTAGACATTTTCTCTCCTTGCTTTAATAAGGTCAGCAAGTTCAGAATATATCTCCATAGCATTCTTTTTGTAGTTCTCGTTCTTAATTGTAAAATCAGCCTCTCTTTCAAAGGCATCAAACTGACCTACATCTGATAAATTTCTTCGATACGCTTCATCAATGTTATCTCCACGCTGAATTATCTTTATCATTCTTGAACGCCTATCAACCCATAAATAAACAACCATAAGGTGTTTTTGAAGTTCGATATGCTTTTCAGCATAAACTCTTAATGCTCTTGCACCTGCCGGCGTTAATATAATAACTTTATCTTCATCCTTGTTAAAATTGATTGCAGTACCATATTGCCAATCACGATAACTTGCGTGTTCAACAAAGAAATCCTGCTCTACCAATTCGTTGAATTTTTTATTACTAATAAAGTTATAATCAATGCCATCAACTTCGCCATCTCTCATCAGTCTGGTTGTATATGTAACTACTTTTGAAAAGTTAGGTTGTTCTTGTTCAAGGATTTTGGCAACGGTGGATTTACCACTTGCACTCTCACCAACTAATACAACTATCATTGGTAAACCTCCTTAATCTATTGAATGTAAATCTATATCAACTGCTTCCGCCTTTTCAGACAGAGTTAAGTCGTTGAATACTTCTTTTAAGTATTTCTCTGCACAGTCCTCACATAAGTCATCGCCATCAATTACATATTCTGCATTATCACTGCCACATTCATCACAATAATCTACTGCAACATTAACATAAGGACAGGAACTGCCAAGACAAGGCAATCCACAATCAACACAATGGTTTTCATATTTTCGCATTTTTCTTTTGCTTTCTTCCACAACTATGTTTTTCGGGGCAAAATCCTAAATACTCACATTTAGGCATAAATTCTAATTCAATAAGTGTAGCCCATTCTGGCGAATATTCTTTTAATGCCGTAATAATGTCATTGAATAATTCTCTAAATTCCCAATATGCACGAGAACACATTCTATTTCTTGACATATCAATTAGATTTCTCGGATTACGCTTATCAACCATTTTTGAACTGTATGCAATAGGTAATGCCATAGTTGCATCTTCGACAGGAATTTTATATTCATTGATAAAGCGACTAATTAAACCATTAACGGTTTTCATAATGTCCTGCCATTCTCCGAGTGCCTTTTCATTATTGGCGATTGTATGTGGCGTGGTATAGGCAAATCCATCACCCTTTGAATAATCAATATAACGGGTAGATGATTGTAACCTACTTGGTAGACAGCCTATGTGAGTATAATACTCTCTTAAACACTTTGCAGAGTAACCGTCAAATACCATATGAACATCAGGAAATTCAATAACTCTGCCGTGATTACTTTCAATGCAGTCTAAACCTCGTGCATAGTTTTTCTTTTCATCTGTAATATCTGCACCCCAACAAATTCCAGCTCTACGACCCATCATTGAAATTGGGTCTTTTGTAGTTTCAGGAAGAATTGTTACTTTTCCCATTTATACACTCCTTATTTTATAAATTCAAATGAACCATCTGTATATGTTTTGAGTTTCCAACCTTTAGTGGTTTTTGTTACACATTTATATCCGTATCTTTTAGCCCATTTCTTATTTATTCTTTTCTTTTTATGTTTTCTCGCCTGAACATAAATAGAATAATCAATGCCATATTTATCTGGCATTTTTCCAATCAATTTTGATAAAACATTATTATTTACAGTTCCACATTCGATAATTAAATTCGCTGTATCAAAGAGTGATTTTACTTTATGTTCAGTTTCTAAATCATCTTCAACATCATCCAAAGGAATTGATAAAAGCTCTTTACCAGTTGATAAACTAATAGCATTTAGGTTAATTAGTTTCATTTGTTCCCTATCTATTACAATAAGCATTATTCATAAATGAAATACTATTCTCAATATTCTTCTTTTCAATCTCATTATAAATTCCTGTTTGGCGGCTCATTGTAATTTTCGTTGGAATTGATGACCTTGCCGCATCCTGCATCAATGCAAGAAAATTTTGTTCCAATGCAACTTGTGGAGCTTGCAAATTTTGAACCTGTTTTCTGCCATTTTGTTCAATTTCTATTCGGACAGAAAACATATCTCCAAATACATCAAAGAAACTCGTAAAATTCATTTTGTCTCCTTATTTGTAAATAAAACACTCATTTTATAATGTATTTGAAATACCAATGAGTAAAGCCCAGAATGGTAATAATACATTAAAGCAAAAACCATTAAGCAAAGTATAAATGGTTGCTTGCATAATCATTAGACCATATCCTTTCAATACATATTTTTAACTATTACTTTTCGTATTTCTCTTGCTTATTTCTAACGAATATTATAATACATCCATACCCATTTGTCAATAGCAATATTGAAATTTCTCAAAGTTGTTTCTAATTTTTTAATTCAACCAAATATTTGATTGTGCATTGTTCTTCTTTATAGACAATAATTTCGTCATTTCTTAACATATTACCTTCGTGAGCGTGTAAGCAATTTGCACCCGGACAATTCTTTTGTAATGCTTCATAGTTGAAATTATAATACTTACTATCAAAAGAATACACATCATATGGTTTACCATATGCTACATCCATAAGAGCCATAAAACCAGAACTTGAACTACCTCTTGCCCAATAACTTCCTGAAAGGCTTGTATAGCCTAAAGATTTTCTTGCCTTTGGCGCATAATAAATTCCATAACCAAACATTTTACCTGTAATAACAGCGTTTGTAGGACTTAACATTAAACCACTATTGATGATTGACCACCAATTTTCATTTCTACTTCCGTGGAATAAAAGTCTCACATCTTTAATATTATTTTCTTTTACAAAATCATCAAATCGTTTTTGAGTTCGGAGATTCTTTACTTTCCAAGCCTTATGGAATTTGTCGGAACACGAACCAAGGGCAACCTTTATTGTTGCAATATCCTCGTTTGAGCATTCCTCAAATTCTAATCCGAGATGTTCGAGAATGGTGTTATCGTTAATAGGCTTGGTTTCTTTGGTTTCTTCTACTACTTGCTTTTGAACAACCTGACCTTTCATAATATCGAGAAGGTCTTGTTCTCTGCTAATAATCTTATTAAACTCTCCATTATCCCTTGCAATATATGAACTTACAGAACTCATTTTTCTTGGAATAGTTGTAAATAGTTTAAGAAGTTCTTCATTAAATGATTTAACATCGGTAATATTTAAGAGTCCTGTAATAATATTTTGTGCTTCGTCAACCATTGCTTGTGTTACCTTATTTGACGAAACCGTATAGTTTTCGCTAATCGCCTTTTTAGCCATTGCTTGTAATCTTTCAACGATGGCTGCAATTTCTGCATTATCAATTTCTTTATATTCTGATTGTGTTGGCTTTTCGGTGCTAATCAAGTCTTGAATGAGGTCTGTTTGGTCAATATAACCCTTGCGGATTTTCTCATTGTATTTTTTATCCCATTCTCTCTTTGAATAGGTTCTTGTTTGTGAGCCACTACCTATGCGACCATAAGTAGCGACCCACATATCACCTTGAGACTTCATATCATAATACTTGTTATTGTTTGCACCAGCAGTAACCATTACCAAATGGCGTGGTGTATATTCCGGCATAAGTGCCTCCTTATAATTTGCAGATTAAAATTTCAATATCTGTTGAGCCGAAAACATCTTCTATAATGTCTTTAACTCTTGACCATTCGAGCTTATCAAGACCGCAACCAATAAGAGGCATTGCTAATCTTTTAACTCCGAAATCCTCACATTGCTCCCTCATATCAATTAGGGTATTATAAAGTTCATCATATGTCGGTTTATGGAAACAACGCTCTTTAGTTACAAGGTTAAACACATTATCAACCAGTAATGCTCTGCCAACATTTGCTGATTTCTGACCTTCAGGAATCGCATAATCTCTGTGAAGTTTGAAACGCATATTATAAACCTCATCAAACTTTTTTGCGATACCTGCGCCAAGAGCATAATCACCACTAATGCAATGAGCAAGATAATAACCTTGAGGCACTGTGAATAAGTCTTGTTGAACTTCTGTCATTAACATTTTTAATTCTCCTTTATCGTCTTTCTCAATGTTGTTTCTATCGGCAAAATAATTTAAGAGGTCGTTAGCAATAAGCTCATATCCCTCTTTTTCACCGTTGACACAAGTATATTCAATATCAAAATCGTTTAGCAAATTACGAATATCATTACCGATTTTATCTGATTCTGCTTCGTTTTGAAATCTGCCGATAGGATTATATTCTTTTACTCTTGTTAAATAATAATTCTTATTATTAAAAGAATTAAAAACATCAAGAACATAATCATTGAAACTATTTTTTATGTCTGCGGTATTATTATAATAAATAGATAATGGCAAAGGTGAGTCTGTAATAATGACATCTACCTTATCGGCACATCTTGATAGCCTAAATGACTGTTTGCCAAATATGTAAGTCTGATTTCTAAATACAGCCTTTGTTTCTTCCCATACTTTGTCTTTTGCAAATTCAGTAACAAGTTCTGCATTTATGCCATTCATCTTTAATATCGAAAAAATGTAAGCTGCACCTGTACTTTTACCAGCACCCGGCGCACCAAATAAATTAACTACGATTGCACTCATATGTATCTCCTAAAGGTTTTCAACCTTGTGATATGCTGTAATCCACAACTCGCTTGTACCTTGAATGGTTTCCCATTCACCGTCTGCATTTTTGCGGACTTTAGGTTTATTCTTTGTTCCGCTGATTCTAACAATATCTCCATCCGATAGTTTTTCTTTATTGAATGTTTTCTTGTCAATTTTGCAATCCAATGTAGTACCGTTTTTCAACGAATACATTTTGAGTTTTGGCGAGTATTTAGTATCAACGGAAAGCACAGCAGCCATTCTACTATATTTATCGTCAACTATGGTTATATAACCGAGATAGTCTATTTGTGACTTTATTCTCTCTGATAACTTTCTTGACGGTGCTGTTATTTCTTTTGAAGCCATTCTTACGAATGTAGGGAAATCAACTCCTGTAAACATCTTCTCTGTTTCTTTAGTTGCAAATGGTCTAATAGTTTCGAGCGATATTCCGAGAGTTGCCAACTCATCTTTCTTAAATTGACTTCTACTACTAAACTTATTGAAGAACTCCATTTGTGCTAATAGTAGGTTTATATCTCCAAATTCAGCAAAGAAGTCCAATTCAATCAAAATTCTTAACTGCTTTTGATTTATTGTTGTTTTATTTTTAATATCAAATAATAATTCCGTGAAACTGTTATATTTGTTATTTCTCAATTCATAAATCTCATCTGCGACTTTAGAGTTCATATTTTTGATACTTTGAATACCTTTATATATGCTATTATCTTCTCTTGATAATGAATAGTCGCTTTTTGAATATCTAAACTTAATTGGTTTTAACTCAATTCCAAAGAATGGAAGTTCATTTGTAAGTTTCAATGTTCTAACTGAATCATCACCATAATAATTAAGAGCCACAGTATAATACTCTAAAGGATAATGAGATTTAAGATATGCACCATATAAACTATCATAAGCATATGACAATGAGTGGCTTGCATTAAAAGAATACTTTGCAGCCTGTTCAACAACAGTCCACGTTTCGGTAAATCCCTTCTCTCTTTCAACTCTTTTTTTCCATCCGTCAAGCAGTTGCTTTTTTAATAACTCTAATTCAGCTTCTTTGAATTTCTTTTTAGCAATCTTCTTGATAATATCATAAGAGCCAGTTTCAGGAATGCCGAGCCAGATTAGATATTTCATAATCAGCTCTTGGTAAATCATTCTGTGATTACCCTCAATGAGAATTTCATCAAGTTCTTCAACACCGGTTGTATATGGTTTTCGGTCAATAAAGTCCTGCAATAAACTCGCACAACCAGGTCGAATAATTGCAACGAAAGCCGACATCTCGGAAACACTTTTAGGGCAATATTTTGTTACAAGTCCTGTTGCAAAATCACTATCAGCTTGATTTATTGTGCTGGTTAATCCATTCTTATAAATATCAAATGTTTTTTCATCTAACAAATTATCCATTTCTCTAATTGTGGGAATTGGAATATTTGCAAGTTTACATACATCTCTAATAATTGCCCAAACAGTAACAGTTAAATACTTTTTTACCGTTCATTTCTGAATATTTTTACGGAATAGACTATACCTTATACTCATTGAGTACCGCCCATTATAGTCGTTGAAGGTCTTTCAAATAATCTTAATAAATGTTTCATATTTCCTATCCATATAAATTGTTGCATTATTATATAAAACTTGATAAATATGTTTTATTGTATCTTTGCAAGATGATACACAGGTATATGTAATATTGGATTCTTTAACAGTTTTGGTATGAATATCTAAATAATCTTTTACATAATCAACCACATTTTTTAGTCCGGTATATCCAAAATGATATTGAGGATTTTTAAGATAACTGTAATAATAAATTTTGATACTTCCATCACCATCGAATAAGCCACGAACAAAATGATTTTCAAGCGATTTTGGTATATAAGATAAAATTTTATTAAAATCCAGTTCATAGCTTTTCCGATTATTTAACCCAATTTTCCTTAATTGTTGTGCCATTGTTTTACAACGAATATTTAATTGATAATTTCCATACTTATCTATTTTAATAGGTGCATTACTTTTTATGGATTTCCGATACTTTTCAATAACATCTTTATCCTTTAGCGTAAGCATAATAGTATTATTTTTAGCAATATGCCCATCAGATAATAGCAAACCTAATATATAAGCCTTTTCTTCACTATCAATATTATCAAAAAAATTGCAGTCTAAATCATATATAGAGTTGCATCTTTTTTGATGTATGGGAACATTCCATCTTTTTAATTGTCTTATAATTGTTGTTGGGTCACATTGAAATTTTTTAGCAATCTTATTGGCAGACATATTTTCCAATGAATACATTTGAATTATCTGTTCTTTATAATTATCCCAGAAATCAAATCCGTGTGTACTTTTATGCAATCAATCACCTCCTACTAAAAACTTTTTGATTATTTGAAATTTCCCTGCTGATTATCCATTATTCAAACGTTTAGGACGTTGTTATCAACGCTTTTATTTCACCTTGCGCCATCCCTTTACTTGTTTCTGTTTTCACTCCATATAGGCAAAAGGGCTTTAGGAACTCCCAGCAATTTAGAGCGTAATAATCCACCGTGTCACCACGATAGACGACTATTTTGTTAATCATTTTTAAGGTACTTGTATTTGTCGCAGTTATATCCATCAAGCAAGCAACACAATTTATCTTTACTTGTTCTAACTAAACCAAGTTCTTTTCTAACAGGTTTATCGTAAAGCAACATTGAACAAGGAGACTCGGAAATACTCTCAATTACTCCAACAAATCTCTTACTTTCCTTAATAATGTCTTTCCACTTACTATCATTTTCATAAAGTTCAAGATTCTTTGCTACATCATCATACTCACTTATATCTTTACCGATACCCTTGCAGTATGTACGAAATGCGGATGAGTCCTGTAATGGTTTCCAAGCAAGCATCCAAGCACAATTCTCTGCTCCGAGCAAATCTTCTGTTGCTTTAATAAATGGTTCTCTATCTGTTGTATTGAGGTCAATATCAGGCAATGACCTTGTGCCTAAAATTCTCTCAACTGACATAAATCTTGTAGGGAATAAAGTAATTGGAGCAGACACCCTATCAATATCGGTTAGCCCAAGAAGTTTTGTTATGTAGAAACTTGGTGCTGAACCTCTACCTGTATTTGTCAAACGACCATTATATTTTTCTTGACCATCTTTAACAACTTGATAGTCTATTAAGAAATAATTTTCCATATGAGTTTTTTCAACGATGTCTAACTCATATTCAATAGCATCTGTATAGGTTTGCCACTTATCTTTTGGGATATTATTTCTTTCGATAAGCCATTGTTTATTGATAATATCTCGTAGGTCTTTAGTCGGGTTGTCTGATACTGAAGGTAACTTAATATCATCATTGATAAGAGTAATTGGTTCACACTCATCAAATATCATTGTATTGTCAAGTGCTTCTCTTACTTGTTGAGGTGTAAGTATTCCTTGTTTTTCATATCTTGCAAAAATAGTATCTTCATCAGGATAATCGAGCAACATTTTTTCTTCGTAATCAAACTTCATATCTTTTGCTGTTTGAAGAATATCACGATATTTAGCATCTTCTGGATAAATATAATGACTATCATTTGCGTGAATAATAGGTATTTTTGCTTCTTTGCTTAACTTCAAAAGTTCTCTATTTACATCTTTTTGGTCTGTGATGTTATGATTTTGAAGTTCAAGGAAGAAATTGTTGCCAAACTTTCTATGTAATGCTAATACTAATTCGGGGTCATTCCAAATACCGGCAACACAGGCTGTTGTAATAACAAAATCGTTTGGATTGAGAGAAAATAATAACTCTTGGTCAATTCTTGGTCTATAATAAAAACCAGTGGAACCTAAATTGCCAAAGTGAAGTTCGGATTTTTGGGGTAAAAAATGAGAAACA
>DXYF01000033.1 GCA_019415945.1 Clostridiales bacterium
AATAGCCCCTTATAGGGGCAGTGCAAACCACCCGTTCAACGGGTGGTTTTGATTTATTTTGCGGATATATTTCTGAAATAATATTCATTTTATTCTTTCTTATATTTTTTATTTTAAGCGAAAAGTTTTTCTATTTTTCGCGAAAAGCCACAGCCATGTTCGAATCCCTTGTGGAGATCGTGAAAAAGGATATGGAAACCGGCGAGATAATCCCCGTACCCGGCGTCGGCTTCAAGGTGCGAAATACCGATACCGGCGAATATATTGTGCAGCGCGTCAACTATCCGACGCCTGTGAATATCGACGTCTACTACACCGACAGCACAGGAAGGCTTCTGTTGCCGGAGCCGCTCCCCTACGGGAACTATGAAGTTATCGAGCAATGCACGGCATACGGCTATGTCCTGGACAGCGAGCCTGTCCCCTTTACGGTAGACGGCACGCAGACCACCGTAGTGGTCGAAAAGTACAACCTCGCGCAGAAGGGTACGATCACGGTCGGCAAGACCGGTGAGGTGTTCGCCTCCGTCTCGGAATCGGACGGGATCTATCAGCCTGTGTACGCGGACAGCGGGATACCGGATACGGAATATGTTGTCCGCGCGGTGGGCAATATCGTCACGCCGGACGGCAGCCTGCGCTATGCGGACGGCGAGATCGTCGCCCGCCTGAAAACCGGCGCTGACGGGACGGCGGTCACAGAGCCGTTGTACCTTGGGAAATATGCGGTGTATGAGGTGACGGCAGCCTACGGCATGACCGTCAGCAGCGAGCCGGAAATCGTTGAATTGACCTACGCGGGCGAAAACATTGCGGTGACCTCCGCTGAAGTCTCCTTCTACAATGAGCGCCAGAAGGCGGAAATCAGCCTTGACAAGATACTGGCGCAGGATGAGCGGTTTGGAATCGGCATGAACGGCGAAATCCTCTCGGTGCGCTTCGGGCTATTCGCCGCGGAGGATCTGACGGCCGCAGACGGCTCGGTCATTCCTGCGGACGGTCTCTTGGAGATCGTCAACTGTGATGAAAACGGCAATACGGTCTTTGCAACCGATATTCCTGTCGGCGCAGAGCTGTATGTCAAAGAGCTTGCTGTCGATTCCCACTATATCCTCTCGGACGCGAAATATCCTGTGGAGTTTGTGTACGCGGGACAGGATACCGCCGTTGTGGAAATCAGGGCCAATGAGGGCGAAGCAATCAAGAACAACCTCGTTTATGGTACGGTCAAAGGCTTGAAAATCGACCGTGAAACGAAGGAAAGCGTTGCGGACGCATTATTTGGGCTGTTCCGTCCGGAGGAAACCGAATTTACGGCAGAGACAGCAATCCTCACTGCAAAGTCCGGCGAGGACGGCGTCTTCACCTTTGAAGATGTGCCTTACGGAGAATGGCTTGTCAGGGAACTTGCTCCTGCGAAGGGCTTCCTGCCGGGCGCGGAGCTCTATCCCGTGACCATATCTGAAAACGAACAGCTTATCGAAATCACCGCGGTCAACGACCGCATCCCTGAGCTTGGGACGCAGGCGGCTGCGGAGGGCAAAAAAGAGGTCACAGCCCAAGGCAGCATTACCATCGAGGATACCGTATCCTACAAGCACCTGATCCCCGGCGAGGAGTACACCATAAAAGGCATCCTTATGGATAAATCCACGGGCGAGCCTTTTATGGCAGGCGGCAAGGAGGTTACGGCGGAAGTGACCTTCATCCCCGAACAGCCGGACGGCGAAATCAGGGTGACCTTTACCTTTGACGCAGGAGGCATTACAGAGGTAACCGAAATTGTGGTATTCGAGCGCCTGTACCGCGACGGCATGGAGCTCGCAGCCCATGCGGATTTGGAAGACGAAGGACAAACGGTGAAGCTCACGCCTCCCGCGCCCGATGTGCCGCAGACAGGCGACAATAGCAATCCCGGCTTTTGGATCGGGCTCGGCGCGGTCGCTCTCGGCGGGCTTGTTGCCTGCGTCATCATCCACTTAAAGAAAAAGAAGGGCGATGAAAATGAGTAACCGAAAAAAGATGGTAGTGCAGTGGAGCTGTCGCGGCCGCGCTTGCAAGGAGGCAGGCGGAGCAAACGAGTCTTTTTTCGGAGAGGAGGAGCAGCAGCGAGAGCGAGCTTTTCGCCATAAGGCGGAAACGAGCGATTCAAAGCTTGCGACGACGAAATGATGCGTAAGGTGTATATCTGCGCCCCTCTCGGCGGGGAGGTAGAGGAAAACCTGCGTTATACAAGATATGCGCTGCTGTGCGGCACGGCTCCGGTCGTGCCGCATTTCTATGCGGAGTGTCTTGATGACAGCAAGTCCAAAGAACGGGAGATCGGCATGGCTGCCGGTCTTTCGCTTTTGTGGTTCTGCGATGAAATGTGGATTTTTGGTGACGAGGTAACCGAGGGCATGGCTGCCGAGATTCAGTTCTGTAAAAATCTTAATGTGAAAACCCGTAAAATACGGGAATGTGATATCCGAAAAAAGATTGGAGGAAACTGCTTATGAAGAAGAAATGGACAAGACTGCTTGTCTGCACCGCGATGGTAGCGTTGGTTTTTACGGTGTCCGCCGTACCTGCCTTTGCCGCAGGCGATGTGGCAGGCGCTATCGAAAGCACTTGGAATACAGCAAAAACGCAGATTCAGACAGTCGTAAACAATGTTGTGTTCCCTGTAGTGGATATGATTCTGGCAATCCTGTTTTTTGTGAAGGTCGGGACGAGCTATTTCGAGTACCGCAAGCACGGGCAGTTTGAATTTGCCGCACCCTGCATCCTGTTTGCGTGCTTGATTTTCACTCTGACAGCGCCGCTGTATATCTGGACGATTCTCTAACTGATAGAACAGAGCCGTCCCGATTTTTCGGGACGGCTGATTGGAGGTGGATCACTTGTTCGATTGGTTAGGAGATATATTCTCCGGTATCGGCGACGCCATTGGCGGTGTGTTCGACTTTTTAGGAGAGCAAATCTCCAATGTAATCTGGAACACCATGCTGAAATGGTTCTATGAAACTATCTACAATGCCGTTGCCGACTTTTTCACTATGATGGGCAGCATGGGCGCAGATATCTTTGACCTCGACTGGATTCAGGCGACCATCAAGCTCTTTACGCTGTTCGGCTGGGCGCTCTTTGTTGCGGGCGTGGTTGTCGCCATATTCGATGTGGCGATTGAGTACCAATGCGGCAGAGCGAATATCAAGTCAACCGCTGTCAATATCCTCAAAGGCTTTTTTGCCTGTTCGCTGATTGGCATCGTGCCTGTGGAACTGTATAAGTTCTGCATCAGTCTGCAAAACACCTTCTCCCACGACCTGTCTGCGCTCTTTGCAGGCGGACGAACCCTTGATCTTGCGGGAGAAAGCACCAGCGTGCTGGTGGGCAGCTTTGCGGTATCGGCAGACATCAATTTCAACCTGTTCAATATTCTTGCGCTGATTGCTTTCGCTTACTGTGTAATCAAGATATTCTTCGCCAACATCAAGCGCGGCGGAATCCTGCTCATTCAGATGGCTGTAGGCGCGCTGTATATGTTCTCTGTGCCGAGAGGCTATCAGGACGGATTCAACCAATGGATGAAGCAGATTGCCGCCTTGTGTTTAACGGCATTTATGCAGACTTCGCTGTTATTCTTGGGACTGCTGACCTTCCCCGGCAATATGCTTTTAGGGCTTGGCATCATGCTTGCCGCAAACGAGGTTCCGAGGATTGCGCAGCAGTTTGGTCTTGACAGCTCGGTGCGAGTCAACATGATGAGCGTTGTTCACGCAACAACCACGGCGGTCAATCTGACGCGTTCTGTTGCCAGAGCCGCAGGAAAGTGAGGTAATGCAGCATGAGAGAAAACAAAGAACTCGAAAAAGACGATCTGTGTGTGGATGCGGATATGGATGTTGACTGCGATATCGGGCAGGAAATTACCGTCTACATCGAAACATGGTTCGATGTAGATAAGAAATTCGGCACGAATATAGCTGATGAGGATGGTGCATGGCTGAATCTGTACGGGAAATATAATCCCTTCGAAGATACGCTCCGCATCGAATGCGAAATCAGCCGCGATGATGGTAGCGAATATTTTGACTACCAGCCCACCGGCAGCGAGGCGCAGCTCATTAAGAAAATGATTGCAGATAAAATCCGTGAGGAATACCATCAGACGTTGCAGGAATTCTGCGGCGATATACAAAATGAAATGATGATGGGAGGAATGTAAGTGACGCAGTATCTGTACCCGCAGAATCTGAAAGCTACAGCCAACCTGTGGCTGTGGGGACTGCGGGATTTTTGTATTCTCGGCATTGCCGCGCTGCTATCCATTGTGGCGCTGGTGCAGCTTCGGATTGTGATCTCTGCCGCCGCCACGCTCTGCTATGGCTTTCTGACCATCCGTCTGGACGATACGACCATACTGGATTTTATGAAATATGCTGTGCGGTACTTTATATCTACCCAACAATATTTTGAGTGGAGGTGATTACGCTTGACAACCAAAGAAAAACCGCATAAAAAGAAAAAAGGACGCTCGGGGCAGGATCTAATCGGGATCAGGAGCTTCACGAAATACGGGCTTGCCACGAACAAGGGCGAGCTTTTGTTTTATCTCGTCTCGCCCACCAACATCTCGGTGCTGTCCCATACCAATATCGAAATCAAAATCCGCCATCTGATGATGGTGCTGTCCGCCGTCCCCGATATTGAGATCACCTGCACCGACTCCTCCGAGTGCTTTGACGATAACAAATCGTATTTAAGCGACAGGCTCTCGGAGGAACAGAATCCAAAGGTGCGGAAAATCATCAAAAAGGACATCGACTTTCTCGACCATATTCAAATGGAGATGGCGACCGCAAGGCAGTTTTTGTTTATCGCAAGGCTGAAAGACCGTAAAGATAAGCAGACCTTTGAAGCGGCAAACCGTATCGAGAAAACCATCTCCGAGCAGGGCTTTGAAGTGCAGCGGATGAAGAAAGCGGACATTAAGCGCTTTCTCGCCCTGTATTTTGAAGCCAGAATGAACGGAGAGCAGATGCCCGACATTGACGGCGAACAATTCTATGAGGTGGACGATGAAGCTTCGGAGGATTAGTCTTGCCGTTCTTTCCGTTCTGCTGTCGGCAATCGCCGCCTTGTCCGGTTTTATGGTTTATACGCAACTGTCCGACCGGCAGAAAGAAAAAGAAGAATTCGATACCCTTGCTGAGATGGTGGAAGTAACGCCGGAAAAACCCAACGATGAAACGGCTGTGCCAACGGATGATACTTCCGAACCTGTGCGGGATTTGTCAGGGCTGTTTGCACAGAACAGTGACTGCATCGGCTGGCTGTGTATTCCCGATACGCAGCTAAACTATCCCGTCATGCACACCCCGGATAATCCGCAGAAATATCTGCGCCGAAGTTTTTACGGCGAATACAGTCAAAGCGGCGTGCCGTTTCTGGACTGGCGGTGCGACCTGCAGAGCGATCATCTCATTGTTTACGGTCACAACATGAAAAACGGCACGATGTTCTCATCGCTTCGGAATTATACTGACCCGGCGTTCTGTGCCGAGCATCCGGTCATAGAATTTCAAACAGCAGACGGTATGGAACAATATACTGTCTTTGCCGTTGCCGCTGTTCAAAACACCGATACTTGGTACAGCTTTATTCATGCGGCCGACAGCACGGATTTCACCGAACAAGCCGTAGCAATCATACAAAAATCCCTCTATGATACCGGTGTTACACCTGTGTACGGCGGGCAGATTATCACCTTGTCCACCTGTTACGGTTCGGGGAAAAACGGCAGGCTGATTGTGGCAGCCGTGAAGCTGTAATCTTTTATGGGCGATTCGCATCGCCTCATTGACAAAAGGGGTTAAAATAGGGTATAATACTTTACAAAGTACATTGTACCATTCCCCTTCGCACCTGTGCGTTGTGCGGAGATGACAGAATATCTTTTGTAATGGAGGCGCCGTGCATGGATAAGCAGGAGCAGCTGCGTCAGATAGCAGAAATCACTGCGCAGATCGGTGGTCTGCCGAAAGGATATATCTCAAAGAAACAAATCAACGGAAAAATCTATTACTATCATCAATGGTCGCAAAGCGGCGTGAAACAGAGCCGGTATCTGCGCGACGGTGAAATCGAACCGCTTGCCGAACAGATAGAACAGCGCAAAGCGCTGCAGGCAAAGCTGCGCAGTCTGAAAGCAGAGTCTTCTGCTGTGAGCAAAAAACGAAATGAGGTGAACAGCTTGAAATGTACCCTGATGCATAAACGAATCCAAGTGGCAAAACTGGAACTGGATGACGCCACCGGCTTTATACAGAAAATCGGGACGGTCTATGCGCCGGAGCATCTGCCGGTCGGCATTCCGATACGAAAAGGCGTTACCGACCGCGCGGCGCTCAACGAGTGGTGGACAGACCGTTCCATCCCGGCGAGCCGTTCAGGTGTTCGGGAGGCGCTTCAAACGCTGGAAATCACCAGCACCAAAATGCTGCTGGTACGCTGCTGGGGTTTAAGCCTGTCGGATCAGTATTGGATCTGTCCCGAAGGCTCCGACCTTACTTGGGACAGTATCAACTTTTTTGAGAACGATTTTTCAGACGATATCGGCGACGTCCTGTTCGGCGCGGATAAAAAGGCGGACGGTCTGGACTTTTCTTCGCCGGACAATACCTCGGACGGTAATCTGAAAAAACGCTGGAAAATCATAAACGGCAAACGCTGTCTTGTGAAGGGCGGCAGCAACCCGTTCCGCCAGCAGCCTTTCAACGAGGTGATCGCCTCTGAAATTATGGAACGGCTCGGCATTCCCCATGTGCCGTACACGGTAACATGGAGCAAGGGGGTGCCGTACAGCGTGTGCGAGGATTTTATTACCGAAAACACCGAACTGATCCCGGCGTGGCGCATTCTCAAAACACAGAAAAAGGATAACAGCACCTCGGTATACCGGCATTTTATAAACTGCTGCGAGGCGCTCGGCATAAAAGACGCCGTGCCATATCTTGACCGAATGATCGTGCTGGACTATATCATCGCCAACGAAGACCGGCACCTGAACAATTTCGGCGTGATCCGCAATGCCGAAACATTGAAGTGGATCGGCTTTGCCCCCGTCTATGACAGCGGCTCCTCTCTCGGCTATGACAAAATGCCCGCGCAGATGCATTCGGAAAAAGAGGTAGTCTGCAAGCCGTTTAAAAACCATCATTCGGAGCAGTTAAAGCTGGTATCCGACTTTAGCTGGATTGATTTTGGCAACCTGTCGGATATAGGGGAACTGATTACCAATGTTTTGTCCGCAGACGGCGCAAAGGATTATATGGATGAAAATCGCATCCGGGCGATTGCCGGGGCAGCGCAGCGGCGGATCGAACAGCTTTCACAGCTTGCCGTAAGCTATACGCCGGTACAGGAGATTTCCACAGAGGATGATGTGAAAGAAAACATTGCCGAGAACTACACTCCGAAAATGGAACTGTAATAAAAAATATATATCATTATCAGTCGTTTTGCAGACAGCAAAGCGGCTGATTTTTGTGCCTTCCTTCTGTCTGCAAAACGGCAAAAGGAGGCTCTATATGTTCAAAAGGAAACCAAAGGTACTCACACCGGAGCAGGCGGAAGAAATCAGAACAAAGGATTTTTTCGATATGATCCTGCCCGGCACAATCAAATTCCTTTCCGACCATTATATCTTGGGCGACAGTTATCGCTGTGTATGGGCGATCCGTGAGTATCCGCCCTCTACCGAGGAACAGGCGATCCTCTCTCAGCTTGCCGACCGCAGCGGCGTAACCTTACGCATCTATCACAGACTGGTCGAAAGCATGGAACAGAGGAAAATCATTCAAAACGCCACTCGCCGAAATAAGCTGAAAAGCGGCGGCACCGATGTAAACGAAATCATCGAAGCCGAGGGTAATCTGCAGGATGTAGTGGAACTGCTGGCAAATCTCCGCAAGAACCGTGAGCCGCTTCTGCACTGCTCGGTGTTCATCGAATTAAAGGCACGGAATATGGACGCACTCAAAGAGCTGCAGAGCGAAATTGCAATGGAACTGACGCGCTCCAAAATCTCTGTTGACCGATTAACCTTGCGGCAGAAAGAAGGCTTTTTGTCTGTTCTGCCGGTGGGCGCAAATCAGTTCGGCGCGCAGTATGAGCGCGTCCTGCCTGCCAGCTCGGTGGCAAATCTGTACCCCTTCAACTTCTCCGGCAAGACCGACCCGCAGGGGGTCTATATCGGCAGAGATAAGTTCGGGACGAACATTCTCGTGGATTTCGACCGCAGAGCCGAAGACAAAACCACAAGCAATATCCTCATTTTAGGCAACAGCGGTCAGGGCAAAAGTTATCTTTTAAAGCTAATTCTCACCAACCTGCGCGAATCGGGAAAGCTGATCATCTGCCTTGATCCCGAAAGCGAGTACGAAGAAATCTGTTCGGCGCTGGGCGGTTGTTATATCGATTTCCTGTCCGGCGAGTACACGATAAACCCGTTAGAGCCGAAAGCTTGGGCAGAGCAGGCAGTGCCTGCACCCAATTCGCGTACTCAGATTGATGCAGAACCGGAGGACAGTGCGCGCGACCAAGAAGGATTTGTCCCTGAAGCGTTTAAAAAAGTAACGAGATTATCCCAGCACATTGCTTTTCTAAAAGATTTTTTCCGCAGCTACAAGGATTTCAGCGACAGTCAGATCGATACCATTGAAATTCTGCTCTCCAAACTGTATGCCCGGTTCGGCATCACCGACAGCACCGATTACAGCAGGCTGAAGCCCACTGATTATCCCATTATGGAGGACTTCTACAAGCTGTGCGAGGAAGAATTCTATAGCTACGATAAAAGCAGAAAATACCTCTACACGGAAGAAACGCTCCAAGAGGTATGCTTCGGCATCCACTCCATGTGTGTCGGTGCGGAAAGCAAATACTTTAACGGACACACCAACATCGCAGACGATGCATTCCTCGTATTCGGCGTGAAAGGCTTAATGGATACGAACAAGCGGCTCAAAGATGCTATGTTGTTTAACATCCTGTCCTTCATGAGCAATCAGCTTCTCGGTAAGGGCAATACGGCGGCAAGCATCGATGAACTGTATCTCTTTCTTACCAACATGACGGCAATCGAATATATCCGCAACGCCATGAAGCGTGTGCGTAAAAAGGAATCCTCGATTATTCTGGCGAGTCAGAATATCGAGGATTTTTTGATCCCATCTATCCGTGAGTTTACAAAATCGCTGTTTTCTATTCCTACGCATCAGTTTCTGTTCAACGCAGGACAGTGTAGTCCTAAAGAATATATGGACGCACTTCAAGTCGAGCCTGCCGAATTTGAACTGATCAAATATCCCGAAAGAGGCACCTGCCTCTACCGCTGCGGCAACGAGAGGTATCTGCTCCAAGTCATTGCTCCCGATTACAAAACGGCGCTGTTTGGAAAGGCAGGTGGACGATAATGAATACGGCAGAAGAAAAAAGAGTGAATGAGCTGACGGAAGAAATCGCCGAACTCAAAAAGCATCTGACCTTGAAAAGTGCCACAATGACGAACAGGGACACTTCTGATGAGCTTGAAAAGATTGGCGAGCTGTTAAGCGAAAAGAATGCGCTGACCGGTCTTAATGAGGACGCGGCCTATCTTTATCTCGATGACGGCGAATGGTTTCGGGAGGTCAAAGGCTTTGTGGGTGATGACTCCGGTATGCATGACTGTATGGGAACAGCGCTGAAGATCGGCGACACGGTATCCCTAAACGGATATCTCCGGCTCATTATGCAGGATATGCCTTCACAAAAAACGCTCTTGGAATGCGGCTGCAAAAAGAAGATCAAGGATTGTTCGGAGATGGATATACAGGATGCTTTTAGCTGTGCCTTTACCGTCTCCCTTCATTCCTGTTTAGAAGATTACGAAAACAGTCTGGCACACGGCATGGAGATGCGGCTATGAGCGCGACCGTTGCCGCCGCCCTTAAAAAGATTGCTGTCTCACTGCTTACGAATCCAAAGATACTGAAAACCGTACTCGGCATTGTGCTTGGGATTATCATCATTATCATTATGCCCATCGTGGCTATTGTCTCTATCTTCAATGGCGGCATCGAGATTGACACCGACCGTCTGCAGACGATGGTGGTAGAGAACCTCTCCGCAGAAGAACAGGCGAAGCTGCAGCTTGTAGAGGATACCATGCTGTCTATTGAGAGTGAAATGCAAGCAGCCGGATTTGGCGGCAGAGTCAAAGAGGCGCAGGTCTTATATGTGCTTGCTCTTTCTGACCATGCTTCCGAATCCGGCTTCGTCTCAAAACTGGTAGGATGTTTTACCGCAGACCAAACAGACGAGCAGCTCATCGAATCCGTCAACTCTGCTTTTGGCACACAGCTCACAGCTGAAGATTTTGGCAAAGTCATGGGTAATATCCGCGCAGTATATATCGATACTTCCGGCTACTCTGATTCCACGACAAAAAATAACCTTGATTTAGTACAGTGGGCAATTGAAGCTGAAAAATCCGGTTGGGGTTATGTGTGGGGAACCTATGGCGATGTGTTTGATCAGGAAATGTTTGATTTCAAGCTAAACCAATACCCGGACGAGGTCGGTGGCTATGAAGAATTCATCCGGCAGAATTGGCTCGGCGGAAGAACAGCAGACTGTGTCGGCCTTATTAAAGGCTACGGATGGTTAAATGCTGACAGTCATGAGGTGGAATATGGCACAAACGGAATGCCGGATATCGGCGCTGACACTATGTACGAGAACGCAACTGAAAAAGGCACGATCGATACGATTCCCGAAATCCCCGGACTTGCCGTCTGGCACGAAGGGCATATCGGTATCTATATCGGCAACGGCGAAGTGGTTCAGGCAGCAAACACAAAAGCCGGAGTTATCCGCAATAAATTAGAGGATACAGCTTGGACGCATTGGCTCAAGATACCGTATATCAGCTATATCGAAGAAACGGAGGAAAATCAAAATGTCTAAGAAAAGATGGTTATCTGACGAACAAAGAAATAAAAACAGAAAATCGGCTCAGGAGAACTACCGGCACCGAGTCCGTCGTTTTACCTTTCAGTTCTCTCTCAAGGATACGGAAGTGAAGCACAGCCGGATAAAGGGAAATATCTGAAAGAACTGATCCTTGCAGATAAACAACAGCAATTACAGAAGCAACAGGAAAATGAAACCAATGAAATGATTTTAGCAGAGGATGCGGTACAGACAACAATCTATCTTGCTAACGCGCCGGACTGCTGTTCGGGAGCCGAGCAGCTCGATCATGTTCTCGGAATGCTTGGCGCCGATGTGATGGATGAAGATGTTTATCACAGCGAAGATCAGCATCCGAAGATGTCTTTGTGAAGGAGGAACCGCTATGAAAATCAATGTACCTCTCCGCAGAAAAGATACGGAGATCGAAACAAGCCCCTGTATGGTAGAAAAAACCGTGGAGTTGTCTGCTGATTGGTTTGATCATTTCTCTCAGAATCTTTTAAACCATTACGATTTCATTCTTGAAAATACCGACTGTATGTATCAGGATAAAGACGGCATGAATCACTGCCTGCTTGTGCTGGGTGAAGGTCGGGATGACGGTATTCTTGTGGAGGCCGAGGGCAGTTCCTATGCCAGATACTCTGCATTTGTTCCCAATGCCCGACAGCTTTTAAGACAGGAGCAGAGATATGAACCGGCCTTGCAGAGTTACTGTGACAGAATGCAGGCAGCAATGAACGAAATTGTACAAACTGCACCGTCCCGACAGCAAAACGGTATGCTGAAAATTCCGCTTTCGGATTTTAGTCCCAGCCCCGGCGAATATCTTCTGGACACCGCCATGCTTTGCGAAATGTTGTCCGGACAGCCGGAGTTTGATACAGCAGAACTGTTTGAAGACGAAATCCTCATGCAGATGAATCCGAAATATTTACCTGCAGAGAAGAAAGAATATCGCCCACTCAGTCAGGAACAGGCAGATATTATATGCGCCAAGCATATCCTATGGCTGTATGATGCAGGCGGAGAACAGGCGGATTTTTCCGGTTATGAATTGTCTGATCTTAATCTCAGTCACCGCAATCTGAACAGTGCCCTGTTCAACGGAGCTTTGCTCTCCGGCACATCGTTTCAAGAATCATACCTGTGTTTTGCCGATTTCACTGGTGCTAAGATTGAAAATTGCAACGCCAAAAACATTGCTGCCGATGAAGCAGTATTTAAAAATGCGGTCGTTCGAAACTGTGATTTCAGCGGAGCATTTATGGAACACTGCAATTTTTCCGGTGCAGATTTGACAGGAACTACCGTAAAAAACGCCCGTATGCAAAATGCCTGTATCGACGGTGCGACAGTACCTGATACTGTGTTTGAACAGGCAGATTTTCGCAATTATTCTACAGACGAACAGGATTGGAGCGAACCCTCCGATCCTGTTCTTTCTATGTGAAGGGAGAAAAAACAATGAGTGGAAAAGTAAAAAGCCTGCACGGTGTGTATAAGGCACTCGGACGCGATGCGTTTCTTGCAGCGGCCAAGATGTATTCCGATTATGTTCAGAAAACCGTTGAGGCAACGCTTTCTGAAATGGAAAGCCGCTGGTTTGACTCTGGCAAAACCATAACCCAAGCAGATAAAATGGTTAGGGATTTTCAGAATGGATATCTTACCCGCGAGTGGGCGGAAGAGTTATTGGTACAGGAAAAAATTCAGAATCAGTTTGAGAAGAACATGAACGATGTTCTTAAAAATATAGATTTCATTCGATTGGAAAATTCCTGTCAAAGCCCGGATAAAAGCTATGCGGGCGAAGTATTAAGACAGATGCATGATGGTTTTGTGTCTGCCTACGGAAGCGATTATCTGGAGGACGGCAGCTATTCGTTTGTGCATATCCCCGCTGTGATCCGATCCCGTCAAAGCGGAAAGCTGTGTTTAGGTATTGTCACCCTTGATCTTGAATCCTCCGGAGAACATTGGGGAACGGAATTTCTGACGCCATACGGCATTATTTCACAGAACGATCCCGACTTGGACAATGACATGAAGAAATATATTCGTGAACAATATATCCCGTATGACTATTGGTACACCGCCGATGTAGAAAATGATATTCATATCAGCTTTGATAATGTTCCTGAATCAGTATCGGATCTGATCGCTGCAGCTCGTGGCGAGGAACCAAATATGAATTTGGGTTATATCAAAATGTGAAAGGAAGAAACGCCCTATGAAAAAAGCCAATATAACTGTAACCTTCGATGCGGATAAGCTCTCCGCCGCACAGATGTATATGGAGCAAAAGGACTTGTCTTTTGAAGACGAAATGGAAAAAGCAGCGGAGTCATTGTATAGCAAATATGTCCCCGCCGGCGTCCGCGAATTCATTGAAATGAGTGCTGGAGCCAAGCCTGCCGCAAAGCCGAGGAAAGCAAAGCCTTCTTCTGCTGTGGGCGAAGCCCATTCACCAGACGGTGGTGACACCGATTGAGAAGTCAGAACTTCGGTATCGAAATTGAGATGACCGGGCTGACAAGAGCAGCGGCGGCAAGGATCGTCGCGGGACATTTCGATACGCAGGCGACCCATGTAGGCGGAGGCTACGACACCTACACGGTTCGGGACAATCAGAACCGGCAATGGAAGCTGGTGAGCGATGCCTCTATCCGATGCCGCAACGGAAACAACCGGCAGGCAGAGAGTATTCAGTAGAGCTTGTATCTCCAATCTGTCAGTATGCAGACATCGAAACCATACAGGAAATTGTGCGGAAACTGCGTGGAGGCGGAGCAAAGGTAAACGATTCCTGCGGTATCCATGTTCATGTGGACGCCTCCTCCCATACGCCGCAGACGCTCCGTAATATTGTAAACATCATGGCATCCAAAGAGGATCTGCTTTATAAGGCGCTGCAGGTACAGGTCAGCCGGGAAAACTACTGTCAAAAGGCAGATACCCGTTTTCTCGATGAACTGAATCATAAGCGCCCCACTACTATGAGGGATGTAGAGAATCTGTGGTACAACGGCTGCGGCAGCCGCCATTATCATTATGATGACAGCCGCTATCACGCGCTGAACCTTCACAGCGTTTTTTCTCACGGGACGATTGAATTTCGGCTGTTCAATTCTACTCTTCACGCCGGAGAAATCAAATCATATATCCAGCTCTGCCTCGCCATCAGCCATCAGGCTCTTGTGCAAAAAAGCGCATCCCGTATAAAAACGCACCCCGAAAACGAGAAATATACCTTCCGCACATGGCTGCTACGGCTCGGTCTCATTGGCAATGAATTCAAAACCGCCCGCCAGCATCTGCTGAAAAATTTAGAGGGCAACATTGCGTGGCGTGATCCCGCACAGGCTGAAGCGCAAAAAGCACGCCTTGCTGCAAAGCGGTTAGCCGAGCAGCAGGAAACAGAGGAACAACAGCCGATGGTCGAAGAAGAACCGATAGCACAACCCGATGAGCAGGAGCAAAACGCTCCTGATTTTTCCATGCAGATGTAAGGAGTGAAAGAAAAATATATGAGCAAACGATTGTATGTTGCCTACGGCAGCAACCTCAACATCCGTCAGATGAAGCATCGATGTCACGGCGCGAAGCTGTACGGCACAGGCGTGATTGACAATTACGAATTGCAGTTCAAGGGACAGCCGCACAGCGCCTTTGCTACCATTGCACCCAAAGAAGGCGCCTCCATCCCTGTTGCGGTGTGGGAGATTTCTGAAAAGAACGAGCAGGCGCTCGACCGCTACGAGGGATATCCCTCCCACTATTTTAAGCAGAATGTTCCCGTGCAGCTTGACGGAGAAGAAGTGAACGCCATGGTGTATATCATGAATCTCAAGATGGGATTCGGTATGCCTTCCCCGTATTATTACCAAACAGTCTATGAGGGCTACAACGACTGTGGGCTGGATACCGATGTGCTTGACAAGGCTGTCCTGAAAAGCACGGCGCAGTTCTATGCCGCACATCGAGAGCCGGAACCTCAACAGACGCTGTTTGATATGGAAGATAAGGATGACTTTTTGTACGAGCCGGAGGACTATGACGGATATGAACCCGATGAGGACGAGCAGGCTATGGACGAAAGCGATCCCTTCTATTTCTCGGAGGGGATGCATTTATGAACCGCAAAAAAGAATTACAGCGGCAGCTCGGCGGCCGTTATTCCTATGAGCGATTGCTCAGCGACCGTGAAATCCAAAAGCTCCGCAGGGATATACCCGCAGACTTTTCCGAAACGGCTGCCGCCGTCCTCACCGCTGGATGCCTTCGTCTCGACGCAGTTCTCTATCCGAAGAAAGCGAGGATGATCCATGTCTGGTATTACAACTCTAATTGTTGTTGCTGTGGTTATGTTTTGTGCGCTGAGCGGTGTAACCCTCCTTGCCCATATCTATAACCTCAACAACATCAAATCCAAAACGGTTGGTGACGGCCAGCACGGTACGGCTCGCTTCGCATCCAAATCAGAAATCCGGCACACTTATAAGCAGGTACCGTTTACGCCGGATCTGTGGTGGGAGAAAGCAAAGAAAAATGTATTGCCTGAGCTGCCGCAGGGTATCATCGTAGGCTGTCGGAACAAAGGCGGCGAAACGATTGCCATGGTGGATGACGCCGATGTCCACTGCATGATGGTCGGCGCGGCGGGCTGCGGCAAAACCGCTTACTGGCTGTATCCGAATCTGGAATATGCCTGCGCCAGCGGGATGTCTTTTTTAACGACCGACACCAAGGGTGACCTTTACCGAAATTACGGCGGCGTGGCAAGGGACTGCTACGGCTACAATGTAGCAGTAATTGACTTGCGTAACCCCACTAAATCGGACGGCAACAACCTGCTGCACCTTGTGAATAAATATATGGACTTGCACAAGGCGACTCCCGACGATGTGGCATACAAAGCAAAATCTGAAAAATACGCAAAGATTATCTCCAAGACGCTCATCTACGGTGACGGCGATGCCTCCGCCTACGGTCAGAACGCTTTCTTCTACGATTCCGCCGAAGGTCTTTTGACCTCGGTTATTCTTTTGATTGCGGAATTTGCAGAACCCAAAGAACGCCATATCGTATCGGTGTTCAAGTTGATACAGGAATTGCTGGCACCCAGCGGTGTCAAGGGAAAGAATCATTTTCAGCTTCTGATGGATCGTCTGCCTGCCGATCACAAAGCAAGGTGGTTTTCGGGTGCGGCGCTCTCCACCGGCGATCAGGCGATGGCAAGTATTATGAGCACGGCGATGTCCCGTCTGAACGCTTTTCTCGACAGTGAGATGGAACAGGTTTTGTGTTTTGATACTGCCATTGACGCGGAGAAGTTTTGCAACGAGAAGTCTGCTGTTTTTATTGTCATGCCGGAGGAAAATCCGAATTCTTTCTTTATGGTATCCTTGCTTATCCAGCAACTCTACCGTGAGATATTGGCGGTTGCCGATGAGAACGGCGGCAAGCTGCCGAACCGCGCTATGTTTTACTGCGATGAATTCGGAACGCTGCCGACCATTCAATCCGCAGAGATGATGTACTCAGCTTCTCGTTCAAGGCGGCTCTCCATAGTCAGCATCATTCAGAGTTATCAGCAGCTTGAAAAGAACTATGGCAGAGAGGGCGCTGAAATTATCAAAGACAACTGCCAAATTACCATTGCAGGCGGTTTTGCACCCTCCAGTGAAACAGCGGAGATTATCTCCAAATCTCTCGGTTCTCGGACGGTGATGACCGGTTCGGTCAGCAGGGGCAAAAACGATCCATCTCAAAGCCTGCAAATGACCGAGCGACCGCTGATGACGACGGACGAGTTGAAATCTATGAAAAAAGGCTCTTTTATTGTGATGAAAACAGGGGCGCGTCCCTTTGTGTCACAGCTCAAGCTGTTTTTCAAGTGGGGCATTTCTTTTCCGAAAGAAGCCTATACGGTAACGGATCAGGGCACACGAAAGGTATGCTACACCTCTCGTGAAAAACTGATTCGCGCCATCACCAAGCAATACCCGCAGGAAAAGAAACCGTATCCCCGTGCGGGAAACGCCTCCGGCGGTCAATCCATGACAGAGCCTGCTGAAGCTACAACAGCACAGGAGATAAACCACATGGCACAGCAGGCAAAAGCACCAAAGTCTGTGCGCACAGGCTAAGGAGGTGTTCGCTTGCCGTATTCTTCAAAGCTATATCAGACCGAACTGCCACACCGAGCGGTGTCCGTGTATATTTATCTTTCTGACAGGGCGAATAAGGACGGCGAATGCTGGTCCGCTATCCCGACCATCGCAAGGGAACTGAAGTTGTCGCAGTCCACCGTCCGCAGGGCGCTATGGGATCTGAGAAAAGCGGGGTTTCTTGAAACCGAGCAGCGCTACCGCACCAAGGGTGGTAAGAGCAGCCTGCTTTACAAGTTAAAGGGCGGATAATGTCCATAAAAAATATACCTGCCGCCAGGAGGGTACTATGCCCTTTTGGTGGCAGGTGGTACCTGTCATGATGACAGGAGAAGGTGAACAGCCCACTCTAAGAATATCTACAACAGAAAAGAAAGAGGATTTGAGATTATTGTTCCCAAATATTTAATGTAGCTGTTGTGAGTAAAAATCCGCTTTTTTCTTTCTGACGGTAACAAAGCCATAAGGATATCCCGGCTGTTGCGCTGAAACTATACATTTTTTCAAATTTAAATAGAAAAGTTTAAGAAAAATCGCGGCTTATGTGCTTGTAAAGCTACGGATATTTGTATATAATGTAATTTGTATTGTTGTATCAACCGAAAGGGGGCGGCGTATGAAAGGCTATCTTTCTATCCGGGAAACATCCTATAAATGGGGCGTATCGGAGCGCCGTGTTAATCAGTATTGCTCACAAGGGCGCATTCCCGGCGCAGAGCGTTTCGGACGCTCTTGGGCGATCCCGGAAAATGCCGTGAAACCGGCGGATCCCCGGAAAGCAAACCGCACAAAAGAGAAAGACGTATGATGTGCCGTTTGCAACAGGAACCGAATATAGGTAAATTCCAACGAAATGGAGAGGAGGTCTCACCTTGAAGTCGCTTTTAAAGAAAATTCATATCCGGTTTTTCGACCGGCCTCTGGATTTTCGTGTCCGACTGTTTCACATATTGGCCTTCGGCGGCATCGCCATCAGTTTTTTTACGGTAATTATCAGCCTGATCATGGGCATGTGGAAAACTGCAGGGCTGGCTGCCGTTCTGATTGTCTTTTCCTTGGGTCTGATTCTGTTTACCCAGTGGACGGGAAAGTATCAGGCAGCTTACTTCCTCACCGTCACGGTCATTTTTATGGCTGTTTTGCCGATGATGTTCTTCACCTCAGGCGGTCACCGCAGCGGCATGCCATCGATCTTCCTTCTGGCCGTAATCTTTACGGTGCTGATGATAAAGGGAAAAGCGGCGCTCCTGATTTCCCTGCTGGAAATCGTGGAATATTCCGCCGCATGCATTTTTGCCTATTATCATCCGGAATTTGTAACCCATTATGAAACTGAAGAACAGATATTGGTAGACATCATATTTGCTTTCACCTGCGTCAGTCTGATTTGCGGCGTGGTACTCTTCTTTCATTTAAAAGAGTATGACCGCCAACGGGAGTTGCTACATGAGCAAAACAAAAAACTACGGCGCTACGATGCCTCCCGCTCCGTCTTTATGACTACCGTATCCCACGAAGTAAAAAATCCTTTGAATGCCATCAATCTCTACGCCCGAGACACTTTGGAACTGATGAGCGAGGAAGCGCCGGATGCCTCGATGATCCAGAGTAACCAGCAGGTCATTGAAAAAATGGTGGTGCGCATCGATCGAATCCTAACCGACTTGAAAGATACCGTTGCCATCGAACAGGGGCGTCTGGCGTTGAACCTTGCGCCCATGCGGCTTAGTAAGCTGCTGAAGGAAGTCTCGGGCACGTACTTCGGCAAGGACGCTTCCGGCGGTAACGAGCTTGTGCTGGATATAAACGAAAGCCTGCTTCCCATCAGCGCGGATTACGCAAGGATCGTACAAGTGGTTACAAACCTGTTATCCAATGCCATACAACATACAAAAGCCGGCAGAATCAAGATTTCCCTCTATAAGCAAGGCGGGGAGCAGATCGTTGTCATCGCCGATAACGGCGAAGGAATGAAGGAGGAAATACGGGAGCAGGTATTTAAAGGATACATATCCTCCGATAAGGAATACTGGCGCCATGGCATTGGTCTGTATGTATCTCACCAGATTATAGAAGCCCACGGCGGCAGGATCTGGATTGAAAGTAAATTAGGGGAAGGCACTACGGTGACCTTTACCTTGCCCGACGAGGAGAAATAAGAGATGAACAAGGAAAAAACCATCATTCTTGTGGTGGAGGACGAAACGGATGTATTGCGAATCAACGCCAGGATGCTGACACGCCGGGGATATACCGTGTACACAGCGGAAAACTGCCGCCAGGCATACGAGAAGCTGACGGAGCCGATGCCCGATCTTCTGATTTTGGATATCATGCTGCCCGACGGAAGCGGATACGATATCTGCGAAAGGTTCCGCAGCACGAGCGACCATCCGGTTATCTTCCTGACCGGCAAAGGCGAGATCTGCGATAAGGTCGAAGGTCTCGGGCACGGAGGCGATTATTATCTAACCAAGCCCTACGATCCGGACGAACTGCTGGCCGTAGCTGATATGCTCATCAAGCGTCACCTGCAGACAAAGAAAAAGCACGAACAGCTGACGAGAATCGTGAAAGGTTCCCTCGTTTTGGATATCCCGAAATTCAAAGCAACGGTGAACGGTATAGATGCTGAGCTTACCGTAAAGGAATTTGCTCTGCTTCTGCTACTGGTGCAAAGCGAGGATAAGGAGGTGCCTCCCCATGAGCTGTATGAAAAAGTATGGGGCGTACCCTCCGGAGATGATATCCGTACCGTGCGGTTCCACATCAAGAATCTCCGCAGGAAAATCCACGCGGATGATGCGAAGGATTATGATATCGTTTCCATATACGGGAAGGGGTATATGTTCACTACGGTGTGCTGAAACGAAATCATCCGAAATATGAGTTTTTCCTAACAATTCAAGAAACGGCATTTTTTCTGCTATGCTGATTACAGTAGCAGAAAGAATGCGCAAGGGCTCAGGGCGGCGTTCGCTGCTCCGGGCCCTTTCTCTTTAAGGAGGTGCACTTTTGTCAAGGATATTGTTTGTCGGCGCAGAGCACACCATAACAGAAATGACCGGCAAGCTACTGAAAAGAAACGGTTTTGATGTCCAGTGTGCGGTTGGCCAAGAGAAAGCTTTCGCTGCGGTTTGTACACAACGGTTCGCTGTGGTAATCGCAGATTTAGAAGAAAGCGTGTATGAAGGGATTCAATTTTGTCAGAAAATAAGACAGTGTTCAACAGCAACGAAATTTCTGCTTATTTCAGGAAACGAGAAGGACGAAGAGGCTGCCCTACTCGGAGGTGCGGACGATTGGCTCAAGAAGCCATACAGTATGAGGATATTATACGCCAGGATCCGGGCTTTGCTGCGGCAGTGACAGAGGAGGATGGAATGGATGAAGATGGCAAGGAGGTTTATATGAAGGATCCGTAAGAGAGGAGGGCTACGCGGTAGACATCTCCCATCCGGGGGATACGGGTATCTATTACTTTGAGTAAGCAAGTAAGAAACATGATTTTAAGGAGAAACATGATTTTAAGGAGAAACATGATTTTAAGGAGGTATTTATGAAGACAAAAGTTCTGAAACTGTGTTCCCTGCTCATGGCTCTGTTGGTCATAACATCTCTACTCACTGCTTGTGGTGATTCCGGAGCAGACGAACCTGAAAGCACCGTTTCCCAACAGGAAAGCAATAGCGCAGATGTTGATGAGAGCACTGAGCTGGACTTCTGGCTCGGCGAGTATACAAACGACAGCGGCACCCTGACCATTGACAATTCCGGCGGCACATTTTGCTACGCGTTGGGCTACATTGGCGAGAACGGCACTTCGGTTGCATCCGGTACCCTTTCGGAGGACAGCAGCGACCCATATGTGCTGGAGGAATCGGATTTCATTTTCACATACAATGAATCGGATAAATCTATTGAGGTTTCGCTCCAGGACGACGCAGGCGACTATGAGCATTATACCGGCCGGTATGACTACGTCGGTCCGGTGGGGGGATCTGACTCTTCAGAAGGCGATGCAACGCTTGATGTGGAGGCTCCGGACAGCATAGAAGCATGGTACGGCGAATATGAGGGCGACGCAGGCACGCTCAGCATTACAGATTCCCTGGAGGATATGGTCGATTTCACATTGGAGGCGAACGATGGTTCCTATATGTCCGGCACTTGGACGGTGAGCGATTCGAGTCTCGGCGTGATGGAGGACAGAGAGCTTTACGCTACCTATAATGTTGAAGACGGCTCTATCGAGATTACAGGCAAGACAGAGTCTGACAATGAGAACAATGCATCCTTTATCGGCGTTTACTATCCGGCAGAATAAAAATCAAATCAAAATTCATTTTTTATAGGAGAATCTTTATGAAAAAACGCAATCTTGCACTATGTATTATCTTTTCCATCATTACCTTCGGTATCTATGGCATTTACTGGTTTATCAAAATCAACAATGACGCCAACGAGCTGGCGAATCCGCCGAAAAAGACATCGGGCGGGGTGGCTTTCCTGCTTACGCTCATTACCTGCGGCATTTACGGCATCTACTGGGCATATAAAATGGGCAAACAGTTGGATTCGGCGCTTGAGCAGCGCGGTATGCCGGCAAAGAACGGCGCCGTACTCTACCTGATCCTCAGCGTGATAGGACTCGGCTTTATCGGCTGGATCCTGATGCAGAACACCATCAACTCCATGATTCCGGACTAAAACAAAACATAAGCTGCCTATACTTTGTTTTCCAGCTCGCCTGTTGCGCGGCAATTAGCCGCGGGCGGTTTGAGAGAATGAGAAAAAGGGATCGGGGCGGCAAGCACAGCCTCTGCGCAAGGGCCGCCAGCCGTTACGCAGGGGCTGTCTTTTCAGGCGGCTTGAATGCAAACAACAATGCACCATTATAATGAAAAACAAGGCGGTGAACGATATATATGGACAATAACCTTACAAACACACAGCTCGACGATCAGAAGATGGAGAACCTGCGAAAGCGCACGAAACTATCCAAATACATAATGATCGCCGGCGGCGTATGTTTCGGTATCATGGCGATCATATTCCTTGCCAGTGGGAAGACTACACTGGGCACGGATAGTCCGGAGGGACTGGCTGCCATTTTGTTGGCGTTAGCCGGTTTTGTGCTGCTCGTTGCGGGATTGGTGGTTAAGCAAAAGGCCGGCGCGGCGCAGAAGCAAATTGCGAACAACTATGCCCGGATTGTTCTTGACCGGCTGATGGATCGGCTGGATACATTTGACCACGGCAAGCATGTCGACAAATATTACCTGAACCAGGATTTCGGATTCCCGAAATACGACTGCACCGGCTTTTGCGGCGATTACGTCAGGGGCGTGCTTCGGGGAGTGCCTATGGAGTTTTGCGAGTTTGAGCTACAGGAGAAGCATGTGACGGAAGACAAGGACGGTGATACGGATGTCTCTTACGAGACCGTATTTTACGGCGTCATTGTTGTGTGCCGCCACAATCTTGCGCTGAGTGATGCGGTTGTGGCAACGCAGTTTAAAACTTACGAGAATGCCTACAATGCCGATTCGGAAGCCTTTTACAATGCTTTTTCCGTCAGATGCGCCAGTGGGCAGGACGCGGAGCTGGCGCTTACGCCCGATTATATGCAAAAGCTGCTGGAATTGTCCGCAGAGAGAGGCAATCGGTTTGCCGTCCGCTTTCTTCAGGACGGTACGCTGCTGCTTGTGATAAAGGATATGAATCTTTTCGAGATGGGCAAATCCGAAAATACGGCGCAGCTTGTAGAAAAGCTGGAAAAGGAGATGGCGGACTTTACAAATATCCTTGATAAACTTGCAATTCCGGCGCAAAAGTTGACTGATCCCCGGAACATTTAAGGGAGGGTCTTGCGATGAAAAAGCTGATCTCTGCTTTTCTGGCTACAATTATTGCGCTGACTTTGGCCGCCTGTGCAAGCGAACAACAGAACAGCGACATGCCCGGCAATACACAAAGCGAGGCGCCAACTTCCACTCCTGCCCCAGATGAGAGTAATACAGCCATATTCGCAGCAACCGAGGGCACGTGGCGTTTGGACGGCGAAGAGGGCACTGCCAGCATCTATATGGATGGCGAAGGCGGGTTCATCGCTTGTTACGCCAGTGGCTCCGTAGAGGCTTCAGGGTATCTGGAATATGTGGACGAGTATGAGGACAGCAACGGCCGATACGATATGTATGACGGCGAGCTTGGTTTAATAAACAGCTTCTATTTCGATTCAGATACACAGTTCCATATGGGCAATAACGATGGCAGCATTTACATCAGGGAAGGCGCGTAAGACGATACCGTGCAAGAAACCAAATTGAAATCTATCATATATTTAGGAGGTATTTTCATGACCGGAATCATTATTGCAGCGGTCATTGTCGTTCCGCTGCTGATCATCGGCATCTATATCGGCGCAACCTATAATGGGCTTGTGAAGCTGAAAAATTCAGTAGAGGAAGCGTTTTCCACGATGGACATCTATCTGAAAAAGAGATGGGATCTGATCCCTAACATTGTGGAAAGCGTAAAGGGCTATGCAAAACACGAGGCGCAGACGCTCCAAAATGTGATCTCTGCCCGCAATATGCGCTACTCGGATATGACGGAGGAACAGAAGCTGCAGGCCAACACGGAGCTTGCCAGAGGGCTTGCCGCTATTCATGTGCTTGCGGAGCAGTACCCCGATCTAAAGGCAAACCAAAACTTTCTTGACCTGAACAACCAGCTTCAGAGAACGGAAGAGGATATTGCCAACGCAAGAAAGTATTATAACGCCGTTGTCCGGAATTACAACAATAAAACAGAGATGTTTCCGTCCTCTATTGTGGCAAATATGTTCAAATTCGGCAAGCGCCAGATGTTTGTCATAGAAGATGAGACGGAAAAGGAAGCGGTAAAGGTGCAGTTCTGATGAAAAAGTGTAAAGTATTTTTTTCTTTAATTGCATTGCTTGTGATGATGTCGGTAGCGGTTTTTCCGGCGCAGGCGGCAGACCACCCAGAGGAACCTTATTATTTCACCGCTTATCATGTGGATATTGATGTGTCAGAGGATAATGTACTCAGCATTACGGAAGAAATAGACGTCTGTTTCAATGAGGAGGGGCGCGGTATTTACAGAAGAATCCCAACGCAGAACGATGTCGTGCGGGCAGACGGCTCCACGGCGGTCACACGGGCGAAAGTCCGGAATATTTCCTGCAGCGAGGATTATGAAAAATCAACAGAAGACAACTACACCGTTTTAAGGATCGGCGACGCCGATGTTACCGTTACCGGCTACAAGCATTATACAATCTCCTATGACTATGTGCTTGGGCAGGATGTGGCGGACGGCTACGATGAGCTGTACTTCAATATCATCGGCGATGAATGGGGCCTCTATATCGACAACGTGAGCTTTACGATCACCATGCCGAAGGAGTTTGACAGCAGCCTGCTGGGCTTTTCCACAGGCGGATATGGGTTTACCGGTTCAGATATCGTAGAGTATTACACCGATGGGGTGGAGATCGAAGGCTTTCTCTGGGAGGAGCTGGAGCCCTACCAGGCTCTGACCGTAAGGCTTGAGCTTGAGGAGGGTTATTTCTACTTCAACCAGGTTCTGCATATGATAAAGCTCAGCACCATGGTGATCATCCCTCTTGTGTGTCTGGCTTTTGTATTGTTTGTATGGATGAAATATGGCAGGGATAAGCAGGTCATCGAGACCGTTGAATTCTATCCGCCCGAGGGAATGAGCAGTGCAGACGTAGCGTATTGGTATAAAGGAAAGCTGCCCAAGAAGGACATTGTTGCCCTGCTCATTGAGCTGGCAAACGAGGGCTATATTGCCATCCATGACGGCGACGGAGCTGGCCAAGGGTCAGAATATACCATAGAGCGTATAAAGCCGTATCCCCATGATCTGGACGAGGATAAAAAAAGTTTTTTTGAAGGTCTCTTTGAAAGCGGCAAGGCCAGCGTTACCGGGAGCGATCTCAAGAACAAATTCTATAGCACACTGAATCAGATATCCTCCAATTACGGGCATTCCGGGAAGAAAGGCCGCATACATACCCAGAAGTCCACGCGGCTGCAGCTTCTCTGCTGGCTGCTTGTTATTGCCTGCTTTGTTCTTGATGTTGTGATCCTTGCCAACATCCTGGCCGGGAACGAGCGGTTTATTCCGTTTGTGATCGGACTGCCGATTCTTGTCGGCGCTTTCTGGCTGGCGCGTTACGTCCCCAGCCGCACAGAAGAGAGCCACAGGAATCTGGAAAAGATAACCGGATTCAAGAAGTTTTTGGAAACGGCGGAAAAAGACCGGCTGGAAATGCTTGTCAACGATAACCCGAAATATTTTTACAACATCCTGCCATATGCCTATGTGCTGGATGTGTCGGACAAATGGGTAAATAAGTTTGAGGGTATTGCTATCGAACCGCCCGAGTAGTACAGCGGACGTGATGTATTTACGGCTGCTGCCATGTGGCACGCCATGGATCGGACGCTGAGCAGTGCGGCCAGCGCCATGACCTCTGCACCGCGGCAGAGCTCGTCCGGCGGCGGGTCCAGCAGCGGTGGCGGTGGCGGCGTTTCCGGCGGCGGATCCGGCGGTGGCGGCGGCGTCTGGTAAAGACCATGTTTTCAGCAGCCAAAAATTAATTACCATAAAGGGGGAATCATATGTAGCTGTGGGTGGCAGGGGTCATATTGTTGGTGCTTTTGGCAGGGATTTTGGTACTGATTTTATGTGGAAAGAAAATTCATAAAGGCTTGCGGATTGCCGGGGTCTGTGTACTTGGCGCGCTGTTTGCGGCGGTACTGGGATATATTGTCCTTACCTTTTTGTTTTTGGACGCACTGGATTCTCCTTCCCTGGATGAGCCTACGGTTTCCGGGACAGTGTTATCTGAGGAACAGGCTACATTAGAGGAACGCAAAACACCGGTGCTTGTACCGGAGGACTACGATCTGCCGGTGAGCGAATTGTCGGATGTTCTTTAAATCTGCAATATGAGCAAATGCCGGTGTTTGATACGATAAACAAAACAGCAATGCGGGAGTTCCCGCGCCGTTTTCCTTTGGAAGTTGAGAGGTACGCACAATGGTCAATAAAAACAGGGCGTTATATATCTTCAAATATTTGTGGGACCACACCGATGAGGAGCATGTTCTGCTGTCGTATCCTCTCTTATTAGTGATACTATGTAGGTGGTTGCTGCTTCTGATAAGCAGCAAGGCGCTCAGGGCAGACCAGCGCATAAAAAATCCATCCAAACTCAAAACGGGTTTAGAGGGCTGAGCTATTTTTGTTCGGGCGTGACAGAACAGCCCACCAAAGCACCGTTTTTTTATTCGGTAGGCTTGTTTAAGTAAAAGAGAAAGAGCCGATGACTGTGATTACTCACAAGTTCATCGGCTCTGCGTCTTTGCGTCTGGCTCTTTGATAACGGTTATATGTAGTTCCTTTACATCAATTAAACTTTCCTGTTTGCACTTCGGACAGTAGAGAGGAAAATTTTTTAGTTCAGTATCTTCCCGTATCATTTTTCGGGTTTTATTGCCGCAGACAGGCAGCGTATCCAATCACTTTTAGTATTTGCCGTATCCACTTAACCAAAATTCCTCCATAGCTGCATTAAATTTATCTGGTGTGTCCATATTCACACAATGTCCAGCTCTCTCGAAAATAATCACACAGCATTCTGGTTCATTTTTCTTCCACATTTCTACTGCGGATAGTTCCATTGGAATATCATACTTTCCGCAGCCAATAAGCAAAGGATATTTCCTTGGTTCTGTCTGCCGAACATTTACCATACTGCTTAAAGAAGATAAATACATAAATGACTTTTTAGAAAATTGAATATTCATATCGTAAAAATCCTTTTGAGCCTGTAAAGTATAAGCAGATATTTTTTTATTCGACTTTGCAAACCATTTAATTGAAAATATAGCTTTAAGCATCATAAGTGTCTGTGATGCGCTATTTTCTTTCTGCATTTTTGCATCAAAATTGTTTATATCATAACCGCCGAAACAAGCAAGTGATTGTACTGCTTCTGGATACTGGTTTGCAAAGTCTTGAGCTAATACAGCTCCCAATGAAATGCCGACAATATGTATCTTTTCAATTTTTTCTGTTTTTAGGATTTCGCTTATCCACGCCGACATTTTATCTATACTATCACCTTTTCGCACCTTAGTTGATTTACCGTGACCAATAATATCAAGAGTAAGAATATTGTATTTATCCCGAAAATAGTCGATTTGGGTTTGAAACATATTATGATTTACAAAAGCTGCGTGAATAAAAAGTATCCATTCTGTTTTTTCCTTTCTGCTGATATAATAAACAATAGGTGATTTCTCTAAATGGTATTGCTTCATATTTCTCCATTCCTCATCTTTTCTAATAAATTCTCGAACCAATCAATATTAAATTTGATTATATCTTTGCCATATAGTGCAGATACAAATTGATAATTAAGTATATCTTTGTGTTCTTCTAAAACATCAATATTCTTTACATCATCACAAATTGTCGCTAACACATTGTATTGTTCTTTTAAATACATTAAATGTTGTTGTATGTTTGTCTCTCGATTTTTCTTATCTGAAAATCCCATAAAATAGACCTTTGCTAACTCTGGAATTTTAGGACTTTGTTCTTCTATGGGTGCGTTTATTCACTCATAAAAATGCAGCTTTCCGCTTTCCGTTATGCAATAGATTTTCTTATATTTTCCATTATCGATAATCTCCTCATAACTGATATATCCGCAGTTCAGCAGTTTTTTTACTGCAGCCTGTATGCTGCCCATACTGCTGCTATACATCAAATTTATCCCTTTGCTAATTCTATCCCTTAATTGATATATCGTTCTATTACACAAAAGTAAAAGTCCAAGAATAATGTTATCCATTGTACATCCTCCGTATATTACTATTAGTAACATTACTATTATATTCAGAAAAGGACTAAAAGTCAAGAGGTAGTTGTTTTTGTAAACGCAAAGCGACAGAGCTTTTATCCTCAGCCGCCTGTCTGTTATGCATAAACGATTTCCTCATTCACAATCTCCATAGCAGAAACCCGTATGTTATTCATTCGCCCAATCCATTATAAAGCGTTTTCAGCCTTTAACTGTTCCGTGATACCATGTGTCCAAGAGATAATATGAATTTTTACCTCTGTTTACAGGAAGTGAAATATCTTATAGTCGGCATTTTCACATCGTTTAATCAGAAGCCACAAATCGCTAACATAGGTATCGTTGCTTCTTGATATTCAGATAAATTTGATAAATCTGATGTATTGGCAAAAAAACGATACACCTGCGGAGTAATCTGCTTCGAATATTCTGCTATATTATTTGTTTGCTCTTTGGTGTAATGTCAATACTTCCCTTGAAGCGGCACCAACCATTTCCAATGAAACATTTTTGCGGATAATCACGCATAAGAGAACATTACGACAATGAACTTCATTTTAGATTTTCAAAAAAATCAGGTCTATATAATAACCGCTTAGGGGTGGAAAAAGATTAATGCTCTCAGAAACAAAAATCTCATTGGGAAACAAACATTCATTGCAATGCAGTTTGGTGATAAAAATATAAATATCATAAAGGCTTTTAAAAAGGCCGTTACTGAAAGCGGGTTTAAGCCAAAAGCAATTATCTGAAAAACCGGAATTACTCGCTGTTTATACTTGCCGAGGTTTTATTTCGCGTATTGAAATTGACGCTATATCAAAGGTTTTAAATGTATCGCTCGATTATTTGTTTGACAGAGAATGAAAAATTGAATTTTTAAAAAACAGGGCGTCTTGTTTTTGCGTATTAGGTGTGATTGTTATATTACAGAGCTTATAATAACAGTCACTTTTTTATTCCTTTTTTTGCAGTTGTCAATCACAAATTTTGTACCTCTTGACTGCCCGTCCCAAAAGGCGATTATCAAGTCGGCGTAGTCGATGATTTTCAGGTTGCGTTTGAGCGGCGCACTCCTGCCGTGCTTTTCATATTCGGGCAGAAATTCCTTAAGCTTAATGCCGTGAGATTTGGCATATTCTCTTGCACAGGTGTCAATGCCTCTTGCACCGCCCGACACAATTTCGGTAACATTTTCGGGTAAATACCTGCCTAAGTCTTTTACAATTAAATTTCTTGAACCTATTAAAGCAATTTTCATAATGATTCTCTCTTAAATATATTTTAAACATATTTTGTATTTATTTAATGCATTATAACATAATTTGAATATAAAATAAACATATATTAAATATATTTAGGAGTTTGCTATGGCTATTAAGAGTTTATCGATTCGCATTGATGATAAAATGCTAAATAAATTGCATGTTGTTGCCGACTACGAGGGTAGAAGTGCTAACAGTGAAATTCTTGTTTTGATACGAAATGAGATTGAAAAATACGAAGAAAAGCACGGAGAAATTAAAATAGATAGTAAATGAAGCCCAACTATGAATGTGGTTGTTTCATCAATTTGATTGTTTAAGCAGAAAGTGACAAAACTGTTGAAATAAAAATTTCAGGTGAAAAATATGCTGATTAAAGATGCTGTTGTTCTTCGATTGCAAAATATTTGCCAAGAATGTAACATTCGATACAATAAACTCGCTACCCGTTCCGGTGTTACTCCGTCAACAGTTTATAGTTTAATGGACGAAACACGACGCGATTTATCAATCACAACTCTCAAAAAACTTTGCGACGGACTTGATATGACTGTAACGGAATTTTTTGATGACACTGTTTTTAAAACGCCGGAGCAGGAAATCAAATAAAATTTTTAATATAAATTAAGCGAAAAAGCACCCGAAATTAACAAGATTACGGGTGCTTTAAAATATTTAGGTTGACTATAAATTTTGTGTTATTTGGATTTTGAGTTTTAACCGTTTTTATCTATAAATTACAGATTCAGGAGTTTTTGTTCCCATTCGTCTTTTTTGAAGCCTGCAAAAACAAAATCTTCACCGATTAAAAGAGGTCTTTTGACAAGCATTCCGTTGGTTGACAAAAGGGCTGTCATTTCTTTTTCGTCCATTAACGGCAATTTGTTTTTCAGTTCAAGCGACCTGTAAAGCATACCGCTTGTGTTGAAGAATTTCTTGAGCGGAAGTCCGCTTGTTTTGTGCCAGCGGGACAATTCATCCTCGGTTGGATTGTCCGTTTTAATATCACGAAGTTCGTACTCGACAGAGTTTTCATCGAGCCATTTTTTAGCTTTCTGACAGGTTGTACATTTTGGATAACAGATAAATTTAATCACAAAATCACGCTCCTTATATTTTGACAGTTTCAATCACATTGATAAAAAAATTTTATGACTGCCGCGTGGTGTCTGAAATCAATATTATGTGCTTAAAATGTGATGTAAAAATATAAAATATTATGAGCTGATTATATCACGAAATATAAATGCAGTCAATTTTTATAATCGTCAAATAAGAGTAGATAGAAAATTAAAATACTACTACTAACATCATTTTAAAATTTTCTTCGCCGTATACTGCGTGGGGGTGTCCCGCGGGCATAACGATGGATTCTCCCTCGTGCAGCAGATAATCAACTCCGTCTATTGTGATTTTTCCGACGCCGTCAAGGCAGGTGACAAAGGCGTCGCCGTCTGACTTGTGGGTGCTGATTTCCTCACCTTTTGCAAAAGAAAACAGCGTCACGCTCAAAGCGTCGTTTTGAGCCAAAGTTTTGCTGACTACCTGCCCGTCTTGATAAGCAACCTGATCCTTTAAAACAAGAACCTCTGCATGATTTATATTTTTTATTTTAATGCTCATAAAATATCCTCCTATTTGTTATAAATGTTTTATAATATATTTTTACCTGTTATTTGATTTAAATTAAGGTAATATAAATTTTTGCTGAAATATTATTTTCCTTACGCTGTATATTAACCTGTCTTTTGCGAAAAGTAAGTTGTTTAAACAACGGGCTTAAATTTTTTAATTTAAAATTTTTCCGTCTATAGAAATGGTGATTACCTGCCAGGGAATGAATTTTCCACTGTTTTGCAACGCTTTTTTTGCCGCAAGCTCCAAGCCTGAGCAGCAGGGTACTTCCATTCGCACAATGGCAACGCTCTGAATGTCATTGTTTTGAATAATTTGTGTTAATTTTTCGCTGTAATCTACGCTGTCAAGCTTTGGACAGCCGATAAGCGTAATTTTACCACGCATAAATTCCTCGTGCATATTCGCGTAAGCGTATGCCGTGCAGTCTGCCGCAATCAAAAGCTTGGCTCCGTTAAAATACGGTGCGTTCACGGGTACAAGCTTGATTTGGCAGGGCCATTGACCCAGTTGAGAAACGCACGGTGAGCTTTTTTGCAGAGAAGTTTCCTGTCTGCGGTTAAACTGTCTTATTTGATGTCCCGGACAACCTGTACCTTTATGTTTCTTTTTTTGATTTTCCAAAACAGCCTGTTCGTCGTACGGCATTGCCTCACGCTCAACAAAGCTGATTGCACCCGTTGGGCAGGTGGGCAGACAGTCGCCCAAACCGTCGCAGTAATCATCACGCAGCAATTTTGCTTTTCCGTTTACCATTCCTATGGCTCCCTCGTGGCAGGCGTCGGCACATGCTCCGCAGCCGTTGCATTTTTCTTCATCTATTTGAATAATTCTTCTTATCATCTTAAAGCCTCCTTGTTTTACTGGCTTTAGTATAGTACAATAAAAACAATAAGTATGTGGTTAAAACAACGAAAAGGAGTATTTTATGTTTCCAATAAATCATCCTGTTTTTGACAAAATTACGCAGGAGGAATACGATGAGTTGATTTCCTGCGGAGGTATTCGTACGGTTGAATATAAAAAGGGAGCAGTTTTGTTTCAAACGGGAGATCAAACAGAAGAATTCGGAATTTTACTTTCTGGTAAAATTCATATTGAAAATATTGATTTGTGGGGCAATCGTATGATTTTGCACAATATTTCAGAGGGACAGGCGTTTGCCGAAACCTACGCCTTTTGCAAGATTCCGATAATGGTTGATGTTACGGCGGTTGAGGACAGCAAGGTGCTGTTTGTGGATATAGGCGTCTTGTTGTCTTGCGGCAATCAGGCAAAATCATGGTACAACAAATTATTGTACAATTTACTTGTGCTGTCTACCGAGAAAAATCTTGCGTGGTCAAGCCGTGTGTTCTGCATTGCTTCAAAAAGCATTCGCACAAGGGTTATGACTTATTTATCTTCAGAGGCAGTCAGGTGCGGTTCAACGGAATTTACCGTGCCGTTTGACCGTCAGCAAATGGCGGATTATCTGAATGTTGAACGCAGTGCGTTGTCGAAAGAACTGGGGCGTATGCAGAAAGAGGGAATACTGACTTTCAAAAAAAACAAATTTCATTTGTATCGGGTGGATGAATAATTTGCGGGATAATTGCGGGGATGCACTGCAACGCTTTATAATAATAAAAGGCAGTTGCCAATCGTTTAAACAGATTGATAACTGCCTTTGTATTTAAGATTTATTCGGTTTGTTAATTTGTGTTTTACAAAAAGAAAGGTGGCACCTGCAAAAAAGCAGATGCCTCAAATAGTTTTGTTTAGTCGATTTCAACCGCGATTTTTTCATCGCTGCGAATAGCTGCACTGCGGGCGATTGTGCGGATAGCCTTGGCAATTCTGCCTTGCTTACCGATAACTCTGCCCATATCGCTTTCGGCAACATGAATGTGGTAAACAGTTGTGCCGTCCTCTGTAGGAGCGTCGGCTTCAACGCTTACCGAATCGGGATCATCAACAAGACCTTTTGCGATTATAGAAAGTAATTCCTGCATATTATTAAGTCCTTTCCTGTTTCGCAATTATTCGATTACGCCGTTTTTCTTAAGAAGTGCCTTTACAGTATCTGTAGGCTGAGCACCGTTAGCAATCCACTTCTTAACAGCCTCTTGATCTACCTTGAACTCGCTGGGGTTCTTGAGGATATCGTATGTTCCGATTTCTTCAATAAAACGACCGTTTCTGGGGTATCTTGAGTCTGCAACGACTACTCTGTAAAAAGGAGCTTTCTTTGAGCCCATTCTTCTGAGTCTGATTTTTACTGCCATGATTTTCACCTCTGAAATTTAATTTATATATTCACCAACTTTTGGATGAATGACTTATTTAAACGGCGGTATTCCGCCCATCGGCATACCGCCGAGTCCAGGAAGCATATTTCGTTTTTTCTTCTTGCCGTTTTTGCCCTTTGATTTGAGCTGTTTCATCATCTTCTGCATTTGCTCAAGCTGCTTTATAAGGCGGTTTACCTCCTCAACGCTCCTGCCTGAACCTGCGGCTATTCTGCGTTTTCTTGACGGATTGAGGAGAGAGGGGTTACTTCTTTCTTCTTTCGTCATAGAAAGTATGATTGCCTGCACCCAGTCAATCTGTCTGTCGTCAATATCAACGCCGTCAAGCTGTTTGCCTACGCCGGGGATTTTTGCAAGGATTCCCTTTAGAGGCCCCATTTTTTTAATCTGCTCAAATTGTTCGTTTAAGTCGTTAAAGTCAAACTTGCTGCTCATCATCTTCTGAGCCATTTGTTCGGCTTTCTTTTGGTCGATTTTGTTTTGTGCGTCCTCAATAAGCGTCAGCACATCGCCCATTCCGAGAATACGGCTTGCCATACGGTCGGGGTGAAATACCTCGATGTCGTCAAGCTTTTCGCCCGTACCTGCAAACTTAATGGGCTTGCCTGTAACCGCCTTTACGGATAGAGCCGCACCGCCTCGGGTATCGCCGTCAAGCTTTGTGAGAATTACGCCTGAAATTTCAAGCAGTTCGTTAAAGCTTTTTGCAACATTTACGGCGTCCTGACCTGTCATAGAGTCAATAACAAGCAAGATTTCGTCCGGCTCAACCTCAGACTTAATCTCCTTTAGCTCGTTCATAAGAGCTTCGTCAATGTGAAGTCGTCCTGCGGTATCGAGAATGACAACATCGTTGCCATAATCCTTTGCTTGTCTGATAGCCGCTTTTGCGATTTTTACAGGGTTTTCCGTCCCCATTTCAAATACGGGAACACCAGCGTTTGAGCCGACAACCTTTAGCTGTTCAATAGCCGCCGGACGATAGATGTCGCAGGCAACAAGTAAAGGTCTGCGGTTTTGAGCTTTGAGCATTTTTGCAAGTTTTGCGGCGTGTGTTGTTTTACCTGAACCCTGCAAGCCGCAAAGCATTATTACTGTAGGCGGTTTTGACGCAAATTCAATTCTTGCACTGTCGCCGCCCATAAGTGATGTAAGTTCTTCGTCAACTATTTTTATTACCGTTTGTGCGGGAGTAAGACTTTCCATTACATCCTGTCCCACGGCACGCTCGGTAACCTTGTTTGTAAAATCTTTGGCAACCTTGTAGTTTACATCTGCTTCAAGCAACGCAAGGCGTACTTCTCGCATTGCCTCCTTAACATCATTTTCGGAAAGCTTGCCCTTGTTTTTAAGTTTTTTAAACGCATTACTCAGCTTGTCTGCAAGTCCTTCAAATGCCATATAATTTCCTCTTATTCTTTAAGTGTGTCTGCCGTCCTTTTTATACAGGCGGCAAGAGCCTTAGCGTTTGTATCCTGTGATTCGTCAAAAATTTTTTGAGCGGTTCTTGAAATGTCGTCCAAGCCCTTTTCAAGCTCGCAAAATCTTTTGTAAAGACCGAGTTTTTCTTCAAATTCAAAAAGCTGCTGTTCGCACCGCTTTATGCTGTCACGCACACCCTGCCTTGTAATTCCGTACTGGTCGGCGATTTCGGCAAGCGACAGGTCTTCGTTGTAGTACAGGTCGATTGCCTGTCTGCCCGACGGCCTTAAAAGCTCGCCGTAGAAATCGAAAAGCAGTGAAACCTCAATGTTTTTTTCCATTTATTTTAAGCTCCTTGCCGTAAAAGCAGGATTATCTGTAAAGCTAAAATCTTTACAGATGGATTATAGTACATTCTGCATTAGATGTCAAGCCGATTTTATAATTTTTAAAATAAAGTGTTTTTAGTGCAGTTTTAACAGCGTTTAAAATACAAGTAAGTTTTTTGTGATGTACAGCTGCTTTGTAAAAAATATAACTATATATATTACAAATAGGTTAATAATATACTTACTTGTTTTCGTGATATTTAACAAAAATTAAATTTTTAGTAAAGAAAACTATATTTTGTGAGTTTTTATCTTGATATTGTGGTATAATTGTTTTGAAAATTTCTGAAAATAGGAGTTTTGCACTACGGAACAAGTAATAAATATCGACAGAATGGAAAGTGCAGTTGCCCTTTTTGGCAGTTTTGACGAGAATATAAAACTCATAGAAAGGGAATTTAGTGTCCGCATAGTCAGCCGTGACAGCGAGCTTAAAATTGACGGAGAAGCCGAGAGTGTTTCAAAGGCGTGCAGGGTGATAGACAGCCTTTTGAAGCTTATTAACAAGGGCGAGGCTCTTTCGGAGCAAAACATTCGCTATTGCATTTCGCTTGTCAATGACGGCAGTGACGAAAAAATCGAACAGCTTGCGGGCGACTGTATTTGCATAACATCAAAAGGCAAGCCTATTAAGCCTAAAACTATAGGTCAAAAGCGGTATTGCAATATGATTGCCGACAACACGATTACTATAGGCGTGGGACCTGCGGGAACAGGCAAGACATATCTTGCGGTTGCAATGGCTGTAACTGCGTTTAGAAGCAAACAGATTAACAGAATTATTCTTACCCGTCCTGCTGTTGAGGCAGGAGAAAAGCTGGGCTTTCTGCCGGGCGATTTGCAGAGTAAGGTTGACCCGTATCTGCGTCCGCTTTATGACGCGTTGTTTGATATGCTGGGAGCGGAAACATATCAAAAATATGTTGAACGGGGAAATATTGAGGTTGCTCCGCTTGCATATATGAGAGGCAGAACGCTTGACGACAGTTTTATTATTCTTGATGAAGCTCAGAATACGACAAGCGAGCAGATGAAAATGTTTCTTACCCGTCTCGGATTTAATTCCAAAATGGTAATCACGGGTGATATAACACAGATAGATTTGCCGAGAGGTGCAAAAAGCGGACTGAAAGATTGTATTAAAATTCTTAAAAATATTGAAGGGATAGGAAGCTGTACATTTGATGAGCGTGATGTTGTACGCCACAGACTTGTACAGGATATTATTAAGGCTTATGCTAAATACGAAAATCCAAGAGCATAGCCGAATTTTGCCGATAAAGTGAGATTAATGAAAGGAATGATGTAAAATGGCAGATAACAAGATCAGGGTGGTAATAACGAATAAACAAAAAACCGTAAAAATTCCTACGGGAATAAGAATGCTTGTGCGTCGCTGCTGCAATGCAGTGCTTCAGCTTGAAAAGTTTGAGGGACCTGCGGAAATCAGCGTTACATTTACAGACAACAAGGGAATAAGAGAACTTAACAAGCAGTACCGTGACAAGGACATCGAAACAGATGTGCTTTCTTTCCCGATGGGAGAAAACGGTGTTTACGACACCGATATGGAAACGGGTGCGAAAATTTTAGGCGATGTTGTTATCTCTATGGAAAAGGCAAGAGATCAGGCGGAGCTTTACGGTCACTCTCTTCAGAGGGAGGTCGGTTATCTTACTGCACACAGCGTGCTTCACCTGCTTGGATATGACCATATGGAAAAGCTTGAAAGAGTGAGAATGAGAGAAAAGGAAGAGCTTATCATGGAACAGCTCGGACTTCCCGCTTCATCAAGCTACATAATTGATGAAGACATGATATGAAAAAACAGTTTTTAAGCTTTAAATATGCTTTCAGGGGCATATGGTGCACGGTAAAAAGCGAAAGTCATATGAGGTTTCACATTGTTGCGGGATTTTATGTTCTGCTGTTTTCGCTTTTTTATGATTTTTCATCGGCTCAGATGGCGGTGCTTATCATTTTGATAGCACTTATTATGTTTGCCGAGATTGTAAACACCTGCATTGAACAGCTTTGCAATCTTATTGCCGACAGATATGAACCGCTTATAAAGGCGGCAAAGGACGCAGCGGCAGGGGCTGTGCTTGTGCTTGCGGCAGCGGCGGCTGCGGTAGGAGTAGTCTTTTTCGCCGATTTTGAGAAAGTTTCGGGGATTTTTGCATATTTTGCCTGCAACCCTGTCTTGATTGTACCGCTTGTTATTTCTGCTGCGGCGTCTGTGCTGTTTGTGTGCCTCGGTCCTGCGGGAATAAAAGAAAAGCTTTTAAGTTTAAAACTGAAAATAAAAAAATAATGCATGGGGCATACTGTGTTCGGTTTGCCCCGAATTTTTGTATAAGAGGTAATTATGAAAACTACGGATAAATCGGCTTTTATTGCCATTGTCGGCAGACCGAATGTGGGTAAAAGCTCAATATTAAACAGAATACTCGGTCAGAAAATTGCTATCGTTTCAAGCAAGCCTCAGACCACCCGAAACAGAATTACGGGCGTACTCACAGAGGGGGAATATCAGTTTGTTTTCTTTGATACTCCGGGTATGCACAAGCCGAAAAACTCCCTCGGCAAATATATGGTGCGTTCCGTCAACGAATCGGTCGGAGGAGTTGACTGCTGTATGCTGGTTGTCGAGGCTGGCAGGGAGCCGGGGGCTACCGAGCTTGCGTTGATTGATAAATTCAAGTCGCTGGGTATGCCTGCAATTTTGGCAATTAACAAGATTGATATGCTCAAAGAAAAGGACGCCTTGATAAAGCAGATTATTGAATATACAAAGCTCTATAATTTTGACGCCGTTGTGCCTGTAAGTGCACAGGACGGGAGCGGAATTGACGAGCTGCTTGACGAGCTTAAAAATCAGGCGGGAGAGGGCGGTCATTATTTTGACGACGACACTCTCACCGACCAGCCCGAGAGAGTAATTGTTGCTGAAATTATCCGTGAAAAAATCCTGCGTTTGTGCGACAAGGAAATTCCTCACGGCACGGCAGTTGTTATCGAAAAGATGAAAACGAGGGATAACGGCGTTCTCGATATTGACGCCACAATCTACTGCGAGCGTGATACGCACAAGCGTATAATAATAGGCAAGGGCGGAGCAATGCTTAAAAAAATCAGCACATTTGCCCGCCAGGATATTGAAAGATTTTTTGACTGCAAGGTGTTTTTGCAGACATGGGTAAAAGTCAAAGAGGATTGGCGTAACCGAGCACAAATTTTGCAGAATTTCGGCTATGACGAGAAAAATTTTGATTAAATTTCAGATAGTAATTTTGTGAAAATAGTGAAAATAATTTATACTGTTGTTTATATATTAAATTAGTTTATTGAATCATTTTCTGTAATTTAATTCAATTATATCCAAAAAATACTTAATATAAAACGCCGTAATCCGAAAACAATAATTTCGGAGGTGTTTTTATGGACGACTGGTATATGTGGCAGGCGTTTTTCACAACGGGAAGCGTCCTCGATTATCTCAGATACAAGGGTATTCAAAACGCAAAGGACACGGGTGCAGACACCGTTACAAGGGAGGATACCGATGAAATTCCAAACGCAGGGTATTATAATCAAGGAACAGAATATCGGTGAGCAGGACAAGCTCGTTTTTGCCCTTACAAAATCAAACGGCGTTATAAAGGCTTTTGTAAGAGGTGCGAAGAATTTAAAAAATCAAAAATGTGCTTCCACCTCTTTGCTTTCATATTCCCGATTCACAATTTATAAGGGTCGGGACAGCTACATAATCGGAGACGCTCAGACTATCCGCATATTTTCAAAACTCAGAAGCGATGTGAGGAAAATGTGCCTTGCACAGTATTTTTGCGAGCTTGCTCTGACGATTTGCCCCAGAGAGCAGAAATCAGACGCTTTTTTAAGTCTTATATTAAATTCTCTTTATCTGCTCGGCGAGGAAAAACGAAGCCCCGAGCTTATTAAGCCCTGCTTTGAAATGCGTCTTGCAAGTATGGCGGGTTATATGCCCGACCTGAGAATGTGCAGTAATTGCGGAGAATACTGTGCCGACAGGATGTATTTTCTGCCAAGACTTGGTGTGCTTGAATGCGGAAGCTGTCACACAAATAACAGTGAAATTTCGGTTGAGCTTAACCCCTCAACTCTTACCGCACTTCGCCATACCGTTTATGCCGATGACGACAAGCTGTTTTCCTTTTCTCTTTCGTCAGACGGACTTGAGGTGCTTAATGAGGCGAGTGAAAGCTATCTGAAATACAGATTTGAAAAGGATTTTAAAACACTTATATTTTATAAAACAATAAGTTAGACCGAAACGCAGTAAAGTGAATATTTCTGCGTTGTCGAAACAGGGTGCAGAATATGAACAGACATTATAAAACACTTGAGCTTAATAAAATACTTGAACGCCTTGCGGGTAAAACAAACCTTGAGGACGCCCGTGAAATGGCTCTTAAGCTTGAACCCCAATATAATTTAAACAAGGTTGAAATTCTTTTAAAACAGACCGATGACGCGGTGATATTGAGCGGAAAATTCGGTGCCCCCTCGTTCGGAGGAGCGGAAAACTGTGCAAATCAGCTCAGACGGGCACAGGCGGGAGGCTGTCTTTCGGCGGGCGAGCTTTTAAAAATTGCACAAACTCTCAGGATTATCCGCACTGTCAAGGAGTGGCGGTCAAGAACCGCGGGGCAGGAAAGCACGCTTGACTGCTATTTTAACGCCCTTGTGTCAAACAAATTTTTGGAGGAGAAAATTACCTCGGCGATTATAAGCGAGGAAGAAATCTCCGACAGTGCGAGCGTTGCTCTTGGTGATATACGCAGAAAAATCCGCACTGCATCTTCAAAGGCGAGAGAGGTTCTCGACAAGATAATTCACAGCTCATCATACATAAAATATCTTCAGGACGCCATAGTTACGCAGCGTGACGGCAGGTATGTTGTACCTGTGCGAAGTGAATGCAGAAATAACATTCCGGGTCTTGTGCACGATACCTCGTCAAGCGGTGCAACCGTGTTTATTGAGCCTATGGGCGTTGTTCAGGCAAATAACGACATTAAAATGCTTAAATCAAAAGAGGAAGAAGAAATCGAGAGAATCCTCTTTGAACTCTCTGCAAATGCGGGCGACTTTGCCGACGCTGTTATAAAAAGCTATGAAAACCTTGCAAACCTAAACCTTATTTTTGCAAAGGCTGACCTTGCCTATTCGATGAAAGCGACAATGCCGATTATGAACGACAGGGGAATTGTCGACATAAAGCAGGCAAGACATCCTCTGATAAACAAAGATCAGGTTGTGCCGGTTGACATAGTTTTGGGCAAAGCGTTTGATACGCTTGTGATTACCGGACCGAACACGGGCGGTAAGACGGTTACGCTTAAAACACTGGGATTGCTTACTTTGATGGCGATGTGCGGACTTCTTGTTCCGTGTGCCGACAACAGCGAGCTGTCTGTTTTCAGCCGTGTGCTTGTTGACATAGGAGATGAGCAGAGCATTGAGCAGTCGCTTTCTACATTTTCTGCTCATATGACGAATATTATTCAGATTATCAAGCTTGCAAACGCAGGCTCTCTGTGTCTTATTGACGAGCTGGGAGCGGGTACGGATCCCGTTGAGGGTGCGGCTCTTGCCATTGCAATTCTTGAAAAACTTCGTACCCGCCGTGCAAAAATCGCCTCTACAACCCACTATGCGGAGCTAAAGGAATTTGCACTACGCACGCAGGGCGTTGAAAACGGCTGCTGTGAATTTGATGTTGCTACTCTCAAGCCCACCTACAGACTGCTTATCGGCGTGCCGGGAAAAAGCAATGCGTTTGCCATTTCAAAAAGGCTCGGAATGGACAGTGCAATAGTTGACAGGGCACAGCAGCTTGTGTCGGAAGAAAGCAGGCAGTTTGAGGATGTTGTAGAAAAGCTCGAAAAACGCCGTCAGAGCCTTGAAAAACAGCTTGAAAACGCAAACAGACTCACCGCAAAGGCAAATACCGAAAAACAAAAAGCGGAAAACGAGGTAATAAAAGCCAAGAGGGACGCAGAGCGTGAAATCGAAAGGGCAAAAGAAGAGGCTCAACGCATAATATCAATGACCAGAGCACAGGCGGACGCACTTGTGGAGGAGCTTGAAAAAGCGAGAAAGGCAAAGGATATGAGTGCCGAGGCTCGCTCCAAGCTTAAGCGTGATATTGACAAAATGGAGGCTCACGCCGATCCCGTTTTAGCTAAAAAAACGCCGAATGACGAGTACAAGCTTCCACGCCCGCTTAAGGTCGGCGACAGCGTGCTTATTTACGATATTGACAAAAACGCAACCGTGCTTGCACCGCCCAACAAGGACGGACTTGTGCTTGTGCAGGCGGGAATCATAAAGACGAGAGTCGATGTAAAAAATCTCAGACTGTTAAAGTCGCAGAATAAGCCTGCCGTAAGCAGGTTTTCAAATAAACGCACCGTGCCGAGCAGAATGGATGTCCGCCCCGAAACCGAGGTGGATGTAAGGGGTGAAACGGCGTTTGACGCGGTTAACATTGTCGATAAAGCGATTGACAACGCAGTCCTTTCAGGCGTGAGCAAAATCACGATAATTCACGGAAAGGGAACAGGTGTTCTCCGCCGTGAAATCAATCAGTATTTAAAGACAAACAAGGCAGTCAAAAGTCACCGCCTCGGAGTTTTCGGCGAGGGTGAGGACGGCGTAACGATTGTTGAGCTGAAATAACTTGACTTAGCCGATAAATAGGCATACTACATTACGGACAGGAGCAATATATGAAAAAGCAGTATCTTGATTCAGGAAAAATTGTGGGTACTCACGGCATTAAGGGTGAAGTGAGGATTGAACCGTGGTGCGATTCGCCCGATTTTTTGTGTGCATTTAAAAAGCTGTATCTTGACGAAAATGGACAGACTTTTATTGAGGTTAAGTCACGCCCTCACAAGAATATAACGCTTTCAAAAATCAAAGGCGTTGACACCATAGAACAGGCAGAGCGGCTCAGAGGAAAAGTGGTTTATATAAACCGTGATGACATTACGCTTGAGAGCGGCGTAAACTTTGTTCAGGACTTGATAGGACTTGAAGTAAGGGACAGCGAAAACGGAAAAGTTTACGGTAAAATCACCGATGTTTTGCGTACGGGTGCAAATGATGTGTACGAAATAACCGACAGCCAAAACAAAAAATATCTTGCTCCCGTTATTGACGAAGTAGTGGTGAAAATTGATGTTGACGGCGGTTTTGTGCTTATTTGCCCGATGAAAGGAATATTTGAAGATGAGGATTGACATAATAACCTTATTCCCCGAAATGTTTGCACCCGTTTTAAACGAAAGTATTATCGGCAGGGCTCAGAAAAGCGGAGCAATCGAGATTGTATGTCATCAGCTCAGAGACTATGCTTTTGACAAGCACAGGCGTGTGGACGACACTCCGTACGGAGGCGGAATGGGAATGTTGATGAAGGCGGAGCCGATTGCACTGTGTTTTGAGGATATATGTAAAACGACAGGGAAAAGACCTCACTTTGTATATATGTCGCCGCAGGGCAAAACGCTTAATCAGCAAAGGCTCAGGCAACTTTCAGAGATAGAAAATATATGTATTCTCTGCGGTCACTACGAGGGAGTCGACCAAAGACTTTTGGATACATATGTTGATGAAGAAATTTCGATAGGCGACTATGTTCTTACGGGAGGAGAGCTTCCCGCAATGGTTTTAGCCGACGCACTGGCAAGAATGGTGCCGGGGGTGCTTTCAAATAACGAGTGTTTCACGGAAGAAAGCCATTTTAACGGACTGCTCGAATATCCTCAGTACACAAAACCTTCTGAATGGAGAGGAATACAGGTGCCCGGTGTGCTTTTGAGCGGTCATCACGCAAATATTGAAAAGTGGCGAAAAGAAAAAAGCCTTGAAATTACGGCACAAAAACGCCCCGATTTATTAAATAGCGACTGATTTTAGTTATTGTTGTATGAAAATATAAGTTAAATATTGTAAATTTGCACAAGAAACGATTTGTTTTTTTGACCGCAAGTGAATATTAATACGAAAATATTTTACTGTATTGACCTAAATAATAAAAAAGATTATAATATGTAATAAATTAAGCCTGTTAGGTTATATCGGTTTAAATTCTAATTGTGTCAGAGAGGGTTTTCAAAATGTATGTTAAGGAAGTTTTAGTACAGAACAAAGCCGGTTTGCACGCTCGTCCCGCAACTTTTTTTATTCAGAAGGCTAATGAGTACAAGTCTACTATCTGGGTGGAAAAGGAAGAGCGTCGCGTTAATGCAAAGAGCCTTCTTGGCGTACTTTCACTCGGTATTATCGGCGGAACAACAATCAAGATTACTGCCGACGGTTCTGATGAAACAGACGCAGTTGAGGGACTTGTTGCTCTTGTTGAGTCAGGTTTTACAGAGTAAGAGTAAAGATAATATTATATATGAGTTTTAACGGGCGGGATTATCCGCCCTTTTCTTTTTGCTTTTAAAGAGGTGATTTTATGAACCCCAAAATGACGGAACTTAGAAAAAAAGCAATGGCTTTGCCACTTTTGCCGGGTGTGTATATTATGCACGGCAAGGGCGGCGAAATTATATATATAGGCAAGGCAAAGGCTCTCAAAAACCGTGTAAGCCAATACTTCGGCTCACAGAACAATCATGCGGAAAAAGTACGCAGAATGGTTGATAATGTGGAGGACTTTGAATATATTATCACCGACAGCGAGTTTGAAGCACTTATTCTTGAGTGCAGTCTTATAAAACAGCACACGCCGAAGTACAATATTTTGCTCAAAGACGACAAGGGCTACAGCTATATTAGGATAAGCCCCGGCGACTGGGGCAAAATCTCTTATACCCTGCAAAAAAATGATGACGGGGCGACATATATAGGCCCCTATAAAAGCAGTTACTATGTAAAGAGTGCGGTTGAGGAGGCAAACAAAATTTTTATGCTTCCTACCTGCGGCAGAGTGTTCCCCCGTGACTTCCGCAAGGGCAGACCGTGCCTGAATTACCATATAAAGCAGTGTATGGCACCGTGCACGGGCAGAGTAAAGCTGAGCGACTACAAGGAAAGTCTTGCACAGGCACTGGACTTTTTAAAGGGCGGTTCGACAAATTCTGTTAAACAGCTTACCGCACAAATGGAACAGGCGGCGGAAAACCTTGAGTTTGAGCGTGCAGCGAGGATTCGTGATAAAATAAACGCTGTAAAAAAAATGGGTGAAAAACAAAAAGTAGTTGCAAACAAGGTGCTTGACGAGGATGTAATAGCGAGCTTTACGGATTCGGGTAAAATTTGTTTTCATATTTTTCGCTTTGAGGGCGGACGGCTGTTTGACCGAGAAAGCTTTATTTTTGACAGCGGAGATACGGAGAGCGAGTACGAGGAATTTTTGCTCAGCTACTACACGATGAGAAATGATATTCCGAAAAATCTTGCTCTGGATAAAAGCTTTGAGGGTATGGACACGGTTGCACAGTGGCTTTCCCAAAAGCGTGGAAGCAAAGTAAGTGTTACCGTGCCGCAGAGGGGCGAACAGGCACAGCTTGTTTCAATGTGCCGTTCAAACGCAGCGGAAACGCTGGCTCAGAAAAAAGGTGCTACCGTGCGTGAGTTTGGGGTGCTTGAAGAGCTTAAAGAGACGCTCGGGCTTGAAAAATTGCCCGAATATATAGAAGCATATGATATTTCCAACCTTGCAGGTACGGAAAATGTTGCGGGAATGATAGTTTATAAAAATGGCAAACCGCTTAAATCAGCCTATAAAAAATTTAAAATAAAGGGCTTTGACGGTCAGGACGATTATGCGTCCATGTCGGAGGTTATTTCACGAAGATTTGACGAATACTATAAGTCGGAAAAGAGCGGCGAGGGGTTCGGAAAACTTCCCGACTTGATTTTGCTTGACGGAGGCAAGGGACAGGTTGCCGCCGTCAAGCAGACGCTTGATAATATGAACATAAGCGTGCCGCTTTTCGGTATGGTCAAGGACGATAAGCACCGCACCCGTGCAATAACGGGAGAGGGCGGAGAAATAGCTATCAGCTCCAAGCGGTCGCTCTTTGTTTTTCTCAGCAAGCTTCAGGACGAGGTGCACCGATTTGCCATCGGTTATCACCACGCACGCAGAAAGAAAAACACATTCAAAAGCTCACTGACAAACATCGACGGAGTGGGCGAGGTCAGAGCAAAATCACTTTTGAAGTATTTCAGGACGATTGAAAATATCTCAAGGGCTGATTTAACAGAACTTGAAAATGCTCCCAAAATGACAAAGGACAGTGCACTTGCGGTGTACAGATATTTTAACTCAGACAGCGAAAAGTAAAATATTGTTGTAAAATGTGCTCTGATGTGGTATACTGTCGTAAAGAAAATACAACTAAAAGGATAATTTTTATGCGAGTAATTACAGGCTTGGCAAGAGGCAGGCGTCTTGAAACACTTGAGGGTGAGGATGTAAGGCCTACTACCGACAGGATAAAAGAGGCTGTTTTTTCGATAATACAGTTTGATACCGAGGGCAGAACTTTCCTCGACTTGTTTGCAGGTTCAGGGCAAATGGGCATCGAGGCGTTGAGCCGCGGGGCGAAAACAGCGTATTTTGTTGACAACTCCAAAAAATCACTCGATACCGTCAAGCGTAATCTTAAAACGACGGGGCTTGAGCAGAACGCCAAAACCTTTGCAATGGATTATCAAAGCTTTCTTTCAATGTGTTCGGAATGTTTTGACATTGCCTTTCTGGATCCGCCGTATAAAACGGGAATGCTTCAAAAGTCACTTGAGCTTGTGCCTGACTTGATGAAAGAAACAGGCATAATAATTGCAGAAAACCCGCTTGATGAAGAAATTTCATCTAATTACGGCGATTTTGTACTTGACAGACAGTATCGCTATGGTAAAATAAAAATAAGTATATTCAGACATAAGGATTTTGCACAATGAACAAAACGGTAATTTGCCCGGGAAGCTTTGACCCGGTCACTCTCGGTCATCTTGATATTATAAAGCGTTCGGCAAATATGTTTGACCGTGTTATTGTCGGGGTGCTTGTAAACTCTTCTAAAGTACCGTGCTTTTCTACGGAAGAGAGAATCGACTTTTTAAAAGAGGTTACCAAGGATATTAAGAATGTTGAGGTAGTCAGCTTTGACGGCTTGCTGGCAGAATATTGCAAGGAAAGAAATGTTGACGCAATAGTAAAGGGTTTGCGTGCCGTGTCTGATTTTGAGTATGAATTTCAAATGGCTATTACCAACAAAAAGCTCAATCCCCATCTTGAAACTATTTTTCTTATGGCAAACTCCGACTCGATGTATCTGAGTTCAAGTATGGTAAGAGAAGTAGCTTCAATGGGTGGAGATATAAGTAATTTTGTTCCTCAGTGTATTCATAGCAGAATTGTAAATAAAATTTCAAAGCTTCAAAATAAAGAGGATTAAATAAGGAGTGGAAAAAATGAAAGTTGATGATTTGATTCTACAGCTTCAGGATGTTATTAACGATGCAAAGGCGATCCCGTTTTCAAGCGGCAAGGTAATGGTTAGCAGTGATGAAATCTATGATATTATCGACCAGATTCAGGACGCTATGCCGGCTGAGGTCAGACAGGCTAAAAACATTGTTTCTGACAGGAAGCAGATTCTTTCCGAGGCTAACCGCGAGGGCGAAAGCATCATAAGAGCTGCGGAGGAACGCAAAAAGGCTATGCTTAATCAGAATGAGATTGTCAGAGAGGCTCAGGCAAAGGCTAAGGAGATTGTCGATGACGCAAAGCAGAAGTCTGCCGAAATAAGAAAGGCTGCCAATGTTTATGTTGACAGTATCATTAAGCGTACGGAAGAGAGCATTGCTTCACAGCTTGACGAAATCAAAAAGACAAGAGCAAATATTTTAAATTCTCAGAAATCAAAGTAATTTATATTTTGTATTTTGCTCAAACCGTAGATATTATCTGTCGGTATCGGGGTGGAATCCTAAAAAGAAATATTCAGGCGGCAGCACCAAGCTGCCGCTTTTTTGTTCGATTATTTACGATTGTCTGAATCGTTTGCAAATACCGTATTGATTATGACGGATAAATTCGGTATAAGTATAAATAAAAAACGCTGAACGGTACAAACATCCGTTCAGCGTTTTTCTGCTGTAGTTATTAGATTTCGATAGTTTTGATAGACTCAAATTCATCAATAATTTCTTTTGACGGTTTTTTTGTAAGAAGTGAAACCACGACATTGACGACAAGTGCCAACACAAATCCCAGAACAAGGGAGTAAAGGTCTGTGGCTTTATATAGAGTTGTTCCGTTTACTATCGGCAGATAGTCCCAGATTATAACGGTTAAAGCACCGGTTGCCATACCCGATATTGCACCTGCAAGTGTTGAGCGTTTCCAGAACAGTGCAAGAAGTACAAGGGGTCCGAATGCGGAACCGAAGCCTGCCCAAGCGTCGGATACAAGCGACATAATGCTTGACGACGGATTCAATGCGATGAAGAAAGCTACAACGGCTACTATGATTACAGCTATTTTGCCTACCCAAAGAGCTTTTTTCTCAGTTGCGTTTTTATCTATTCCTACATAAATATCCTCTGACACAGACGAGGCTGTTACAAGAAGCTGGCTGTCTGCGGTTGACATGATAGCAGCTAAAATTCCGCAAAGGAAAATGCCGCCGATAAAGATTAAAATTCCGTTTCCTGAGAAAAGCTGCTGAATTGTTCTGATAAACACTGTTTCGCTTGTCGAGCCGTCAAGCGTAGTGTTGAGGTATCCCCTTGCAACAAGACCTATAAGGCAGGAAGCGGCAAGCGAAATTACTACCCAAGTAATTGCAATTTTTCTTGATTTTTTAATTTCACTGTTGCTTTTAACTGCCATAAATCTTATGAGAATATGGGGCATACCGAAGTATCCCAGTCCCCATGCAAGATTTGATATTATTGAAACAGCAGATACGGGAGAACCGTCGCCGTTCTTCATAAAGTTGAGATAGTCCTCCGGGTTTGAAACACCGTTTGCAACGATAGCGTCTGAAAACGCGGTGTTATAAGTAAGTGTTGCATATGCGAGAACGGGAACAGACATAATGGCAACGAGCATAAGCATACCCTGTACAAAGTCGGTAACGCACACAGCCTTAAAGCCGCCCATAAATGTGTAAATAAGAATTACAAGTGCCGCAACACAAAGACCTACTATGTAAACAGTATTATAATTTCCGCTGTCCGTATTTCCGTCCGAGAACAGTGTTGCAAACAGCTTTGCGCCTGAACTGAATGCAGACGCGGTATAAACCGTAAAGAATATTGCAATAATCACTGCCGAAACAATTTTTATAATGCCTTTTTTGTCACGGTAGCGGTTTTGGAAAAAGCTTGGTATTGTAAGAGAGTTTCCCGCAACAATGGTGTATTTTCTCAGCCTTGCGGATACTATGTACCAGTTAAGTATTGTTCCTATTAAAAGGCCGATCGCTATCCAGATTTCGCCTGTTCCGGCGAGGTAAATCGAACCGGGAAGCCCCATAAGAAGCCAACCGCTCATATCGGACGCCTGGGCAGAGAGTGCAGCAGTCCAGCCGCCTAAGTTTCTTCCTCCCAAAAAGTAGTCCTCATTATTTTTTGTTCCTTTTGAGCATACAACGCCGATTATTATCATTATTATAAGGTAAGCGGCAAATGCACTCAAGACGATGATGTTTTCTGTACTAATCATTCTTTCCTCCTGAATTTCAAATTTGTTATACATACACATCTATAGTATCAAAATTATGTAAAAAAATCAAGCAATTAGTAAAATGAGGGGGAACAATTTGAAAACTGAGTTTGCGGTTTAAACGGTTGTGTGTGAACTGCTTGTTTTTGTTAGCAAACGTGTAGAAATAAGTACATATTTTTTAAGAAAACATTGACAATTATAGTCAAATTATGTATAATGTAGTAGAAATGGAAATAAATACAATTGAACAATTAATATTATTATTAGGAACGGCTGAAATTAATTTATGCAGTTTTATATGTTATTGAGTGTTATGTTATGGGAAGAGTTTAAGTTAATGGTAATATGATTAGAATGAAGTAAACAAAGTATCATGTGGCTTGAAAATTTAATTACGCATATTAATAGAATGAATTCCAAGGTAATTCCAACTTGATTTATTAAAAAGAAGGGTAGAATATGAAAATGAAATTATTAAGAAGGATGTTTTGCATTTTATTTGCTTTTACCGTAGTATCAACTATGCTGGTTTATCCCAATGAAGTTTTTGCGAAGGATAATTATAAAGATAAAATAAATTGTATACTCGCTGATAAACTTGATAATATGGGTGAAAGTGATACTATTGATGTATCTGTATGGTTTAAAGATATAGATGAATCAAAACTTATTGACAGAACTGAATTAGAAATTGAGAATAAAATTAAGTCTAATGAATTAAACAATTCTGTTAGTGAAGTTTTAAAATTATCGTCTGTTAAACAACTGGACAATGATATAATTGAAAGGATAAAAAAAGCAGACAAAGTAACAAGCGTTGAAGATGTAAATAAAGTGATATCAATAAAACGAAAAATTGCCTCTGATATGTATAAGGAAAATAATAAATTGTTTTTAAATAAATTTTTATCTGAAAAAAATCAAAAACAATCTATAATTTATGTATCGCGATATTCTCCAAATGTATTAATGTCACTGACAAAAAAGGAAATTTTAAATATAAGTAAATTGGAATGTGTCAATGAGATATTTGCTTATGATAGTGCTTATGAATCATTATCAGTAGATAATGATTATGTTAATACAAATATTTCATCATTAGATTCGTTAAATTATAATTTTTCCACATATATGTTTGATATGACAGGTATTGAAACTATGCGTGACACCTATAATTTTACAGGTGAAGGCGTTAAAATTGGAATGTTAGATTATCCTTTTGCCAATTCTGATGAAATAGATTATTTCGGAGAGGATACAATTCAGTTATACCATTGTTATGATTCTGGTTTGATAAATGCTTATACTTCTCACGGAAATGCTAATGCATGTTTAATTGCGGGTAATTACTATAATGAAGAAACGGGTGACTCTTTTTTGGGTGCGGTGCCGGACGCAAAATTGTACCTTTCATCCGGGTATAATTATAGACAAGCTTTAGAAACATTACTTGATAACGGTGTAAATGTTATTAATGCAAGCTTGCTTTATGGCGGAGATAATGCAAATGAATATGGAGATACATCAAAATGGATTGACCATATAGCATCTGTTCACCATGTGATTTATGTAGGTTCTGCCGGTAATTACGGCGAAAATACTGTAGGAAGCTCTCAAATGGGATACAATTCAATTACTGTTGGTTCTTGTAATAGCGATGGCGAGGTATCTGGCTTTTCTTCGTATTCTTCTAATGGATATTATAAACCAGACTTACTTGCCCCCGGAGAAAATATTATTTTACCGGCAACTAGAGATAGTAGTACTGATGCCCCAAGTGGATGGAGCGGAACTTCCATAGCAGCTCCTGTAGTAACCGGAGCAGTTGCACAGTTGTGTCAAGCAAGTCCGGTATTAGCCAGTAATCCTCGTTTGATGAAGTCTGTTTTATTGTCTGGTACCACGATTAACAATTATATGGATGAGAATGAACTAATAACAACTACTACTGGGTCAAGTAATGCAAATAATGATTTTAGCAGGAAATATGGTGCAGGTATACTTAATGTTGAAACTTCATATTTGATGTTTTCCGTTGATCAAACATATATTTCTGATACAATGTCACCTAAGGTTAATACTGCTACATATAATGTTAATATTAACGCAACTGAAGGTCAACTTGTAAGAGTATGTGTTGTTTTTGATAAATATACTACAGTTCAAGGAAGTCATACAACAGGTAATACGGTTTCAAGTATAGTAGAACCATTTTATCTAAGTGTAACTGATCCGGATAATGTAAAATATTCCGCTTATAATTTGGGTGACACAAAAATCATGGTTTCGTTTGTGGCAGAGCGTAGTGGAAATTACACCATTTATTTAGCTCGTACCGGAAGACCTTCTAGTTATACCTCTAAATATAGTATTTCTGCTTGCGTACAAGATTGGTGATATATATGTCTGAACCCCAAATAACCGATAATTCAATAAATCTTAATTTCAAGGTGTTGTCGGTAATCGGAATAATAATAATAGTGTCAGGACATTGCTATCACGGCGGGTTGCCCTTTTTAGGATATGATTGGTTCCCTACATATTCGTTTAATTTGTCTTTATTCGTGTTTATTTCAGGGTATTTTTATAAAGATAAACATGAGGATAATCCATTGCGTTATATTTGGAACAGGACTAAGCGTTTATTGATCCCGGCATATTTGTGGAATATTGCATATGGATTGTTTGTTGCACTCATGTCAAATTTTGGTTACACAATCGGAGCGGAGCCAAATCCTTATAATTTATTTGTTATGCCTTTTTTTGATGGCGAAGCGTTCGTGTATAATTTGGGATCGTGGTTTGTTTATCCGCTGTTTTTAGTGTATGTTTTTAATGTTTTATTTAGAAAATTACTAAAGGCTCTAAAATTGGATAAAGAATATTTGATTTTGATTATTTATATTTTTATAGGTATTATTGCAATACAATTTCTTATAGAGAATAAGACTGTAAAAATAGAAGGACCCTTACTTTTGTTTTTTAGAGCTATGTTTTTTATTCCTTGCTTTGAGTTTGGTCGTTTTTATAAAACAAAGCTTGAAAAACACGACAATCTTAACAGTATTGCATATTTTGCAGTGATTTTTGCTATACAGCTTATCCTGCTGACATTTTGTGAAAATCTTGAGTATACGCCGTCAAAATGCACACAGTTTTTAAACGGAAGCATTGTGCCGTATATTACATCAATAACCGGTATAGCCTTTTGGTTGAGGATATCCAAATTATTAACTCCGATGATAAAGAATTGGAAATTTATACGGATTATTTCTGATAATACATATAGTATTATGATACATCATATGCTAGGTTTCATGGTGATGAAATGGCTATTCTATGCAATTAGTTTGATAACACCGTTGTTTAGTGATTTTAATATTCAATCATTAAAATCAAGTATATGGTATTACTATCTTCCTAACGGGCTTTATCAATATGCATTGCTTTACTTAATAAGTGGATTGTTTGTACCAATATTAATTGCAATAATTTCTAAAAAAGTAAAGTGTAAGGCTTTACAGTTAATTAAAAAGTAATTTTATCAGTAAAAATTGCCGGTGTTTTGAATATTAGCAGTTTTTAGGCTTTTTGTTAATAGTTGGGCAAACCGGAAAATGAATTGATGAAGATAACAAGCGACAGTGAATAAGCTGTCGCTTGTTTTTGTATTGTATAACAAGAATTAAAAAAATTATTAAAAACGTTTAAAACAATTAAAGTTAAAGCCTGCACTTTTTAGGATATTACTGTTATTATTAATGTTTTCATCGTACCTCCGTAACAATCACACAGAAAAAACAGATTAAAAACAGTGTTATTGTTGATTTAAAGATTCAAAAGTAATATAATAAAAAATAACAGTTGTATTTTAACAGCAGTTTGGCTTTTATATAACTCTAAGGTCAGCTTATAATATGTAAACAGAGGGTAATTATGGAATTTGTGAAAAGAACTTGGGCGGAAATTTCGCTTGATGCGGTCGAACATAATTTTAATGAAATAAAAAACAAAATCGCGGGCAAATCAAAAATTTGTTGTGTTATCAAGGCGGACGGATACGGTCACGGCGCTGTTGAGCTTGCACATATTTATGAAAAGCTCGGAGCGGATTTTTTTGCGGTTTCAAATATTGACGAGGGCGTGGAAATCAGAAAATCGGGATGTGCTCTCCCCATACTAATTTTGGGATACACACCTGTTTCGGAAGCTCAAAGGCTTTGCGAGAACAATATCTCACAGGCGGTTTTTTCGCTTGAGTACGCTCAGGCTCTTTCAAAACAGTGTCAAAAAATCGGCCGCATCTGCAAAATTCACATAAAAGCGGATACAGGAATGAGCAGAATAGGCTTTATGTGTCAGGAATTTCCGAGAGATAACTGTTCAATAGAGCAGATTGTGCAGGCTTGTAGTCTTCCAAACTTACAGCTTGAGGGATTGTTTACTCACTTTTGTGTTTCCGACGAGGCGGAGGAAGGCAAAGCCTTTACACAAAAGCAGTATCAAAATTTTATTCATGTAAAAACAAAGCTTGAGGAAGCGGGTTTGAATATAGAAATCTGCCATTGTTCAAACAGCGGGGCAATTGAAGATTACGCCGACACATACTGCGATATGGTGAGAGCCGGAATTATTCTTTACGGCCTTTCGCCGTCACAGAAGCTTTGCGGAAAACTGAATCTTATTCCCGCAATGACGCTTAAAACCTCGGTTGCGTATGTGAAAGAGCTTAAAAAAGGAGCAACTGTTTCTTACGGCAGAACATTTAAAGCAGACCACGATATGAAAATTGCTACCGTGCCGATAGGCTACGCCGACGGTTATATACGCCGCAATGCCGAAAACGGTTATATGCTTGTAAACGGAAAGAAAGCGAAAATTGTGGGCAGAATATGTATGGATCAAACAATGCTTGATGTTACGGATATTGACGGCGTTAAAGCAGGCGATGAGGCTGTTGTGTTCGGTACGGGAGATGACGGAGCGCCTACCGCCGATTTGATTGCTAGGAATACGGATACCATTAACTATGAGGTTGTCTGCCTTGTGGGCAAGCGAGTCCCGAGAATCTACTACAAAAACGGAATTGTTACGGATGTGATGTATAAGCTATGAGATTACTTGTTATTGACGGAAACAGCATAGTAAACCGTGCGTATTACGGAATAAGACCGCTTACAACAAAGGACGGTCAGTTTACCCAAGCGATTTACGGTTTTCTTAATATGCTTTTAAAAATTAAGAACGAGGAGAATCCCGAAGCAGTGGCAGTGGCGTTTGACCTAAAGGCTCCTACTTTCAGGCACAAAGCGTATTCGGGCTACAAGGCAAACCGCAAGGGTATGCCGGAGGAGCTTGCCTCGCAAATGCCGCCGTTAAAGGAGCTTTTGTCGCTTCTCGGATACAAGATTGTCACATGCGAGGGTTATGAGGCTGACGATATTCTCGGAACCTTTGCAGACGCCTGCGAGAAAAGCGGCGACGAGTGTGTTATCGCAACGGGCGACCGTGACAGCCTTCAGCTTGTTTCGGATAAAACAAGCGTACATCTTTGCACAAATAAGCAGGATATTTTATATACACCGCAAAAAATTATGGAGGAGTACGGCGTTACTCCCAAAGAGCTTATTGAAATCAAGGCGATTCAGGGAGATTCCTCCGACAATATACCCGGAGTTGCGGGGATAGGGCCAAAGGGAGCCGGTGAACTGATAAAGAAATATCATTCGGTTGATTATATATATGAGCATATTGATGAACTTGACATAAAGGACGGCGTGCGTAATAAGCTGAAAAATTCAAAGGAAAATGCTTTGTTGAGCCGTATGCTGGGCGAGATTTGCAAAACCGTGCCGATTGATACAAACCCGCAAAGTTATGTCGTTAAAATGGACGACCCGGCAAAATGCGAAAGGTATATGGCAAGGCTTGAGCTTTTTTCGCTTATGGAAAAGCTGGGTTTAAATGAAGCCCAAATTCCAAAGCAGATTGATACCGATACAAAGCCTCTTAAAATTGTACGAGAGTTTGACTGCGACAAGTTATTTGATGAGATAAAAAGTTTCGGTAAGCTTTATTTTAAATCGGAATTTGCGGGAAAAGAATTAGAATCGTTTTCTTTGCTTTACGATGACAGCGTTTATATTTGCGGCAGCACAGAACTGTACAAAAAGCTGTTGTCTGATGAAGAAATTGAAAAATACACCGGAAATTCTAAGGCGGTTTTCGCTTATGCGGACAGAAACAGCTTTGAAGTCAAAAGTCTTGTTTTTGACGCAGAGCTTGCCGCGTATCTGCTTGAGCCGTCGTCGAAGGATTACTCGGACGAAAACTTGTGCAGATTAAATTCAATAGAGCTTGCACAGACGGACAGCGAAGAGGATAAACCTTACAGAGTGCTTGCCGTTTATGATGTGCTGTGCGAAAAGCTTTATTCCGAAATCAAGGCAAACGAGCAGGAAAAACTTTTGAGCGAAATTGAGATACCGCTTGCAAATGTGCTTGCAAAAATGGAGAATATAGGCTTTGGCGTTGACAGACAGGGAATTGAAAATTACGGAAAAATTCTCTCTATGCAGATTAAAGCACTTGAAGCCGAAATATACGAAAGTGCAGGGGTTAAGTTTAACATAAACTCCCCAAAACAGCTCGGCAAGGTTTTGTTTGAGGATTTGGGACTTCCGTGCAAGAAGAAAACCAAAAGCGGCTACAGCACCAACGCAGAAGTGCTTGAATCCCTTAAATACGATCATCCCGTTGTGGAAATGGTTTTGCAGTACCGCACGCTTTCAAAGCTTAACTCAACCTACTGCGAGGGACTCTTAAAGGTTATTGAGGATGACGGAAGAATACACTCAAGTTTTAATCAGACAGAAACCCGCACGGGCAGAATAAGTTCCACGGAGCCGAATTTGCAGAATATTCCCGTTCGCACAGAGCTTGGCAGAGAGATGAGAAGATTCTTTTGTGCCAAAGACGGCTGGACGCTTGTTGACGCCGACTATTCTCAGATTGAACTGAGGGTGCTTGCACACATATCGCAGGACAAAAATATGATAGAAGCGTTTAAAAACAACGAGGATATACACGCGATAACGGCGTCGCAGGTTTTCGGTATGCCGCTTGATATGGTAACTCCGATAATGCGAAGCAGAGCCAAGGCGGTAAACTTCGGAATTGTTTACGGTATAGGTGCTTTTTCGCTTGCAAAGGACATCGGAGTAAGCAACAAGGAAGCTTCAAGCTACATCAAAAATTATCTTGCACATTACAGCGGCGTTGACGAATATATGAAAAATACCGTGGAGAAAGCAAAGCTTGACGGATATGTCGAAACGATGTTCGGAAGAAGGCGTTATCTTCCCGAGCTTTCTTCAAGCAAGCATACGCTCAGAGCGTTTGGAGAGCGAGTTGCGAGAAATATGCCGATTCAGGGAACGGCGGCGGATATAATCAAAATTGCTATGATAAAGGTCAATGAGCGAATAAAAAAAGAGGGACTGAAAGCAAGACTTATTTTACAGGTTCACGATGAGCTGATAGTGGAAGCACCTCTGGACGAAAGTATGCGGGTTGCAATGCTTTTGCAGGAGGAAATGGAAAACGCAGTTACGCTTTCGGTGCCGCTTACTGCTGATGCAGCAATAGGAAAGTCGTGGTATGATGCAAAAGGATAAAAGATATATAGCGTTTGTTTGTACGGGCAATACCTGCCGAAGCCCAATGGCAGAGGGCATTTTTAACAAGCTTGCGGCGGAAAAGGGGATTGAAATAAAGGCGGAAAGCTTTGGGCTTGCAACAATCTCAGGCTTAAATGTGTCTGAAAATTCAGTAAAGGCCTGTGCCGAAATAGGCGTTGATATTTTAGACTTAAAATCCACCTCCGTGCTGGATGCGGAAATTGAAAAGTATGAAAAGTTTTATTGTATGTCGCAGAGCCATGCGGCAATGCTTGTGCAAAGCTTTTTTGTGCCTGGAAATAATATCGAGGTGCTGAATATAAGCGACCCTTACGGCGGCGACGAGTTTGTTTACAAAAAATGCTGTAATGAGATTTATAATTCTGTACAGGAAATAATTGAAAAATATGAAAATTGAAAAAATGACGCAAAAGCATCTTGATGCAGTGCATAAAATTGAACAGGAGTGTTTTTCTCACCCCTGGTCGCTTGAAAGCCTTGAAAGTGAAATGAAAAATGAAAACTCACTTTTTTTGGCGGCAGTTGATGACGGCGAAGTCATAGGTTATATAGGTATGAGCATAGTAATTGACGAAGGCTACATTTTTAATGTTGCGGTGTGCGAATCGAGCAGACAGAGGGGAGTTGCCACGGCTCTTATAAATGAACTTGTGACCTATGCAAAGAAAAATAATTTCAGCTTTATAACTCTTGAGGTCAGGGAAAGCAATATGCCCGCCCGCTCGCTGTACTCAAAATTCGGTTTTATAAAAGCGGGGGAGCGAAAGGATTATTATTCTGCCCCAAGAGAAAATGCAATTTTGATGACGAAATTTTTTTAATGGCACAGGAGGGGCAATTTATGGAAGATGTAGTGCTTTACAGTAAGATAGAACCGAAAGAATATAAATTTTTAAGACAATCAGTCGGCTGGTATTTGCCTGAAGAAGAACAAACAAAACTTAGCCTTGAAAACTCGATATATGTTGTAAAAGCTGATATCGGGGGTGAAACAGTGGGAATGGCAAGGCTTGTCGGCGACGGCGTTTTCTATTTTCTTTTAGTTGATGTTATTGTACTGCCTGAATATCAAGGCAGAGGGATAGGTACACTTATGGTCCGAGAAATCTTAAAATTTGCAGAACAAAAAAGAAAAGTCGGACAGACTTTTTCCGTGCAGTTGTCATCGGCTAAGGGGAAAGAAGGTTTTTATGAGAAGTTCGGTTTTGAAAAAAGACCCAATGATCATACGGGCTGCGGAATGGGATTATTGTTAAAAGATTAGTATTATTTTTTGAAAGGAAAACATAATGAAAATACTTGCAATAGAATCTTCGTGTGACGAAACTGCTGCGGCGGTGGTGGAAAACGGACGCAGGGTAATTTCCTCGGTTGTTGCGTCGCAGGTAGAAGAACATAAGCTTTACGGAGGAGTAGTTCCCGAAATTGCTTCCCGCCGCCATGCGGAAGCTATAGTACCTGTTGTGAGGCAGGCACTTGATGAAGCAAACATATCACTTGAAAGAATTGACGCAATAGCGGTTACATATGCTCCCGGACTTATAGGAGCTTTGCTTGTGGGAGTGAATTTTGCAAAGGGACTTTCCCTTTCATCAGGCATACCGCTTGTGCCCACTCACCATCTTCGTTCGCACATAGCGTCAAATTACATTTCAAATCCCGATTTAAAGCCGCCGTTTTTGTGCCTTGTTGTTTCGGGAGGACACAGCCATATTGTTATGGTTGAGGACTACACTAAAATGAAAATTATAGGTAAAACCCGTGATGATGCCGCAGGCGAGGCGTTTGACAAGGCGGCGAGGACAATGGGTATGCCTTATCCGGGCGGAATAGAGCTTGACAAGGTTGCCGAGAGCGGCGATCCCTTTGCGTTCAAGCTTCCCCGTCCCGTGGTTCACGATGCTCCGTACGATTTCAGCTTTTCGGGACTTAAAACGGCGGTTATCAATTTAATCCACAATTCGGCTCAAAAAGGTGTTGAACTTAATAAGTTCGATGTGTGTGCCTCCTTTCGCTATGCAGTTGTTGACTGCCTTGTGGCAAACTTTTTAAAGGCGGCAGATGATTACGGTGTCAACAAACTTGTAATTGCGGGAGGAGTTTCGGCAAATTCTCTGCTTCGCAGAACTTTGCGTGAAAAGTGTGATGAGCGTGGATATGAATTTTATATGCCCGATAAATCTCTTTGCGGCGACAATGCGGCAATGGTAGGTTCTCAGGGGTACTATGAGTTTTTGAGCAAAAATGTCGCAGGCACAGACCTTAATGCGTACGCTACCATGAGTATAGAATGATAAATAAAAAATAAATATATTATTTTTGTATATTAATTGACAAAATATTGCATTTATTTTATAATACGCTTAGCGGTAAATTATTTTTTGAGGAGGAAATTATGGATAATAATTACAATAACGGTTATAACAATCCGCAGGATAACAATCAAATGCCAAATGCTCAAAATGATATGCCTAATTATCAAGAGCAGTACAATCAGATGTACGGTCAGCAGAATACTCAGCCGCAGTATAATCAACAGCCGTATGAGCAGCAGAATACTCAGCAGCCGTATAGTCAGCAGCCGTACGGCCAGCAGAATACTCAGCCGCAGTATAGTCAGCAGTCGTACGACCAACAGCAGTATAATCAGCAGCAGTACGGTCAGCAATATGCTCAGCCGTATAATTACAATACTCAATATCAGCAGCCTGTTAATGAGGACGGCAAGAGCATGGCAATTGCTTCATTAGTACTCGGTATTGTATCGTTTTTCTGCTGCGGTACAATATGTTCTATCCTTGGTTTGATTTTCGGAATTATTTCAAAGAAAAGACAGCCTGAAAACAACGGCATGGCAACAGCAGGTATAGTTTTATCAGTTATTGCTCTTGTTTTGGGATTAATTTTTATAATACTATATTTTTCAGGTGTAATTACACTTTACAACTACAACTACGGCTACGACTACGACTACTATTATTAATTGTTTTTAAGTTTAAGAAGAATTTAAATTTTGCAAAGGGCGGACTTTGGTTCGCCCTTTTGATTTGGAGAAAATTATGAAAAAATATAGTATATGGCAAAAAACAGCAGTAATAATCTGTCCTCTTATTTCGGCTGTGCTGCTTTATTTTTTGGCTGGTTATATAGCTTCGCATTTTATGCTTCCCGGTTGTATGACATATCAGTTTTTAGGAATATACTGCCCGGGATGCGGAATGACCCGCTCGGTTATCGCTCTGCTGCACGGAGATGTATTTCTGTCGTTAAGGCAAAACGCATTTGTGATTTTCGCAATTATAGTTGCCGTAGTACTTTATATTCGCTTTGCACTGAGATTTTTCAGCATACATTTAAAACCATTAAAACTAAGCAAGAAAGCAATTTATTTATTTTTAATTGCTGCCGCACTGTATTCTGTGCTTCGCAATTTTATTCCTGCCATAGCACCCATATAAAAAACTTGCTATTTGCGGAAATTTGGTTTAAAATATGGTTACTATAAATAATGAAAAGAGTGGTAATTATGAGTAACAATCCCATTGTGACTATTGAAATGGAAAACTCAAAGATCATAAAAGCTGAGCTTTATCCCGATGCAGCACCCAACACCGTTAATAATTTTATAAGCCTTGCAAACAGCGGGTATTACGACGGCCTTGGATTTCACCGTGTAATTTACGGCTTTATGATACAGGGCGGCTGTCCCGACGGAACAGGCTGCGGCGGCCCCGGTTATTCAATTAAAGGTGAGTTTTCCGCAAACGGATTCCAAAATGATTTAAAGCACACCGAGGGCGTTCTCTCTATGGCTCGCTCAATGATGCCGGATTCTGCGGGCTCCCAGTTCTTCATCATGCACAAGGCGGCTCCGCACCTTGACGGTCAGTATGCGGCTTTTGGAAAGGTGATTGAGGGTATGGATGCGGTAAACGAAATCGCAGAGTGTGATACCGATTTTTCGGACAAGCCGCTTGACCCTCAGATTATGAAAAAAGTTACCGTAGAAACCTTTGGTGTAACTTATCCTCAGCCCGAAAAGGTTTAAAACCTAAAACAGTAAAGAAAGGAAATTTATTATGAATGTATTGCTTGCAGGCGGTGCCGGATATATAGGTACTCATACCTGTGTGGAGCTTATTAACGCAGGGCATGATGTTGTTATTGCAGATAACTTTTCAAACAGCTGTCCCGAAGCAGTAGCTCGCACGGAAGAAATTACAGGGAGAAAAATTCCTCTTTATGAGGCTGATGTATGCGATAAAAACGCACTGGACAAAATCTTTTCCGAAAACAGCATTGACGCGGTAATTCACTTTGCGGGACTGAAGGCGGTAGGCGAGAGCTGTGAAAAGCCGGTTGAATACTACAGAAATAATATAGATTCAACTCTGTCTTTGCTTGAAACAATGAAAAAATACTCTGTAAACAGATTTATATTCAGTTCTTCGGCAACTGTTTACGGAACACCCAAGACAGTGCCGCTTGTGGAAACAATGCCGACCGGCACTCCGACAAATCCGTATGGCTGGACAAAGCTGATGATGGAGCAGATACTTTCCGATACTGCAAATGCAAACCCCGATATGTCAATCGTAATTTTAAGATACTTTAATCCCATCGGTGCTCATGAGAGCGGCAGAATAGGAGAGGATCCAAACGGAATTCCGAACAATCTTATGCCCTACATAACGCAGGTTGCGGCAGGCAGACTTAAATGCTTAGGTGTGTTCGGCAACGATTATGATACGCACGACGGTACGGGAGTGCGTGACTATATTCATGTTGTTGACCTTGCAAAGGGTCATGTTAAGGCGATTGACTATTCCGCACAGCATAAGGGAACCGAGATATTTAATCTCGGAACAGGTACCGGTTACAGTGTGCTTGATATTGTAAAGGCTTTTTCAAGGGTAAATAATATTGATATTCCATATGAAATCAAGCCACGCCGTGCAGGCGACATTGCCGAATGTTATGCCGATGCGTCAAAAGCAGAAAAAATTCTCGGTTGGACTGCCGAAAAAGGGCTTGACGATATGTGCAGAGATTCGTGGAATTGGCAATCTAACAATGTGAATGGTTATAAATAACAAAAACTGTATTTTGCTTTTGTGCAACATTACAAAAAAACATATTTCTTAAAAAAAATATCCGTTAAAAGAGATTTTTTATTGACTTTTAACGGATTGTTGTTATATAATATTAGTGCTTATAGAAGCATTACTAAATAAGGAGGAAAAGAGAAATGTTCAAAAAAGCAATTAGCCTTTTATTGTCATTGATGCTTATTGTTACATCATTGTCAGTAACCATATTCAGCGTTTCTGCTGCAGGTTCTACATATGTTGTAGCAGGTGTTCCAGCTCTTTGCGGTACTGAATGGGATCCCAGCCCTGAAACATCAGCAGATAATGTTATGACAGCAAAGGGCGACGGTACATACGAAAAGGTATATACCGATGTGGCTGTCGGAAAAGACTACCAGGTTAAAATCGCTGAGACCACAGCAGACGGTGCTCAGAATTGGTACGGAATTGACGGCGGCGAGGATAACTTTACATTCAATGTTACTTCCGTTTGCGATGTAACAGTAAACTTCGACCCATCAACTCTTAAGCTCACTGTAACAGGTGACGGTGTTGAGATTCCTACTGAACTCAACATTGAGTCAATGCGTGCCGTAGGTAACGGTGACGGTGCATGGCTTAACGGTGTAAACTGGGATCCGGCTGCCGATGAAAACCTTATGACTGAGGTTGAACCCGGTGTTTACGAGATTACTTACACAGATGTTGATGCATTCGATAACTACCAGGTTAAGTTCGCTGCTAACGGCAGCTGGGCTGTAAACTGGGGCGGTACATATGCAGGTTCAGGCGTTGAGTCAGATGCTGTTTTCAATGGTCAGGATAACATCACAGTTGATGTTCCTTATGAACTTGCCGATGTAACAATCAGACTTGATATCACAGGTTTTGATTATGCTACAAAACAGGGTGCTAAGTTCACAGTAACAGTTGAAGATGTTACAAATGAGACAACAGAGGCTACAGAAGCTACTGAGGCTACAGAGGCAACTGAGACAACAGAAGCAACTGAGGCAACAGAAGCTACACAGGCTACTGAGCCTACAACAGCTGCAGCAGGCGGTCTTACAGTTAACGCTACTTCTAACTACTTCCCCGCATATTCAGTAAACCTCTCTGATGACGAAGAATATGTAACAGTTACATATTTCATCGAGAGTGAAAAGAATATACTTAATGTTCAGTGGGAAATGTACTATGACCCCAATGTTCTTCAGTTTGAAAATGCTGTTAATGTGAATGAAGAAGGCACAGGTATAAACCTTATGCCATCGGTTGATGACCTTGTATGGAACAATAAGGTTGACGAAGGAAAAATCCTCGGAAATGCTACTAAGCTCGGCCTTTATAAGATTACAGGCGGCAGAGTTCCGTTTGTAACAGCTACATTTAAGATAGTTGGCAGCGGTGAAACAACTGTTGACCTTAACATCAGTGTTCTTACGCTTTCACTTATCAGCTACGATAACTTCATGACTGATCCTGATGAGGAAGAGCTTGTTATTAACAACGGTGTTATCTTAGATACACCTACAAAGCCTGTTCGTGATACAGTTCCTCATGCAGGTTTGTATGATAAAACTGCTACAAATCCTGTTGTAGAACCTACACAGGCAACAGAAGCTACTGAGATAACGGAAGTTACAGAAGCTACGGAAGTTACAGAAGCAACAGAGGTTACTGAGGCAACAGAGGTTACTGAGGCAACAGAAGCAACAGAAGCTACTGAGGCAACAGAAGCAACAGAAGCTACTGAGGCAACAGAACCAACAACAGAACCCACACAGCCTGCAGGCGATACAGTATATGTAGTAGCCGGAAATGCTGAATTTGCAGGTCTTGAGTGGGACGGTTCACCCGAAACTGCTGCTGATAATATCATGACAGACAACGGTGACGGAACCTATTCTAAGGTATTTACAGCAACCCCCGCTATGGAAAAGGCTCAGGTAAAGGTTGTTGAAAATGTTGCTGACGGTACTCAGAACTGGATTGGCGATGCTACAGGCAACAACATTACATTCAATGTTTTAACAGAGTGTGATGTAACGGTTACTTATAACCCCACAACACAGGAAATCACTGTAACAGGTGACGGTGTTGAAATGGTAACAGAACTTGTTGTTGAATCAATGCGTGCCGTAGGTAACGGTGACGGTAACTGGCTCAACGGCGTATCATGGGATCCTGCAGCTGACGAAAACCTTATGACAGAGGTTGCTGATAAGATTTACTCAATCACATACACAGACATTGACACATACGATAACTACCAGGTTAAGTTTGCTGCAAACGGCAGCTGGGCTGATAACTGGAGCGGCGTATATGCCGGTTCAGGTGTAGAAACAGAGGCTGTTTACAACGGTCAGGATAATATCACAGTAGATGTTCCTTACGAACTCGCTGATGTTACAATTGTTCTTGACCTTACAAACTTTGACTATGCAACAAAGACAGGTGCTACATTCACAGTAAAAATTGAAGACAAGTCAGGTGTTGATCCTACAGAGCCTTCAACAGAAGCAACAGAGCCTTCAACAGAGGTAACTGAACCTTCTACAGAGGTAACAGAGCCGTCAACTGAGGCTACAACAGCTCCTGCTGCTCTCAAGGTTAACTCAACATCTAACTACTTCCCCGCAGCATCCGTATCTCTCTCAGAGGATGAAGAGTATGTAACAGTTACATATTTCATCGAGAGTGAAAAGGATATGCTTAACGCACAGTGGACATTAAATTATGATCCGTCTGTTCTTCAGTTTGAAAGTGCTGCTAATATAAACGAAGCAGGCGACGGAATTAACCTCATGCCTTCAGTTGATGACCTTGTTTGGAACAATAAGGCTGATGAGGGTAAAATCCTTGGTAACTGTACAACACTTGGTCTTTACAAAATTACAGGCGGCAGAGTTCCGTTTGTAACAGCTACATTTAAGATAGTTGGCAGCGGCGAGACAACAGTTGATCTCTATGTTGAGATACTTACATTGTCTAAGGTTGATCCTGACAACTTCCAGACTGATCCTGCCGAGGAAGAGGTTGTAATTGATTACGGTATAATCAATGATACTCCCACAAAGCCTGTTCGTGATACAGTTGTATATCCGGGTATGTACAACGGCGAAGCTACAAATCCGACAACTCCAACAACAGAACCCACACAGCCTGTAGGCGATACAGTATATGTAGTAGCCGGAAATGCTGAATTTGCAGGTCTTGAGTGGGACGGTTCACCCGAAACTGCTGCTGATAATATCATGACAGACAACGGTGACGGAACCTATTCTAAGGTATTTACAGCAACCCCCGCTATGGAAAAGGCTCAGGTAAAGGTTGTTGAAAATGTTGCTGACGGTACTCAGAACTGGATTGGCGATGCTACAGGCAACAACATTACATTCAATGTTTTAACAGAGTGTGATGTAACGGTTACTTATAACCCCACAACACAGGAAATCACTGTAACAGGTGACGGTGTTGAAATGGTAACAGAACTTGTTGTTGAATCAATGCGTGCCGTAGGTAACGGTGACGGTAACTGGCTCAACGGCGTATCATGGGATCCTGCAGCTGACGAAAACCTTATGACAGAGGTTGCTGATAAGATTTACTCAATCACATACACAGACATTGACACATACGATAACTACCAGGTTAAGTTTGCTGCAAACGGCAGCTGGGCTGATAACTGGAGCGGCGTATATGCCGGTTCAGGTGTAGAAACAGAGGCTGTTTACAACGGTCAGGATAATATCACAGTAGATGTTCCTTACGAACTCGCTGATGTTACAATTGTTCTTGACCTTACAAACTTTGACTATGCAACAAAGACAGGTGCTACATTCACAGTAACTGTAACAGAGAAGACTCCTGCAACAGGTCTCACTGTAAATGCTACATCTAACCTCTTCCCTGAGGCTAATTGCATGGTAACTGAGGATGACAATACAGATCTCGTAACTGTATCTTACTATTTCGAGTCTGCTAAGGACATTCTCAATACTCAGTGGTCACTCACATATGATCCTGCTGTTCTTTCAGTACTTCCTGAGAACAACACAGACGGTTATATGCCATTTGCTGATGATGCTATGTACAGCACAGAGACTGCAGGCAAGATTAGTGCAAGCTGCTCTGATCTTACACTCTATGAGCTTGCTGACGGTAGTGCATTTGTACAGGTAACATTTAATGCTCTTGCTACAGACGGCGAAACAACTGTTAACCTCAATGTTGAGGATCTCACAATTTCTGAGGTTAACCCTGCAACAGGTAACTCTGACGAAACTAAGGAAGAGACCGTTGTAGTTAACAGCGTTGTTCAGCAGATTGCTACTGAATACAATGTTAAAACTGTAGTTAAGGTTGGCGGAGCTGAAGTTCCGACAGAGCCAACTACAGATGCAACAGAACCCACAACTGATGTAACAGAGCCTACAACAGAGGCTACTGAGCCTACAACTGAAGCTCCTACAGATGAACCGACCACAGTTGCTCCTACAACGGATGCTACTGCTTCTACTGATGCTACATCAGCAACAGGTACAACTGTAAACGGTGCTACATCTGATACACCTCAGACATCAGGTGGTTCAAGCAATGTTCAGACAGGTAGTGCTTCTATGTCAGTAATCATTCTTGTAGTACTCCTTTCTGCTTGCGGTGTACTTTACTTCGCTCGCAAGAGAGTTAAGTAATTTATGCTGACTTAAATTCATAAAAAAATATTAATTTTCACCCTCCGATTTTTCGGAGGGTGTTTTTATTAAAAATACATTATAATTTGATATTAAATACTAAAAAACTCGTTGAATTTTTGAAAAAAATGATATATAATAAATATGTTATTGTATATTATTAAAAGGAATGAATTAAATGAAAAAACACCTTATTAATTTAATTTCAGTTTGCTTTGCAGCCACACTAATGTTAAGTTTTGCATCGTCGCTTACTGTGTTTGCTGCCGATGATGATTTAACCATTAATTCTGATGCTACGGTTAAAGTAGGAGATAAAATCAAATATACACTATATCTAAGTGATACAACAGAGGATATAATCGGATTTGAGCTTCGACTTTTTTATGACCATAATTATCTTGAGCTTGATAAAGATAATGTTAGTTACGGAAAGTTTGACGGGGTTGTACATAACTTGAATCTTGAGGATAAAATTCCTATTAACTGGACTAACATTACAACTCCTATGTCATTTGCAAATAAAGCTGAATTTCTGTCAATGGAGTTTACCGTACTTAAAGGCGGTGAAACAGAGATTTCACAGTTTGTATCAGAAATGTACGGCGATGATATGACTTATCTTAAATCCTATACTTGGACATATGACATTACAGTAAATGATAAGGTGATAGTGGAAGATAAGACTCCTCTCATTAGCGATGATGAAGAAACTCTGGAAAAAAATCAGGGTAGTTTTATAAATTATTTGGATGGTATGGGAGAGGAAAATTCGCCCAACAAAGATGATCATCAGGCTATTATCGGTTCCATGCCCGGTACCCAAATTGCTACAGAATATGTTGATGTAACTAAATATCAGGAATTAAAATCATCATCAGTAAATTTAACTCCAATAATTGTGGTTGTTGCTATTGTTATAGTAATAGGTGCGATAGCTGTTATTTTAATTATAAAAAAACGCGAAGATGCTAAAAGTGGTGAGTAAGTGACAGATATTAATAGATACATTATATACAAAAAACTTACAAAAAATTTGTGCAATATGACATAATAATTTTTTGTTATTTTCTTGAAAAAAACTAAAAAATGTTATATAATTAACTAAAGCCGATTTTAAATCGGAAAATATACGGAGGAGATTAAAATGAAAAAGAAACTTTTAAGCCTTTTGCTTGTAGGTTCTCTTGTTGCTTCAATGGCAGCAGTTGCAACAGCAAGTGTTTCGGCTAATGTACTCGAGGACGGAAGCTATGTTCCCGGTGACAATGTAGAAGCTACTAACAGATATTATTTTGCAATGCCTGATGAATGGTACAGTGCAAATGCTACATCAGCAGGTATTTATTGGTGGTCAGGCACAGATGCTTGCGGTGCTGTTGACGGTACAGGCGGAAGCGTTGCATGGCCCGGTTATAAGGCTCAGAAGAGTGATGATGTTGATAACCTCTATTATGTTGACTGTCCTGAAGATGTTCCTACAATCGTATGGAATAACTTCCTTGACGGCGGTACAGATACAGAGGCTTCAATTTACACAGAAGCTAAGCAGGCTGCTGATGCTCAGGTTGAGTTTTATTCCTATTTGGATCTCGATGGAGAAAAGTACACTGAAGAGTGGCTTGCTGAGATGGAAGAAAGCTACAACGGCGACAAGGCTGCTCTCGGTGATTATGCTGATAACTTCTTCTATGATAAAGAGTACGGTCTCGGCTTCTCATTCGAGCTTGACAATATGATTTATGTTGTTGATCTTTCTAAGACAAGTGAGAACTTTGACGGCAAACTTACTTACTCTGGCGAATGGTACTTCTACTTCGGTAACGGTGATTACGGTACATATCCAACTAAAGAGGGTTCTGAGGCCGCAGGTACATTAAAGAACATTGCTGATGCTCCTGCAACTTCTGACCAGCCTACTACTGAGCCTACAACTCAGCCTACAACAACTCAGCCTACTGATAAGCCTGATCAGCCATCAACTGATCCTACTTCTTCTGTAGGCGGCAGCTCAACTTCTGATACTGTAAAGACTCCCGGTAACGGAAATGTTCAGACAGGTCAGGCTTCTTATGCTATCGTACTTCTCGTGGTATTGGCTGCTGTTTCAGGTGTAGTTGTTTTTACTCGCAAGAAGTTAAATTAATTAAATAATAATTTTGTTAAGCTTAACGCCTCCGCTCCTGGAGGCGTTATATTTTGTGCTTAAAATGCAGGTTATGCATTAATACTTGATACATAACCTATATGAAAGAAAATTTATAATTTTAATTTATTCTGTCGTTGTCTTGCGACACTAAATCGTCGATTATTGTAATATCTATAAAAAAATTAAAACAAATAAATAATTTTTATTTTTAATTTTTATTTTAATAAATTTTTATCTCTTATATTACATCGATTTTTAATATTCAGCATTATCATCTGATATTATGCATTTTATAATAATATTGCATATTTTGTCTATCGGAGCGTCACAGCCGTTTTTTATCCATTCCATAATAACAGCCATTATACCTTTGATGTAAAATATTAAAATATATTTTCGTTCGTCTTCAGGAAAATTAAACTTTGCTAAGATGGGATTAAAAATATGATTAAACATCTTTTTAAATGTTTGGTTATAACCTAAATGTTTTGATTGATTTACAACACTTTTAAAAATCTGTTTATTATCTTTTATAAATGTTAAATAGGGTACAAGGTACTCAGGTGTTATAAATATAAGCTCTTTTGCACTGCGTTTTTCTATGCTTTTAATAAATTCATCTGAGTCAACATTAAAGTGTTCAAAAAATTTATTATTTACATAATCTACGCTCTCATTTAACAAGTCGTCTATAGTTTCGTAGTGCAGATAAAATGTTGAACGATTTACGCCTGCTTTTTCGCATATTTCTTTTACAGTTATATATTTTAGGCTTTTATATTCAAGCAAAGATATAAAAGCTTCATCAATTTTTTTCGCTGTATTAAAATATTTGCTTTCAGACTTGTTCATTAAACCGTCCTCATTTCATTTATTTCGCCACATTATTATTCTTCACTAATTCCTTTTGCCAACTGTACAATCTCAAACGAGTATTTTTGTCTGCTTTTTGCAAGTAACCTTTTATAGATAGGGTAATTTGTACAAACACCAATAAAACCGATAATTCCTACAATAATACCCAATATCATAAATATGGGTGTGCCGCCGATAATGTTCATACTAAGACACATACCGGTGCCTAAAATCAAAGTTGACAGAATTCCGTATGTATAAGCAAATATGTTTGCTGGATTTTTTGCTTTTTGGTCCAGTTTTTTTAGAGCAATTACCTTTGAATCGTTTTTTGGGGCATATTCCTCTGCAAGTTTCTCTGCAAAAATTTTGTCTGTGTTCATAATATAATCTCCTTTTTCTTTTGTGATTATATTATAGTACACTTTAAATTAGTAGTAAACGACACAGATTTAAAAATGTGTTGATTTAAAAAATCCGTCTATCGATTTTACTCGATAGACGGACAATTTTAATATCAAAAACTGAAGTATGATTACCTAAATTACTTATTGCTGATAGCAGCCTGTGCAGCAGCAAGACGAGCAATCGGCACACGGAAAGGTGAACATGATACATAATCAAGACCGATCTTGTGGCAGAACTCTACAGAAGAAGGATCGCCGCCGTGCTCACCGCAGATACCGATGTGGAGGTTCGGATTTACGGGCTTGCCGAGCTTAATAGCTGTTTCCATAAGCTTGCCAACGCCTGTCTGATCGAGCTTTGCGAACGGATCGTTTTCAAAGATCTTCTTGTCATAGTAAGCGTCGAGGAACTTACCTGCGTCATCTCTTGAGAAGCCGAATGTCATCTGTGTAAGGTCGTTAGTACCGAAGCAGAAGAAGTCAGCCTCTGTAGCGATTTCGTCAGCTGTAAGAGCTGCACGGGGGATTTCGATCATTGTACCAACTTCGTACTCAAGATCTACGCCTGCAGCAGCAATTTCAGCGTCAGCTGTTTCTACTACAACTTTCTTAACAAACTTGAGCTCTTTGATTTCACAAACAAGCGGAATCATGATCTCAGGCTTAACTGCCCAATCGGGATGAGCTTTCTTAACTTCGAGAGCTGCACGGATTACAGCCTTTGTCTGCATCTTAGCAATTTCAGGATATGTTACTGCAAGACGGCAGCCACGGTGACCCATCATCGGGTTGAACTCGTGGAGTGAAGTGATGATAGCCTTAATATCTTCAACTGACTTGCCCTGTGCGTCAGCGAGCTTCTTGATGTCAGCTTCCTCTGTAGGAACGAACTCGTGAAGCGGCGGGTCAAGGAATCTGATTGTTACGGGGTTGCCTTCGAGAGCCTCGTAAAGAGCCTTGAAGTCGCCCTGCTGATAAGGAAGAATCTTTTCAAGAGCAGCTTCTCTTTCTTCAACTGTGTCAGAGCAAATCATCTCACGGAATGCAGCGATTCTGTCCTCTTCAAAGAACATATGCTCTGTACGGCAAAGACCGATACCCTCGGCACCGAGCTCACGAGCTTTCTTAGCGTCATCAGGTGTGTCAGCGTTTGTTCTTACCTTGAGTGTTCTGAACTTATCAGCCCAAGCCATAATTCTGCCGAACTCGCCTGCGATTGTAGCGTCAACTGTGGGGATAGCACCATCATAGATGTTACCTGTTGAACCGTCAATTGAAATGTAGTCACCCTCGTGGAATTCTTTGCCTGCAAGTGTGAACTTCTTGTTTTCTTCGTCCATATTGATATCGCCGCAGCCTGATACGCAGCAAGTACCCATACCACGAGCAACAACGGCTGCGTGAGATGTCATACCGCCTCTAACTGTGAGGATACCCTGAGAAGCCTTCATACCTGTAATGTCTTCAGGTGAAGTTTCAAGACGAACGAGAACAACCTTTTCTCCTCTTGCGTTCCATGCCTCAGCATCTTCTGCTGTGAACACTACCTTACCGCAAGCAGCACCCGGAGAAGCACCGAGACCCTTGCCGATAGGTGTAGCAGCCTTAAGAGCTGCGGGATCGAACTGCGGGTGGAGAAGTGTATCAAGGTTACGGGGATCGATCATAGCAACAGCTTCTTCTTCTGTTCTCATGCCTTCGTCAACGAGGTCACAAGCAATCTTTAAAGCAGCCTGAGCTGTTCTCTTACCGTTTCTTGTCTGAAGCATATAGAGCTTCTTGTTTTCAACAGTAAACTCCATATCCTGCATATCTCTGTAGTGGTTTTCAAGTCTCTGGCAAACTTCTTTGAACTGAGCGAATGCCTCGGGGAATTCTTCTTCCATCTTTGCGATAGGCATAGGAGTACGAACACCTGCAACAACATCTTCGCCCTGTGCGTTGATAAGGAACTCACCCATGAGTTTCTTTTCACCTGTAGCAGGATCTCTTGTAAATGCAACGCCTGTACCGCAATCGTCACCCATATTACCGAATGCCATTGACTGTACATTAACAGCAGTACCCCAAGAATAAGGAATGTCGTTGTCACGGCGATATACATTTGCACGGGGGTTGTCCCATGAACGGAATACAGCCATAACCGCACCCATAAGCTGTTCCTTCGGATCGTCGGGGAAATCTACGCCGATTTTAGCCTTGTATTCAGCCTTAAACTGTGAAGCAAGCTCTTTGAGGTCGTCAGCAGTAAGCTCAACATCGAATGTAACGCCTCTTTCAGCCTTCATCTTGTCGATAAGCTCTTCAAAATACTTCTTGCCTACTTCCATAACTACATCGGAGTACATCTGAATGAATCTTCTGTAGCAGTCCCAAGCCCAACGGGGGTTTCCTGATTTTTCAGCAATAACATTAACAACAGTTTCGTTAAGACCGAGGTTGAGGATAGTATCCATCATACCGGGCATTGAAGCTCTTGCACCAGAACGAACGGAAACGAGAAGCGGATTTTCCTTGTCGCCGAATTTCTTGCCTGTGATTTCTTCCATCTTGCCGATGTACTCGCCGATCTGAGCCTGAATTTCGTCGTTGATCTTCTTGCCGTCCTCATAATACTGAGTACAAGCCTCTGTTGTAATTGTGAAGCCCTGGGGAACAGGAAGTCCTAAGCTTGTCATTTCTGCAAGGTTAGCACCCTTACCGCCGAGGAGTTCACGCATGCTAGCATTACCCTCACTAAAAAGGTAAACCCATTTTTTTGCCATTTTGGTAATCCTCCTATAATATGGTATATAGATATACGGCTGAGGCAAGGCATAAATATCCCGCCTTCATGTATAAGCCTACAAGCTATTATATCAAAGTTTGGCGTAAATAGCTATATTTTTTTGAAATTTTTTCTTATAAAAAACGAATATTTTTTTTATTAATATTGTATAAATCGTTTAAAATGAGATGTGATGTTGTTTTTTTGTAAAATTCTCTTGAAATTTGTATATTTTGTGCGATAATAGTATTATCTGATAGTGTGCTTGACCTTTGAAAAATGTAAGGCTTTTTAACTAAGTTTGTGAGCCTTTGTTTTTTTGCTCTGTCATGCGGCAGGGTTAAATGTCAGCAAAGCGGCCGTAAGCGGCTGTCAAATAAAAGAGGTGCAAAATGAGTAATTGTGCGATTATTCTTGCAGGCGGCGAAGGCAAGAGGATGAAGTCGGATAAGCCTAAGACTTTGTCTGAGGTTTTGGGAAAGCCGATGCTCATGTGGGTTATTTCTGCTTTAAAAAACGCAGGGATAGAGGACATATGCATAGTAAAAGGTTTTAAAAAGGAATGTATTGATGAGTTTATTGCTTCGCTTGACTGCCCTGTTGAGAGCGTATATCAGGCAGAACGCCTGGGTACGGGTCACGCTGTAATGATGGCAAAGGATTTTCTTAAAAGTCATGACGGCAATGTGGTTATACTAAACGGTGACGCTCCGTTTATGACAAGCGACACTATAATGAAATCTTTAAAACAGCACACAAACAGCGGATGTGCTGCAACGGTAATTTCCGCAAAGGTAGATGATCCGACGGGATACGGACGGATTGTGCGTGATGAGCTCGGCAGCCTCAAGGCTATTGTTGAGCAAAAGGACGCTGATGATGAAACGCTGAAAATTAACGAGGTTAACTCGGGCGGATTTTGGTTTGACTGTCAGCTGCTGTTAACTGTTCTTGACAGAATAAAGTCCGATAACAACGCAAAGGAATACTATCTTCCCGATGCAATCAAGCTGCTTCTTTCGGACGGAAGAGCAGTCGGTGCATACACAGCAGAGTGCAGTGACACGGTGCTTGGTGCAAATGACCCTTCTCAGCTTGAGGAGCTTAATGAAATCGCAAGGAAAAAGGGATATTCCTGTTAAAAGGTTAATCGTTATTAATCATAAATAGTTCAGCAAATTATTTTAAAGGAGTTAATACAATGAATTTTCACGGTAAGGACATCAAAATTTTCACCGGCAGTTCAAATGTTGATGTGGCTCAGGGTATCGCAGGATGTTTGGGTCTGCCGCTCGGAAAAAGCGACTGCACACAGTTTTCGGACGGCGAAATTTCTGTTTCACTTCACGAATCTGTCCGCGGCAGCGATTGCTTTGTTGTTCAGTCAACCTGCACGCCCGTTAATGACAATCTTATGGAAATGCTCATTATGATTGACGCTATGAAGCGTGCTTCGGCAGCAAGAATTACGGCAGTTATGCCTTATTTCGGCTATGCAAGACAGGACAGAAAGGCTAAGGCGAGAGATCCGATTTCAGCAAAGCTTTGTGCCGACATTATCACAAGTGCAGGTGCTGACCGTGTGCTTACAATGGATCTTCATGCTAATCAGATTCAGGGATTTTTTAATATCCCCGTTGACCATCTCCACGGTGCCGCTCTCCTTGCAAACCACATGAGAGAAAAAATCGGAGGAAACACCGATGATTACATTGTAGTTTCTCCGGACCTCGGTTCTGTTACCCGTTCAAGAAACTTCGCTTCAAGAATCGGCACAGGTCTTGCAATCATTGATAAACGCAGACCAAAGGCAAATGTTTGCGAGGTTATGAACATTATCGGTGACGCAAGAGGCAAGAAAGTAATTCTGGTTGACGATATGATTGATACTGCCGGCACACTTTGCAACGCCGCAAACGCAATCGTTGAAAAGGGCGGTGCTACCGAGGTTTACGCCTGTGCAACACACGCAGTTCTTTCGGGCCCTGCTATAGAGAGAATCAAGAACAGTGCAATCAAAGAGGTAGTGCTCCTTGATACAATCCCTGTTCCTGAAGAAAAGATGATTGACAAGTTTACAATTCTTCCCGTTGCTCCTACATTTGCAGAGGCTATTGCGAGAATTTACAACGACAAGCCGTTTACTCCTGCATTCGGCTGATAATTTGCTTATTATAATTGAGTCAGCTTTTGACAAAATTTTTAGGTTATTTGAAATACAATATTAAAACAAGCGGGTGCTTATGTTACCCGCTTATTTTAATTATATAAATTGATGGCAATATCTGCGTTTAACGGACGCAGACTTTATATAAGGTTAACAGCGGTAAAAAGCTGTATAAAAATAAATCGGTGGTAAAAATGTTCGGAAAAAGTAAATTAGGAGGTTCGGTCGAATACCTTGTGGTAGGACTGGGAAACCCCGACAAAAAATATGAAAATACCCGTCATAATGCAGGCTGGCTTGCACTTGATTATATAGCCGAAAAGTACGGCTGTAAAGTAAACAAAGTAAAGTACAAAAGCTTTGTAGGCGACTGTACAATCGGCGGTGCAAGGGTAATGCTTATGAAGCCGACCACATATATGAACAACAGCGGTCAGGCGGTTGTTGAAGCAATGAATTTTTACAAAATTCCGCCCGAGAAGGTGATTGTGATTTTTGATGATATATCGCTTGATGTCGGGAAAATGCGGATTCGCTCAAAGGGCAGCGACGGCGGACAAAAGGGAATGAGAAGCATAATATATCTTAGCGGAAGCGAAAATTTCCCGAGAATAAAAATCGGCATCGGAGCAAAACCGAACCCGCACTGGGATTTAGCTGACTGGGTGCTTTCAAAATTTACTGATGATGAGCTGAAAACTCTTGGCACGATGTTTGATAATGCGTCTAAGGCGGCAGAGCTTATTATTGAGGGAAAAACCGACAGAGCAATGAATATGTTTAATTAAAAAGTAATATAAATAGTAAACAAACTTACAAACAACTGTAAATTGACAATGACAAGGACATAAAAATGAACGGTAAAATGGATTTTATTGTTAATGTTCTGAAAAACTCACCTGCGTTTAAGTCGCTGTTAAAAAACGCTAAGGTAGGTAAATCGCTTTGCGTATCGGGACTTTCTGCAATTAACAAGGCAAATATTATATATTCGCTGTGCCGCCTTAGGGGCGTCACGGCTTTTTGCGTTGCTTCCGACGAAAAGGAGGCACAGACCCTGTGCAACGACCTTTGCTGTATGGGACTTAGAGCGTGTGTGTATCCAGTGCGTGACTATAATTTTCTTGATTTTCAGAGCAAATCACACGAATATGAACACGCAAGGCTCAAGGTGCTTTTAAAGCTGATTGATAAGGAATGTGATGTGGTAATATCCTGCATAGATGCCGCAAGCCAGCTTACCGTCCCCAAAAAGGTACTTGAGGATTCCGCTGTCGTATTTGAGGAAGGGGCACAACTGCCGCTTGAAAAGGCGGTGCGTTCGCTGACGCTTTTAGGATACGAGCGTTTTGACGCAGTTGACGGAAACGGTCAGTTTTCGCTTAGAGGAGGAATCCTTGATTTCTTTATGCCTGATTCCGACTATCCTGTCAGAGCGGAGTTTTGGGGCGATGAAATTACCGATTTAAGCTATTTTGACATCGAAACACAACGCCGATTTAAAAAGACGGGCAAAATAAAGCTTACTCCGTCGACAGAAATTATCATTGAAGACAAAAACGCCCTTGCCGATAAAATTGTCCACAAGGCGGGTCTTTTACGCTCAAAAAACAGTGCAAAGGCAAAGGAAACGCTTTTGAGTGAAGCGGAGCTTATCAGAAACGGAGCACAAATTTCAAATGCCGATAAATTTATAGGTCAAATTTATGATAAACCTGAATGCCTTTTTGACTATTTTGACCGAGATACGCTGTTTTTTGCGTCGGAGTTTGGCAACATAAGCGACAGAGGCAAGGCGATGGACTTCCAAAACACCGAAGCTTTAAAGCAGGGCTTTGAGGACGGCGTGCTTTGCCGTGGCTTTGACAGGTTTACGCTTACCTTTAATGAGTGCGTTGATATTTTTAATGCACACGGTACAATAGTGCTTGAAAATTTTGTTCACGGAAGTTTGCCCGTAAATATTTCGGAAATAATCAGCTTTTCCTCAAAACAGCTTAACCGCTGGAGCGGCTCTTACAAACAGCTGTCAGAGGATATTAAAGGACTTTTTACGCCGCAAAGCCGCGGCGTCATACTTGCAGGAACGGAAAAATCCGCAAAAAACCTTTGCGACAGCTTGCGTGAGGACGGATTCCCCGCTCAGCTGTGCGAAACTCTTGACGACGCAAAAAGCGGTGCTTTATATGTTCTAAAGGGTTCGCTCAGTGCGGGTTTTGAGCTTCCGGGCGAAAAGTTTTTCCTTATTACTTACGGTCAGATTGCTTCTATGCCCGATAAAAAGAAGCCGAAAAAATCTAAAAACGGACAGGAAATTTACAGCTTGTCCGAGCTGACGGCAGGCGATTATGTTGTTCACAGCGTTCACGGAATAGGCATTTTCGGCGGAATAAGAAAGATTGATACTCACGGCATTACAAAGGATTATATCAAAATCGACTACGCAAAGGGCGATGTGCTGTATGTGCCTGTAACTCAGCTTGATATGGTTGCAAAGTATATCGGCCCCCATGAAAATACAAGCGTAAAACTCAGCCGACTTGGTTCGCAGGATTGGCAAAAGGCAAAAGCGAGGGTAAAATCGTCAGTAAAAGATATTGCCAAGGAGCTTATCGCTCTGTATTCGGCAAGAATGAAGGCAAAGGGCTTTGCGTTTTCAAAAGATAACGAATGGCAAAGAGATTTTGAGATGAGCTTTGAGTATGAGGAAACTCCCGATCAGCTTCGCTGCTGTGATGAAATTAAGCACGATATGGAGCGAACAGCCCCCATGGACAGACTTCTGTGCGGCGATGTCGGATTCGGCAAAACGGAGGTTGCGTTAAGGGCGGCGTTTAAGTGCGTTGCGGATTCAAAGCAATGTGCCCTGCTCTGCCCGACAACAATTCTTGCTTGGCAGCACTACCAGACGGTTACAAAACGATTTGAGGGGTACCCGATAAGAGTTGAGCTGCTCTCACGCTTTCGCACTGCAAAGCAGCAAAAGGAAATACTGTTAAAGCTTAAACGCGGCGAAATTGATATGATAGTGGGAACTCACCGTCTTGTTCAAAAGGATGTTGAATTTCGTGACCTGGGACTTGCAATAATAGACGAGGAGCAGAGGTTCGGAGTTGCCCAAAAGGAGAGATTCAAGGAGCTTTGCAAAAATGTAGATGTGCTCACTCTTTCCGCAACCCCTATACCGAGAACGCTTAACATGGCGATGAGCGGTCTGCGTGATATGAGCGTAATCGAAGAAGCTCCTCAAAACCGTCAGCCGGTGCAAACCTATGTGCTTGAGCATGATGACGCAGTTATAAACGAGGCGATAAGGCGGGAGCTTCGCCGAGGCGGTCAGGTTTTTTATCTTCACAACAATGTTGAAACTATATCGTCAAAGGCAAGCAAAATTCTTGAGGCTGTGCCGGAAGCAAAAATTGCAATCGGTCACGGCAAAATGAAAGAAAACGAGCTTGGCGAGGTATGGCGAAAAATGCTTGAGCAGGAGGTCGATGTGCTTGTCTGCACAACGATAATCGAAACAGGCGTTGACCTGCCTAACGCAAACACGCTGATTATAGAGAATGCCGACTGTATGGGACTTTCGCAGCTGCATCAGCTGAGGGGAAGAGTCGGCAGAAGCTCACGCAGAGCGTACGCGTACTTTACTTTCAGAAAAAGCAAGGTGCTTACGGAAATTCAGCAAAAACGCCTTGCGGCTATCAGAGAATTTACCGAGTTCGGAAGCGGATTTAAGATTGCAATGCGGGATCTTGAGCTTCGAGGTGCAGGCAATATTATGGGAGCTCAGCAGCACGGTCATATGGAGTCGGTGGGCTATGATATGTATTTAAAACTGCTTGCCGAGGCTGTGAGTGAGGAGCGTGGCGAAGAAAATCATAGCAGAGAGCTTGACTGCCTTATTGATATTTCCGTTGACGCACATATTCCCGAAAGCTATATTGAAAGTCTTACACTGAGGCTTGATATTTACAGAAGAATTGCAGATATAAGAAGCGTTGAGGACAGCGAGGATGTCAAGGATGAGCTTCGTGACAGATTCGGAGAACTGCCCGAGTCGGTTTTGGGGCTTATTGATATTGCTCTTGTCAGAAACAAGGCAAATTCAATGGGAATATTTGAGATAAGGCAAAACGAAAACTCTGTTCTGCTTTATGTCAATGAAATTAAATCCCCGCAGGTTGCAGACCTTCTTATTGCACTCAACGGAAAGGCTGTGCTTTGTTCGGGAACAAAGCCGTATCTTTCGGTGAAATGCAGGGACGGAGTGCCTGTGCTTGATATGCTGAAGAGTATTTTTAAGATTTAGTCGGTTTTTGAAATATAAACGATAAATTTGATTAAATTTTTTGATAAAAATTTGATAAAATATAGACAATAACGAATTTTTTGTGTATAATTATCAAGTACGCATACTGTGAAAGTGTTTCATGTGTGCATAAGCAGTGCGGTATACCGTGCTGTCAATGCTATTTTTAAACAAGGACGGTATTAAAATATGAAACCAAATGTAAAAATCGGGTCATTTATTTTAGCAATGATTATGGTACTTTCCGTTGTTATTGTTTCGGGATGTACTCCGATAAATCTTAACAAGGAATGGTCTTACAGAGCAGGTGACAAAGAGCTTGCAATAGGTGTTTATATCTATTCGCTTGATACTGCGTATCAGCAGGCAAAAACTTACGCTTCAGAGCTTGAGGATTATGATGAAACATCTGATTCATGGCTTGATATGGAAATTACCGATGATGACGGTAATAAGGAGGTAGCGAGCAAGTGGATTAAGGATCAGGCAAAGACAATGTGCCTGACATATCTTGTTCTTGATGAACAGCTTGAGAAAGAAAATGTTGAGATTCCCGAGGCTTCTATTGCTTCTGCAGACGAGCAGGCAGAGACCTACTGGAATGTAGGACAGTATGCCGATTACGGTTATTTTATGCCTATGAGCGAAGACTTGGAACCATACGGCATTTCGCTTGAAAGCTTTGCTTATTGCTCAACAGAGTACAGCGTTAAGTATCAGGCACTCTTTGACAAGCTCTACAAAGAGGGCGGTTCAAAAGAGGTTACAAATGAAGAGCTCTCTGAGTATTTCAGCGATAATTACACTGATTACAGCTACTTTACCGTAAATCTTTACACAGCTTCAACCGATGAAACAGGTGCGTCGACTAATGTGGCTATGTCTGAAGAAGAGGCAAAGAAAGTTACCGACGAAATCGACGGATATGTTAAACAAGTAAACGGCGGCACATCGTACGATGATGTTGTGGCAAAGTATATGGAAGCAAACGAAGTTGAGTCCGACCCCTCTGTTTCCAATATAGAAAACCTTGAAAACAGCTCGCTCGGTGATGAGGTCAAGGACGCACTTAAAGAGCTTGACAACAACAAGGCAACTGCCGTAAAAGTAGGCAGCGGCGAGAGTGCTGTTTACTACTTTATTTACAAGAGAGATATTAACGATGCTAAGGCAGATTATCTTGCAGATGAAAACAACAGTGCAGGTGTTCTTGCTTCTATGAAAGGCGATGAATTTGCCGACTATTTGGAAGGCTTGACAGAGGAGCTTAAGTACGAGGAGAACACATCGGTAATAGATAAATACGATCCTAAGATGTTCTTTGTTCCTGTAGAGCCGACTACTGCTTCCGAAGAGAGTGCAGAAAGCGAACAGTAATTTCGATTTTTATCGGAGAAAGGAGTTTGTATGAGCAGACTCACAAAGCTTGTTACAGTTTTATTGATATTTGTTTTGGCAATTTCAATTATAACGGCAACTGCCTTTGCAGTGGATTTGGACGGCGATGGTATTGATGACGATATTGTGGTAACAGACCCTCCGGTGCCGGTTGAAACAACGATTTATGTTGAGCCGACTTATGCTACCGAATATGTTCCGGCAACTGAGCCGACTTACTATGAGCCGGAGACAGAGCCTTACTACGAACCTGAAACCGAGCCGATTGTGACAGAGCCGTACTATGACGATTGGTATGATGACTCAAATGACGATCAACAAAGCTCCGACTTGTATGTAGGCGGCGGTCAAACTTATATACCGCCTCAAAGCACTGCTCCGTCAGCATCACTTTACGATGCAAATACAAATATGGATGACAGCGTTTTGTCAAGCAATGACTGGAAAGATATTTCGTCGAGCCTGAAAAACGCAAGCAATGACGGAAATGATTCCGATGATTTTAGCTTTATCAAAAATAATGACAGCACATCCGATAACGGTGAATGGATGCTCTACGGCGGAATAATTTGTCTGCTTTTGAGTGCTGCCGGTATTGCTTATGTAATTTATTCGACTGTCAGCAAGAAAAATAAGCTGTCAAAGGGTGCTAATAACAGGCAGTATGCTTATGCAGGCAATGCACGACGCGGCACATCTGATAAATACGATGACGGATATCAGTCAAGTGTGAATAAAAAAAGGCAGATTGACAGAAGCAGGCGTTTTGATACTGCCGATGTAAGGCTGCCCAAATCATCGGGTAATCGTTATAAAAATAACGGTAAGCGTTATAAATAAAAAGTGTTGACTAAATACAGTAAAAAGCGGAAGCCAAAGTGCTTCCGCTTTAGTTTTTTAAAGTTTGGTTCGCAAAACAGAACCTTTTTATTTATCTTTACAACTCAAACTCATTACTAATGTGAATTTTAAATGGTAAATAAATCTATTGCAGACAGAGTGTTGAAATATGTCATAATATTGCTTATAATATATAAAATTAATTTTTGCAGGTACATTGTATGAATAATAATACGAACAACGCGTCTTACGGACAGCAAATAGTAAGACGCAGTCATTTTATAAAAAACAATAAAGAAAATTTTACTTATTATGAGCCGCAGGTGCAAAAGCCGAGTACAAAAAGCATTTTATTGACTCTGCTTTATTTTCCGATTTCCGTTTTGTTCATGGAGCTTATGGTAAAGTTTTCGTCAGGACTTAATGTTTCGGACGGTTTGTGGTTTACAATTATTTTTACGATTTTTCCGTCTTGTCTGTTTACGGTGATAGCTTCATTTTTTAACAGCGAGCGTGTCAATCGGGGCATAGCGTTTGGAGTAAGCCTGGTTTTGTCGGTTTATTATAATGTCCAGGTTGTGTATTATAATGTTTTCGGTACATTCTTAGTGATAAACAGCATTTCAAATGGCGGGGCGGGTCAGGCACTTAACTCTGTCGATATGATTTTGACTGCCATTAAAAGCAGAATTATTTTTATAATATTAATTTTTCTGCCGATAATATTTTTAGGGATATTTTCAAAAAGACTCAATATGTTTAATAAGTCGACAAGGCAAGCAAAGCTTGTATTAATATGCATGGCAGTTTGTTTTCAGATAATCGGCATTTCTTTTGTGAATTTAGATGAGTCTTCATCTGATACCAAAAGTTCATATATTTTATATTACGGCGAGCTGCAGCAAAATGCTGTTTGTCAGAGGTTCGGTTTGTTTACCATGCAGAGGCTTGATGTAAGTCGTCTGATTTTCGGTTCCTCATCAAAAATTGTAAAGACCGATTCTACACCTTCTGACTTGCCTGCCGCGGCTGATACTGCGGACAAAAAGCAAACTCCTAATATTATTGAAACTGATTTTGAAAAACTTTCGGCTGATACCGATAATGAAGAATTAAAATCTCTTTATGAATATTTTTCCGAAGAAACACCCAGCTATACAAATGAATATACCGGCTGTTTTGAGGGATATAACATTGTTTTTATAACTGCGGAGAGTTTTTCGAAATATACTATTGACGAGGATCTTACACCGACTCTGTATAAGCTGTACAGCGAGGGTTTTCAGTTTGATAACTATTATCTTCCTGCGTGGGGCGTCAGCACAACCGACGGAGAATATGCAAATCTGACAGGACTTATTCCAAAGTCGGGGGTATGGAGCTTTTCGCAGTCCGCAGAGCAGGATATTAATTTTCCGTTTTCTCTCGGTGAGCAAAGCCGTACAAACGGCTATGAGCAGGTTTTGGCGTATCATAATCACACCTATGATTACTATGACCGTGACGAGTACCTTACAAATATCGGATATGATTACAAGGCTATTGGCAAAGGCCTTGACCTCGGTGAAAATGTATGGCCTAATTCCGACCTTAAAATGATGCAAAATACCGTTGATGACTATATAAACTCGGAGAGCTTCAGTGTATATTATATGACCGTCAGCGGACACGGCGGCTACTCGTACAATACGATAAGCGAGCGAAATGCAGAGCTTGTCAAAGATTTGGAGTACAGTGACGAGGTAAAGGGTTACCTTGCGGCAAATATAGAGCTTGACAGGGCGGTTGAATATCTTTTAAACAGGCTTGAAAAGGCAGACAAGCTTGACAGTACGGTGATTTGCATTACAAGCGATCATTATCCGTATTCGCTTGATGAGTTTAACGGGCTTGACGAGCTTGCGGGGCATAAGGTTGATACGGTGTTTGAAAGATACAAAAACGCTTGGCTTTTGTGGAGCGGTTCTATGGAGAAGCCTGTGAGTGTAAAAACATACTGTTCAAGCCTTGATGTCTTGCCTACAATGCTTAATATGCTCGGATTTGAATATGACAGCCGCACGCTTGCGGGAACCGATGTTTTCGGCGGAAAGGATCCGTTTGTTGTTTTTGCGGACAGAAGCTGGATTTCTCAAAACGGAATGTATAACTCAAATTCGGGAGAATATACGGCGTTTAAAAACTCCGAAAACAAGGACGATATTGACGCCTTGAACAGTAAATGTACAAATATGTTTACGGTTTCAAGGATGATACTCGACAATAATGCGTATGAACAAATGTTTTCATACGAGCATATAAAAGGGCAGTAAAGTGTTGCGGTAAACATACTATTGACTTTTGCCCGTATTACAGTTATACTTTAAGAAAGTTTAGTGAAAGCGAGGTAATACTATGGCTGACAACGAAAAAATGATTGAAGAATTTGAAAACGAAGATGCACTTATTACTCTTACTGACGATGAGGGTAACGAGGTTGAGTTTGAATTTCTCGATGTTGTAGAATATGACGGCGATGAGTACATTGTACTTATTGAAAACGACGAGGACGCCGACGAGGTTGTAATCCTTAAGATTAACGCTCTTGACGAAGAAAACGAAGAGTATGTAAGCATTGACGACGAAGAAATTTTGCAGACCGTATTCGATATGTTCAAAAAGAAATACGAGGGCGAAATTAACTTTGAATAACTTTTAATACCTTAATACACAAAGAGGCACGATGTGTGCCTCTTTTTTGATTTATAGGAAACTGCTCAAAAACGGTCGGGCAAAGAAGGTTTGATAATAGTAACCTGTCTGCTCGAATTGCGTGTCGAGGTACTCGACTTTTTTGCATTTTGTGCGGTGGATTATTGCTTTTAAATTAACTGCTCTTTCAAACAATCTCGATTGCAGGGCAAAATTAATGTTACTTATAATATGTTTATAGCAAATTGGTATGTAATTCAAGGTAATGTTAAGGTTAAGCACTCAAAAAGATAACAGTGTCACGCCGCCGGTCGCCTTCGAGCCCTTGTTGGCTGTTAAAAAGTAAAAAAAAGGAGTACTACTGTACTCCTTTTTTGGTGCGCCAACAGTATAGGTATAATGAAATAAAATGCCTGCCTCGTTTGTTATGGCGTGTATCAGCAGAAATGTTCATAAACGCTCTCCCTAAAAACAGTCCACCGGACTGTTTTCTTAACGGTCGCCTTCGAGTCCCTGTTGGCTTTGAATAAGGCAAAAACGAAAGAGAGTACCCAAAGGTACTCTCTCTTGGTGCGCCAACAGGGACTCGAACCCCGGACCGACCGGTTATGAGCCGGTAGCTCTAACCAACTGAGCTATTGGCGCAGGTCTAATTATTCACGCAAATGATATTATATCAGAGTTTTTTTTGTTTGTCAACTTTATTGAGCAATAATTATTGCCGTTTAAAATATTTTTTTAAAATATTTGACTAATCGTGTCTGATGTAATAAAATAATATCATATTGTTTATATAAAAACTTATGCAGAGAGGTATTTATTATGGGTGGTTTTTTTGCTGTAGCGTCAAAGGACTCATGCGTTCTTGATTTATTTTACGGTACTGACTATCATTCTCATCTCGGTACAAGAAGAGGCGGTATGGCTGTCCACGGAGAAAACGGATTTTCCCGTGCAATTCATAACATTCAAAATTCTCCGTTTCGTACAAAGTTTGAGCATGATGTCGAGGAACTGGAGGGTAACCTCGGTATAGGCTGTATTTCCGATTTTGAGCCGCAGCCATTGCTTGTCCATTCTCATTTAGGCAGTTTTGCGATCACAACTGTCGGCAAAATTAACAATTCCGATGAGCTCATCGGGGAATGTTACAAAACAGGTCATACTCATTTTCTTGAAATGAGCGGAGGTACGATTAACCCTACCGAAATAACGGCCGCTCTTATTAATCAAAAATCTTCTTTAGTTGAGGGACTGAGATTTGCTCAGGAAAAAATAGACGGCTCGATGTCAATTCTTTTGCTTACTGCAAACGGAGTATATGCGGCTCGTGACAGAATGGGAAGAACACCGATTATTATAGGCAAAAAAGATAACGCATTCTGTGCCTCGTTTGAAAGTTTTGCTTATCTCAATTTGGGATATACAGACTACAAAGAGCTTGGACCTGCCGAGATTGTATTTATGACCCCCGAGGGAGTGGAAACCGTAAGTCCTGCACAAAAGGAAATGAAAATTTGCTCGTTTCTGTGGGTGTATTACGGATACCCTACATCGTGCTATGAGGGTGTAAATGTCGAGCAGATGCGTTACGAATGCGGCAGACTGCTTGCCAAGCGAGATGACGCAAATCCCGATGTTGTTGCAGGTGTGCCCGATTCGGGTATTGCTCACGCAATAGGTTATTCAAACGAAACAAAGATTCCGTTTACACGCCCGTTTATTAAATACACTCCTACATGGCCGCGTTCCTTTATGCCGACAAATCAGAAGCAGAGAAACAAAATTGCTCATATGAAACTTATTCCGGTAAAAAAACTTATTGACGAAAAAAAGCTGCTTCTCATTGATGATTCAATCGTAAGAGGAACTCAGCTTCGTGAAACAACTGAATTTCTTTACAATAGCGGTGCAAAAGAGGTTCATATCCGCCCGGCGTGTCCGCCTATTATGTTCGGCTGTAAGTACCTTAATTTCTCTCGTTCGACATCGGAGCTTGATTTGATTGCTCGCAGAGTTATTTTGAAGAGAGAGGGCGACAACGCCGATAAAATGCTTGCTGATTATGCAGATCCCACAAGCCGAAATTACAGCGAAATGGTAGAGGACATCCGCAAGGAGCTTAATTTTACATCGCTTCGTTACCACCGACTTGACGATATGATCGAGTCAATCGGTATTTCTCCCTGCAAGCTGTGTACATATTGCTGGAATGGTAAAGAGTAAATAAAAATATCCGCCGAGTTTTGATATGCACCCCAAAAGTTAGACACTTATGGAGGTGCATATTTTTTATGGGAAAGAAAGGACAAAAACAAAAGAAATATAGTGCAGAATTCAAAATATCTGTTATACTGGATATGCGGGAACATCATTTGTGCTATAACGAAGTAGTAAGAAAATACTGGGATATTAGCAGAGGAGAAGAGCATAATTATCAGAAACAAGTGCAACGGTGGGAACGCATATATTTAGAAGAAGGAGCCGAAGGTCTGATGAAAGAAAGACGAGGCAGAGCAAGTTCAGTAAATGGAACGAGAAAAGGCAGACCGCCAAAGTTGGATAAAAATGTTGAAGAAGATTTAATTGCCGAAAATCAGCGACTTCGCATGGAGATAGAATACTTAAAAAAACTGAGTGCCTTAGTTCTTGCGGAAGAGCGAGAGAACGGCAAAAAGCCTTGATTATCTCAGAACTAAGGCAAAAATATCCGCTGAAAGATTTGTTAGCATTATCAGGATTAGCAAGAAGTACATACTATTATTATCTGAAACATCAAAACACAGACAAGTACGAAAAAGAAAAGAATGAGATATTAGAGATATTTAACGCTCACAAAGGTAGATACGGATATCGCAGAATCCTTATGATTATGCGTAAAAAAGGTTATACAATTAACCATAAAACTGTACAAAAGCTCATGAAAATTCTTGGTTTAAAAGGCAAACAACGCAAAAACGAAAAATATCACTCATACAGAGGCGAGGTAGGTAAAATTGCTGACAATCTGTTAAAGAGAGATTTTAAAGCAACAAAGCCTTTTGAGAAGCTGGCAACAGATGTTACACAGTTCAAAGTGGGAGTCCTGCAAATAAAAGTCAAGCCCTAAAATGAAAAAATCTTAAATTTTTT